>JAKFYB010000024.1 GCA_021731085.1 Dehalococcoidia bacterium
TGGGGAAGGACCCACACAAAGCAGCCACATTCCTGACGCACGCGCTCGCTTCATACTCATACAGCAGGCTGATGCGCTTCAACACGCAGCTCGGTGAACTGCCGCAAGGCGACTGGTACACACCGGTCAACGAGGTGGCAGAGAGCGTCGAGAATCCGGATCCGCTGACGTACGTGTTCAAGCTGCGCGGTGACGTGAAGTTCCACAACATCGCACCAGTCAACGGGCGGCTCCTGAATGCGGACGACGTTGTGTACTCGTTCAACCGCTACCGCGAGATATCGCCGAACAAGGCGAACCTTTCGATGGTCGACAGCGTGACGGCGTCCGCCGACAAGACGGAGGTTACGTTCAAGCTCTCGCAGCCGTTCGGTCTGTTCCTGAACCGGATCGCTTCGTTCCAAGACTTGTGGATCATGCCACCGGAGTTCGTCGAGTCGAGTCCGACGGCAACGGAAGACACGATGCTAGGTTCGGGACCGTTCATCTTCGACCGACTGGAACCGGGCGTCGTGATGGCGTGGACGAAGAATCCGGACTACTTCGAGAAGGACGCGTCGGGAAACGCGCTGCCCTACCTCGACGGCGTGACGCTCGACATCATCACTGACCAGAACCAGGTACTGTCGCAGTTCGCTGCCGGCACGTTGGATACGATCTCCGTGCCGCCGCAGCTGATCCAGTCCGTGCGCGACCAAAACCCGGATGCGACGATCAACCAGTCGTTCCGCAACATCCTCAACATGCTGATGTTCGAGCCGGCAAGCTTCCTCGAGAACAAGCCGCCGTTCAATGACATCCGTGTGCGGCAGGGTATGTCGCGCGCGCTCGGACGCGATGCGCTGCTGAATCGGATCACGCCGGACGGTGGCAAGTGGCCGAACATGCCAATCAACGCCGGGTTCGGAGAGAGCTGGTGGCTCGATCCGCAGGGCAGCGACATCGGCGAGGCAGGCGTGAATTATCAGTACGACCCGGCGGAGGCGCGCGCGCTGTTCGCAGCGGCGGGCGTCAACGAGTTCAGCGTTCCCATGCACTTCAGCAGTACGACGTACACGACCGTGGTGCCGTACTACGACATCGTGCGTGAGTCACTGCCCGCGATGCTCGCTGAGTCGGGCGTCACGGTGAACCTAGTGCCGGAGGAGTACGGGCAGTACATCGCGACGACCTTCGCGGGGCAATTCGACGGCTTCGCGCTCGCGCTTGAATCGGTCTTTAGCGACATCGGCGCGTACTGGGGCAACATGTTCCGGCCGCGAGACGCGGGCGGCGCACGCAACCACTCGAGTGTCAACGATGCCGAGTTGGTGACGATGATCGACGACATGCTGGCGCTGACAGACATCGAGGAGATTCGGCAGAAGAACTTCGAGTTGCAGAAGTACACGTCGGACAAGATGTACTACGTGCCCGTCGTAACGCCTACGGAGTACGGAGCCGACGGTCCGCGACTACGGGGCGTCGTCAACCGCACTGGCCCGACGACATACGCGCTGGGTACAGAAAGCACGCTGAACACGTGGTTGGATCAGGCCTAGATCGCAGGAATTGAGGCCCGGGGTGTCAAGCCGACGCCCCGGGCTGAACACTCCGCGGGCGATGCATGCAACAGTACATCTTCAAGCGCCTCCTGCTGGCCGTGCCGACGCTGATCGGCGTGTCGATGCTTGTGTTCTTTATGGTCCGCCTGATTCCAGGCGACATCGTCGAACAGATCGCAGGCGACACGCCACCGACGCCGGAGTTCCGGCAGCAAATCGAGGAAGAACTCGGTCTTGATCAGCCGGCGATACAGCAGTACTTCACATGGCTTGGCGGCATCCTGACGGGCGACTTTGGCTCTTCGCTGCGCACTAACACGCCTGTCAACGAGCTTCTCAAGAACAAGCTGCCGGTGACGATCGAGATGTCGCTGCTGGCGCTCATGGTCTCACTCATCATCGCCTTACCCGTTGGCATCATCTCCGCCGTGCGCCAGGACAGCGGCGTCGATTACGTGGCTCGTAGCACGGCCATCGGCTTTCTGGCGGTCCCGACATTCTGGCTCGGGACGCTGATCATCGTGTACGCGTCGGTGTGGTTTAACGTCGCAACGCCGCTTCCGCAGGACTACAAGGAGTTCTGGGAGGATCCATTCGCCAACCTGCAGTTCTTGCTGTTTCCGTTCGGGTACTTCATCCCGGTTGGCCCGGCGGTAATCCTGGGTATCAGCCTTTCGGGCACCGTGATGAGGCTGACCCGAGCGCAGATGCTCGAAGTGCTGCGCCAGGACTACGTGCGGACAGCGTGGGCGAAGGGGCTGAAGGAGCGGACGGTGGTGACGAGCCACGCGCTGAAGAACGCGCTGATTCCGGTCGTGACGGTGGTCGGTCTGCAACTGCCGATTCTCGTGGGCGGGAGCGTTGTGGTTGAGAGTATCTACAACGTGCCGGGGATGGGGCAACAGCTTGCGCAGTCGATCGGTACGCGCGACTACACGGTGGTGCAGGCGATCGCGCTGATCATTGCGGTGGTTGTGGTGCTGTCTAACTTGCTGATCGACATCACGTACGCGTACCTCGACCCCAGAATCAGGTACGGCTGATGGCGACAACGCTCGATATCTCACAGCTTGGTATGGAGACGCTGCGCGAAAAGCCGACAGGGCCGTCTGCGTGGTGGAACGGCATCAAGTCGTTCTGCCGGCGGAAGCCGCTCGGTGCGGTGGGCGGCTTCATCGTCTTGTCGATGCTGTTCATTGCCGTGTTCGTAGATGGCGCGATCGTCGGGAGCAGCGAGCCGTGGCTCGCGCCGCAACATTACGACGAGCAGGTGTTCGGGGAGGAGAACCAGAGTCCGTCAATGGATCACTGGATGGGCACGGACAGGGCGGGGCGCGACATCTTCAGCCGCATTCTTTACGGCGCGCGCATCTCGGCGATCATCGGGTTCGCTTCCGTGCTGATTGCGTCGTCGATCTCGCTTGTGATCGGCGCGGCGTCGGGCTATTTCGGCGGGTGGACAGATACGATCTCTCAACGCATCGTCGATGTGTTTCTCGCGATCCCAGCGCTCGTCCTGCTGATCTTTTCGATCACAGTGTTCGCAGCGCGGGCGGACGCGTATGAAGTCATGTTCTGGATCATCTTGATCGTGGGCTTTCTGCTTGGCGTGGGCACGATCCGGGTTGTTCGCGGGGCGGCGATCTCGACCGCCGCGAATCAGTACGTCGATGCAGCGCGCGCGCTTGGCGCTGTAAATTCGCGCATTGTCGTGCGCCATATCGTGCCGAATGTGATTCCGACGGTGATCGTGCTGGCGAGCATTGGCGTCGGGACGGCGATTCTTGCTGAGGCGACGATCAGCTTTCTCGGATACGGCATTCCGCCGCCGTATCCATCGTGGGGCGTAATGCTCAGTCGCGACGCTTCGGTGACGTTCAGGCAGTATCCGGTGCAGGCGATCTGGCCGGGCATTGCGATCGCGCTGACGGTGTATGGCTTCAACATGTTCGGAGATGCGCTGCGGGACGTGCTGGACCCGCGGCTCCGGGGCGGGCGCTAGGTCGAGCGAGCGCTATCGCGGCTTCGAACATTTCACAACGGCTTAGGTTGCTCGAGCGCAGGGCAACGCAACGAACGACGCGGGCGGCGAGGCGAGCCAGCCACCGGACGAGCGGATGTTCACGCGCCACCAGTAAGGCACGCCGCGCGCCAGGCCCGCGACTTCGAGCGTTGTCGCACCGGTGGCGGCGGGACCGTGTCCATCGTAGGTGCCGGGGATGAACGCCTCGCCAGAGGCTGTCAGATCGATCCACTGCTCGCCGGGAGAACCGGCGCTCCATGAGAAGAGTGCGGTCACACCATCGTCGGTCGGGCCTGGCTGTGGGCCCTCGACACACTGCTGCACCACACCGATGGGCACGGCTGCGTCACCGCATGTCGTGTTCAGTGTGCCTGCCGCCGACGTCGTCCACGAGGCATCGGCCGTCTTCGCTTGCACGCGGTAGTGGTACTTCACATCGCGCGGGAGTCCGGCGACGGCGTACGCCGTTTGGGCCGGATCGAAGGGGCCGTAGCTCTGCGCCGTTCCCTGTGTGAATGCGCCGTCCAGTGAGAGGTCGAGCCATGTCTCGGTTGCGCCTTCATCGGCGACGGGCCAGACGAAGGCCACGGTGACACCGGCGGCTTCACCACCCGGGCATGACTGTGAGATCGTGGCCTGCGCGGCGTTTCCGCCGGACTGCGTCACGATCACGACGAGGGCGAGCCCAACGATGCCGATGAAGCCCAAGCGTCCAAACACGTCCTGCCTCCGTGGCGGCGCCTGAATCCGGCGAACACCCGCTCATAGCAAGAAATGTACGGCGGGCGCGGGTGATGGCGCGTCGGGTGGAACGCTTAGGGGTCTGCGCTAAGGGGTGTGCGCGAACCTAGAGACGGGCGAGGGCGGCGAACTTCTTATCGGACTTGAATGGGCCGACGATGGCGACGGCGAGTTGGTCGTTGCGCATGATGCCGGTCGCGACGCGGTGAACGTCGTCCATGGTGACGGCGTCGACGAGTTCGACGATGTCGTCAGGCGTCTTGATAGCGCCGTTTAGCATTTCCTGTCCGCCGAGCCAGCCGGAGACGGCGCGGGTGTCTTCCATGCGGAGGAGAAGGCGGCCCTTCGAGAGTTCTTTGGCTTTGTGGAGTTCTTCTTCGGTGATGCCTTCGTCGCGAAGGCGTGTCATTTCGGAAAGGAGAGCGCCCAGGGCTTCGGGCGCTTTGGTCGGGTCGACTCCGGCATACACAGCGAAGGAGCCGGCGTCGAGGTAGTGGCTGGCGAAACTGTGGACGTCATAGCAGAGGGCGCGCTTTTCACGCAGCTCCATGAACAGCCGACTGCTCATCCCTTCGCCGAGGACGACGCTGATAAGGTCCGTGGCGAAGCGGTCGGAATGCGTGCTGTGGCAGCTGTGCACGGCGAGCTCGATGTGGGCCTGCTCTGTCTGCTTGTACTGGACGGCGAGCCGTGGCTCGCGCTGGTCGGTGACGGCGGGGATCCAGGACGACGGCGTGCCTGAGGGCATATCGCCAAGCGCGCCGTCGACAAACGAGACGATTTCTTCGTGGTCGATGGCGCCTGCAACGGCGACGACCATGTTGTTGGGCACGTATTGCTGTTGCATGTAGGCATGGGCTGCATCTCGCGTTAGGGCTTTGACGGACGCTTCGGTCCCGCCGACGTCGCGGCCGAGCGGCTGCCCGGGCCAGATAGTGGCATCGAGAAGAAGGTCTACAATCTGGGCCGGAGAATCGGCGACGGACGCCAGCTCTTCGATGACGACCTTGCGCTCCTTCTCTACTTCCTCGGGCAGGTTGAGGGCGTTGCGCACCATGTCGGTGAGGACATCGGCAGCGCGATCGAAGTGAGGGCGGGCGACCTTGGCGTAGTAGACGGTGAGTTCGCGGTCGGTGCCGGCGTTCATGGCGCCGCCGACGCCGTCGATCAGTTCTGAAATCTCCTGCGCGGTCGGGCGTTTGGTCGTGCCCTTGAAGAGAAGATGTTCGAGCAGGTGTGAGAGCCCGGCTTCTTCGTCGTTTTCGTAGCGGGAGCCAGCGCCGACGTAGACACTGACGGCGACGGAGCGGGTGCCAGGCATGGGGGCCGAAACGATGCGGAGGCCATTTGAGAGCGTGGTGCGCTCGTAAGTGTTGCCATCAACGCGTGGGGAAAGTTCTGTCATGACCATAGGGATGGGAGCATTCTAGCGGTCAGGTGGTGTTCGAACCATTGACGAAGCTGGGCATGAGTGGCTGGCGGCGGCGTGCGTCAAGGTGGGGGCATTTGCGGCGAACGCCACAGCCGGGGACGGCTGTGCCACATTTCATGCGCGTTCGCATACAAGAACGATCGATCCGACGAGGGTGCGGCAAGCTGGCCCTATTCGACGCTTGTGGTGCTGCCGCATCGGAGGATCGCGTCGACCGACGACGCGGGCTGAAAAGCCCGCGCTACGTCACTAGGGCGCCGCGAATCGCCCACGACGCGACTGTTGCGGCGAAGGCGCAGCGAGCGGTGCCTCTGCTCGACGCACGTGCGCGCTGCCGCAGGGTGGGACGTGTCGCCCGACAACACGGGCTGAAAGCCCGCGGTCCGACAACCATGAGCTAGCAATCGAGGACTTCGCGGGCGGGGTCGCGAGCGATGTCGCTTGCTGGGAGGACATCGTCTACCCATCCGCCCGTCTTCCACGACGGGACGGGGGTTTCGCACGCTTCTTTGGGCACGAACTTCGAGCGCTCGACGAGTTGCATGCGGTGGATGTAGCGCGGGCAGTTAGGGAAGATCTCGCGCGCCTTCACCCTGACGATGAACTGCGCTTCAGGCCATTCCTGCTTCAGCGGATCGTTGAAGTCGATGGTGGCTTCACCGTTGAGGCGCATGCGGTGCTGGTTCTCGAAGTCGACCAACAGCAGGCCGACCTGCGAGGTCTGGAGGACATTGCCCATAGACAGGTACATGCCGTTGCCGTCGTAGTTGGGGAAGGCGATGGTGCGCTCGTCGATTACGCGCACAAAGCCTGGTTCGCCGCCCTTGTACGAGCACTGGGCGTGGCCTCGTTCATCGACCGTCGCGATGAAAAACATGTCCATGTGTTCGATGAACGCGCGGTCGTTGGGGCCAATGACATCGTGCGTGAGATCGCCGACACGGTCAGCGAGACCGCGGGTGTCGAAGCGGTCCTGAAGGGCGCGGTTTTCGTCGTGGAATATGTCTGCCATGTTGCCTCCTCTCGATACGCTGGTGACGCGTGCTAGTGCGTACGCTGCTTGTGTACGGCGGTATGCATCTGCTCGCGCATGACGTCCATGCCGAAGTCGACGGTCCACGGAAGGATGTCGTTCCAGCGCGACATGATGGATTCGCCGATGCCGATGAAGACTTCGTTTTGCTTCCAACGGACGCCGCGAACGATCGCCTGACTCACCTGCTGGGCCGTCGCGATGCTCATGGGCAGGCCGTCGGTCTCGACGTTTTCCATCAAGTCGGTTGCCGTGGGCCCCGGATAGACAGCGGTGACATGAATGCCATCGCGGGCGACCTCGCGGCGAAGAGCTTCGCTGAAGCCTCTCATCGCAAACTTGGAGGCGCAGTAGGTGGCGTAAAACGGCAGTCCGACACGACCGGCGACGGATGAGAGGTTTACAATTGTCCCTCCCTTTACTTCGCGCATGTGGGGCAGCACGATCTGCGACAAGCGTATGGGCGCCCAGATGTTGACGCCGACCATGCGCCCGATGTCTTCGCCCGGGATCTCGTCGAGGCGGCCTCCCGACACGACGCCGGCGTTGTTGACGAGGATGTCGATGCGTCCCGAGATCGTGAGCGCGTACCGGACGAGTTCGTGTAGATCCTCGTCCCTGGCGACATCGCAGGAGACGATGTCGGCCTTTGCACCGGACTGGCGGCACTCGCGGGCGGTAGTTTCGAGAGCATCCATGCGGCGGCCGGCGAGCACAAGGTGTGCGCCCTGGGCGGCAAACTCCATAGCGACGGCGCGGCCGATGCCGCGACCGCCGCCTGTGACGATCACGACCTGATCATTGAAGTGCTTGGCCATGAGGCCCTCCTCTGCGTTCAGCTGCATGAATCCGGGGTTGCAGTTGGCATCACCTATCGGCGTCGTTAGCCACCTGACGGGATGGTACCCCGAGTGTAAGGCTCTCTGCTTGCGGATCCACTCGTGCGGTGCGACTATTGCGCGATGACAGCGTATGGAGGTGACCAATGGCACTGGAAAGAGTAGAGCCGAACGGCCCTGCTGAGGAGAAGCTGCCCTTTCCGCTGCAAGACGGTGAGACTGTCCTGCGCGTATGCCGGCGCCACTGGATGTACCTCTGGCCGCGAACTGCGCTCTGGGCGGTGATCGCGATCATGCCGCCGATCTTCGTGTTTTGGCTGGTCAGCAGCTTTGTGGACATCGAAGGAACCGTCGCGATGATCTTCGCCATCATCGCATTGCTCTGGCTCGTCGTGTGGGGCCTGCGCGCATTGTTCAACTGGTACGCCTATACGAACGACATCTGGGTGATCACGAATCAACGGATCGTGGACTCGGTGAAACCGACCCCGTTCTCGCTGAAGCTGTCATCCGCGGACCTGGTGAATATTCAAGACATGACGGTGGAACGGCGCGGGATTTTCCAGACGTCGTTGAACTACGGGGATGTTCACTGCCAGACGGCGGCGGACAACCGCGACTTCCTGCTGATTGGCGTGCCGAACCCGCAAGAGCTGCAACTGCTGATCGACAAAGAGCGGGACCGCGAGCGGATGCGCACTCGCGGGGGTTAGCTGGAACCTCACCCTCTCGAATCTCGCGAGAGACGGTGACTAGCGAAGAACCTCACCCCCGTCCCCTCTCCAGGAACGGAGAGGGGAGCTTGGGAGATGTTTCTGCGACCTTCGGGCGGGCATCGCTGCTAGGCCGGCAGGGTGAGCGGATTGATGGACTGCAGTTGATCGCCGTGATACGATCGCGCCCCACACTCATCAGCCAAGGAGAGATGGACATGGACAACCTACGCGGACGGAGTGCGATTCTTACGGGCGCGTCGCGCGGCATCGGCGTGTATATCGCCAAGCGGCTGGCGCAGGAGGGCGTGAACGTGGCGCTTGCCGCGCGAGATGCATCGAAGCTCGACAGCACGCGGGCGGCTTGTGAGGCGGCGGGGGTCCGCGCGATCTCTGTTTCGACGGATGTTGGTTCGATGGACGACCTACGTCGGCTGGTGGAGACCTCCGAGCGCGAACTGGGCGCAATCGACATTCTCGTGAACAACGCGGGGATCGAAGTGACGAAGAGCGTGATCGATCACGAGTTCGGAGAGGTCGATGCGATCTTACAGACGAACCTGAGCGCGCCGATCTGGCTGAGCAAAATGGTGCTGCCAGCGATGGTCGCGCGCGGGACGGGCGCGATCGTGAACGTGTCATCGATGTCGGGAAAGTCGATCACGCCGTACAACGCGATTTACAGCGCGAGCAAAGCAGGGTTGAACGCGATGACAGCCTCGCTCAAAGTTGAGCTTGATGGCACCGGCGTGCATGTGGGCGTGGTGTGTCCGGGGTTCGTGGCGGATGCGGGAATGTGGGCGGACACGGGCGAGAAGGCGCCGCGGATGACATCGGAGGTATCGCCCGATCGCGTGGCGAACGCGGTGATCGCGGTGATCCACGGTGCGCGCGAGGAGCTGGTGATGCCGATGCCGATGCGACCGTTGTTGGCGCTACAGGAGCTCTTTCCGGCGATGAGCGGTGCGATGCTGAAGCGGATGGGCGTGATCGATACGTTCAAGCAACGAGCGGCAGCGGGCGCGCGGGAAGCCAAGGCGCCGGAGGGCGAGACGGCGGATGTCGGGTAGCACCGAGCGAGGCTCGCGGCCTGGCATGAGGGTTCGGACGCTGGCCGGGCAGGGCCGACACGTAGGTCGGCCCCTAGGCCTGGATTGGCTCATGCGGACTGGCCGTATGCCGATACTTCTCTCGTATGGATGACTTTCGCAAAGAGCTTGCTGCGTTGATTGACGGCCTGATGGCACAGGGCAGGACGCCCATGTTCCTGATGGTCGATCTCGTAGGCGCTGAAGAATTGCGCCGAAGTAGCGATGCGGCAGCGCTCGAGAACTTCCGGGACGCGTGCATGGCGTCTCTTTCCAGCACGGCGAATGATGCGCAGGTATTTTGTTACGGCGACATTCGCATTGTGGCGATCTTGCACGGGTTCGACCGGCTGAAGACGTTTGCCCTTGTTGAGAAAATGCGGCGGATGTTGCCGCTTTTGGCGCAGTCGTTTGACTGCATCCTCGCTCTGGAGTTCGACACGCTGGAGTACGACGAGCGCACGGGTGTGGGCGGCCTGATCAATCAGATCGTTGCGCCGCGACAGTCGATGGAAGCCGCCTAGCAACCTCCGTTCATCGCTAAGATACATACGTGGCCACCAATGCATCGGCGCTGACTCTACCTACACGCGTCGTCGTCCTGGGCGTTACCGGCTCGGGGAAGACGACGGCGGGGCTGCGCATCGCGCAGGTGATTGACGCGAAGCACATCGAGCTTGATGGGTTGTTCCACGGACCGAACTGGACGCCAGCGGAGCCGGACGAGTTTCGCGCGAAGATCACGGCCGCGATCGACGGCGTCGATCGCTGGGTGACGGACGGCAACTACACGACGATGACGGCGGACATCCTTTGGACGCGCGCGGACACGATCGTATGGCTCGACTATCCGCTGCCGCTTTCACTGTTGCGATTGTTTCGGCGGACAATGACGCGCGCGGTCACACAGGAAGCATTGTGGAATGGCAACCGGGAGTCGTTGCGTCAGCACTTCACGTCGAGGGATTCGCTGTTTGTCTGGGCGTTCAAATCGCGGGCCAAGCAGCGGCGCACGTTCCCGGAGCGCTTCGCGCGTGCGGAATACGCAGACAAGACGATCGTGCGTGTGCGGACGCCCGGACAACTGGACCGCTGGATTGCGGGGCTCGCGCACCGTTGAACACTTGCCATCGCAACATGTGTGCCGAACACCGCAACGTTGATCCGCTACAATCCCGCGGGTTTCGCGGAGGGGTGATGCGGCAAACATTTCGACTGCTCGTGCGTGGCTTCACACTCGCCGCAATCGCAGTGGCAGCGACCGGATGCTTCGGCGGCGACGACGACGAGCCCGCGCCCTCAGACGGCGCGACCCGCACATTCAAGATGGGCATTAGCACGCTTCCCCGTGAACTAAACGCGCAATCGTACGTGGACGCGTTTCGGCTGGCCGGCGAGGCGGGCGAAATGGTGCTGATCCAGCGCAACCCACCGTGGAGCGATTTCCTGCCGGGTGGTGCTGTGAGCGACGAGACGGCGGATACCACAGCGGCAGAGATCGCAGCCGTCGAAGAGCATGATCTGGGCCTTTTCTTCTCGATCGACCCGACTGACAGCGCGACGGGGCGTGACCGCCTCGCTGGACTACCGGCTTCCCACGAAGGGCGAACCTTTCAGGACCCTGATGTGCAGGCGGCGTTTGTATCGTACGCGGAGTACGTGGCGATCAACTATCGGCCGACGTATCTCGCGCTCGGCGTGGAGATGAACCTGTTCCTCGAGGGCGACGATGAAGAAACGGATGCGTTTGTTAACGTCTATGCCGTCGCGTACGAACGGGTGAAGAGCGTATCGCCCGAGACGCAGGTGACGGTAACGTTCCAGTACGAGGACATGCAGTCCTTGTTGCCGACGGAGAACCGCCACTTCCCTTCATGGCAGCTGCTGGCGCGATTCGAGGGGAAGACGGACGTGACTGCGATCAGCACATACCCAAGCTTTGCGTTTGAGCGCACGGAGGACATTCCGGCCAACTACTACAGCCAGCTGCAGGCGTTCACGGACGCACCGATCGTGATCGCGGAGATGGGCTTTTCATCCGAACCGCCAGCGGATGGACAGGGCGGTGGCAGCGAGGGAGAGCAGGCAGCGTTTGTTGAGCGGATCGTCGATGCGGCCGCGTTGCTGCGCATGCCAGTTGCGATCTGGTTTGCGGGCTGGGATCCGGCGTACGCGGAGGGCACGGCGTTCGGCGTGTTCGGAAGCATCGGGTTGCTGCACGCGGATGGAACGGAGAAGCCAGCGTGGGGAACGTGGCTGACGGCATCGCGGCGACCGCTGGTGGAAGCGGATTCGGAAGAGGCACGAACGCCGTAGGTCGGTGGCGCCGGATTCGCTACAGCACTGTGGCGATGCGAACGAGGCAGTCGTCAGGCGACGGACTCGATGAACCTGGGCCCGTCATCGTCCTCGTGGCCACGGACGCGGGTGCGGCTGTGCGTGCTCCCTGCCTGTGCCCTCAGTTCGGGCCGCGATGACATGAGCTTCTGGAACGCCGCAACGACCATCGGATCGAACTGCGTGCCGCTGTTGTTGGCGATCTCTGACATGGCTTCGCTGTGTCCGCGAGCGGCACGGTACGGCCTGTCGGACGTGATGGCGTCGTAGGCATCGACGACCGAGAACATGCGGGCTTCCAGCGGTATTTTGTCGCCGGAAATGCCGAACGGGTAGCCGCCGCCGTCGAAGCGCTCGTGGTGGTACATGAGAATGGGCGTGGCGCCTTCGAGGAAGCCGACCTTCGAGATCATGACGCCTGCGAGCAGCGGGTGTTTGCGAATGGCCTCCCACTCAAGCTCGTTGAGGGCGGCGGGCTTCTTGAGGACGGCATCCGGCACGCCGATCTTGCCGACGTCGTGCAGGAGTGCGCCGCGCTCTATGTCGACGAGGGCGCGCTCGGTGACACCCATCTGGCGGGCGAGCACCGACGTGAGCTTGGAGACGCGTTCGCAGTGGCCTTCCGTGACGTCGTCCTTCGCATCGAGGGCGGCGGTGAGGGCCTTCAAGGTGGAGTCGTAGGACAGCTCGACTTCATCGGCGTAAGCGCGCACCTTTTGGAAGAGCTCCGCCTGTTCGACCGCCATGGCACCCTGAACGGCCAAGTCTGTGAGCTGGCGCACGCCATCGGCGGGGAAGGCGTTCTTGCGGGAGGTTGGCGTCTTGAGCACAGCGACAACCCCGAGGACGCGATCGCGCAGTGTCATCGGGACGCACACGATGTTGAGCTGACCTTCTTCCGGCACATCGCCATAGAACTGGTGGAACGCGTCGGCAGCCTGGGCTGTGATGATGGCGGTGTTGGTGATGACGCAGCGGCGCATGTACCACTCTTCGAACGCGCGCTGGTGGTGGGCGATGGTGCCGGTTGCCTGTCCGAACGTCGCCCTGAGCAGCATGTCGCCGTTCTCGTGGTCGTAAAGAGCGACGATACCGAAATCGCCCTTCACGGCGGCTGTGGCGTCGCGCGTGAGCTGGGTCAACACGTCGTGGATATCGAGCGAGGAACGAAGTCGGGCGCCTGACACATAGAGCCGTACGAGGCGGCGGTGGTCGGCCTGGATCGAGCGCGTGATTAGCCAGAAGGCGCCCTGGAGCAGGACGTAGAGGAGGCCGACGACGAGGGCGACCATGGATAACACGGTGCCTTGCTGTTGGGCAATGCGGTCCTCGATGGGGACGGCGTTCTCGGTCATCTCGACGAAGTAATCGCCATCGTTGACGCGCGTGATGAAGATGGGCGCGCCGTCGATGTTGTTCGTCCCCCACGCAAGCGGCGCGGTGGCGGGCGAGGACGCATCGCCAGCGCCATCGCTTGCGTAAAGCGCGGATCCATTGGGTGCGAAGACACGCAGTGTATAGAGATCAGCGGGAACGACGCTGGCTGTGAGGTTGTTGGCGCGGGCCAACTGTTCAGGCGTGAGGCGCGGTGGGTCGTTTGTCGCGGCATCCGCGAAGAGTTCGCGCATGGGCGCGGAGACGAGGCGTGATGTGCTCTGGGCGGCGGACTCGTGCTGGTCGCCTACCACGGCGCTGCGCCCGGCGAGTACGGCAACCGCCCCAATGAGAAGCGCAACAGCAAAACTCACCACGGCGAAGCGCAGGTGCAAATAGGACGTGGCGCCAACCAATCCGGTCTCCGTTCTCCCCCGACCTGACACTATTGATATCGGCAGAATGGCCTTAGGCACGTAGGGGGTTCCCTATCAGTGCTGGTACCATGGCAGCCATGGAAACGAAGCTGGAACTGCTGCGTGGCACTATCCGCGATATGGAGTCCGTGATCGTCGCGTTCTCGGCCGGCGTGGACTCGACATTCGTGGCGGCGATCGCTGCAGATGTGCTTGGTGAGCGCGCCATCGCCGTCACGGGCGTCTCGCCTTCGATTCCGGCGGCGGAGGTTGCGGAAGCGCGTGAACTTGCGGCGCAGATCGGCATTCGGCACGTGCTGCTCGACACGTCCGAGATGGATCGTCCCGGTTATGTCGAGAATTCGCCCCAGCGGTGCTATCACTGCAAGACCGAGCTGTATTCCCTGCTGGAGGAGATGGCAGCTCGCGAGGGGTTCGCCTTTGTGCTGGATGGGTGCAACCTCGACGATCTGGGTGACCACCGGCCCGGGCGGGTTGCGGCGGCTGAGCACTCCGTTCGGAGCCCGCTGATCGAGGCAGGGTTCACGAAGGCGGAGATCCGGGAGTGGTCGAAGGAGCGCGGGCTGCCGACATGGGATAAGCCGGCGATGGCGTGCCTTTCGTCGCGCATTCCGTACGGGACGCCTGTGACGGTGGAGGCGCTGGATCAGGTGGGTGCGGCGGAGGCGTTTCTGCGGCAGTTGGGCCTTCGGCAACTTCGTGTGCGGCATCACTCTGACGTGGCGCGGATTGAGGTCGAGGCGCAGGATCTGGCGCTTGTGGTTGAGCATCGCGAGCGGATCGTGACACGGATGAAGAACCTTGGATACAAGTACGTCACGCTCGACCTTGCGGGGTTTCGCAGCGGGAGCATGAATGAGGGTCTGGCTACGCCGCGTGCGGGTGAGCCGATCAGTCTGTAGCGACCAACTCCTTCATCATCAAGACGCGACCTGGGCTACCAGTCCAACGCTGGTATTCGGCGTCCCGCTTCGTCTCGACGACACGGAATCCGAAGCGTTCGTAGAGATGCTGGGCGGGGTTTGTGATGTCGGTGGAGAGCGCCATCATTGTGATGGCTGCGGAACGTGCTTGCCGCTCGCCTTCGGCGAGTAGCGCCGCTCCAATGCCCTTGTTGCGCTGCTGCGCGGCCACGTCGAGTTCCGCGACATAGTAGGAGCCCGCTGGGGTTCGAATGAGCTTCGTGCCCACGCTGGCCGCGATTGCAACAGCCGCCACAGGCCGTCGAAACCGACGGTGCGGACAACGGGCACCAGGAGCTGCAACACGAGGCTCACGCCGACTTCGGGATCTCTTCGATTCGCGGAGGCGTCCATGACTCCGACGACAGTGCCATCCACTTCGGCGACGGTGCACTGTTCTATCCGGAGCGAAATGCCCTTGCGGCAGAGGATGCGGCCCCCGCTGATGGCCTTGTCGTAGCTCCCAGCGATCTTCAGTGTCGCTCGTGAGGGTGGGTCGTTGATAATGTCGGCCAGGCGGTCGATTTCTTCGGGACGCGCTGGACGGATGATGAGGTTATCCATGGGCACATGATGGCATGCGCGTACTCCATGCGACGAACGGTGGCCTGTGCGGAAATCGCAGCGGCGGCATCGCTGAACGGCCGAAGGCTAGCTTGGTTCGGACTCGATCACTGACGAAGACAGCGGGCAAGGCCCACATATCGGTCCCTACGATGTCGCTGTCGCTACCAGTTGCCCCAGTAAATGGGGTTGGTGAGGGCGTGGGCTACTTCGCCGCGGTCTGGGCGGCCGCGGAAGCCGCGGCATTCAACACGGAGGTAATCGTCGGGTTCGCAGCGAAGCTCGAATTCGTCGTCGAACTCTTCGGTTGTGGCGATGACATCGCGTTCGAGGCCTTTGCGGCTGAAGTAGCGCAGGTGCTTGCCGTCGGGGCCACGGTACTTCAAGTGGAAGCGCATCTTTCTGCCTGACGGCGCTACGCAAACATCGCCTGCGAGGGTCTCGAACGTGCCGTCTCCGTCAGCGTCGGCGCGGAGGTCGAGCATGGGGCCGTTCGGGGCTTCGGAGACGAAGACACGGCCGGCGGCGACGGCATCGAGCACGGCTTTCTGCGTGAGCGGACCTTCGACCCAGACCCAGGTGCATGGCTCGCCCGGCCCGTTGGGCTGCGTCATTTCAGCTGGCGGGACGCAGTGTGAATCGCTGCCACCGACGGCGACCATGCGCTCGCCCTTGTTGAGGTGGAATTGCCAGCGGATGAGGGCGGGTTCGTTGTAGTAGCGCCAGGGGGCGTTCCAAACCTCGACCGCCTGGTAGCCGTGGACGTGATTGTGCCTCCACGGGATGGGCGAGTCGGGGTGGTTGATGGAGAACATCGAGCCGCGCTGGTTGGCGTGCTCGATGAGGCGCTGGACGCGCTCGTTGTCTGTTCCACGGAAGTCCATCCAGCCGTCTAGGCCCCAGACGTTAGCGTGCCCGGTTTGCATCGTGATCTCTTCGCCGGCGATGAGCAGCGTCGGTCCGCCTGCCTGCTGGAGGCGCGCGAGATCGTCCCAGTGGCTGATCGTGTTGTGGTCGGTGAGGGCGAAGTAGTCGAGACCGATGCGGTGAACGTAGTCAACGATCTCGGCGACGGTGTTCGCTCCGTCGCTGTGTTCGCTGTGGGCATGGAGGTCGCCCCGATACCAGCGGCCGCCCTTTGGAGGCGCACCTAATGCAGCGGCGCTGAGGGCGTAGGCGCCGGGGACGGGGACTTCGGTTAATTGCGCCACATCGTTGGTGACGGCTTTTGGGTCGACGTCGACCTCGATGTTCACACGATAGCGAGTTGGTTCGCCGATCTTCGTGAGGCCGAAGACGATGTTCCATTCGCCTTTCTGTAGCGGTCCGCGAAGGTAGCCGGGCGTCGCCGCATCGTGCGCGATGTGGAACTGCGAGCGCGCGCCGCCGCTCCAGCCGCGGAAGCCGCCGTGCAGGAACTCGGTGCCGCGGGCGTCGAAGACGCCGATGTCGATGTTGTTGCCGGGGTTGAATTCCTGCGCGCCGACAACCTGATTCTCGTAGTGGTAGTTGACCTCGACGCGGCGGGCGCCTGCGGGCATGTCGAAGGGAAGGTAGAAGTACTGGTTTTGCGCGTCCTCGGGCGTGACGACCCCGTCGATGCGGATCTTTTTACGCATAGTCTTCCCGTATTGCGATGTTCTCTCGATTTCGCAACGGCAGTATAGGACGGCAGTGGGCGACGGGATACGGGACTACAATGCATCATGCCCCTGTCAGATGCTGAACGCGAAGCCTTTCTCGCTGCGCCACATACCGCTGTGATTGCGACACTGAAGCACGACGGCTCCGTGCAGCTCTCGACCACCTGGTACCGCTGGGATGGGGAGGCGTTCTGGATCGCCACCAACCGGGATCGGGTGAAGTACAGGAATCTGAAGCGGGATCCCCGGATCACGCTGCTGGTCGATGACCCACCGAAGGAAACGTCGGTGGTGGGCTACGGCGAAGCTGAATTCGTGACGTTCGACGAGGATGCGTACGAGGGGGCACTAGCCATCGTGGGGCGCTATGTCGATGATCCTGTCGGGTATGTGGGCGACAGGCAGGGTGAGCAGCGTGTGCTCATCAGGGTCCAGCCCACGCGGATCATCTCGTGGAAGCCGGACGATGAACGACACTGAAGAACTGCTGCGGGCCGCACTGTTAAAGGTGCCTTCTGGGCTCGCCGAGCACGTGATTCGCGTCGTCGCGGAGGCGCGGCGACTGGCGGCGATTCATGGCGTGGACGTACACGCGGCGACGATTGCGGCGCTGGGACACGACCTGCTGCGGGCGCACAGCGACGAGCGACTCCTGACGATCGCGGCGGAACAGGGCTACGAGCTGGACCCGGCTGATGCACTGGAGCCAATCCTGTTGCATGGCCCGTTGGCTGTGCCGATCCTGCAAGAGCGCTACAACGTGCTGGATGGCGACGTGCTTGGGGCGGTGGCGTTTCACACAACGGCGAACACCGGCATGACGCGTTTGCAACAGGTGGTGTTCATCGCGGACAAGATCGAGCCGCACAAGCTGGAGCGTCACGCGCGGGTGCGGCGGGTCGCGGAACTTGCTGAGACGGATTTGGCTGCTGCGATGCGTGAGTACCTCGACTATCACGTGCGCGTTGCGCTGGAGTCGGGATGGCCTTTGCACTCACACACTGTCGCGGCGCGCAACGAGCTGCTCGCGACGGGGCGAACGGAAGTTACCGGCGTGCCGTCGACGGTGGATGAAGCGCGCACGTACTCGGAAGACTGATGGCGGGCGCAGCCTGCTGCGCCCCTGCCTCGCGGCTCCTAGTCCGGTGCGAGCCAGGTCATGACTGCGTCCACGACCAAGCGCTGGACACCGGGCGAATCATCGAGCGTTTTGTGGCTGACCTGGGCGATTCTGCCGCCGCCTTCGTCACTCGGCGCGATCGGGGCGCGTTCGTACGACTGGTCGATGTCGTAGACGTTGGGGCGGTTGAGGGCGATGCCGTGCCAGCCTTCGTTGAGTTGGTAGACGTTGAGCAGCGGGATGGACCGCGGGTACTCCGTCTCGGGCCGGTCGTAGAGTGCCGTAGTGCGGTCAATGAGGACACCGTAGGTGCGATTCGCGTATGCGGGGTCGAGGGCGGCGGTGACGGCGGTGACGGTCGCGCCACCGTGGCTGTGGCCGAGGATGACGGCGCGCAGGCACGGCATTTCTTCGAGGCGACGGGCAACTTCCTGGCTCAAGAATAGTTCAAGGCTGCGCTGCGGCGGATCCGCGCCGAAGATGGCGGACACGCTGAGGATCGGGAGCGTGGCGAGGCCGGCATCGTGCGCCTCCGACTGCAGGTCGTTGACGATCTGCAGCACGCCCATGCTTTCGCCGGAGGACGGATCGAGCAGGTCGGAGCCGGCCGAACCGACGGCAACGATGAGGGCAGGGGGCGGGACGGCGTCGCAGTTGTAGATGCGGACATCGGAGGGTGTGCCGGCGTAGTAGTCGGCGCTGCGGCCGGGACGAGTGCATGCGAGCGCTGGATCTAGTCCAACCGCGAGCGTTGCGAACTCGGGGCGATCCGCGGCAGACAGAACGCCATCACCATCGACGTCCGAGCAGGCGAGGAGGAGGGTCTCGCCGTCGTCGGACCGGTCGAGACCTTCGACCCATGACGCGGGGAGGGCGCGCGCCTGTTCGGCGCGGGTGGCGAAGGCTGTGAGGGGTTGAATCTCGACAGAGCCGTCGTCGGCCTCCGTCTGCGAGAAGACGAGGACAGAGGTCACGATCACAGCCGTGGCCACGATCGCGGTTAAGGCAACAACGACAGCTGTCCTCATCCGGCGGCGCGCCTCCGGACGGGCGAGTCTGTCGTGCTGGTGAAGGCGCTGGCGGGGCGGGCGACGCGCATCTGCTGGCGGATGAGCCGGAGCCATGTCGAGGCCGCGGCGCCAACGACAGCGCGCGGCGATGCATCGAGGATGTGCAACAGGGCGGCTTCATCGTGCGTGCGGACGTGCAGGCGATTGCGGCCGGCAGGCGCGTGGTCGAGGAGGTCACGCAACCAAAAGGCGGTGCGATCAAGGAAGGGGTTGTGGACGTGCGGGAGGAAGAAGAGCCGATCCGAAGTCAGGACTAACACACCCTCCCACCAGTAGGGAGGTGTGTCGATGCGCAGTTGCGCAGAACCTGACCGAACCAGTTCCTCGCCGGGAAGCAACTTCTCGGCGTCGAACCACGTATGGCTGCGGGTTGCCATCTGTCAAGTATAGCCGCATGCGTGTAGGCAGTGCGCAAGTCATGCCATCGTTTCGGCTGCGATCCACTCAACGACGCGTTCGATGGCGACGCGAATGATCGGACGTTCTTCGAGAGACATATGTTCGTACTGCGAGTAGCGTGCTCGCAGTTCTGCGATCGCTGATGTGCGTTGCGCAGCGTCGTCGACGACCGACGCGATGCCGCGGACTTGTAGGTAACGCAGATTCGTCCAGTCTCGATCGTCGTAGACATCGAACACGACTTGCACGTCGGGATTGGCGGTGATGTTGCGGATGCGGCGTAGGTTTGCGGGCGCGCCGCGCTTCGGTTTATCGTCGATGGGCGTGTAGAGGTGATCGCCGATCAGGCAGAAGCAGATGGGGACAATGTGTGGACGGCCCTCGGCGTCGACAGTTGCGAGCCGCGCGACGCGTTGAACTTCGATGAAGGCGCGTTGATGCGCGGACAAAGAGGGCGGCGGCGATGGCGTTGTAGACGTCACACCTGACAGCCGAAGTCGACGTCGACGTTGTTATCGGCGGCGAGTTGCTGCAGATCGGCGCAGGCAGCGTTGCCGCGCGCGAAGGCGGCTTCGAGGTCGGGGCTCGACAACAGCGCGTCTCTGTCGCCTCTGCTGGTCAGGGTGGGTATCTCGTCGATGATGACGTTGAGCTGGGCAAGGAGTTCGTCGTAGGCAGCGATGTATTCGTCGTGCACTTCTTGCGCGTCGTCGGGTGGTTGAAGGTCTTCGACGGCGTTGATGAAGTCCTTGCCAGCTTCGGCGAGGCCGACGTAATAGGCTTCGAGCGCTTCCTTGTACACATCGGTCAATGCGCCGCTACCGCTGTCGCCGACGGTTGCTGCTTCGAACTGCTGGCGGAGTGCGGTCTGCTGGGCCTCTGCATCGTTGTCGAGGCGCTCCATTTCTGTGAGGTAGTCCTCGATGGAGAGAGCGTCGCCGTCGTCTCCTCCACCACACGCAGCAACGGCAATCATGAGAGCAGCGGCGAGGCTTCCGACTATTGCAATTCGGACGAGCGCCTTTGGGAACATGCCGATCGTCCTCCTCATGCGTGAGTGCCGGTGAATTTGGACTAGCGTACTTGGCACGGCGCGCCGTGCCAACTGTCGCTTCATTGCGGGTGCCAGCCGGTTCAGGTGGGCGGGGGGGCACCCGGCGAAGTCGGGCTAGTCACGGCTGCTCCGGCTTGTCGGAGCACACGCTCGCTGACTGTGATGGAGTTGGGATCCGTGCTGCGAACGCGGACGAGGGTGGAGGGGCGGTCGTGGTGATCGGCCTTGCGGGCGAAGCGGTCGCCGGTATCGAGCACGAGGTAGCAGCCGAGAAGTGCGCCGAGAACGTGCATGAACATGGTCCACGAGGCGACCTGGATGGCGATGTTGTCGGTCGTTCCGGGGACGCCCCAGCCGAGGAGGCCGACGGTGAGGCCCATGGCAACGCCGACGAAGGCGCCGATGACGCTCCACCAGAAGCCGCTCCAGAAGACCTTGCCCATGGTTGGCATCTCGGATGGGGGCGGCTGCGTGTCAGCGCTTTTGCCCACCGAGATCGCGCTTGGAGGCACGTTCTGCTGGCGCAGCGACATGACGGCCGCGCTGGCGGCGGACTCGTCGGAGAACGCGCCGATGCACTCCTGCGTCGTTGGTGTGTCGCTTACCTTCACCATTACAGGATGACAGATGCGCCGCTCAGGCCGGCGAATGTCAGGCGGCGACGACCCTGGTGGCGTCCACGAACCGCTCGGCGAACGCCCGGAGGTTCACACCAGGCTTGAACCAGACGCCGTTGCGCTGGCCGTACTCCCAGATGATCAAGCGGTCGAGGAGGATGTAGAGAGCCATCCGTTCGCGGGCATGCGGCCGCAGGGGATGTACGCCGGGGTAGGCGTGCACGAACGGGAGGAGCCGGCCGGTGTCGGGTATGGCGTAGGCGCAGATGACCCGGGAGAGGTCGTACTCGCCGTCACCGATGTAGGCCTCACCGAGATCGAAGACGCCGTTGATGCGCCAGGCGGAATCGTCGCGCGCTGCCACGACGTTGCCCTCAGTAAAATCGGTGTGGACCACCACGGGACGAACGTCGCCAGCAATGGCGGGGCGAGCGGTTTCGACGATGCTTTCCACCCAGGCGACGTCCTCGGGCGTTGTCTCTTGTGAGGCCTGAAGGCAGCGGTCGAGCCAGGTTCGTACTTCACCAACGATCCAGTCGGCGAAAGGCGCGGGCATGGGTTTGAGATCGTCAGCCACGTAGTCATAGACGGCGGGACGGTTGAACTCGGTGCTATGCAGCAGGGCGAGGTATTCACCTATCGCGCTGGCGATCGCAATGCGATCATCCTGCGTAAGTGACTGCTGAGTTTCGGGCGCTGAGAGGTGAACTCCGTCGAGCAGCGGCATGATGGCGAAGGACCAGCCGAAGATCTCGGGCGACTTCTCGATCACGTACGGCCAAGGGGCCTCGGCGGGAGTCTGCTCATGGATGAGACGCGAGAAGAAGCGTTCCTTTTGGAACTGGCCGTCGTAGTGCGCCTGGCCGCGCAGGACGAAACCGCCTGCGGTGGTTTGAAGCAGGACGTTCTGCCCGAACAGGCCACCCGGCGCCGAACGCGCATCTATGAGCTGACCGAGATCGAAGCGATCGAGTGCAGCCTGGAGCTGACTGTCGGACAGGACGCCGAGGCGTTGTGAGTATGCGCCCTCAGGCGAGGGCGGACGCGAGGCCGCTTCAGGCATGGGAAAGCGTATCGTTCGGCGACACTTCACGGCTACGCCGACTTAGTCACCGCCGGTGATCCGCGCGAGCGGTACGAAGAATCGCCTCAAGCTGGTCGACGCTGGCGGCGAGTGCGCCGGGTGCGTTGATGATGATGTGCTCGAAGTCGGGCTGGCGGCGCATTTCTGCTTCAGCGGTCTGGAGGCGGCGCTGGATGCGCTCCTCGTCGTCGGAGCCGCGGGCGCGGATGCGCTCTTCGATCTCGGCGACGGATGTGGGCGCAACGAACACGAGCACGGCATCGGGCATGAGCGCTTTGATGCTGGCGGCGCCTTGGACGTCGGTGCGGACGACGACGTCGCGGCCCGCGGCCATGGCGTCGAGGACCTGCTGCTTTGGGACGCCGGAGCGGTGGCCATATACGACGGCATGTTCGAGCAGGCCGCCGTTCTCGATCAGGTCGTCGAATTCGCTATCGGTGACGAAGTAATAATGGACGCCGTGCTGCTCGCCTTCCCGTGGTGCGCGCGTAGTGCACGTGATCACGCGGTGGAAGTCGTGTCCGCGTTGCGCGAGTTCGTCGAGGATCGCGTCCTTGCCGACGCCGGATGGTCCGGAGAGGACGACGAGCAGCGGATGGAGTTCGTCCGGCACGCGCTACTCCGTCAGCCGGTCGAGGTCGTCCCAGAATGTCGGGTAGGAGACGGCGACCGCCTCTGCATCCTTGATGCGCACCTCGCTGGAAGCGCTGAGGGCTCCGGCGGCGAGTGCCATCGCGAGACGATGGTCACCGAACGACTCAACATCGCCGCCCGCTAGGCGCGTGCCGCCTTCGATCGACATACCGTCGGGGCGTTCGGTAATGCGAGCGCCAAGAGCGTTGAGCTGCGACGCGACAGCCGTAATACGATCGGACTCCTTGGCACGCAATTCGCTAGCGTCGTTGATCTCGGTGGCGCCCTGCGCGAAGGCGCCGGCGACAGCGAGCACGGGCGCTTCGTCGATGAGGCGAGCAATCATGTCGCCGCCAACAGCGGTCGCGGTGAGTTGCGAGGAACGGACGACGATGTCGGCGACGGGCTCGCCGGCCGTGACGCGCTCCTCTTCGACATCGAGATCGGCGCCCATGGCACGAAGGGCGTCGATGATGCCGGTGCGTGTCGGGTTCATGCCGACGCCGGTGAGGTGTATCTCAGCATCGGAGTGGATGGCCGCGGCGACCATCCAGAAGGCGGCCGCCGAAATGTCGTTGGGGACGCGCATGGATAGCGGCCCCAGGCGTTCCGGCGGGGTCAGGCGGATGGCGGGGCCCTCGCGCTCGATGCGCACGCCCATGGCGGAGAGCATGCGCTCCGTGTGATCGCGGGTGGCTTCCGGTTCTTCGATGGTGGTTTCTGCGCCGGCGTAGAGTGCGGCAAGCAGCACGCAGGACTTCACCTGGGCGGATGCGACAGGTAGGCGATAGCGCACAGCGCGCACCGTGCCGCCGCGGATGACGATCGGCGCTTTGCCGCCTTCGCGGCCGATGACGTGCACGCCCATCTGGTGCAGGGGCTCGAGGATGCGGGCCATCGGACGTGAACGGAGGGATGCGTCGCCAGTGAGGATCGAGAGAAACGGCTGGCCGGCAAGGACGCCCGACATGAGGCGCATCGTGGTGCCGCTGTTGCCGCAGTCCAGCACGTCGGCTGCTTCGCGGAGGCCCCGCAGGCCGACTCCCTTGATGCGCAGGACGCTGACGCCGGCATCATCATCGACGGTGGATTCGACGCCAAGGGCGCGGAGGACGGCCAGGGTCGAGAGGCAATCGGCGCCCGGGAGGAAGTTGTGGACTTCGGCTCCTCCGTCGGCGAGCGCATTGAGCATGGCTGCGCGGTGCGAGATGGACTTGTCACCGGGGACGGCGATGGTGCCGCGGAGGCGCTTCGCCGGACGCACCACGCGGTGTTCCACGGCATGTACTTGTGCCGCATCCGGCGTCATTGCTTCTTCTCGCGCGCTTCGGCGTCCTTCAGGATCTCGTTTTGTTTCTTCATATAGCTGTTGACCTTGGTGCCGAGGAGCATATCTCCGACGCTGAAGCCCTCGAGCTTCGGCCCTTCGGTCGTGCGCTTGGGCGGACCGGCAGCGACGAAGTTGTCGCGTTCGATCTGTGGCTTAGCGAACGTTTCTAGCACGGTTTTGCTATCGCCGGACGCGATCGCCTCGCGGTAGCGAGAGAGTTCCTGCTGGAAGCGATCGATCCAGTGGAGGAGATTGTCGCGGTTGGTGACGGCGATGTCGTGCATCATTTCCGGCGATCCGGATGCGAGGCGCGTCGTGTCGCGAAAGCCGCTGGAGGCGAGTGACGCAAGCTCTGGCCAGGCGGCGCTGCCGTATGCCATCGAGAAGAGGGCCGACGAGACGGTGAACGGCAGATGGCTGATGGCTGCGACGTAGCTGTCGTGTTCGTCGGCGTCCATGAAGACGGGGATGGCGCCACACGTCTGCGCGACGCCGACGATTGTCTGGACGGCGGCCTCAGGCGCGTTGACGCTGGGGGAGATCACCCATGCCTTGTCCTGGAAGAGATTAGGGTCGGCAGCGGCGATGCCCTGCGTTTCCTTGCCGGCCATCGGATGGCTTCCAACGAAGAAGGAGTGCGTCGGCAGGATGGCCTTCGCCCAACGCATGACCTCGCCCGACGTGCTGCACGCGTCGGTGACGACGGTGCCCTCATCGAGGACGGGCGCGATCTCTTCGAGGATCGCCTTTGTAGTCAAAATAGGGGCGGCGATGATGACGAGGCGCGCATTGCGGACAGCGTCGGCGGGCGACGCGGCTTCCTCGTCGATGGCGCCTAGCTTCGTCGCGGCGCGCAGTGTGTCGCGGGTTCGCGCGGTGCCAACGATGTGGAGACCTGCGATGTTCGCATGCTTCAGCGCGAGGGCGATCGAGCCACCGATGAGGCCGAGGCCGATGATGGCGATCTTTTCGGTCGCTGTGGCTCTTTCGGTCGCGCCAATTTTTTCCACAGCTCGATGAGTCCTTCTACGCGTCATCCGCGGCTTGCAAGAGCGCCAGGCGCGGATCTGCGGGCTTCTTGTCTTGTTCTCGAATGAGGCGCACCGTTTCGGCGTCGCTTCCAGCCTGGATGGCCATGTTCGCGCCGATATCTGGATGGTACCGCAGACGCCAGAGGGCCTGCCTCCAGGCGCTCCCTGATTGCCGCGCGAGGTTCGCCTCAGCCCACGGTGCCGCGACGTGAAGGATGCGCTGCCAGAGGGTGACGTGGCCTTTGCCGCAGTCGTGGAGGAGGGCGGCGGCGAACAATGCGCGGTCTTCGTGGGGGGCGGACGCGCGCACGCGGCTGAGGACGACGATGCCGTGCTGTTGGTCTCGCAGCATCATGGTTTCGAACAGGGTTTGTTCTGCTGGCGTGAGCCAGTGGTAGGCAGCGGCGCGCTCGGTGGGCGTGACGCGCGAACGTAAGGCGCCGAAGAACTGGCGGACGCGGTGCCACACTCGGCTGAGCGAGCGGGCGATCACTTAGCCGACGCCTGTGAAGAGCTCAACGAGCCAGCTGACGGCGGGCACCATGATGTCTGAGAGCGGGTTATACACCTCGCCGAAGTAGCCAGTGATGAACGGGATGCCGAAGATGAGCATCAGAAACGGTCCCACTCCGAACTGGCGGAGCTTGGCGAACTGCTCCGAGATCGGATCAGGGAGGACACCGAGCGCGACCTTGAAGCCATCGAGGGGTTCCAGCGGGATGAGGTTGAAGACGCCGAGGATGCAACTGAGGTACACGGCGCCGGTGAGGAACAGGCCGATGTAGTCATCCAGCGACTCGACGCCAATGATCGTCGTGGAGAAGGGATTGATGTAGGGGACAAGACCGAACTGGATCGGCAGGGCGAGGAGGAACGCTGCCGCAAAGTTCGAGAGGGGCCCGGCCGCAGAGACGAACAGCGTCGCCGTTTTGGGATCGGTCTTGAGGCCGTAGGGGTTGAACTGGACGGGCTTACCCCAGCCGAAGCCGATGAACAGCATCATCATCGTGCCGATGGGGTCGAGGTGGGCGAGGGGGTTGAGCGTGACGCGGCCCTGGCTGGCGGGTGTACGGTCGCCGAGCCTGTCTGCTATGAACGCGTGGCAGAACTCGTGGAAGGCGATGCCGATGATGAGCGCGAAAAGCGTCGACGCGACAAGCGTGACGAACAGGGCGTTATCTTCGCCGATAAGGTCACTGTGGAGGAAAATCAAGCGGCGGGCACCTTCTTGTTTGGGGACAGGTTACTGGGTACAGGTTACAGGCAGCGCCCGGGAACGCTCCGAAGCATCATCTCCCTGGGCACGGATGGCGTATGATCGAAGTACTGTCATAGATGGAGGAGAACCTGTGAGCCCACGTCCTTATCGCCTTGGCCGGCGCGAAGCCAGCGTCGAAGAGACCCGGGAGCGCGTGATCGCTGCTGCCCGCGAGACGTTTTCCGAGGAAGGATTCTTCCAAGCCAGCCTGGATGACGTCGCGAGCCGAGCGGGTGTGGCGCGCGCGACGGTGTATTACCAGTTCAAGTCCAAGTTCGGGCTGCTGGAAGCGTCGATCGAAGGGACGTTGGAGGAGTCTTCGCGTGACCGTGTGCGTGGGGCCGTGGACATCGTCGACCCCGTGGATGCGCTGCGGACGTACGTGCGCGAGATATGCAAGTTCTGGGCACACGACTTCGTGTTCTATCGGAACGTGATCGGACTGGCATCGGTGGATCCGGAGGCGGCGAAGGCTGTCGACGAGTACGACTTCCGGCGACGCGAGCCCCTGTTGTTCCTGGCGAAGCGGTTGGACGACGCGGGTGTGCTGCGGCCAGAGCTGACGCAGAAGCAGGCGGCCGACACGATCTGGCTGCTGACGAACTTTCGGTCGTACGATCACCTGAGTTCGCGAGCAACATTGTCGCTGAAGAAGGCCACGAGCCTCGTGCTGGCGATGGTCGATGGCATACTCGTCGAGAACGCGCGGGCGCGATAGCCGCACGGTGCGCACTACCCGCGCTCTTCGCGGTCCTTGGCTTCGGCCTGTCGTTCTTTTCTTTCCGCTGATTCTTCTTCGTCCACCAACTCTGCCGCGCCTGCTTCGATGTCGCGCTTGATGTCGGCGACGGCCGGTATGCGCGCTTCGAGACGCTCGCCGAGCGTGGCGTAGTAGTTCACGCCGAGATAGTGCAGAGGCTTCTCTTCGGGATCGGTGAGGAGCCAATTGTTGTCGAAGGCGTCTTGCTCGGCCGATGCGGCGACGACCTTGCCGACGTACATCGTGTGATCGCCGACGGTGTATGCGTCCTGGATACCGCATTCGATCCAGCCCACGCAGCCCTCTAGCAGCGGCGCCTCGACGCGGCGGGCGCGGAAGGTCGGGAGCTTCGTGAGGTCGAACTTGTTGAGTTCCGAGCCGGTGACGGTGCCGAGGTACTGGCAGTGGTGGAGGAGTTCCTGCGTGGGGATGTTGAGGGCGAATTCCTCGCTGTAGCGGACCATGTCGTGGGTGTGGCGGCCCGGGTGGATGGCGACGCCGATGAGTGGCGGGTCGATGCTGAGGGGCGTGTAGAAGGCCAGCGGCATGACGTTCCAGTTGCCCCGCCACGATGTCGTGAGGAGGGCGACGGGGCCGCCGCCGAGCAACCTGCGGGCGTCCTTGTCGTCGATGCTGTGCCGCATGTGGGTCTCCGTGAGCGAACGCAGTCGGAACCGTGTGTGCTTCGCCATCGTACGGGAAGGTGAGGCTTGACGGTGGCGAGGGACAGTGCTGCGGCGAATGGCCGGTGCCGAAGCCTCGATGGTAAGATGCGCCGCACCCCTCACAGACTCGAACGGAGCCGTGAATGTCGATCCCACGCACACTGGTCCTTTTCGGCGCGTCCGCCGCACTCGTGCTCGCTGCGGCGGGCTGTGGAGGCGATGACAGCGGCGGCGGCACGCAACCTACGCCGGGCATCACGTCTATTTCGCAGTCCAGTGGCACCGGCGTGTCGTCGCTGGTGACGCCGTTCCCGACGCCGCAGGTGGCGGACAACCAGGTCGATTCCTCGGCAAGCAAGGGATATACGGCGACGCTGCCTGCGGGATGGAATTTCTATCCGAACCGTATCCAGACACGGGATGCCAGCGTGGATGTCGTGTTCGAGCCGCTGCGCGCGGGGGCAACAGCGCAGGCGAGCATCGCGATCAACTGCATCGTGACGAAGCAGGCGGATCAGGCGCAGCACGTTGCTGCTGAAGGCACGAAGACGGCGCGCATCGGTACGAACTCCGAGATCGTGATGGGCGAGCGCGCGATCGCCGGCCTGACGGCGACGACGATCTCCTACCGGTTCGAGTCGCCGAACGAGCAGAACATCCCGCCGCTACGCAAGCAGGATGTCGTTTTCAGCAACGAGCGCTGCGATTGGATCATCACGATGACGACGCCGCTGGAGCAGGAGGCGGAGTTCGCGCCGGTGTTCGATGCGTTTCTGGATTCGTTCCGGCTGGCGTAGTTAGCGCATCGCGCACACCCGTACCGCTCAACGACGGGCCGACACGTAGGTCGGCCCCTACGGTGTTCACGGTCGCATCGCCGGTGCGCCATACAATGACCGGCGGAGGTGCTTTGACGCGCGTTGCTTATCTCGACTGTTTTTCTGGCGTTAGCGGCGACATGCTGCTGGGCGCGATCGTCGATGCGGACGTTGATGTTGCCGCGTTTGAGGCCGAGCTGCGGGCAGTGAACGTCGAGGGGTGGTCGCTGCGGGCGGAGCGGGTTTCGCGCGCGGGGATCGCGGCGACGCTCGTGCACGTCGATTTGGCCGAGAAGACGCAGCCGCACCGAAAGCTGCCGGATGTGCGCGCGATCATCGACGGGTCATCGCTGGCCGAGAGCGACAAGGCTGGTGCGACGGCGGTGTTTCGGCGGCTGGCGGAAGCAGAGGCGCGCGTTCACGGCACGTCTCCCGACAACATCGACTTTCACGAGGTCGGGGCGCTTGACGCGATCGTCGATGTGTGCGGCGCCGTGGTCGGTCTGCGGCTGTTGGGGATCGAGAAGGTGTACTGCTCGGCGCTGCCGGCGGGGGGCGGGACGGCGCGCTCGCAGCATGGCGAGCTGCCGGTGCCGGCGCCGGCGACGCTGGAGCTGATGTCGATCGCCAAGGCTCCGATGGCTGCGTCCACCGGCGACAGGCCGATGGAGATGGTGACGCCGACCGGCGCGGCAATCGTGACGACGCTGGCGACGTTCGAGCGGCCGCCGATGCATGTCGAGCGCGTGGCGTACGGGGCAGGCGGGCGGAATCCGGAAGGCTGGCCGAACGCTCTGCGGCTGTGGGTTGGCGAGGCAATCGAGCAGCCAAAGACGATGCTGCTCATCGAGACGAACATCGACGACATGAACCCGGAGATTCTCGGTTACGTGCAGGGGTTGCTGTTCGCGGCGGGTGCGGCCGACGTGTGGCTGCAGCCGGTGCAGATGAAGAAGCAGCGACCAGGTGTCGTCGTTTCGGTGATCTGCGCGGCGGAACGCGAGGACGTGATCGCGAGCATCCTGCTGCGCGAGACTTCGACGCTGGGTGTACGGGTCACTCCCGTCACGCGGCACGAGGCCGCGCGTGAGGTCGTCGAGTTCGAGAGCAGCCTGGGCCCGGCGGCAGTGAAGGTGAAGCGCCTTCCGGGCGAGGCGCCGCGCGTAGCGCCGGAGTATGAGGTTTGCCGCGAGCTCGCCGCACTGCATGGGATGCCGCTGGTAGAGGTGTATCGGGTCGTGGAACGCGAGGCGCTGGAACGGCTGCGGATCGCACCGGATACACAAGACAAAGGACAGGTCTGAAGACCTGTCCCTACGTCTATGTGGTTCGCTTTGACCTCAGATCGAGAACTGATCCTTGCCTTCGTAGACGGCCATGGCTTCGTCGACGGTGTGGCCACCGTAGGTGATGGCGGAGATGGCGTTCGTCATGAGGACGGCTTCGCGTAGGTTCTTCTGGTGGATGTTGCGGCCCGTCGCACTGCCGTAGGCGCCGGAGATATTGATCTGGTCGTGGAGGGTCTGGAGGAACTTGCGGACGTCGGTGCTGCCGCCACCTGCGGTGATGACGCGCGTGCGTCCCGCCGCCTTCACGGCTTCCTGGAAGGCAACGGCGGGCGCGGTGCCATCCTCCGGCTTGGGATAGTTCACCTTCACGAAGTCAGCGCCCAATGTCGCGCCGAGGCCGGTGGCTCCGGCGATGAGGTGCGGATCCTGCTCTTTGGCGACGGCCGTTCCGCGGGGGTAGATCCATAGGACGGCGAGCATGCCGGCGCGGTGCGCTTTGAAGCAGGCCTGCGCCGCTTCGGCCATCTGCTCTGACTCGAACTCACTGCCGAGGTAGACGGTGTACCCGATCCCGACGACGTTCACGCCGTTGTCGCGAAGGGTCAGCGCGTCCTCAACGGAGACCCAGGCGCGACTGCGGGGATCCTGCTGGCCGACCTTGATGAGGTGCGACTTGGAGTTGAGCTTCACGAGGTAAGGGACGGTGTCGTAGTCGCGAGCGTAGCGGGCGATGAGGCCGAGCTGCGTTGCGTAGCAACCGATGACGCCCTCCTTCGCGATACGAAACAGGTGCTCCGGGTCGGCGTCGTCATCGACGATAGCTGTGCCGTCGCTGAGGGCGCCGACAAAGTCGTCGTTGAGGTGCTCGACCTTCTGGTCGCCAGCGAAGAGCATGAGGCGGCCGGTGCCCTTGGTCATCGTCTGGAAATTCTTCTCGTAGAGGCCGACATTTGCGGACGGAACATCCGCAGGAACGTCTACCTTCGTCAGTGTTTGCGTCGTCATCTCTTCGTCTCCTTAGCTGGTTCGCGGCGCGGGGCCAAACTACTGTTCGTCGGACGTGACAACGGCGCATGTTGCGCCGCTGTGCTTGCATCTTTTGCTCTACGCTCCCGATGCCGCTGCGGCGACGCGGGGCTTGATGAGATCTTCCTTCTTGTACTGCAGCAGGTCGCTGAAGTTCTGGATGACGATGTCAGGCTTGTAGTCGACGGCGTGCTTGGGATCGAGCGCGTACTTGCCCTGCAGCACGTGAACCGTCGTGATGTGATCGCCCAGCGCAGCCTTGCTGCGCATGAGGATGCCGGGCTTGTCGTCGATGAGGACGTAGTGCTGGGCCGGGAACTGGCCGCGAAGGTTCGGCAGGAGCTTCTCCTTGTGGACGAAGATGTGCACACGGCCATCAACGGCCTCGGTGACGCCACAGGAGTGGATCTTCGCCGGCTGGAAGACGGCGTCGCCGTCCGAGACGACCAGCGGGAGGCCCATGTTGCGCAAATGGGCAACCGTCTCGAGGGCGTTGGGGTAGACGCGGGGCGCGAAGTCCCACTCGGCCAGCGCCTTCGCGGCTTCATCAATGGTGGGGTCGTCGGGGGACTCCGCCTTCATGCGCTTTATCTGCTCCCAGAAGTCGATGACGTCGAGCTCCTTGCGGACGACCTCGTAGAGCTCCCAGAAGCGGGCGGCGGTTTTCTCGCCGAGAATCCGCAGCATGGCGGCCTGCAAGTCCTGCTTCACGCCATCGTTGTCAAGGATGGTGTTGTCGAGATCGATCATGAGTACGAGGTCGCGCACGCGGTATTCCTCCGATGGGCATGGATTCTAGTGCCCTTTTGGACAGCCCCAGTATCTTATGCTCCCCATTCTGATAACGCGAGTGCCACCGGGGACGTTCAGGGACGTCAAGCAAGCGGGGACCCACGCTTCGTCTGGTCGTGGCGGAAGCTGCCGCTACACTGGCAGCCAATGGGATACTCCGCCGAATTGCCCCCGAGTTCGTCCACCGTTGGCCCGGCCAACGTGCCCTGGAAGGCCAAGGACGTTGGGTTCGGCATCATCGGCTTCTTCGTCGTCTTCATCACGCCGCAGATACCGCTTGCGCTGCTTATCGGCGATGCGGAGAACCCTACTCGCAACGAGTACGTGCTCGCCTGGATTGCGAATGGCGTGGCGTTTGCGGGGATCTTTGGCGTAGCTCTGTTCTTTTCGGTCCGTAGGCACCACGCGCCGATGTCAACGCTGGGCTTTAAGATGCCGACCCTGTCCACGCTCGGGTGGGGGGCGCTCGCACTGGTCGCTGCGTTCGTTGTGGCATTCATCTACGGCCTCGCGATGCAGGCGTTCGGGTGGGAACAGAAGTGCGACGATCAGATACCAATCGACATTCGGCGCGACGCCCTCTTGCTGGGATTGTTCTCCGCGCAGGCCGTCGTGATGGCGCCGCTTGCTGAGGAGACGTTCTTCCGTGGGTTCTCGTTCGCGGGGCTTGGCCGGAGCTGGGGGACTCCCGCTGGCATTGTGCTGAGCGGCGCGCTCTTTGGCGCAGCGCACCTTCTCGGCAATCCGTATCTCTACAAGACCTTTCTGCTGTTCTCGCTGGTCGGATGCATCTTCGCGATCGCGTACTGGAGGAGCGGCAACCTTTGGAGTTCGATAGGGACGCACTTTGTGTTCAACCTCATCAGCGTGATCTCAATCGCTGCCACGGAGTGCGACCCGTCATGACGAACCGCATCGACGAGCGATTTGCGCTGATGAAGGCGGAAGGCCGGATCGGCTTCATGCCGTTCTTGACGGTGGGGTTTCCGGACCTGGAGACGAGCGTCCGTCTGGTGAAGGCGATGGTCGATGCGGGGGCGGACGGGATCGAGCTTGGCATTCCGTTCAGCGACCCGCTCGCGGATGGCCCAACGATCCAGCGGTCGTCGTACGCGGCGCTGCAGGCGGGTACGACCCCGGAGCACGTGCTGGAAGCTGTGCGGCGGCTGCGGGCTGACGGAGTTGCCGTTCCGCTGATTCTTATGGGATACTTGAACACCTTCCTCGCCTGTGGCGAGGATCGTTTTATCTCGGACGCGGCTGCGGCCGGCGCCGACGGGCTGATCATCGTCGATCTGCCGCCGGAGGAGTCGGACGAGACGCGGGCGACATGCACGGCGACAGGGCTGCACCTGATCTTCCTCGCATCGCCGACATCGGACGAGCAGCGGCTCGACGAGATTGTTTCGAGGGCGTCGGGGTTCGTCTACTGCGTCGGGCAGGTGGGCGTGACCGGCGCGAGAGCGGAGCTATCGCAGGAACTGCCGGACTTCATCCGGCGCCTGCGGGCGAAGACGAACCTGCCGCTAGCGGTTGGGTTCGGAATCTCGAAGCGCGAGCATGTCGTCGCGCTGGAGGGATTGGCCGACGCGGCGATTGTGGGCGCGGCGGTAGTCGAGACTGTGGAGAACGCTCCTCCAGAGGAGCGGGAACAACGGATCAGGGATTATGTTGAGGTGCTCACCGGCCGTACGGAGCCAGGCACGTAACGCCCAAGGGAGCGCATCGCGTCTTCCCGGCTGCTCGTGGTACTCCGCGGCCGGCGGATTTGGGCCGTATAGCTAGCGGTCGGCCGCGCGGACGGCCATCGGTACTGAGCTGACGGCGGAGCACCAAATGAGTAACAACGACCCCATCCGGCTGCGCGGCATACGCGGCGCAACGACAGTCGAGAACAACGAACGCGACGAGATCCTCGAAGCGACCTCCGAACTCATGACCGCCCTCATGGAAGCCAACGAGCTTCATGTCGATGACGTTGCCAGCGTCTTCTTCTCGGCAACGCAGGACATCAACGCCGAATTCCCCGCGCTAGCCGCCCGCCACCTGGGGTGGTCACACGTTGCGCTGACGTGCATGCAAGAGATGTATGTGCCGGGCAGTCTGCCGATGTGCATACGAGTCCTCATGCATGTGAACACGGCGAAGCGTCAGGACGAAGTAGAGTTCGTCTACCAGCGAGGAGCCAAGGCGCTGCGACCTGACCTCGTGAAAGATGAGGCTTGATCCACCAAGGGCCACGAAGAAGGCGAAGGGGAAGGTCTCTCCACGGCGACTCTTGACGAACGCACCACCCCCGGCAACGCGCCCGAAGCGCGTACCGAATGAAACGCTAGAGGAGGCAACACGATGATGGTAATTATGAAGCCGGGCCATAGCCCGCAGGAATTCGACGCGGTGATGGCGCGCATTCGCGAAGTGGGGCTCGATGGCCACCCTATCGTGGGCGTCGAGCGAACGGTGATCGGCGTGGTTGGTCTCGATCGCGAGCACCCGGAGCTGGCCGACGACCTCGAGGTGATGGACGGCGTCGAAAGCACGGTGCCGATCAGCTCGCCGTTCAAGCTGTGTAGCCGGGAGTTCCGCAAGCACGACACGATTGTCGACGTGCGCGGTGTGAAGGTTGGCGAGGGTACGGTGACCGTGATCGCCGGGCCGTGCGCGGTCGAGAGCCCTGAGCAGGTGATGCTGGCGGCACATGCAGTGAAGGCTCGCGGTGCGTCGATGCTGCGGGGCGGGGCGTTCAAGCCGCGGACATCCCCGTACAGCTTCCGCGGGATGGAGGTCGAAGGACTGAAGATCCTGGCGGCGGCGCGCGACGAGACGGGGCTGCCGGTCGTCACGGAAGTGATGTCGGAGCGGAGCGTCGATGCGGTCGCGCAGTACGCGGACGTGCTGCAGGTGGGGACGCGCAACGCACAAAACTTCTTCCTGCTTGAAGAGGTCGCGCGCACGAACAAGCCGATCCTACTGAAGCGGGGCATGTCATCTTCGATGCAAGAGTGGCTGTTGGCGGCAGAGTACATTCTCGCGCAAGGCAACCCGAACGTGATCATGTGCGAGCGCGGGATCCGGACGTTCGAGACGGCGGCGCGGAACACGATGGACATCAACGCGGTGCCCCTTATCAAGGAGCTTTCGCACCTGCCGATCGTCGCCGACCCGAGCCATGGCACCGGAAAGCGGCGACTCGTCGAACCGGTGGCGTTGGGGATGGTGGCAGCGGGCGCGGACGGGTTGATCTTGGAAGTGCATCCGAGCCCGGACCACGCGCTGAGCGACGGCGCGCAGTCGCTGGACTTCGACATGTTCGAGAGCGTGATGGGGAACGTAGCGAAGGTAGCGGCGGCGGTTGGGAAGAGGATCGAGAGTTCGGTCCCGGCCTAACGCCATAGTGCGAGCAACACTACGGAGACGGGCGGCCCTAAGCCGCCCGTCTTTGCGTTTCGACGCGTGTTGGGGAGAACCCGCATGACGGAGATTGTGCGCGGCGGTCGATGATTCTCCGTACAGGAGAAATCGACGATGACGGCGATGCCACTACCGGCCCCCGACCAGCGCGCGCTTTGTCCGGATCTTGAGCTTCAAGACGCGAAAGGCGCCACCGTGCGGCTCTCATCGCTTTGGGCAACTGGGCCGCTGGCGCTGGCGATTCTGCCGGCGTTCGGAACGGAGATGTGCGCTGACAATGCGGCGCAGCTTCGTGACAACGACGATGCCTTCGTTGAGGCCGGCGGCACTCTCGCGGCAATCGTCGATGCTTCGCCGGCGGATGGTACGGCCTTCGCGGCGGAGTGGAACCTCGCGTACACGCTACTATGCGATGCGGGCGGCCAGGCGAGCGCAGCGTTTGGCCTGAGTGGCGACGGGTTCGGGAAGACGCTGCCGGCGAGCTTCATCATCAACACGTACGGGCGCATCACGCACGAGCATCGCGCCGCATCACCGTACGGGTACGCGGCGGCGTGGGAACTGGTAGACGAGATCAGCGAGATCACCGGGCGCAAGGTGGAGCGGCCGGAGTTGCCCCTGAACTTCGCGGGCGCGACCACGGCGGGGCTGTCTTCGCCGCTGGGCGGTCTAAGGGCTGATGCGCCGACCTCCGTTCGTGGTGGGGCGTGGTCTTGTGTTCGCTGCGGCGTCGGTCCGTGCGAGCTTAACGATGTGGCGACAGCCAGCGGGTTGTGGTCGCGCATCTTCAATCTGCAGAACCGGCGGTTCGTGGCCGTGTCGTGCATGGGGTGTGGGTATACGGAGCTGTACCGGCGGAACTCTACAGCGATTATGAACATCATCGACTTCCTGGGGAATGGGTAGCTCACCAATGTAGACGGCAGGAAGGCCGCGAATGTCGCGGCCTTCCTGCTATTTCTGACGGCGGGGCGCAGCTAAAGCTACGCAGCTACTTCCCCTCCTATGCGGGGACGGCGACGCGTTCGCGGGCTTCCCGCAGGCGCTGGCCGGCGATCTGGTACGAGATCGGCGCGGACGGCGGGTGAAACTTCGCGGCGCGGACGTCGCGGGCGAGGCGCTCTAGCGGCGACTTACGGAAGTACGCGCGGCCACCGGCGATCTCGACGGCCTTGTCTACGACGATCGCTGCCTGTGCGATGACAGCGTCCTTCATCATGAGGGCGGTAGGGATCGCGGACTGTATATCCGTTGGCGGCGTGTTGATTTCGCGGACGACCTGGTCGCGGACGCTGCGCGCTGTCAGGAACGCCGTCTCCATCTCGCCGATGAGCATGTTGGTCAGCACGTCATCGCGGTTGGCGCTGTTGATGCCGGTGCCGATCGCCTTGTAGGCCTCTTCTCGCGCTTCCTCGGCGATGCCGATGTAGACGCTGGACATGAGCGACGCGAACCAGCGGTTGACGTTGGCGAAGAGCGGCGTGCGCATCGGCTCGCCGGCCGGGAGGCGCGCGCCGATCGCCGTTTCCGGCAGCTCGACGTTCTCGATGATGAGGTCGTGACTGGCAGTGGCCCGCATGCCGGTCGTGTCCCACGTCTCAGCGATGCTGATGCCGGGCGTCGACTTCGGTGCGCCGAAGAGCAGCGTCTCCCCTGTTTCTGTGTCGCGAGCGAGAAAGCGGAAGACGTCCGCGCCGGGCGCTTGCGAGCAGAAGAATTTACGGCCGTTGATCACATAGCCGCCGTTCTTACGGTCGGCCGTTGTCGAGGGTGTCCACTCGCCGTTGACAATGGCTTCGGCGCCGTTGGAGGCGATGACGATGCCATCGGCGGCGATGCGGCGCAGGAGTGGCTCGACGGCTGCATTGCCGCCGCGGAAGCCATCCGCTGTCGTGCCTACCTGGAACAGGTGCATGTTCACGGCGAGGGCGGTCGACGCGCAGCCGCGAGCCAGCGCCTGTTGGGCCTTCGCCATCGTCGCGAGGTCGGCGCCCATGCCGCCTAGCTCCTCAGGCACGGGCGCGGCGAGGTAACCGGCGGCGCGCATGTCGGCGTAGTTCTGCTCGGGGAAGGCGCCGGTCTTATCGTAGTCCGCCGCACGGGGGCGGAACTGGTCTGCGAGCTTGGTCGCGGCTTCGATTGCGTTCGTCATGGTGGGTCTCCTTTCGTCCTCCGTGCAGTTATACGCCGGTGGCCGGGGAATGGTAGTGAATGCGTTCACAGGGCGTGCCTTGGCCGTCCCGAACGGCCACGAAAACACAGAGTCACAGAGGCACAGAGGTTTGGCAGGAACCTCGGTGAGGCTCTGTTGGCGCTATCGCACGTGTGCTTCCCTGACCGGAGACGGCGCCTGAGTGCCGGTCCTCCGCTCGCGCGAGGGTTGGTGGCGGGCGTACACTCCGACTCGGAGAGTTGACTATGGCTGTAAAGACTGCGAAACGGCCGCTGCTGGTGCGACCGAAGAAGGCTGATCCGATCGAGGCGAAGTGGCGCACGTACGGGAGCGCGCTTGTGATCACGGCGCATCCGGACGACGCGGAATTCCTGTGCGCGGGGACGATCGCGAAGCTGTGCGACCTCGGAATGGATGTGACGCTGTGCGTCGCGACGAGCGGCGACAAGGGCACGCGGGATGTAACGATTCGCCGGCAGGAGCTGGCAGCGATGCGCGAGGAAGAGACGCGTCACGCGGCGAAAGTGCTGGGCGTCAAGCGCTGCCTGTTCTGGGGGATGCCGGACGGCTTTCTTGTCGAGGACCACGAGCTGCGCGGAATGGTCGTGAAGTTGATCCGGCAGATGAAGCCGGACCTGATCATCACGTGGGAGGGATTTCGCGCTGGGTTCAACCACACCGACCATCGCGCGATTGGTCGGGCGGTGCGCGACGCACTCTATCCGGCGGCTCACGACCCGCACTATCACGCCGAGCTTGCGGCGGAGGGTATCGGGCCACACCGGACGGCGGAGCTGCTCTTAGCCGGCGCAGCGGAGCCGGACTATCACGTCGACATCGGGCCATATCTCGAACAGAAGGCGGAGGCGATCGCCGCTCACGCGAGCCAGGTAGACAATCGCACGAAGGAAGAGATCCTCAAGACCTGGTTCTCGCCGCAACGGCGCAATCGTGCGCGGCGCAAGATCACCGGCTACGACCACGCGGAGTCGTTTCAGCGCGTTGAGTTTCGGCGGCCGGATGGTGCGCCGGGTACGCCCGCGGCTCGAAAGCGGAAGTAGCGCCTTCTGCGATCATCGGCCGCACGAGGACGGGGCCCTTGCCCGTCGCTAGTCGTAGGCGATGATTGTGTCCACTGCGTGGCCCTCGAGGAGCGCGCGACCCTTTAGTCCTTCCAGCTCAATGAGGAATTGCAGGCCGACGACTTCGGCGCCCAGCATCTCGACCAATTGGCAGGCCGCCCGTGCGGTGCCCCCAGTGGCGAGCAGGTCATCAACGATGATGGCGCGCTGTCCGCGTTCTAGCGCGTCGGCGTGGATATCCAGCTGACCCTGGCTGTACTCGAGCGTGTACTCCATCGACATGCGGGCGGCGGGGAGCTTGCCGGGCTTGCGGATCGGCACGAACGGTAGGCCGAGTCGGGCTGCGATCGGCGTTCCGAAGAGGAAGCCTCTGGATTCGATCGCGGCTAGCGCGTCAGGACGCCGCGCTTCTATGCGCGATGTCATCTCATCGAGGGCGAACTTAAGGGCGGCGGGGTCGGACAACAGCGGCGTGATGTCGCGGAAGAGGATGCCGGGTATGGGGAAGTCGGGCACGTCGCGGATGTACTGCTTGAGATCCATTGCGGTGATCGTAGCGATGCACGAGGCGGCGCGATAGCGTTCGCCCATCCCTGAAATCTGGCTGTTGTTCAACAATCCTGTCCCGTGACTCTTGCACCGGCAAAGCCGAACCGCCGCAGCCGCAGGATCCACAGCGGAGGGCGGCTGTGATCCATCGCGCCGTGGCTTACTGCACCGTGATGCTGATCGGTTGGGATGTGACGGGGATGTCGGTGGCGTCGGGCATAGTGGCGCTGATGCCTTCGAGGGCGATCTGCGTTTGCCCTGCGGCGAGTACACGGAACTCGAGCACGGCGAGGTCGCCGTCACCTGAAGGGCCGGCTGGTTGGGCGCCGCCTGAGACGCAGAAATAGGTCGTCCGCTCCATGCGCGAGCGGCTGCATGTCGGGACGCGGCCGGTTGAACCCGCGAACGCGGCGTCGGTGATATTCACGAGTTCGAGCGCCGCTTCGTCGAACACAGGTGTGAACTGGAACGCCGCAAGGTTGGTGGCGCCGGTGATTCGCACTGTCACGAGCACGGGCGCGCCGACTGCCGCTGGCGCTGCTGGCGGGACAATCACGAGCGCTGCTGTCGGCGCAACGACGGTGGGCGTGGGCGGCGGTAGCGTGGGAACGGCGGCGGTCGTCGTGGTTGCGACGGTCGGCGATGGCGTGGGTGCGTCGCCATCGTCGCCGCCGGTGCAGGCCGCTGGAGAGAGCGCGGCCGCGAAGAGACAGATCGAGAGCAGCTGCTTCATGCTGGCACGATACCGGACGGATCGTGGGCGTTGATGCGTCAGCGGGGCGGGTTGATGCCCTTCGTGGCCATGCCGTCCTTCACCCACTGCCAATGCATGCGGCCGTGCACGGCGTTGGTGGCGATGACGCCGCCGATAGTGCCGTCGGCCCACGGCGCGCCGGGGAGTTTCTCGGCGAGCTGACCGTCGGTCAGATCGGCGAGGAGGGCGAGTGTTTCGGCGCGGGCTCTCTGGCCGAGAGCGATGATGTCGGGCAGGGGCTTCGCGCGGTGCTGGACGACCCAGGATTCGGTCATCTCGTGCACGGTGGTCATGATCTGCTCCATGGTGCGCGGAGTGCCGTCGGCGTTCGTGCGGAGGCCGACGGGGTTGGGGTCGCCGTCGACATGCTTGCGGATCATGCGGACGAAGTTGTGCTCGATGCCGGAGAGATGGGCGAGGTGGTCCTTCGGCGACCAGAGGGTTGCTGTGTCGTGCTCGCTCGGCGTGACACCTGTGGTCAGCTGGTCGGCCGGGAGCATCGCGTAGGTTTCAATAAGCCACGCGCGGTCGCGGTTGAGTTGTGATTCGATTTCAGTACGGGTCATGGGCAGTCAGCTTTCAAGTTGCCAGCGGTCAGCGGTCAGCGGTCAGCGCATGGTAGATCGTTCCTGGGACTGGCACCTCTGCGACCAGCCGGAGCGGCACTTGTCGGGGGCGCGCGGAATGGGGACGATTTGGTGTTCGGAAGGAGAACGAGATGACGCTTGCTGAATCGCTGCAGAAGTTTCACGAGGGGATGTTTGGCGGGCTGCTGGGGATCCGGTTTGTGGATGCGTCGCCGGAGCGCATCGTCGCCGAGATGATGGTCCGTGACGATATGTGCACGACTCCGGGAGTGCTACACGGCGGCGCGATCATGGCGTTTGCGGATTCGATTGGCGCGACGGGAACCGCGGTGAACCTGCCACCGGGTGCGGGGACGACGACGCTGGAGTCGAAGACGAACTTCTTCGCGGCCGGGCGCGTGGGCGAGACGGTGCGAGGCGAGAGCCTGCCGCTGCATCGCGGCCGCAGGACGATGGTGTGGCAGACCCGCGTCACGAACGCGGATGGCAAGCTGCTGGCGCTTGTGACGCAGACGCAGATGGTGCTGGAAGCAAAGCAGACGGAGCAGGAGATCATGGCGTCGCTGTTCCAGGGGAAGTCCGTCGCGGAGCAGAAGGTGTTGCTGGCGGCTTTGGAGCGCGGTGGCGCGGCCGTGTACCGCGCGCTGGCGGTGCAGGAGTCTGATGCGGCGGCGAAGGGTGCGCTGTTGGCGGCGGCGGTTAAGGAGGAGGAGAACGCAGCGACGTTGGAGGGGCAGGCTTAATTCGCAACGCCGCAGCTAGCGACCTCTACGAATCCAGCACTGACGCGGTCAGGTGATCGATCGTTGGGCGGAGGAGTAGGCGGTAGGTGGTGGCGTCCGTGGTTGGCCCGGTGGAGGGTGGCGATTCGTGGAGCCAGCGGAAGGTGGCGTGGTTCCAGGTGCGGTCATCGCCGACGATGACGCCTTCGACATCGAAGGCGCCGAGGTTGTCGGTGGAGGCGGGCTTGTTTTCTGCGGCCGTCACCGTGAGTTCGAGGTAGGGGTGGCGATTCGGGGCGCCGGTGAAGGGCGTGACGGGCAAGCATGACATGACGATGGTGAACTCCATGCCGGCATCCTTGTGGACGTGCGACTTCTTGAAGTCCTCGCGCTGCTGCATCTCGAAGAAGGCCTTGCGGCTGGGGTAGCGGACGATGCCGACGCGATCCCAGTCGGTGCCGTCGCCGATGAGGGTGCGTTCGACATCGGCGGCGAAGGTGATTTTCGCGCCAATGCCGGCGAGCGACTCGCGCGGAGTGTATTCGTCGTCGGCTTCGCGGCCTGTCTTTGCTGCGGATGATCCGCCCTCACCGTAGTCGGCGACGTCGCGGTACTTCATGAGGTTAAGCGCCCAGAAGGGGCCATCGTCCTCGGGCGGAAGTTTCATCCAGCCTAGGACCATTTCTTTGTTGATGCGGCCGTAGCGGACTACGTTGCCGTTGCGATCTGTAGTCATGTTGGTTCTTCCTCTGTCGAGAGCGGGCGCGACAAGCAGCACCCCGACTGGCCCGAAACGGGCACCCAGCCGTGGCGCCCCTACGACGTGCTTGCGATGAAGTCGACGACGAGCTTGGCGAGTTGTTCGCCTTTGTCTTCCTGGAGGAAGTGGCCGCCGCCTTCGATCATGACGTGCGGCTGGCCCTGCGCGCCTGGGATGCGGGTCTGGAGGTTGCGCTCACCGCCCTTGGTCACGGGGTCGGAGTCGCTGAAGCAGGTGAGGAAGGGCTTCTCCCACTTCTGTAGTGTCTCCCATGCTTTGCGGTTCGGGGGGGCTGCAGGATCCTCGGGTGTTGTCGGGACGAGCGAGGGGAAAATGCGCGCGCCGGCCTTGTAGGTGTCGTCCGGGAACGGGGCGTCGTAGGCGGCCTCGACCTCGGGCGGGAGTTCGGTGACGGTCGCGCCCTGGATCAGCTTGCCGATTGGGAAGACGGGCGAGGTCTGCGAGAACTTCTGCCAGCGCATGAACGCGTCGTTGGCGGGGCGGTCGCCGGTGGGGAGACCGCCGTTGCCGATGACAATGCGGTCGTAGCGGTCGGTGTGCTCGGCGGCGAGACGGAGGCCGAGGACGGCGCCCCAGTCCTGGCCGAAATATGTGATGTGCTTGAGATCGAGCTGCGTGAGGAACGACGTGAGCCAGTCCATGTGCGTCTGGAAGGTGTAGTCCGAGTGCTCGCTCGGCTTGTCGGAGCGACCGAAGCCGATGAGGTCGGGCGCGATCACGCGATGGCCGGCGGCGACGATCGGCGGGATCATCTTGCGGTAGAGGTACGACCACGACGGCTCGCCGTGGAGCAGAAGGACGGGGTTGGCGTCGCGCGGGCCTTCGTCGATGTAGTGCATGCGGAGCGTGCCGCCCTCGCCGTCGGGGATGTCGACGTAGTGGGGCTCGAAGGGGTAGCCGGGGAGACTTGCGAATCGTTCGTCGGGCGTACGGAGGGCCTTCATAGAGCTTGCCTTTCTGTCGCTTCAGTTTTCTATGAGCTGGTATGTGTTGTTGAGTTCGTCCTGGATCACGGTGGCGTCGCCCGTCGGTGTCAGGACTTGTAGCGTGTCGTCCAGCGTGCGGGCGCGGTACGTCGCTCCGGACGGAAGCTGAAGGCGTTGGCCGAGGGCCGGGAGACCGGCTGCTGTGAGTGTCGTATCGTTCTGGACGCTGTACGCCTGCATGATGAAGGTTCGGCCGTCTGCGTAGACGATCTCGTAGACCTCGCTGCCTTCGTCGTACTCGAAGACGGTGTCACGGGCGACGACGCGTTCCGTATAGGGCGCCATGTTCGGTGGAGGCGGGCCGAGATCGACGGTGGCGCCGAGAAACATGTCGAGGGTGCCGAAGGTGGCCTCCTGGCGCTCCTCGCCCTGTGGATTCTTCTCGATGGCGTCCATGGTCCAGTAGCGCGGGCCGTTGAGTAGCACGAGCAGGACGCCCGTACTCGCGTATTCTTCCTTGATCACCGCAGGGTTTAGGGCTTCCCATCCGGGCTGCGGACATTCGTTGAGGCCGAATGAGTTCCATACTTCGGCGTTGAGGCGGCCCTCGATGATGCGGAGGAGTAGGACTTCGCAGTAGCGCTTGTCACGCATGTCTTCGACACGCGGCCAGCCCTCAGCGTTCGTGAGCGTGCCTTCGGCTGCGACAGTCACTGCGGACGTGGGCTCGGTTGCATCGTCATCGCTAGCGTTGTCGGACGAGCAGGCAGCGTTCAGGATCGCGGAAGTCGAGACGAGCAGGATGGCGAGAAGGACGACGGATCGGTTCATGGTGTGCTGGGCTCCGTTTCGTCGCGGCGCAGGTAGACGGTGAAGACGGCGTAATGCCAGACGAGCTCGCCATCCACGATCTCGCGCGTTACGAGCGGCGGGCGGCCCTCGACAACGCCGAAGGGATGCAGGTCCAGGCGGCGATTGTTGAAGACTGCGGCAACCTGGATCTTTGTGGTGAGGTCGCGTTCGAGGACGTCATTGACGCCGTTCTCAAGGGTGCCGTCAGCGCGCATGTCGTGAACGACGCGGCCACCCGTGATGACGACGCGGTTGCCGCATTGCTCGATGCGCTCGACGTGACGATTCAGGGGATGGTCGGTGGCAACCGGCGCGCCGTCGCGTTCAACGCGAGATGCGCGCCAGATGCCGCGGAGGTCGGGCGCGTCGGCTGTGAGGGGCTCGGTGCACGCGGAGAGAATTGGTGGCGGCATATGGCCATGCCAGCCGCCTTCGGGCGTGTGCGCTACGGGGATCTCGGTTACCAACAACGGAGCCGTCCTTCGATCCTGATGATGCGCTACGGTATCATGTTGTCACTCAGAGTGTCAACACTGTGTTGACGCCCGTGATGGGAGCGAGTACAAGATCGTTCTGGATGGGGCCGCCACTGGCCCGCCATCCCAAGGAGCATCGAGATGAGCATCAACGAACCGGACTTTCAAGGGCGCATCGGCAGGACGATCGCAGATTCGGAGCCGGCGTGGCCGAAAGCGCCTTCGGTCGCCGGTGAGTCGCCGAACGTGATCATGATCGTGCTGGACGACACGGGGTTCGCGCATCTCGGGTGCTTCGGGTCGACGATCGAGACGCCGAACATCGACCGGTTAGCTTCGGGCGGACTGCGGTACACGGGTTTTCACACGACGGCGCTGTGTTCGCCTTCGCGGGCGTGCTTTCTGACCGGGAGGAACCACCATGCCGTGGGGATGCGCGGCGTATCGAACTTCGATACGGGGTTCCCGCACATGCGGGGATCGATCACGCCAAAGGCCGCGACGGTAGCAGAGCTGCTGGGAGCGCACGGATACGCAACGTATGCAGCGGGCAAGTGGCACCTGGCGCCGATGCGGGAATGTTCGGCGGCGGGGCCACACGACAACTGGCCGTTGCAGAAGGGGTTCGACCGCTTCTACGGCTTTCTACAGGGCGAGACTGACCAGTACTACCCGGAGCTGACAGCGGACAACCATCACATCGACCCACCGCGCACACCGGAGGAGGGCTATCACGTCAGCGAGGACCTTGTGGATCAGTCGATCGGCTGGGTGCGGGACCTGAAGTCGGTGCTGCCGGAGCGGCCGTTCTTCCTGTACCTGGCGTTCGGGGCGACGCACGCACCGCACCAGGCGCCGCTTGAGTATCGCGAGAAGTACCGCGGGCGGTTCGACAAGGGTTGGGATGTGGTGCGGGAGGAGTGGTTCGCGCGGCAAGTCGAGATGGGGATCGTTCCAGCGGTGACGACGCTTGCGCCGCGCAATCCTGGCGTGCGGCCGTGGGTGGACTTGTCGGAGAATGAGCGGATCTTCGCGACGCGGCTACAGGAGGCCTTCGCGGCGTTCCTTGATCACACGGACGCGCAGGTCGGGCGGCTCCTGGACTTTCTGGAAGAGCGGGGGCTGATGGACGACACGCTGATCATGTTCGTGTCCGACAACGGGGCGAGCCAGGAGGGTGGGCCGCGCGGTGTGATGGACGAATTCAGCTTCTTCAACCTGCAGCAGGAGGACCTTGAAGACATCGTTGCGAACCGGCTAGACGACATCGGCGGGCCGCATTCGCACAGCAACATTCCGTGGGGATGGGCGCAGGCGGGTAACACGCCGCTGCGGTGGTACAAGCAGAATACATACGGCGGCGGCATCCGCGATCCGCTGATCGTGCACTGGCCGAAGCGGATCAGTGATGGCGGCGGGATTCGCACGCAGTTCTGTCACGCGACGGACCTGACGCCGACGATTCTCGACATCACCGGGATCACGGTACCGACGGAGTTCCGTGGGGAGCAGCAGATCCCACTCCATGGACAGAGCCTCGTGCCAAGCTGGGATTCGGCGGAAACGGGTGTGCGGTCGGGGGCGCAATACTTCGAGATGGCGGGGCATCGCGGCATCGTGCGCGATGGGTGGAAGGCGGTGACGCACCACACGAAGGGGCAGGCGTTCGAAGCGGACAGTTGGGGGTTATACAACCTCGCCGAGGACTTTTCAGAGTGCCAAGATCTTGCGGCCGAGCAGCCGGAGCGGTTGCGAGATCTGGTTGATGCGTGGTGGGTCGAGGCGGGCAAGCACGGTGTGTTGCCGCTGGACGACCGGATGATCGAGCTTTTCGGGAACACGCGCCGGCCGGGCACGCCGCACGCGAGCGACCGCTACGTGTACTACCCGCCGATCTCGCACATTCCGGCTGATGCGTCGGCAGCGATCGGCGGGCGGCCGTGGACGCTGACGTGCGATGTCGAGATCGGGGATGGATCGGTTGAGGGCGTGCTGTACGCGCGCGGCAGTCACAATGTCGGGCATGTGCTGTTTGTGAAAGATGGCCAACTGCACTTCGACTACAACGCGCTGGGCACGCACCACCGCGCTTCGGGCGCTATCACGCTTGCGCCGGGTCCGCACACGTTGGGTGCGCGATTCTCGCGCGAGGGGCGCGCGGGATTGATCACAATCACGGCTGATGGCGCGGACATCGGTTCGGTGCCGATCCCGACGGTGATACGGATGCTGGGATCGACGGGGATGGACATCGGGTGCGACCGATTGTCCACGGTCGTTGACGACTATGTGGGACCGTTTCCGTTCACGGGGACGCTGACGCGTGTGGTTGTGGAAATCGAGCGGTCGCGCGAGGCTGCGGATGCGGTCGCGGCGGGGCGGGCGGAGCGCGCGAAGGACTGACATCCTCGATCCCGCGAAGACCACGACGACATAGGACTCTGGCGGCTGACTCGAAGACCGCGCTACGGCGCGTCCGCCAAGATCGCGGTGAGGCCGGTTCGCATGATGTCACCGGTCTGGCGAGCGGTGAGAGCATGGCCGAAGCTCAGGAGCTCGTAGGACTCGAAGGACAACAGGACATGGGCGGCGCCGAGTACTGACGCGCGCTCGCTGCGATCGAGTGGGCGCAGTTCGGGTTCAAAGTGGCGTTCTACCTGGCGGCGGAAGAGGCGGCGGCTGCGTGAGAGTTCTGCGGCGACGACGGGCTCGAACGGCGCGCGCAGACGTGAGACTTTGGCGACAGGGGCGATCTCCTCGAACAGGCGGATGCGCTGTGCGACGATGCGTTCGATGCGGGCTGCGAGCGGGCCTTCCCCGACGCGTTCTAGCTCGATGAGATGTGCGACGCGCGCGACCTGGCGGTCGATGGCTATGCGGTCGAGGCTGTCGAGATCGTCGAAGTAACGGAAGACCGAACGGCGAGACACGCCCGAACGCAGTGCAATCTCGTCGGCAGCGGGGCGCAGATTGCCTTCGGCGAAGAGATCGAGGAGGGCGTCGACCACGGCGTTGAGGTTGCGGTCACGCCAGGCACGTCGACCGTCCACCGACTTGGCTACGCTAGCGACAGCCGCCGGCTCAATGGACTTGCGCGTTGAAGGCATGTGCGCATGATGCGCAGTGATAGAACTCTTGTCAATCTCATGGCACTGAGGGTGCCATATTTGACGCGAGGTGAGTGTTGACGGAGCTTGATAGCGCAGGCCGTATCCCGGGCTACTTCGATAGCCCGTTTCCGGGCGAAGACGGCGGTCCGCGCCGGCAGATGATCGGCAGGGGATCCAGACTGGATCTCAGCGCTGGTGCGCGGCTGGGCGTTGTCTCTCGTCCGGCCACGTTCGCGTGCATGGTAGTCCTTCGCGAAGAGGGTGAAGTGTTCGTGCAGGGCAGCTCGCCTCCAAGTGCAAACACGACTTCGTGGGTTGAACGCGTCGATCCCT
>JAKFYB010000035.1 GCA_021731085.1 Dehalococcoidia bacterium
TCCCAGGTCCCTCCCCCGATCCCTTTCTGCCCACTCACGACTTGTTACCCTCAGCCAGTCGAATCACCAATGGATGGGGTACTTCATGACGACTCGAACGTGGCGCGCCGTAGCAATCATGTGCCTGATGGCACTCCTGCTGTCGGCGGCGGCATGCAGCGGCGGTGGCGACGGCGACGAAACGCCCACCGTACCGACAATCGATGCGGCCTTCGAACAGACACAAGCAGCGGTGAACACGGAGGAGGCCCGCGCTATCGCCACGTCCACTCGCGCACCGGGGGCCGCAGAGCAACCGACTGCAGCGACTGGCGTCGTGCGTGTCGCCACCACGAACGAACTCGTCGACACAGGGCTGCTCGACGTGCTGACGCCTCTCTTTGAGGCCGAAACCGGCTATCAACTTGACGTCCTGCGTATCAGTGGATCGGCCGCACTCACAGACGCAGCCGCGAACGCTGATGCTTTGCTCGTCCACTGGACTGACGAAGAGGAAGCCATCATCACAAACGGCGATCTGATCGAACCAAGTGACGTGTTCCGTGGCGACTTCGTGATTGTTGGTGCGGATACAGATCCAGCGTCCGTGCGCAATCAAGAGCGCGCGGATGACGCGCTTCGCTCGATATTCAACACCGAGGCCACCTTCATCACTACGATCGACGGAACTGCAGCCCGCGAACACGAGCTGCGCGTCTGGACGGGGCTCCAGCTTCTTCCTCAGGGTGCCTGGTATGAGTCGAGCGACCAGACCGTTCCGGCAACACTGGCGCTGGCTAGCGAACGAGGAGGCTACGCGATCAGTGATCGATTCTCGTATCTCGCGGCCGGCAACGAGATCCAGCTGGAAATACTGTTGGCCGGCGACCCCGCGCAGGTGGACGCATACCGAATCATGATTGTGAATCCGGACGTGCAGCCGAACGTCAACGCTGAGGGTGCGCGCGCATTCGCGGCCTTCCTCGTGCGGCCTGACGTGCAGCAAATCATCAGCGAGTTTGGGGTGGCGGAGTTTGGCGAGGCGATCTTCGTGCCGACGGCCGGTGGCTAGGCCGTTCCAACCACGTTCACAAGCACCCGGCGCGGGCGTGGGTGATCCAGCTCGATGAGAAACACGCGCTGCCATGTGCCCAGCGTCACACGGCCATCAACGACCGGAATCGTCTCGCTCGTACCGAGGAACAGGTGCTGGACGTGGGCATGGCCGTTGGCGCACTCGTCGGGGTTCATGTTGACGGTGCGGCGGCTGAAGTCGTTGTGCTCGTAGTAGGCGTTCGGTGGGGCGAACTGGCGCAACGTCCGGGCAAGGTCGCGAAGCAGCAGCGGCTCGTGCTCGTTGATCTTGATGGCGGCCGTCGTGTGCTGCGAGAAGATGGCCACCTGGCCGAACCTGACGCCCGACGCCTCGATGACCGAAATCACATCATCGGTGATGTCGATGAACTCCGGGGCCGTGCTGGTTTCGTATTCCAGCGCCTCGCACAAGACAAGCGCAGCAGGGGCATCCGAACGGGAGACGGTCTCGCGGCGCGGCTCGACGACGGATACTTTCATTGCACCACCCTTGTTCGTGGGATTCCTGCCCGCTGGAATGCGCCGTGTGCGTCCATTCTCTCGGACGACCCCTGTATTGGCAATTCTAGGCCTGCATAAGGCTCAGGCCTACTAGCGTTTGCCGCTCCCAGTCCCATTATGGCGGCACGCACCATAGATAGTTCGCCGTCCGCCCCCACACAGATCAGTCTGTGCCTACAGCACCTGCCGGTTCGCAAATCCGGTGTCGATCTCATGCCACCAGGTGATGTGTTCCTCGCCCAGCTTCCAGCAGAGGTACACGACTCGGCCTTCGCGCTCGCTCGGAAAGTCGATTAGCCCCTCGTCCAGACCCTTGAGTTCAATCCCCCACTCGTTCAACACGCGGAGCCGGTCGTTGATGTCCTCAACGAGGGCCTCGGCCTTGCGCCGCTTCTCGGCGAGCGTGTTTTCGTCGCGCACGTGCCCGTTACCGCTGGTCGAGCTCACGGCGTGCTCGAGGTAGTCGCGCACGGCGTCCACTTCACGCTTGCACGCCTGCATAGCCTCGAGCTGCTCCCGCACTTGCGAGAGCATGGCCTCCGCTTCGGCTAGCGTGAAGAGCTTCATCGCGCGGTCATCGATCGTCGGTCGTCACTCGCCTTGTTGATTCCGCGAGCGAGCATCATTCTTGCGCTTCCTTCACGCCGGTGAAGTTCCACTTCGCAATCTTCAGCGAAGGCACGAGACGAGCACCCCCACCAACGTCACCCAAAACAAGCGTCAGATCCTTGCCCACGGCATCGACGTCGTTGAGCGCCTCAACATACCCCTGTGTGAAACGCAGATCGCGAACTGGCCCGACGATCTTGCCGTCCTCGATGAGGAACGTGCCGTCTCTTGTCATACCGGTCGTTACGACGTTGAGTGGATGGACGGTGCGCGTGTACCAGAACCGGCTCACCCAGATGCCGCGTTTGACGTCCTTGATCATGTCATCGACCGATGCGTCGCCCGGCGCCATGAACAGATGCAAAGGCAGAGGGCCAATCGTAGCCCCCGCAGGCAGCGCGTGCCCGGTCGAACGCTGGTCGCCGCCAGTCTTGTTCGCGTAGTACGTGTCCCAACAAACGCCCTTCGCCACGCCGTTCTCGATGAAGTCAACGCGCTGCTTCGGCACGCCCTCGTAATCGAAGGCCGCCGGTAAGCCTCGCTCGTCGAAACCGTCGTCCCAGATGCTGATGTTCTCACCCATGATGCGCTCACCAATGCGGCCAGCCATGAAGCTTCGCTTTTCCATGAAGGCGAGCGCTCCGAACGACAGGTAAGAAAAGAAGTCCAACATGTCGCACACCGCGTACGGCGCGAGAATCACCTCGTACTCGCCGGGATCGACGGTGATTGGGTGGACGCCGCGGACAGCCCCATCGACGGCCTCGCGCGCGATGTCCGCGCCGTCGATATCAGCGATGTCCTTGCTCACGCGCGCTGCATAACCGGAAGACGTCTCGGACATGACGACGGTGTTGACGTCAGCCTGCGTTTCCGTGCCATACGCGAAGACGCCAAACGAGTTCGCGAGCGCCAATTCCTGCGCCGTCGTGTGGAACGCGCCCGCTGCCGTCAACCCTGCCCGCGACGACGCCTCGCAGATCTGCCCGACGACCGATGCGCGCTCCTCCGGGCCGCAACGCGCTGTGGCCTCGACGTAGCTGTTGACCTTCCCGACGGGCGCCGGCCGCGGAAGTGAGCGGAAGTCCTCATTCTCACGCTGATGCTGCGCCAGTTCGACCGCACGTTGCGCGAGCCGCACAAGCGCCTCCTCAGAGATTTCGTTCGAGGACGCGATGCCGATCTTCTGACCGATGACGGCCCTCACGCGGACATCCACGTCGATGTGCTCGACGTTCTGGTGGATGTAGTTGTTCGCGAAGCGGGTGAGCGCGGAGTCGTTCGAGAAGACCTCGACCTCGGTCTGGTCCGCGCGGCTCGCATTGAGAACCGTATCAACGACGCGCCGGACTTCAGATTCGCCGAGCATGTTCACCTCACGCTGTCATTGGAAGACTGGTGTGTTTGGGTGATTTGTTAGACCACGACGGCCCACTATACGAATCCGGGCCGGTACGGGCGATTAGGCGCGCGTGAACGTGACGGCGTGAACCGACGCCGCGCCGGCATCAAGCAGCCCCGACGAGCAGGCTCCGAGGGTTGCACCTGTGGTCACGACGTCGTCCACGAGAAGGACGTGGCGGCCGGCCACCCGGCCCGAGTCGGCGGCGAACGCGCCGCTCACGATGTCGCGGCGTTCGTCGCGATCCATCGTCTGGGCGAGCGGCTTCGTCTTGCGAACCCGCCTGGCCGCGCGCGCGTCGAAGTCGACGCCGGCCCCTCGTGAGAGTTCGCGCGCGAGAAGCTCAGCCTGGTTGTAGCCGCGCGCCCGCTGGCGAGTCGGGTGCAACGGCACAGGTACGATCAGGTCGATTTCGGTGTCCACGACCGAATCAAGCATCAGGCGGGCGAGCGGCTCCGCGAGCGAGCTGAGACCGTCGTACTTGAGCAGGTGGACGAGCGTACGTGCGCCGTCCTCATGTGCGAACGGCGATCGCACCGACGCGAACGGCGGAGGTACATCACGACAGTGCTGACAAATCGACCCTGTCTTGATGTCATCCCAACAGAAAGCGCAGCGCGGATCCTCTGCGAGCGGGAGCGTCGCCTCACATAGGTCGCACAACAAAGCGCCAGGTTCGCCGCGTATGGCGCACTGCGGCGGGAAGAGCAGTTCGAGTGCGACACGGGAGGCGCGTTCGAGGAGTGCGGGCATCGTTCGGCGAGTATACGTATTCGAATGCCAGCGGCGCATCCATCATGTCAACCGGCGGCTACAATCTGTGCATGGAAGTCAAGACGCGACTCTTCGCGGGACTGCATCAACTCGTCGGCGAGCGCGTGGTGACGCTCGAAGTTCCAGCGGGGGCAACCGCAGCCGCCCTGCGCGACCGGCTTGGGGAGCGGTTTCCGCAGGTCCGCGATCTACTCCCAAACGTCGTCTGCGCAGTGGCGGAGGAGTACGTCTCGATGGAATACGTCTTGCAAGAAGGCGATGACGTCGCCTTGATTCCACCCGTGAGCGGTGGCTCCGGAGAAGGAGACGGGATGTTCGCGATCGGGCCGGGGCCGCTCGATCCAGCACCACTTGTCGAGTCCGTGCGCCGTGACGAGAGCGGCGCAGTCACCCTGTTCTACGGCGTCGTCCGCAACGAGAACCTCGGCCGGAACGTGATGTACCTGGAGTACGACGCCTATCCGGAAATGGCGGTTAAGAAGATGCGCGAAGTGGCCGCCGAGGTGCGAGCGAAGTACAACGTGACCGGAGTCGGCGTCCTGCACCGAACGGGACGCTTGGAAATCGGCGAAACAAGCCTGCTCGTCGCCGTCTCGTCAGGTCATCGCAAGGAGGCGTTCGAGGCGTGTCACTTTGCCGTCGACCGGATCAAGCAGATCGTGCCCGTCTGGAAGAAGGAAGTATTCGAAGGCGGCGAACAATGGATCGAGGGCAACCAGCCCACCCCGAGCGGGGGCTAACGCGCTGCCATCGCATGAGTAGCCTCGAAGCAGCCGCTGCAATACACAGGCTTATCAAACCTCGGGACGAAGGGCACTGTTGCCGTTCCTCCGCATTCGGCACACGTTACCGTCGTCATCTCCCGCGGCGCACCGCCGGATGCGGTCCGGTCGCGCCGACGTTGCGATCGGCACGTGGGACAACGCTGAGGCTGGTTAACAAGACCCTTCTCCACATAGAAGCCTTGCTCGCCAGCCGTGAAGATGAAGGTGCCCGCGCAATCGCGGCAAGTCAGTGTCATGTCTTCGAATGCCACCGTGGTTCCCTCCTACAGCAGTACGAAAGCATCCGCGACCGGCGTTCTCAGGTCTCGCCGATCATGGATGAGGGCGATCTTATGACTGGTTCGGACTTACAGTCAAGCTATTCGGTAGCGAATAACCGTTGTTTGCAGCGATCATGTCAATGCCATGCCTGAACAGCTACCCACCGCGCGTTACTGCGTCGTCTGTGGCCACACCCTGATCAAACGCCGCATCGAGGCTGAGGGTCGTACGCGCCTCCAATGCGAGAGCTGTGGCCACATTCACTACGTCAACCCGCGCGTCGTCACTGCGATCATCGTCGAACATTCCGGTCGAGTGCTGCTCCAGCAGCGCGCGATCGAGCCAGGACTAGGCAAGTGGACGTTCCCGGGCGGCTTCCTTGAGATGGGCGAGACCCCAGAAGCCGGCGCCATCCGCGAGACGAAGGAAGAAGTTGGTCTCGACGTCACAATCACGGCCTTACATGGCGTGTACTCACGTCCGCACGTCGGCATCACGCTCATCGTCTACCTAGGCACGAGCGAGAGCGACGCAGCCGTCGTCGGTGACTTCGAGTCGATGGCCGTCCGCTGGTACGCGCCTGACAAGATTCCGTGGGCCGACCTGGCGTTCGAAAGGACCGAGCAGGCGCTGCGCGAGTACATCAGCCGCACGACGGCGATCGACCTGTAACCAGTCACCTGTCACCTGTAACCTACGCACATGCGCATCGACATACTCTCACTCTTTCCGGGGATGTTCGCCGGGCCGTTCGACGCCAGCATCATCGCCCGTGCGCGGGAGTCTGGCGCCGTCGAGATCGCGATCCACAACCCGCGCGATTACACCGAAGACAAGCACCACGTCGTTGACGACTACGCATACGGTGGCGGCCCTGGCATGGTAATGAAACCGGAGCCCATCTTCGATTGCGTTGACGCTGTGCAGGCGATGACGGAGCCGCGCGCGAAGGTCGTCCTGTTGACGCCGCAGGGCCGACTCCTCACGCACGAGGTCGTCGCAGAGCTGGCTGCCGAACCGCGCCTCATCCTCATCTGCGGCCACTACGAAGGCGTCGATGAACGCGTGCGCGAGCACCTGTGCGAAGACGAGATCAGCATCGGTGACTACGTGCTGTCCGGCGGCGAACCAGCGGCCATCGTCCTTGTCGATGCGGTGACGCGCCAGCAGCCTGGCGTCCTGGGTTCTGAGCTCTCGCTGGAAGAGGAGTCCCACGCGCAGGGACTGCTTGAATACCCACAGTACACGCGCCCAGCCGAATACCGCGGACACGCCATCCCTGACATCCTGCTATCCGGCCATCACGCCGAGATCGCGAAGTGGCGCCGCCGGCAAAGCATCATCCGCACAGCGCGTCGCAGGCCTGATTTGCTGGCGAAGGCAGATCTCACGGACGAAGAACGCCAACTCGCGACAGACGCTGCACATGCCATAAACGACGAGTAGATTCAGAGGTGTTGCATGGGCAGGCTCGAAGGAAAAGTCGCGATCGTCACAGGCGCCGGCTCTCAGAACGAGGGCATCGGCAACGGGCGCGCGGCATCGGTGCTGTTCGCGCGTGAAGGCGCGAGAGTGCTGCTTGTCGACCGAATCGGTGATCGCGCGGAGGAGACGCAGCGGCAACTCAGCGAGGAAGGTCTGGCGGACTCGTGCGCGGTGTTCGCTGCCGACGTGACGGATGCTGCGCAGTGCACGGCGATGGTTGCAGACGCGGTCGCGCGCTGGGGACGGCTCGACATTCTGCAGAACAACGTCGGCATCGGCGCGCGAGCAGGCACCGTGCTCGACATGGACGACGCGATCTGGGATCGCATGATGCGGGTGAACGTCACGGCGATGATGCTCGCGTCAAAGGCGGCGATACCGGCGATGAAGGACAGCGGCGGTGGTGCGATCGTGAACATCTCGTCGGTGGCAAACTGGCGGCCGCGCGGCCTGACGGCGTACGCGACATCGAAGGGTGCCGTTGAGGCGCTGACGCGCGGTCTCGCGGCCGACCACGCGCGCGACGGTATCCGGGTCAACTGCATCGAGCCCGGGCCCGTCTACACGCCGATGGTGCAGGTCGCCGGTATGTCCGACGAACTGCGGCAGGCGCGGCGCAAAGCGACAGCGCTGCAAATCGAGGGGACGGCGTGGGACATCGCCTGGGCGTCCGTATATCTCGCGTCGGACGAGTCACGCTACGTGACCGGCGTTGTGCTACCGGTGGACGGCGGGCTGTTGCTTACGTCGCGGTAGCTTGACTCCCTCCGCCCGCCTCCGTAGCCTGCAAGAGCGCTGCCAGTTCCGCGGGAGCTGTCCGACGGGGACGGCTGAGAGGCCTTCGGGCGACCGCTGAACCTGAACCGGGTAATGCCGGCGCAGGGAGGGACACCACATGAACGACGACTTCGACAACCGTCAGCCTGACGCGCCCGCTCGCGCGATGACGATCGCCGGAAGCGACTCGGGCGGCGGCGCCGGCATCCAGGCCGACCTCAAGACGTTCGCGGCGTACGGCGTCTACGGCTCGTCGGTGATCACGGCCGTCACAGCCCAGAACACGCTCGAAGTCCGCGACTGGCTCGCCATGCCAGAGGCGCTCGTCGCCAGCCAGATCGACGCGGTGCTATCAGACATCGGAGCCGACGCAGTCAAGACTGGCATGCTGGCCAACGCGACCATCATCTGCACGGTTGCCGAGCAGATGCGCGCACACGGCGTCACGAACCTCGTCGTAGATCCCGTGATGGTCGCCAAAGGCGGGCACAGCCTGCTCGAAGCGGCCGCCGTCGCCGCCATCATCCGCGACCTCATCCCGCTCGCCCTCATCGTCACGCCGAACCTGCCGGAAGCAGAGGTGCTCACCGCCCGCAAAATCGCGAGCTGGGACGACGCGAAGGCCGCGGCCATCCAGATACATGAGATGGGCGCGGCGAACGTCGTGGTGAAAGGCGGACACTTCGAAGGGACACCGGCAGCGACCGACCTGTTCTACGACGGTCACAACTTCCGCGAATTCAACTCGATCCGCGTCGACACGACAAGCACGCACGGCACCGGGTGCACGTTTGCTTCAGCGATCGCAGCGGGCCTTGCGAAGGGCATGGCCGCGCCGGACGCAGTCGCGCTCGCAAAGTCCTACGTGACGCTGGCTATCCAACACGCATTCCCGATCGGGAGCGGCCACGGCCCCGTGCACCACTTCTATCGCTATTATCAGCCGCAGGGGCCAAAGTATCGAGCCGGCGCACCCCTCACACCGAAGCCAGTGGTGGGAGGTTAGATGTCGCTGATGCTGCGCCGCTACGCCAAGTCGACGGGGTACGCAAGACCGTGGCTCTACGCGCTGTTCGCGATTGGGTTCGGCGCGCTCGCGGTCTGGGCAGGCACCCAGCAGCAGTGGCTGATCGCCGTATTCGCGGCCTTGATGACAGCGGTCTCCATCGCCGCCATACCGATCACGCGCCGCCTTGCGCGAGGACTCGCGGCATCCAATGAACAGTTGATGAAGTGACGGAGTGGCGCTATGACCGATGACACGCTGACTATTGCCGGAAAGACGTTCTCCTCGCGGCTGTTTCTTGGCACGGGCAAATACGCATCGCCCGAGGAGACCGTCGCCGCGCTCGACGCGTCCGACACGGAGCTGGTGACGGTGGCCATTCGCCGCCTCGATCTCGACAATCCGAACGCGCGCACCGAGCTGGACTACATCGACTGGGATCGCTACAACGTCCTCCCCAACACCGCCGGCTGTAAGACCGTCGAGGAGGCTCTGTTCACCGCACGTCTCGGCAAGGAGGTCACCGGCTCCAATTGGGTGAAGCTCGAAGTGATCCCCGACCCGAAGTACCTCCTCCCCGATCCCATTGGCACGCTGCGCGCGGCCGAGCGGCTCGTCGCCGAAGGCTTCGTCGTCCTACCCTACATGCACGCCGACCCCGTGCTCGCGAAGCATCTCGAAGAGGCGGGCTGCGCCACAGTCATGCCCCTCGGCTCGGCGATCGGCTCCGGTCAGGGAATCCTCACGCTCGACGAAATCAAGATCATCATCGAGAACGCAAAGGTGCCCGTAGTCGTCGATGCAGGAATCGGCGCGCCATCCGATGCCGCCCTCGCGATGGAGATCGGCGCCGACGCCGTGCTCGTCAACACGGCCATCGCCAAAGCGCAGGATCCAGCGCGCATGGCCGGCGCGATCCGCAAAGGCGTAGAGGGCGGGCGCGAGGCGTTTCTCGCCGGTCGCATACCGCCGAAGCCGTTCGCGAGTGCCAGCAGCCCGACCGTCGGCATCCCAGAGCTGGCCACGACGCCGTGATCAGCCGCACTGCACTCCCGACGCCGACGCTCATGCTCGTCACAGATCGGTATCGCGTGACAAGCCGCGAGCACACGGGAGAAGAGAACCTTGATGACGTTGCACGCCAAGCGGTGCTCGGAGGCGTCAACGTCGTGCAGCTACGCGAAAAGGATCTCGAGTCGGCCGAGCTCATAGCACTCGGCCTCCATGTCCGCGACGCAATTGCGGGCCGCGCCTTGTTACTCGTAAACGGTGATTTGGAGGCCGCGCACACGCTGAGAGCATCCGGAGTACATCTTCCAGGCGACGGCCCTCCGGTCACCGAGGCGCACGCTGTCATCGGCGATGGCGTGCTGGTCTCACGCGCGGTGCATGGCGCGGCTGACGCGCTAGCGGCCGAAATGGAAGCCGCAGACTTCGTAATCGCCGGCACACTATTCGCCAGCGGATCCAAGCCCGGCGGCGCCACCATCGGCCTGGACGGACTGCGAGCGATCTGTTCAGCCATGGCAATTCCTGTGGTCGCGATCGGCGGCATCACTACGGCTAACGCCGCCGAGGCCATTCGCGCAGGGGCTTCCGGCGTCGCCGTAATCGGCGCGATCTTGGATGCGCCCGACCCGCGTGCTGCCGCTCGTAGCCTTCGCGACGTCATCGATGCGGCGTGGGCGGCGCGATGAATACGACCGTCAACGGCAAGCCGCGCACGACTGACTCTGCCGCGCCGTCGATGCCTCTTCTCGCGTTTCTCGAAGCACATGACGTGAACCCCAAACTCGTCGCGGTCGCAATCAACGGCGACGTCATCGCGAAGTCCACCTTCGGCGAGGCCATCGTGCGCGAGGGTGACGAGATCGAGGTCGTGCGCATGGTCGGCGGCGGTGCGCCGTGAGTGATGTCGTCATCATCGGCGGCGGCATCGTGGGTCTGGCGTGCGCGTACGAGTGCGCGAAGGCCGGCGCGTCGGTAACCCTGCTGGAGTACGGCAAGACGGGCATGCAGGCGACGAACGCGGCTGCCGGCATGCTCGCCCCGCTCGTCGAGGCGCACGAACCTGGCCCGATGTTCGACATCGGCGCGCAGGCGCTCGCCGAGTTCCCGGCCCTCGTCGCCGCCCTTGAGTCGCAGGCCGGGTTCGACATCGAACTCCAACTCGACGGCATCCTGAAGGTCGCATTCACAAACGATCAGCTCCACGAACTGCGCGAACGCCGTTCGCGGCTCGCCTCCGCCGGTCATCAACTCGAACTCCTCGACGCGGCTCAGTGCCATGAGGCGGAGCCTCGGATCAGCGATCGCATCATCGGCGCGCTGTATTCACCGAGCGAAGGGAGCGTCAGCAACCAACTCCTCGCGCTCGCACTCGAGCGCGCAGCGATCTTGCACGGCGCCACCATCCAGCAGCGTGCGGCAGTCACCGGCTTTCGCACGAGCCGCGAGCGCGTCACGTCAGTGCGCACGGCCGAAGCTGATGTCGCGTGCGACACCGTCGTCATAGCCGCAGGCGCGCGTAGCGGCCAGATCGCCGCGAAACTTCCCCACCGACCACCGAAGACCGAAGACCGAAGACCACCGCTCCCCGTCCACCCAATCCGCGGCCAGATGATCGCCCTCGGCGGCATGTCGACGCCGATACGGTCAATCGTCTGGGGGCCCGACGGGTATCTCGTCCCGCGCGCAAACGGCATCGTCTTCGCCGGCGCAACCGTCGAGGACGTTGGATTCCGCCGCCGCACGACACAGGCGGGACTGCAGCAGATGCGTTCGATGGCAAACGCGCTCGTACCGCAGCTCGCGGCCGCAAAGCACCTGTTCGACTGGGCGGGCCTGCGCCCGGCGACGCCTGATGGCCTACCTATGATCGGCCCGGTGCCCGAATGGCCAAACGTCGTCGCGGCGACCGGACACTACCGCAACGGCGTCCTCCTCGGCCCGATCACAGGTCGCCTGGTGGCGGACGGGATCGTGCACCGCGATTGGTCCAACGTGCCCGCTGATTTCTCACCGTCACGCTTCTCCTAAACTTGTCCCAAAAGGAGGCATGATGCCCGAGAACTATGAGATAGCTCTGTTTCTGCACATCGTCGGCGTATTTGGCGTGGCCGGAGCAGCGACATCGTTCCTGCTCGTGATGGCGTGGATGCGTCGAGCCACCAACGTCCAAACCCTACGACCACTCTCGACGATGGCCGTCTGGGCGGATCGCATGTTCCCGGCGGCCGCCGTTCTCGTCCTCATCGCCGGCATCTTCATGGTCGAGGATCTCGACTGGGGTTGGGGCATCGGCTGGATCAACACATCACTTATCGCGCTCATCGTGATGGGCGCTGGCGGCGGGATCCTAATGACGCCGCGCGTCGCCGAGATCAGGAAGGCCGTTGACGCCGCACCCGACGGCTCCGTGACGGACGATATCCGCACGAAGATCAACGACCCGATCCTCTGGGGCACCCTGCACGCCTTCACGCTTGGTCTCTTTGCGATCATCTGGAACATGACAACTAAGCCCGGCGATGCCCAGGCCGGCACCGTCATCCTGCTCGCGTTCGTCGTCGGCGCCGCCAGCGTGATTCCCATGACGCAGCGCGCGAAGTAACCGCGTCGGAACCACTCAAGCATCAGCTCGCGCCGAGCGCCTCGCCGAGAACGTTGAGGAGAATGAAGATGCAAACAAGCAGTATCACCGCACCATAAATCGCGAGCACGATGCCGACAACCGTTGCCAAATCGCGAGCCTGTGGGGCTTGATCCTTCATAATCCAGTACCAGCCGGACAACAAGAGAACGGGCGCCACGATGTAATTCGTGATGGCTATCGCTGCATACGTCGTCCACTCGCCGAGACTGATCGATCCTGGTGTTGCGTCTCCGATTCCTAGCGCTCGTCCGACATAGAGAGCGAAGGACCATGGGAACCACAGAAGCGTCATACCGAGAAGGACCGCGGTGCTCGCGAACTTCAGCATGCCGTAGGCATAGCACATCGCCCGAAATATGGACGCACGCCAAGTAGAATGATTCGATGAAGTACCACATCTGGACCGTCGGTTGTCAGATGAACGTCGCGGACAGCCAGAAGCTGGCGGCCGGTCTCGACCGCGCCGGGCTTGAAGCGGCTGACGCGCCGGAATCGGCCGACCTGGTGGTGCTCAACACATGCTCCGTGCGCGAACACGCGGAGGACCGCGCGTACGGCATGCTCGGCAAGCTGCGCAAGCAGCGCAAACGCGGCCGCGAGTTCAAGATCGCCGTGATGGGCTGCATGGTCGGCCCGAAGCACGACGCACTCGCGAAGCGCTTCCCGTACGTCGATGCGTTCGCGCGGCCGCAGCAGTACCAGCCGATCATGGACCTCATCGGTATCGAGGATGCGGGTGGCGAGTTCTGGCCGACAACCTACGCGACGCCGGACAGCGTGACGGCCTTCGTGCCCGTAGTGCATGGCTGCGACAAGTTCTGCACCTACTGCATCGTCCCCTATCGGCGCGGCCGCGAGCGGTCCCGCACGATCGACGACATCCACAACGAAATCGAGCACTACTGCGCGCGAGGCGTGCGCGAGGTCACGCTCCTCGGACAGACGGTTGAGGCGTACGGGGCGGATCTGGTGGCCGGGAAGTCAGCGGTCGGAGGTCGCGGTTTCCCGGATCGCATCGATCTGATTGATGTCAGTGGAATTGATTCTCCAGCGCCTGTGACGATGTTCGGCGCGACGGGTGAGGGCGCCCGTCCTCCGGTCGATGTCATATACCCAACGGAGCACGGCGGGCCGGACCTCGGCGACTTGATGCGGGCGATCCACGACATCGACGGCCTCGAACGCATCCGGTTCCTAACGTCGTACCCCAAGGACATGACGGCGCGCATCATCGATGCCGTCGCCGAGCTGCCGAAGGTGTGCGAGAACTTCAACATCCCGGTGCAGTCCGGCGACGACGATGTGCTATTGCGGATGCGGCGCGGGTACACGCTCGACGAATATCTCGAGAAGTTCGAGTTAGTGCGCTCGAAGATCCCACACGCGGCGATGGTCACGGACATCATCGTCGGGTTCTGCGGCGAGACGGACGCGGAGTTCCAGAACACGTACGACCTGCTCGCGCGATTGAAGTTCGACAAAGTGCACGTCGCCGCGTACTCACCACGGCCGGGGACGATCGCGCACCGGATGCTGGCCGATGACGTGCCAGCCGACGTGAAGCAGGAGCGCCTGCACTCCATCGACGAGCTTGAGACGCGCCTGTCGTTCGAGATCAACCAGCGGTTTCTTGACAGCGTCGAGCGCGTACTTGTCGAATCGCGGCGCGAAGATCGCTGGACGGGGCGAAACCACCTCGGAAAGCTGGTACATTTCGAGGGCGCAGCGAACATCGGCGACATGGTTGATGTCCGCATAGAACGCGCGACCGCCTGGTCATTGCAAGGAACGGCGCTCCCCGCACCTGTACCGGCATAAGAATGTTTGGCTCCTGGGATATTGTCCTGCTGCCGCTGCTCACCGGCGTCGGCGTCTTCGCGCTCGTCGGCCTGATCTGGAACGTGGTCGAAGGCCTGCACGAAGAGGCGAAGAACGACCGCGGTTAGTAGGTGACCGGTTATTGGTGACAGCTGACAATCGGCTATCGTCTGTAACCTGTGCCCTGTAACCAGTAACCTACTCGCGTGACTGCCCCCACGACCGCTGCAGTCGTCGTCGTCATCCTCACGGTTGTTGAGGACGACCTGATGGTGCTGCTCATCCGCCGGAGCGCTGAGCCGTTCGCCGACTACTGGGCCCTCCCCGGCGGCGTGCTGCCCGAAGGCGAATCGCTCGACCGGGCCGCTGCACGCAAGCTGCTCGACGAGACCGGCGTCTCGGACGTGTACCTCGAACAGCTCTACACCTTCGGCGAGCTTTCGGGCGGGAAGCCGGCGGCCAAACGCCAGAAGGGCCCAGCCGACGACCGACGACCGACGACCGGCAGCCGAAGCATCGTGATCACGTATTTCGCGCTCGTACAGGACGAACAGGTGCGCCTGCGCGACAGCGACGCATGGCATCCCGCCTGGCACAACGCCTACACGCTGCCGGCGCTCGCCTTCGACAACAACCAGGTGGTTGATTACGCGATCCGGCGTCTGCGCGCGAAGCTCGAGTACACGAACGTCGCGTACAGCTTGCTGCCGCGGACGTTCACGCTGAGCGAACTGCAGCAGGTGTACGAGGCGATCCTCGACCGGCAGATGGACAAGCGCAACTTCCGGCGGCGGATGCTGTCGTTGGGCATCATCAAGGCGGCGGGCGGCACCCGCATGGAGGGCGCACACCGCCCCGCACAGCTCTACACCTTCACCAAGCGCGAGCCGATGGTCGTCTAGGGCGCAGATGCGGCTTCAACTTTACGGCGCGAGTAGCTTCGCCGTTCCTGCCGGTGTAACCTACCGCCATCGCACTGCTGGGGAGCAAGCGCGTTGCTGCGGGCTCCGGCGTTTGGCCCCGCGGTTACGCAGTCTCGAAGGGGCCTTCTCCATGCGCGTGTTCCCGATGATTGCTGGCGTTCTGGCCGTGCTGGCGCTTTCGGCGTTTGGGCTGCGGGCGGCTGGTGATGTTTCGGCGAGTAGCACGCTGACGCGGCCGGAGGATCCGGTGGTGATGACGGGCGCGGCGGTGCCGACGCTGAACGGCATCGCGCCGAACCTGCTGGTGGCCTTTCAGCACGACGGCACGTCGTGGGTGCAGATCCCGGTGCAGGTCGACGAGCGCGACCTGAAGGATTACCGCGCGATTTACAACAACGGCATCGTCGCGGCGGGCACGACGTCGCTGCAGTACACAGACGCCAACACCTGGACGGGCGCGGACAGCAACGCGACGCTCGACGGGAACGACGAGATCGTCTTCATGTCGAAGGACGCGGCTGGTATCGCGCCGGGGTTCTCGGAGCCGGCGAACGTCATCACGGGGTCCGGCGTGCAGGTGACCGTTACGGACCCGCTGCATCCGGGACAGACGGGCTACGTCTACCTCTTCCGGCAGACGGGTGCGCTCGACCCGGGCGCCGGTGCGGCGTATGTCGCGTACAACTTCCTGCTGGACTCCGGCAACTACAAGACGACGTACAACTTCGCCGACGGGCCGAACCCTGAGAACTCGCTGGCATTCACGTCGGCTTACGCGATCCACTTCGGCGACCGGTGGCTCGACGACCAGATGATCATCACGGCGGGCACGTCGTCGGGCATCGACATTCTCGACCGGCACAAGGCGCTGTTTGCTCCGGGCGTCTGCGGACGTTCGGAGGACACATTCAACGACGCCGAGGGCGCGTTCGTGATCAACAAGAGCGGGCCGGTGCGCGCAATCCGCTCGTATATCGGCGCGAACAGCGGGCCGTTGACGCAGCGCGAGCACGTCTTCTACGCCGAGCGATCGGACATCCGGACGTTCCTGCGCGTGCATGCCATCGGTTCGATCATGGACTTCATGGACTACGACACCGCCGCGACGGGCATGACGTACTACAACAACCTGAATACGGGCGGCGCCGCGATCGACGGGAATCCAACTCCTGAGACGATCGCAGCCGGCGCGATCACATGGGAGGCCGTCAACGGCTCACACGGTGCCGTGATCCACGCCGGCACGGTGGCGACCGACGTGCCAGGCTTCACGTACACGTCGTACTACCTTGACGACACGTCGCCGCCGGTCACGCAGTGCACGGGCGACGGCGCGGCGTGGGGCAGCAGCGGCAACTACGTGACGATGGCGATTCCCAACACGGATCCGCAGGGCGGGCCGGCGAACTTCCTCAACACGACGCGCACCATGTACTTCAAGTCGCCATATGCGTCGGGACCGGCGACGGTCGCGGCGGCGGCGAACCTCGCGCAGCAGGGCGCGACGGCGCTGACCTTCTCAGTCGCACCGTTCACGGGCGGCGGCGACTCCGACGGCGACGGCATCGCGGACGCAAGCGACAACTGCCCCGCCGACGTCAATCCCGGCCAAGAGAACGCCGACGCCAACTTCGTCTCGAACGCGCCGGTGTACGCGCAGATCGACACAACATGGATCAACAGCGACAACGCCGGTAACGCCTGCGACTCGGACGACGACAACGACGGACGTCTTGATGGTGATGAGGCGTCGGGCACGGGCTGCGCTGGCTTCGTCACAGACCCACTGCTGCGCGACACGGACGGCGACCGCGTGCTCGACGGCCCGGAGTGCGTGCGCGGCACGAACCCCACGTCGGCGGCATCGAAGCCTGCGGTGACGGCCTGCGGGCCGACGGGCGACTCCGACGGCGACAAGATTGCGGACCGGATCGAGAACTGTAACTACGGTGGCAATCCGGCGAACGCGAATAGTGATGGCGATCTGTGCACGGACGGGCGCGAGGTGGCGTCGCTGAACAGCGACAACACCGTGAACGTCGCTGACATGGGTCTGCTGGCGACGGAGATCGCGCGCGCCGGCGGGCCGCCGAAGATCGTGAACTTCGACATCAACAAAGACGGTTTCTACAATCCCGCGGACCAGGGGACTCTGGCGAGTCGGTTCGGGGCGTGCCCCTGATAGGGGACTCGGGACTGAGTTCGCACTGGTTGCACTACGCGGTGCCGACTATGTAGGAGATGGCTTCTGTGACGTTCATGCGATTGTCGGCGGGTGCGCTAGTGGTGACCTTGCTGGCTATCGCTGCGGCCGCGGTGCTCGATTGGCGTGACGAGAGCGACGGAGCTGCGCTGGCTGGCGCGGGTGATCCCGTGATCCTCGCGGCAGGTGACATCGCGGTGTGCACGACAGGAAATGACGAACTGACGGCGAATCTGCTAGACACGCTCGAAGGCACAGTTCTGACGCTAGGCGACCTTGCGTACGAGAACGGCACGGCGACCGAATTCGCGAACTGCTATCACCCGACGTGGGGGCGGCATAAGGCGCGCACGATGCCATCGCCGGGCAACCACGAGTACAACACGCCCGGCGCAACCGGGTACTACGGCTACTTTGGCGCTGCGGCGGGCGATCCTGCAAAGGGCTACTACAGCTACGACATCGGCGCTTGGCACCTGATCTCGCTGAACAGCAACTGCACTGCGATCGGTGGTTGCGGCGCCGGCTCGGCGCAGGAGCAGTGGTTACGCGCGGACCTTCGAGCGCACCCTGCGGCGTGCACACTGGCGTACTGGCACCACCCACGATTCAGTTCAGGTGACCACGGCAACAACACGATTGTCACGGCGTTATATCAGGCGCTGTACGACTACGGAGCGGACGTTGTGCTCGCGGGGCATGACCACCACTACGAGCGCTTCGGGCCGCAGACGGCGGCGGGCGTCGCTGATACGACATACGGCGTCCGATCGTGGGTCGTCGGGACGGGTGGGCGTGTGCTGTATCCGATCGGCGCGCCGAAGCCGAACCAGGAGGCGATCAACAACACGTCGTACGGCGTGCTTTCGATGACGCTCCACGCATCGAGCTACGACTACAGTTTCCTTCCGGCGGCGGGCAGTTCCTTCACGGAGAGCGGCACTGCGTCGTGCCACGGCGCAGCGCTCGATCCAGATGCAGACGGCTGGTTGAACGCGGAGGACAACTGCCCGAACGACGCGAACAACGCGCAGTCGAATGCGGATGCCAATTTCGTGTCGAACGCACCCGTGTTCGCGCAGACGGACGCGACGTGGATCAACAGCGACAGCGCCGGCGATGCATGCGACACGGACGATGACAACGACGGCCGTCTTGATGGAGACGAGGCCACAGGCGCCGGATGCAGTGGCTTCGTGACGGACGCGCTGCTGCGCGATTCCGACGGCGACCGCGTGCTCGACGGGCCTGAGTGTGTGCGCGGCACGGACCCGACGTCGGCCGCATCGAAACCGGCGGTCACGGCGTGCGGACCGGCCGGCGACTCGGACAGCGATAAGATCGGGGACCGCATCGAAAACTGCAACTACGGCAGCAATCCGACGAACGCGAACACGGACGGCGATCTATGCACGGACGGCCGCGAGGTTGCGTCGCTGAACCCGGACACGACCGTGAACGTCGCTGACATGGGAATGCTCGCGTCTGAGATCGTACGCATCGGCGGGGCACCGAAGATCGTGAACATCGACATCAACAAGGACGGCGCCTATAACCCCGGCGATCAGGGGATCCTGGCGAGTCGCTTCGGTGCGTGTCCGTGAGTAGGGGTAATGGGCCAGGGGTAGGGGCTGGTATTCTTGGCCGACACACCTACCTAGCTGAACCGAGGTCCGCGATGCCACAGCTTTCTTCCAAGATTACCGACGCGCTGAACCTGCAGATCAACCGCGAGCTTTCGGCAGCGTATTCGTACCTCGCGATGTCGGCCTGGGCAGACACACAGAATCTTGCTGGCGCGGCGAGCTGGCTGCGGCAGCAGTGGCAGGAAGAGCTTGGCCACGCGACGAAGCTCATCGACTACATGGCGGAGCGCGACGGCAAGATCGTCCTGAGCGCGATCCCGCAACCGACGGCCACCTTCTCATCGCTGCTGAACCTGTTCGAGAGCGTGCTCGCGCAGGAGAAGGCGGTCACGGAGGCGATCTACGGCATCTACGACCTCGCCGTAGAGGAGAAGGACTACGCTGCTCAGGGCCTGCTCCAGTGGTACGTGAATGAGCAGGTCGAAGAGGAGAACTCCGCGTCCGAGATAATCTCGTTGCTGAAGATTGGCGGCGGTGAGGGCTCCGGCCTGCTAATGGTCGACCGGCAGCTGGCCTCGCGATCCGGCGGCCAGTAGGAGAGCCGATTCCGGCAGGAGCATCGCCGGTTGCGTAGGATGCTGCTCCATCGCGCCCACCCGAGGCTTTTTTCAAGCCGCCAAATGTCGATAATACCCAGAGCGCCCGGTTCGTTATGGAACCTGGCCGGGGAGTACATGGCAGCCACACCGACGTTCACATGCAAGCACTGCGGCACCGCCTTTTCGGTGCCCGGTACGACGATGAAGCGGTTTCCGGGCTGGAAGCCGAGCCAGTGTCAGTCGTGCCGCATCGGCAAGAGCAGGACGGCGCACACAGCGGCAGACATCGTCGCGAGCATCAGCGCGGGTCCCGAGACGGGCGTGTTCACAGACGGGAGCTGCGAGGGCAACCCGGGCCCAGGCGGCTGGGGTGTCGTGCGCGTCGTGGACGGCGAGATTATCGATGAGCGCACCGGGCATGATCCGCAGACCACGAACAACAAGATGGAACTGACGGCGCTCATCGAGGCCTACAAGCTGCTCGAACCGAGCGAGTCCGTGCTCGTGTATTCCGACAGTTCGTACGCGGTCAACATCATCAACGAATGGGCGGCCAAGTGGCAGGCCAACGGCTGGCGCCGCGGCCAACGACGCGAACTCGTCGAGAACCTTGACCTCGTGAAAGAGCTGTACGAGTTGTCGAAGGAACGTCCGCTGGCAACCGCGACGTGGATTCGCGGCCACAACGGCGACAAGTGGAACGAACACGCTGACTCCCTCGCGCGCTCATACCAGCGCCCGACGCCGATCTCCGACGCAGTCGCAACAGCAGCAGACGTTCCGGCGACTGATGGCGCGTTGGCGCTGGACGACGCCTAACACGTCCGCCCCCACCCCTGTAACCTTCACGCATGGCACAACTCGCGGTTAACGGCGGCACTCCCTTACGCACGAAGCCGTGGCCTTCCTGGCCAACGCACGGCGCTGGTGAGCGCGACAATCTGCTCAAGGTGCTCGAAAGCGACAACTGGGGCGGGTTCCCTTCGCCGAACGTCATGGCGGGTGAGTTCGCGGAGAAGTTCGCTGCGTATCACGGCGCCTCTGCTGGCATCTGCACGACGGGCGGGACGACGGCGCTGGAAGTCGGGCTGAAGGCGTGCGGGCTCGTGCCCGGCGACGAAGTGCTGGTGCCGGCGCTGACGTTTTATGCAACGCCGTTCGCGGCGCTGGTGCAGGGCTTCGTGCCCGTCTTTGTCGACATCGATCCCGACTCGTGGTGCATCGACGCTGAGCAGCTCGAACGGCACATCACGCCGCGAACGCGGGCCATCCTGCCCGTGCATCTCGGCTCACGCATGGCGGACATGGATCGCATCATGGAGATCGCGCGCACGCACAACCTGCGCGTCGTCGAGGATTGCGCCCACATGCACGGCGGATTCTGGCGCGGCAAGGGCGCGGGGACGCTCGGCAACGTCGGCGCCTTCAGTTTCCAGTCGTCGAAGCTGATGACGTGCGGCGAGGGCGGGATCATCGTCACGAGCGATCCCGATCTCGAAGAACGCTGCCACGCGTACGTGAACAGCGGGCGCGTGAAGACGAGCGACCGGACGGCGGGCGAAGGGACGATGCTCGGCTGGAACTACCGCATCACCGAGTGGCAGGCGGCCGTGCTGCTCGCACAACTCGCGCGGCTGCCGGAACAGATCTCGCGGCGCAATCACAACATTGCCCATCTCGAATCGCGCATCGCTATCACGCAAGGCCTGAGCACGCTGCCTCAGCAAGAGGCCATGACGACGAAGTCCGGCTACGGCGTCATCCTCCGCTACGACGAGAACGCCTGGATGCTCCCTGACGGCAAGCCGCTCTCACGCAACAAGTTCGCTTGGGCACTCTATAACGAAGGGATGCGCATCGAGGCGGCGTTCTACGAGCCGGTGTACAAATCGAAGCTCTTTCCGTGGAAAGACGCGCCCGTCGACGTCGACTATAGCGCGACCAAGTGCCCCGTCGCCGAGCAGGCGGCCTACAAGGAGATGATCTGGCTGCCGCACGACATCTTCCTCGGCGAGGAGTCGGACATGGACGACCTGTGCGCGGCGATCGATAAGATCCATCGGAATCTCGCGGAGTTGGCGTAAATGCAGCCAGTGTTGCCTGCATCACCGTGGCCGCTACGATGAGCCGCTGAACGACGATCGAAATTATTCACGAAGGACTATTAGATGACTGACCTGTTCTCTATTGAAGGCAAGACCGCCGTCGTAACCGGCGGATCGCGCGGAATCGGCCTGATGATTGCGCGCGGGATGGTGGAGGCGGGGGCGAACGTCTACATCTCGTCGCGAAAGGCGGACGTCTGCGACGCGGCGGCGGCGGAGCTGTCGAAGTCCGGGAAGTGCACGTCGATCCCGGCAGATCTCGGGACGGAGGACGGCTGCCGGTCCCTCGCGGACGAGGTCGGCAAGCGTGAGCAGTCGCTGCACATTCTCGTGAACAACGCAGGTGCGAACTGGGGCGCGCCGATGGCGTCGTTCCCGGACTCGGCGTTCGACAAGGTGTTCGCGATCAACGTGAAGGGCGTATTCCACCTGACGCGCTTCCTCGTGCCGCTGCTCGCGAAGGCGGCGACGGACGACGACCCGGCGCGCGTGATTAACATCGGCTCGATCGACGGCCTGCAGGCGCCGATGCTCGACACGTTCTCTTACTCGTCGAGCAAGGCGGCCGTGCATCACATGACGCGCGTGCTGGCGCACAAGCTCGCGCCGCAGCGGATCACAGTCAATGCGATCGCGCCGGGGCCGTTCGAGAGCAAGATGATGGCTGAGACGCTGGAGAAGTTCGGTGACAACATCCGCGCGACGAATCCGCTTGGCCGAATCGGCCGCCCGGACGACATGGCGGGGACAGCGATCTTCCTGGCATCGCGCGCCGGGGCGTACCTTACGGGGACGGTGATCCCGGTGGACGGCGGGATCTCGACGCGGCACGGATGAGTCCAACGCTGGTACATTGCGCGCATGGGAATCCGCGTGCTGGCCGTCATGGCATCGGTGCTTATCGCCTTCACTGTTGTGGCGTGTTCAGAGGACGCTGACGCGCCGGTTGTGACACCAACGGTTTCCGCTGTCGCGTCTACGCCGACGACCTCGCCGCCAACACCCGAACCAACTCCCACGCCGCTTGCGACGCCGATCGCCGAAGCGGCGACGCTGGACGGATGTCCTGTCGATGATGCCAAGCTGTGCCAGTTCGCGCTCGATGCGCAGGACGCGCTCAATGCTGAGGTTATGGAGTTCTTCGTGTCCAGGCTCGCTGCGCGTGAGCGGCCGTGTCGAGACACCATTCACTCAGGCGAAGATGATGTCGGCTGTCCAAGCTCGGACGAGGGCACGAGCGTTCCTCTCGTGGGAGTTCTCTTCTATCAGTCCGATTGTTGCCTTGTCCTACCCGAACGCTTCGAGGAGCGTTTTGGACGATGGCTGGTGTTCGAATCGCAGGAAGGCGAGTGGCGGGTGTATGCAATTGAACGAGGTGGAAGCACGTGGGATGGCGCCGCCACTGTCGTTCTCGTTCGCGGGACCGCCCCGACGGCACCGCTGGTGACGGTCGGCACGACACCGGATGGAGAGCTGCGAGTTCCGGGCGTCATCGTCGGATCGCTTGCCAATATATTCCTATTCCCAGACCGCGAGTTCCTGCTCTGGCAGTGATCCACACCATGAAAGCATGCGGTTGAAATCGAACACTGAGCGGAGCTGATGCTCCGCCGCTACTGGCGGTGCATCCTTCTGCTAAGATTCGTCCTTCAAGGAGCTGATCAATGACTGACCACCGCGAGAAAGAGGCGAAGTACTTCATGCGCACGGGGCGGCGTATGGATCTACTTGCCGTGCGCGGTCAGGGGACGAAGATCTGGGATGAGGCGGGGAAGGAGTACCTCGACTTCTTCGGCGGGCCGGCGACGATCTCGCTCGGCCACTCGCATCCCGTCATCGTCGATGCGCTTGTGGACCAGGCGCAGCAGCTCATTCACGTCTCGAACCAGTTCTACTCACTGCCGCAGCTGCGGCTGGCGGAGCTGCTGATCGAGCACTCGTGCTTCGACCGCGTGTACTTCCAGAACAGCGGCGCGGAGGCGAACGAGGGCGCACTGAAGCTGGCGCGGAAGTGGGGCAAGGAGAAGAAGAACGGCGCGTTCGAGATCATCTGCGCCGAGAACGCTTTTCACGGCCGCACGCTGCAGCTCATCACGGCCAGCGGGACCGAGCGCTACAAAGCGCCGTTCACGCCGCTGCCGGAGGGCTTCGTCCACGTGCCGTTCAATGATGTCGACGCCGTGAAGCAGGCGACGACGGCGAACACCGTCGCCGTGTTCATGGAGCCGATCCAGGGCGAGGGCGGGATCATCGTCCCGGACGACGACTACTTCAAGAAGCTTCGGGCGTGGTGCGACGAGCAGAACATCCTGCTGATCTTCGACGAAGTACAGACGGGATGCGGGCGCATCGGCAGGATGTTTGCGTACGAATACTACGGCGTCGAACCCGACATCATGACGCTGGGTAAGGGCATCGGCGGCGGCGTGCCGCTGTCGGCGTTTCTCGCGAAGGAGCACTGCGCGGTGTTCACGCCGGGCGACCACGGCAGCACGTACGGCGGCGAGCCCTTGACGACGCGCGTCGGCGCCGAGGTTGTGTCGTACATCATCGACAACGATATCCCGCAGCAGGTCACGAAGAAGGGCGAACTTGTCGAGCGGCGGCTGCACTCGCTGCAGGACCGCTTTCCGAACGTCGTGCAGGTGCGCGGCAAGGGTCTGATGTGGGCGGTCGAGTTCAAGGGCGATATCGGTGAGCGCATCACGAACGCGGCGCTGGCTGCGGGCCTCATCCTCAACAACGTGCGTCCGAACGCGGTGCGCATCGTGCCGCCACTGACGGTGACGGAGGAGGAGCTGGAGCAGGGGCTGGCGATCCTCGAGCACGTTATCGCCGAGGACGCTGGAGTCGCGACGAAGTAACGATGCGCGAGATCATTGACACGCCCGAAGCCGCGCAACCGCCCGCCCCGATCTCGCAGGCCGTGCGCGTCGGCAACCTATTGTTCGTGTCAGGCATCACGCCGTTCGACCTCGATCTCAAGATCGCGATCGGCGACTTCGACGCGCAGATGCGCCAGGTCATGGCGAATCTCGATGCGATCCTGCGTGCCGGCGGGTCGTCCTTCGCGCAGGTCGCGAAGTGCACGGTGTATCTCGCGAGCCAGCGCCATTGGGACGCGATGAACCGCATCTATGCCGAGTTCTGGCCCGATGGGGCGTATCCCGCACGGACGGCCGTCGAGGCCAAACTGCCCCATCCGGACTTCCTGTTGGAGATCGAGTGCGTGGCTGAGGCGACGCCCTAGCTCGCGTGGCATCGCTCAACAATCTGGTGTACTTCGTTGATGATAAAGTCGCGGCGTCAGGAGTTACCGCTCGGACCCTTCACGTCCGCTGATCTCATCTCCGCTGCCGACACACCTGCAGTTGATTCGATGATGCGGATGGCGGCACGGGTGATGGGTACCAAGTGCGCACGGTGGATCTTGTCGAGCGTGTCCATCGCGTCGAAAAGGTAGAAGGGCGCGGCGAGAAAGTTCACGATCGGCACGCCGGCGGGGTAGAAGTCGGCCGCGTCCGTCGTGGGCTTCTCGCCGAAGACCGTCGGCTTGACGATGTGTGAGCGGCGGACGTCCTCGGCTTCAATCGCGGCGCGCACGGCGTCCTGCAGGCGCGGGATCTCGGAAGTGAACCACCAGCCAACCTCGGGCTCGCCTGTCGCGTGCAGCGTGCCGCCTTCGTCAGTGAACTCGGCGGCGACGTGTTCCAGATGCAGTTCGAGTACGGCACGCTCGAGTTCCTCGCGGTGCTGTTCGACGAAGGCGTGCTGACCGGTGCCGCCAGCCATGTGACCGGAGTTCAGCAGGAACACGAGACGATGCGGGCGTTCGGCCTGGGGCACGCGCGACCAGTACGCCGCCTGCGCAAGCACCAGCGATATCCCGGACGAATCCTCGACGGCTGACGACCACGGGCCGTCGTGGTGCGAACCAATGATGACGGTCTCGTCATCGGCGCCGGGCAGTTCGCCGACGATGTTGTGTCCGGTCATGGGTTCGCGGCGGGCCGTCGCAGTGAGCCGCAAACGCACGGCACCTTCCGCCAGCATCGCCCGCAAGCGAGCGCCATCACTGCCGCTGATCCACACGCCCGGAATCGTGCGCGCGACGGCGTCGTACGGAACGTAGTACTGGTACGAGTCGCCGGGGTAGCCGGATAACGTGCCGATGAAGGCCAACGCGCCCGCCTCGATCGATGGGTGGCTGGCGTCCATCAGGTCGCGGCCGAACGGCAGAATGTGCGCGCCGTTGTCGAACGTGCCCGCGGGGTCGTACGACCAGACCGACATCCGGTCGCGCATGAACGCATGCGGCAGGCGCGTCAGCGGCACGTCGTAGAGCGAGGCAGCGCCTCGCACGCTCAACGGCGCGTCAGCGTCGAACGCGACCAGGTCGAGTTCGAGGTCAGTCGCAGGCGCGGTGTGTGGGAGCTGAAAGCACGGAACCTCCACCGACTCGCCCGACGCCCCGCGCACTGTCAGCGACGCTTCCTGCGGTTCCCAATACTGCATCTCCACCGGCTCGGCGCGCACGTTGTCGAGGCCGAATGCGCAGAACTGATCCTGCAGCCACTCCTCAGCCCAGCGGTCGGCGGGATAGCCCGGGCGACGGACACCGTGAGAGAAGACCTCCTCTAGCCAGGCGAAGATCTGCGTTTCGTTGGGGATGTGCTCGTCGTGCATCGCGGCAGTTTACAGGCGAGCAGCTTGGCCGGCGATCTGCTTGTAGCGGAAGCAGGTGATGATGTGGTCGTTCACCATGCCGGTGGCCTGCATAAAGGCGTAGCAAATCGTCGGGCCAACAAACTTGAAGCCACGCTTAAGGAGGTCCTTGCTCATCGCCTGTGACTCCGCCGTCTTAGCCGGAATGTCCGCCAGCGACTCCAGCTTGTTCGTGCGGGGTTGGCCGCCGATGAACTGCCAGATGTAGGAGTCGAACGTGCCGCATTCCTTCTGTACGGCAAGAAAAGCCTTTGCGTTGCCGACGGCTGAGGCGACCTTCGCGCGGTTGCGGATGATGCCTTCGTCAGCGAGGAGACGTGCCGTTTTGGCGTCCGTATAGCGCGCGACCTTCGCAGCGTCGAAGCCATCGAACGCACGGCGGTAGTTGTCGCGTTTGCGGAGGATGGTGTCCCAGCTAAGCCCGGCCTGCGCACCTTCGAGGATGAGAAACTCGAACAACAGCCGATCATCGTGAACGGGCACGCCCCACTCTTCATCGTGGTACGGGATCTCGATGTCCTTGCTGGCCCAGCCGCAGCGGACGAGGGGCTTCTCTACCATGCACTTGCTCCTCTTCGATGATGAGGGTACATCCCCTGCATCCTCCATCCTCCATCCTCCATCCTCCATCCTCGACAGAGCCCGGCTACACTGGCGGCCTATGGATGCGAACGCGCTTCGAACACTGGAATACCCGAAGATCCTCGATCGGCTGGCGAAGCATGCTTCGTTCTCCGCCGGGAAAGATCTCGCCCTCGGCCTCCAGCCGTCCACGGACATCCGCGAGATTGTTCGGCGGCAGCGCGGGACGGCGGAGGCGCGCCGGCTGCAGCAACTGAAACCGCGGACAGGCCTGCAGGGCGCGCACGACGTGCGCCAGCTCGCCGAGAAGGCGGAGCGCGGCGGCATCCTCCAACCAGAAGAACTGCTGAACATCGCTTCCACGCTGGAATGTGCGCGGGAGCTTAAGTCGTCGATCTCGCGACTCGAGACCGAACTGCCGCTGCTCGCCGCCGTCGTCGATGGCATCGAACCGATGGTGAAGACGGTCGAGAACATCAATCGCAGCATCAACCAGCGCATGGAGGTCACCGACCAGGCCTCCCCCGCGCTCGGCGCCATCCGCCGCCAGGTTCGCACGTACCACGACCGCCTCTACCAGCGCATGCAGGAGATCCTCGCGACTTCATACAGCAAGGGCATCGCGCAGGAAGCCATCATCACGATCCGCGACGGGCGCTACGTGATCCCCGTGAAGCAGGACTATCGCGGCCAACTCAAGGGCATCGTCCACGACACGTCGGGTTCCGGCGCGACGGTGTGGGTGGAGCCGCTGGCTGTGGTGGACCTCGGCAACAAGTGGCGCGAGGCGCAACTTGAAGAGGAACGCGAGGTCGAACGCGTCCTCAAGGCGCTCAGCGGCGAGGTCGGCGCGCAATCGCAGGCCGTCATCTGGGACGTGGAAGCGCTGGCCCAAATCGATCTGGCGCTCGCCAAGGCGCGGTTCGGAGCGGAGATCGGCGCGGAGGAACTGCCATACGACGGCGAAGCACAGCCGTGGATCGTCGCAGCACCGGCGGAACTGCATCTCCTCCGGGCGCGCCATCCACTGCTGAAGCCGCCGGTGGTTCCATCGACGATCACGCTCGGCGGCGCCTATCGCGTGCTGCTCATCACCGGCCCGAACACCGGCGGCAAGACGGTCGCGCTGAAGACGGCAGGACTGCTGCCGCTGATGGCGCAGTCCGGCCTGCCCGTCCCCGCAGACACCGGCTCGAAGATCCCCGTGTTCGACTCCGTATTCGCGGACATCGGCGATGAACAGAGCATCGAGCAGTCGCTCTCGACGTTCAGCAGCCACATCACGAAGATCATTGGCGTCCTGAGGGATGTCGGAGGTAAGAGCCTCGTGCTGCTCGACGAACTGGCCGCGGGCACCGACCCGACGGAGGGCTCGGCTCTCGCCCGAAGCATCCTGATGACCCTGCTCGACTCTGGCGCGCTCGTTGTCGCGACGACGCATCACGGTGAACTGAAGGCGTTCGCGCACAACACCGAGGGCGTGACAAACGCTTCCGTCGAGTTCAACCTGGCGACGCTTTCACCGACGTACAAGCTCACCATCGGGCTGCCCGGACGCAGCAACGCGCTCGAAATCGCCCAACGGCTCGGCATGCCGCAGCGCGTGATCGACGACGCCCGCCGCTCCATCGCCCCAGAGCAGTTGCAGGTCGAGGATCTGCTGTCCGAGCTCCGCCGCGAGCGTGATCAGGCGAAGGAGAGCGCTCGCACGGAAGAGATCGCACGCCGTGAGGCGGAGGAGATCCGTGAGAAGCTGGCGCAGCGTCTCGACTCCGCAGATGTCGAGCGCGAGAAACTCGTTGCGAAAGCGCGTGCCGACATCGAGAAGGACGTCGAGCGCGCCCAACGGCTCATCGCAGCGGCTGAGCGCGAGGTCGAGGCGCAGAAGCTCACGGCCGCGGATGATAAGACGAAGCAGGCACTCCAGGAGGCGCTCGATCTCGCAAAGAAGCACGCAACGCCAAAGCCACGACGCCACCGCCGCGAGCCTCGCGTGGCCGCGATCCCCGCCGGCCCGCCACCGGAGTCCATCGTCGAAGGCGACCATGTGTGGCTGCGCGGCATGGATCGCTGGGGCGAGGCGATGGGCCCGCCGGATCGCGGCGAGGTCGAAGTGCGCCTCGGTCCATTGCGGTCGCGCGTGAAGCTCGCGCAGGTGGAGAAGGTACAGCGTGTCGCGCCTACGAAGGTGCCCGGGGAGGTACGCCAGAACATCGCGCCCGCCCGCGAAGTGCCGCCTGAGATCGAGATCCGTGGCCAGACCGTCGACGAAGCGATGCCTACGATCGAGCAGTACCTCGACGAAGCGTTCCGGGCGGGCCTACCGTGGACGCGCATCGTCCACGGCAAAGGCACCGGCGTCCTGCGGAAGCAGGTGCGCGATCTCCTCGCCAAGCACCCGCTCGTCAAGTCGTACGAAGAAGCGCGCCGCGAAGAAGGCGGCGAAGGCGTGACCATCGCGTATCTGGCGGTATGAAAGTCACAGCGCTCGCAGGTGGAGTCGGCGCGGCACGCTTTCTCGAAGGCTTGATTGCCGTCGCGCCACAGGAAGACATCACCGTCATCTCCAACATCGGCGACGACGAGGAGTTCTTCGGCCTGCACGTCTCGCCGGACATCGACATCGTCATCTACACCCTGGCCGGCGCGATCGACACCGAGAAGGGCTGGGGGTTGAAAGGCGAAACGTTCCGCGCGCTCGACGCCCTCAAGCGGTTCGGATACGACACCTGGTTCGGCCTCGGCGACGGCGACCTGGCGACGCACGCACATCGCACGGACATGCTGCGCAACGGCGCGACGCTGTCCGAAGTGACGCGCTCGATCGTCGACGCGTTTGGCCTGCGCCTAAAGCTGCTACCGGTGTCGGACGACCGCGTGCGGACGGTGCTCTCGACGGACGCGGGCGATCTCGCCTTCCAGGAGTACTTCGTGAAGCACGGCACGGAGCCCGAAGTGCGCAATGTGCGCTTCAACGGCGCCGAGACCGCTCGCCCCGCGCCCGGCGTGCTCGAAGCCATCCGCACCGCCGACGTGATCGCCGTCGCGCCTAGCAATCCCGTCGTCAGCCTTGGTCCCATCCTCGCCGTGCCCGGCGTTCGCGAGGCGCTCAGCGCAGCACGAGCGCCCGTAGTCGCCGTCAGCCCGATCATCGGCGGCAAGACGATCAAGGGCCCCGCCGACCGCATGATGGCGTCGCTCGGCATCACTCCCACAGCCGTCGGCGTAGCGGAGACGTACAGCGACTTCCTCGACGTGCTCGTGATCGACGAAGAGGATCGAGCGCTGGCACCGGCGGTCGAGGCTGCGGGCGTGCGAGCCGTCGTCGCGCAGACGATCATGCGCGGGCCAGAGGAAAAGCGCGCCTTGGCGGAGATCGTGCTCGCCGCCGCAATCGCTGACCGCTGATAGCTGACCGCCGACGGCCGCTCGCTAGACTTACCACCATGCGTGGCGCACTCATTCCCATGAAGTCTCCGGCGGAGTCGAAGTCGCGGCTGGCCGACGTGCTCGATGCGCGCGAACGCGCGGAGCTTGCGCTGGCGATGCTCGTCGATATCATCACCGCCTGCAACGACAGCGAGATGTTCGACGTCGTCAGCGTCGTCAGCGGCGACAGCGATGTGTTCTGGGTGGCGCGCGAGCACGGCGCGAAGCCGATCGCCGAACCCGCCACGCTCTCCGGTCTCAACGACGGCCTCACATTCGGCGTGCGCTACCTGGCGCGTCGTGTCGGCTGCGATGAGGTGGTGATCTTCCCGGCCGATATTCCGCTCGTGCGGCCCATTGACGTTTGTTCGGTCGTGAACGCGCTCGCCAGCCGCGACGAACGCCGCGTTGCCCTCGTTCGCGCAACCGACAACGGCACGAACGCCCTCGGCCTGCGCCCACCGGAGGTCATCCCGATGCGCTTCGGCCGCGACAGCGCGTCAGCACACGCGGTCGAGGCCGCCACAGCAGGCGTCGACTGCGTCGAGCTCGATCTCGAACGGCTGCGCTTCGATGTCGATGCGGCCGCCGACGTCGAGGCCCTCGCAGCACTGTCCGTCGGCGCGGCGACACGCGGCTGGCTCGACGCGCGGGCGTCGTACGGCCCCGCGATCTCGAACGCAGGCTCATGACGGAGACACAACCACTTCGTGTGATGACGTTCAACGTCCGCGGCTTCTATCACGCGGACGGCGAGAACGCGTGGATTCACCGCGACACGCTGAACGTCGAGACCATACGCCGCGCGCGTCCGCATTTCGTCGGCCTGCAGGAAGTGCAGACCGGAAACATGAAGGCGTACGACCGCGATCTCACCGACCACCACTGGCTCGCCTGGCCGGAATACGGCAACGATAAGCCGTACGAGTGGCCGGCCATCCTCTGGGACCCGCACCGCCTCCGTCCGCTCGACAGCGGCGGCTTCTGGCTGAGCGAGACGCCCGACGTACACTCACGCTCGTGGAACACCGACAACATCCGCTCGTGCCAGTGGATCCGCCTCCATGATCTCGCATCGGGCGCGGAGTTCGTGCACGCGAACACCCATCTCGATCACCGCAGTGAACTCGCGCGCGTTGAGGGTTCGCGCCTCATCATCCGCCGCCTCGACGCGGAGCATCCTGGCGCGACCATCATCGCGACCGGCGACTACAACGATGTGCCGGGTTCGAAGACGTACCAAACGTGGCTTGACGCCGGGTTCACGGATGCCTACACCGCGGCAGGATGCAGCGGCGATCCGCGCGAGTCCTACACGAATCACGGCTGGCGCGGCTATCCCTTCGCGCGCGATGACGACACGCCCCAACGTATCGACTGGATCATGCTCCGCGGGCATGTGACCGCGCGATCATGCAAGATCGTCCGCGACGGCGGGCCGGTCGTATGGCCCAGCGACCACTTTCCGGTCCTTGCCGAGCTTTCGTTTGACAAGGAGAACGCTCCGTGACAAACCCCACATGGGAGAGCGAAGCCGAACACTGGACGGCGTGGGCGCGCACCCCCGGCCACGACGTCTTCCCATACTTCTCGCCAGCGTTCTTCGACGAGATCCTCCCCGCCCCTCCCGGCCTCACCCTCGAAGTCGGATGCGGCGAAGGACGCGTCGTGCGGGCAATGCGTGAGCGCGGCAACCGCGTCGTCGGTCTCGACGGCTCACCGACGCTAGCCAGAAACGCCCGCATCCTCGACGGCACATCCTCCTACATCGCCGGTGACGCAACAGCGTTGCCGTTCGCTGATGCCACATTCAACACCGTTGTCGCCTACAACGCCCTCCAAACGATGTGCAACGAGGGCGATATGGCGGCCGCCGTGCGCGAGGCAAGCCGCGTCCTCAAGCCCGGTGGCCACTTCTGCGCCTGCGTCGCCCACCCACTGACCGACTTCACGCTCGTGGGCCGCCGCTCCAGCGAGCTCGAATCGGCGGAGGGAGCGTCGTACTTTGACCGACGCCGCGTCGAGGACACCGTCACCAAGGACGGACTCACGATGACCTTCACCGGCTGGACCTACACGCTCGAGGACTACACGCGTGCGCTCACGGACGCTGGCCTCGCGATGGATCTCCTGCGCGAGCCGCAGCCCTCCACCATCGCAGCGAACCTGGATCTGTGGCGACGCATGCCGCTCTTCCTGTTTATCCGTGCCCGAAAGCAATAGCGGCGGAGCTTCAGATCTTTGTCTCGAGTCGAGTGGAGAATGCGGTATAAGAGGTCATGAGTCCTTCGATCATTCAGGAGCCCGTCCCGGACGAGGGGTTCTATAGCCCCGAACTGACGCGCTTCGCTGCGGCCGCCATCGCTGTGATGAGCGCGGCTTGGGCGCTGTATGGCCTCTGGTTCGTGAACGACGTTGGATGCTTCGACGGAGATTGCGGCGGCCCCAAAGAGGATGGCTGGGGCCTGGGCATCTACCTGCTGCTGTTCTGGATCACTGGACAGGTTGTTCTCACGGCGGCTGCGATAGGAGGCCTCGTCTACCTGAACGCAAGGGAGCGCTCGCATCGCACGTCCCTCGTCGTGTCCACTGTTTCGATCGTTACATCCTTGATCCTGATCGGCGCTGCCGCTACGGCAATTTGGTTCGGCACATAGATTCAATCCCCCCAGACGAAGTTGCCGGCAGCATCGAACGTGCCCGGCGCCCACACAACCTCCCACAGGTTGCCCTCGGGGTCCGTGAAGTACGCCGAACGGCCGCCCCAGACTTCCTCGTGCGGCTCCTTCGTGATCGTCACGCCCTTCTCGCGCAGTTCGGCGATCGTGCTGTCGACGACGGCAGCCGACTCGACGTTGATCGCCAGCGTTACGCCGCGAAATGCCGTCCCGACCCCACCCGGCGGCACCCGCCCGTCCTTCGCCAGCGCATCGAACGGAAACAACGCCAGGATCGCGCCACTGAGCTTGAACGACGTGAAGCCATCAGACGACGTCTTCGTCTCCTCCCACCCCAGACCGCGATAGAACGCGCGCATCTTCGGCATGTCGTAGACGCCCAGCGTCGCAACCGTGATGCGCGAAGGAATCACCATGCTTGTGCTCCCAATCTATGCGATCAACTCGTCCGCACCGGAATGCGGGTCCATCTCCCGCCGCGCGACGCGGGCGACGATCTCATCGAGGCGGCCATCCGTCGTGTGGTCGGCGACGAGTTGGTCGATCAGGCGCTGACGGGCGAGCGCGAGCACCTGGTGGCGTGCCTGTTCGATGCGATGCGCTTCCCGCTGCTGCGTGGACTCGATGTGCGCACGGTGCTGGTCGAGGGCATCGACGAGCGCTTCGATGCCCTCTTGCTCGGCGCCGGATGTCTTCAGGATGGGCGTCTGCCAACCGTTTCTCGCAGCGCTGTACGACTCGTAGATGGCAGACATCTGGCGGTAGAACAGATCGGCATTCGGCAGGTCGCTCTTGTTCACGACGAGTATGTCGGCGATCTCCATGATGCCTGCCTTCATCGCCTGCACGTCGTCGCCCGCCCCCGGCGTCAGCACGACGACGGTCGTGTCGGCCATCGCCGCCACCTCCACCTCATCCTGCCCCGCGCCGACCGTCTCCACCAGCACGACGTCCATCCCGAACGCGTCGAGCGCCGTCACGACGCCCGACGTCGATGGCGCCAGCCCGCCGAGATTCCCGCGGGTCGCCATGCTACGGAGAAAGACGCTGGGGTCGGATGTCAGGTCTTGCATGCGAATGCGGTCGCCGAGCAGCGCGCCCTGCGAAAACGGCGACGTGGGATCGATGGCCACGATCCCGAGTGTGCGGTCGCGGCGGCGCAGTTCGCGGGCAAGCGCGCCCGACAAAGTGCTCTTGCCCGCGCCGGCCGATCCCGTGAGACCGACAGTGTGCGCGGCGCCAGAGCGAGGGTAGATCTGCTTGAGCGCGCGCCGGCCCTCGGGCGTGTCGTTCTCGATGAGCGTGAGGAGGCGAGACAAAGCGCGGCGGTTGCCGGCGAACAGCCGCTCGACGAGGTCTTCGACCGTCGGCATAGTGTTAGGTCGCGCGGACCGGGCGCGTGGCGGCCCAGTCGCGGACGAACTTGATGATGTCTTGCGTAGAGGTGCCGGGGCCAAAGATCGCCTGGAAGCCGAGGTCCTTCAGCGGTTGGATGTCAGCGTCAGGGATGATGCCGCCGGCAAACAGCAGCACTTCATCCGGCGCGATCTCGCGGGTGCGAAGCGCCTCAATGATGCGCGGAAACAGTTCCATGTGCGCGCCGGAGAGGATGCTCAGCCCGATAACGTCGACATCCTCCTGTAGCGCCGCTTCAGCGATCATGTCCGGCGTCTGGCGGATGCCGGTGTAAATGACCTCCATGCCGGCGTCACGAAGTGCGCGGGCGACCACCTTCGCCCCGCGGTCGTGGCCGTCGAGGCCCGGTTTTGCGACGAGTACGCGTATCTTGTCATCAGCCATAGCGGTGGGAGTATATGGAAGGCGGGCCGCTTATGGAAACGCCTCGTCAACCGGGTGGCGCAGCCAGCAATTCATCAGGAGCTGCGATTCGAATATGGATGTGGCACAGCCGCCCCGGCTGTGAGTAGTCCGAGGAGGCACAAATGATCATCGTGACCGGAAGTGTGCTGGCGAAGGCTCAGACGCTCGACGAGATATCGCGCCTATGCCTCGAGCATGTGCGGCGTTCGCGGACGGAGCCCGGCTGCGTCTCGCACGACGTGTACACGAGCGTCGAGGAGCCACTGCGCCTGTTCTTCTTCGAGCGTTGGGCCGATCGCGGCGCTATCGAGGCGCACTTCGCCATCCCCGCGTCAGGCCAGTTCGTGCGAGACGTCGGCAAGCTCGCCAATGGCCCAACGTCAATCGAGATCTACGATGCGGAGCCAGCGAAGCGATAGTCCTGAGAAGGTAGCCCGGGCCTTCAGCCCGCGCGGTTCAGGCCGTGGTGCCCGCACGGGTTAGGACCGCTGCACCAACACAACCGGCACGCCGTTGGCGCTCGCCTTCGCGATCGAAGCGACACGCGTGCCCGGCTCGCGGCCAGCCACCGGATCGCTGATCTCGACGCCCTTGAGTCGCATGTCCCGCACGGCTTCGTCGATGTTGTCGACGGCGATCGCGACGGCGTGCATCCCCTGCCCGCGCTCCGCCATCGCAGCAGCGATCGCGCCGCCGGACGACAGCGGCTGCGTCAGCGCGATGTAGCTGTTGTGAGCGGGGATCTTCGCGATACGCGAATCATCGTGCTCGGAAGTCTCAACTGCACTGAGCCCGAGCGCCGTCGCCCACTTCGCTGCCGTGCCCGGCAGATCGGATGTCGTCACGGAGACATGGTCCAGCGCGGTCGGTGTGAACGCCCGCTGCTGCTCCGTGTTGTCGATCGCGCCGCTGTGCGCAACGCGTGCCGCCTCGGTGAACGACTCCGGCTGATGCTCGATGAGCAGTGTCGCGACGCCGTGCGTCGCCTCGCCCTTGATCGTCGCGACGAGCGTGCCCGGCTTGATACCCGGCCGCGGTCCTGACGTCTCGACGCCGGCGGCCTGAAGTCGCTCGCACGTCTTCTCGATGCTCTCGACACCCCATGCGAGTCCCCAAGGACGGTCGGGCTTGCCGATGCCCTCCTTCGACTGCGCCGCGCCGCCGCTGATCTCGATCGTGATGTCCGCGAGCCGGTAGAAGAGGATGCGCGTGTTGCGATCTGGGAACGTACGGTCGAGCGCCAGCCGCGCCCCGATCTTGTCGCTCCAGACGCGCCGTGCCGCCTCCATGTCCGCCGACAGCACGACGGCGTGATCCATGCGGCGTACGTGTGCGCCGTCAGTCACGGGTTCCGCGACAGGCAGCGCTTCCGGCGGCGCGAGATGCTGGATGAAGAATATGCGCAGGCCGTTGGTGTGCTTCGGATCGACCTGCGCGTTACGCCACCCTCGCTCGGCGCCGGTGTTCACGTCGACTCCGTGGCCATCAGCCGGATCGGCGACATCCAGGCCGCCATCACGAAACTCCTCGACCGCACGCTTGATGTCCGTTGTGCCAATCGCGAGCGCGAACACGCCCTCGCCCTTTTCTTCCAGCGTCTTCTGCAGCACGCCTGACCAACGCTTGTCGCCCTTCGCGCCGGAGAGCGCGAGCAGTTCGACGTACGTGTTGTCGATGCGAAATAGCGTGTTCTTCGTGCCGTACTTCGGGTGCTCGCCGCGCCACGACGGATTTCGCCCAAGGATGTTCACGTAGTCAGCCGTCGCCCCGTCGAGGTCCTTCACGGCGATGACGACGTGGTCGAGCGTCAGATCCGCCATCAGACGGCCTCCGGAGCGCCAGCCGGATGCTGCACGGCATAGTCATCGAGCGGCTGGCACAGCTCGATCAGCGCGCCATCCATCGCGTTCGGGTGGAGAAAACAGATGCGGCCGGCGATACCGACCCGCGTCACCTGGTCGATCATCTCGGTGCCCTTGGCCTTCATGTCGGCAAGGTCGCGCTCGACGTCGTCGGACTGGAAGCAGATGTGGTGCAGGCCCTCGCCTTTGCGTTCGAGATAGCGCGCGACGCCGTTGTCGCTGACAACGGGCTCGAGCAGCTCGACCTCACTGTCGCCGACCGACAGCAGTGCCGCCTTGACGCCCTGTTCTTCGATGAGTTCGAGCTTGTGCAGCTTCAGGCCGAGGGTGTCGCGCCAGAAAGGCAACGCCTCGTCGATGGCGCGCACGACGACGCCTACGTGATGAACTTTCGTGATCATTGCGGCGGGATTGTACCGACTCAGGTGTTAGGTGATAGGGATCGGTGTCAGGCGCCCTTCAGTTTCTGCAGATCCGGGAGATGCTCCTTGTAGTGCCCGGTGCCGCTGGTTTCGAGCAGGCGGTTGACCGTCTTGCCTTCGCCGTAGCGGTCGTCGCCGATCGCCTGCGCCGCTCGCAGGTAATTCGCGTACGACTGCTTCAGTTCGGCCACAACCGTCGTCGCGTTCTGGGCCTTCATCGCCGAGGCAAAGCGCGCGTTCCAGCCGTCCGAGTCGCTGTAGTCGACGCCCTCCGGCGTGGGCTTCTCGCCTCGCGCCATACGCTCCATCGCGCCCGTCATCTGCACATGCCATCCGGCGAGGTGCGCAAGGATATCCTTCGCCCCCCAATCGCCAAGGATCACCTTGTTCATGCCGGCCTCGTCGACCCCATCTACGGCGGCGAGTACCGCGTCGTACCCTGACTGCAATTCCGCTAGTGCTGTCTGCTTGTCCATTGTGCCGCCTCCGCTACGTGCGGCATTCGGCATGCCGCGGACGGAGAGTCTAGCGCGCACGTAGGGATGAGCAACCGCGCACGGCGTGGCGTCAGGCCGCGGCGGTATCGATGGACAAATCGATGTCCGGAGCGGTGACCATCTCCGCATCTAGCTCGCGGAGGACGTTCGTCGCGTGCAGGTCGACGAACGCGTCAATCACGTCAGGGTCGAAGTGAGTACCACGAAGAAGCCGAAGTTCGGCGACCGCTTCATCTGCAGGCCACGCCTTCTTGTACGGCCGCTCGCTGATCAGTGCGTCATATACGTCGGCGACGGCTACTATTCGCGCGGCAAGCGGAATCTGCTCCCCGGCCAAACCATCCGGATAGCCGGTTCCATCCCATTTCTCGTGATGCCATCGCGCGACTTCGCGCGCCGTCGCAAACTCCTCCTGATCGGAGAGGACTTCGTCGGCCCAGATCGTGTGCTTCTGGATCTCCTGCCGTTCGTCAAACGTCAGCGGGCCGGCCTTCTTCAGGATCGCATCAGGCACCTGTGCCTTGCCGACGTCGTGGATCATGCCCGCGTATGCGATTTCGTCAGCGTCCTTCTCCTCGAGACCAAGGCGCAAAGCGAGGGCGCGCGAGTAGTACTGGATGTGCTTGAGGTGCATCCCCGCGTCGGTGTCACGGGCCTCGACGATTTGCGCCAGCATCCGCAACGACTGTCTCGTCTTCTCCTGAAGATGCTCGCGGCGCGTCCGCAGCTCGGCGGACAAGGACACGGCGACGAGGCCCGTGAGCAAGAAGAACACCAGCCGCACGGGAAGTTGGTCGCGAAAGTTCGTACCGGGTTCGTAAAACGCCAGCGACGCAAAGACCAGCAGCCCCGTCCACAGCGCTGTGAATATAAATGAAGTTATCGGCCCGTAGTACATGCTGTTCGAGACGATGAGGACGATCATGATGAGCCAGATGTCGGACTCGTAGCCAACCTGTCCCATCTTCCAGTACATCCACAGCGATCCCGCGATCACCGTGAGGTTGTCCATCACGAGACTCATCGCGCGGAACAGGTGAATGTGACCCCGCGTCAGCAGATAGGCGAAGATGAAGTTGTACGCGATGGCGCAGAGGCATGCCATGAGTACGCCGATCCGGCCCGGAACGCCGGCCGGCAAGAACACCGCAAGCATCGCGGCGCCGGCGATCACAGGTCGCAGAATCAGGAAGTTCTTGTCGTTCGCGACGGACCCGATCTCGAGAAATGACTCAACGCGCGCGCGCAGGCGCGACCACATCGTCCGCTCTGGCCCGAGGCGCATAGCGGTACGGAAGGCAGCATTAGGTACGGGCCCTGACACTACACCCATGTTCGGATGTTCGGTATGTCGGAGGCGAACTTGATCAAGGTTTCGCCGACACCCTTAGGGGTTCGGGGCACGCTCGCGCCACTCACAAGCGGACGTTGTGGCAGGCATCCCTAAGGGTGGTATGAAGCGATGTGCCTCGACACTTCATCGCACACGCGATCCGGCTGCTCCTGGATGAGCCAGTGACCGGCATCCAGTTCGACGAACGTGTACGGCCCGCGCATGAAGGACGCCGCGTCCTCAACCCCCTGCCGGCCGATCGCCATGTCGTTTTTGCCCCAGATCAGCAGCGACGGCACCTCCACCGGCCCGAACACGATCTCCGGGTCGTCCGGGTCGAGGCCGCGTGAACCGCGGTACCAGTTGAGGGCCGCGGTGATCGCCCCCGGCTGCGAGAAGACGCTCAGATACTCCTCGACCTGCTCAGGTGGACTCTCACTCCAGACGCCCTTCAACGCCGCGAAGTCGTTGGCCGCCAGCGCAGCGTCGGCAACTCCCGGCTGCTGGAACACTTCGATGTACTGGCTCTTCGCCTTCTGCTCCGGCACATCGCGTATCGCCTTGCCGAACGCCCCCAGATGCGGCACCGACAACGCCGACCACGTGATGATGCGTCCGGGGCTCTTCGCAACGGCCGCCCACCCCGCGCCCGCACCCCAGTCGTGCCCGACAAGGTGGAAGCGATCCGCCCCCCACGCATCCGCCAACGCGAACACGTCCGATGCCATGTCGTCGTAGTGGTAGTGCTCCGGACCTTCCGGCCGCGCGCCCGGGCTGTAGCCGCGCTGGTCCGGCGCGAGACACCGATACCCGTCTGCGGACAGCTGCGCCATCAGCGGAAGCCACATGTGCGACGTCTCAGGAAAGCCGTGCAGCAGTATGACGGGCTCGCCGTCGCCCGCGGCCTCACGGCACCGAAATGTCATGCCGTTCGCCTGGATGTCGCGCCTCGTGATGGTCATGCGTCCTCCGTTCGACCGCAACGGTAACACGAGTCATGCTGTAGCCAAGCGCACGAACAGGAGGCCACGTATGATCCCGACACTCGCGTTCGGCAAAACCGGCCACGACAGCACACGCACCATCTTCGGCGCCGCCGCGCTCTGGGGTGCGTCCGAGGAAGAGGGCGAGCAAACCCTGCAATTGCTGTTCGACCGCCGCATCAACCACATCGACACCGCCGCGTCGTACGGGCGGTCCGAACGCCGCGTCGGCGCCTGGATGCCACAACGCCGCGACAAGTTCTTCCTCGCGACGAAGACGGGCGAGCGCACCGCCGAGAAGGCGCAGGCGCAGTTCGAGAAGTCACTCGAACGCCTCCAGACGGATCACGTTGACCTCCTCCAACTCCACAACCTCGTCGACGAAGAGGAATGGGCGGTGGCGATGGCGCCGGGCGGCGTGCTGGAGTTCGCGATCAAGGCGCGCGAGCAAGGACTGACGCGTTTCATCGGCGTCACGGGCCACGGCGTCACCGTCGCCGCGATGCACCTGCGCAGCCTCGAACGCTTTCCGTTCGACTCCGTCCTGCTGCCATACAGCTACGTGATGATGCAAAACGCCGCCTACTCTGCGGACTTCGAGCGGCTTTCTGCCGTCTGCGTCCAGCGCGGCATCGCGATGCAGACGATCAAGGGCATCACGCTCGGCCCGTGGAACGAGAAGGAGCACACGCACGGCACCTGGTACGAGCCCTTGTCGGAGCAGGCCGACGTCGACCGCGGCGTCCACTGGGTCCTCGGACGTCCCGGCGTCTTCCTCAACACGTCCGGCGACTTGACGCTGCTCCCGAAGATCCTTGACGCCGCCGACCGCTACACATCACGCCCCACCGACGCAGAGATGGACGACCTCGTTGCGAAACGTGAGATGACGCCGTTGTTCGTGTAGGCAGGCAAACACCGCGCGCCGATTTACAACCATTTTGCATCTTCGGCGGCCCCTCGCGCGGATGCCCATGTACCATTGGCGAAACAGATTCCCCCGCGCCGAGGTGAGTGTGCAGCTACTCAGAACAGTGAAGCCAGCCGTCTGCGCTGGAGCCATCGCCGCGGTCCTGATCCTCACCAGCCTCGGCACCCGCCCGAACGCCGAGGCCCACGGCGATATCGACCAGTTCCTCACCGGCGATCCCGGCTGCCTCAACACCGTGTTGCGCGCGACCGCGCCATCCTCCGGCACGCTGCGACAGGAATTCGTGCCCAGCGATGTCCCCGGCGGCACGACCGACGGGCTCCAGTCTTTCGACGTATGCGTCACCGTTGCTACCACCGCGAACATCACCCTCAACGTGCGGGAAGGCACCAACGCTGCACCCGGATCGCAAATCGCGACCGCGAGCGCTACCGGCGTACTCAGTGGCACACGGTGGGTGCACTTCGAGTTGGCGAACATCGTGCAGATCACGCCCGGTAGCGCGTACCTCATCGAACTCACCGGCTTTCCTGCATTCTCGTGGCGTGGCACATGCGGCGTCATCGCTGGCGCATGCACCTCGGTCGACGCCGACCTCTACACGTCAGGAGCCGCAAGCGCCGGCCCCGGTGTCCGTGACTTCGCGTTCCGCACGTACGACGCACTCGACAACGACCTCGACGGCGTCGCCAACCCGCTCGACAACTGCATCGACGACACGAATCCCGACCAGACGAATAGCGACGCCAACTTCACCGACCTCACGCCGCCAAAGTCATCCGACGATCTGACGTGGCCCAACTCCGACCTGTTCGGCGATGCCTGCGATACAGACGACGACAATGACGGCCTGACCGACAGCGACGAGCTCTCCGGCGCGCTGTGCGCAGGCACCGCGACGAACCCGAGCGTGCGCGACACCGACGACGACCGCTTCCTCGACAGAGCTGAGTGCGAGCTGGCCGGCGGCAACCCCACGAATGCCGCCGTGAAGCCGCTCGTCACGCTCTGCGGGCCAACCATGGACGAAGACGGCGACAAGATTCAGAGCCGCATCGAGTACTGCTTCTACAACAGCGACCCCCTGGATCCGACGACGGACACGGATGCGTGCCACGACGGAAAAGAGATCGCATCAGTGAATCACGATACGACCGTGAACCCCGCTGATCTCGGCCTGATTGCCTCCGAATACGGAGCCGCGCCGCCGAGCCTGCGCAACATGGACATCACCAAGGATGGCACAATAAATCCGGCCGATCTCGGCACCGCAGCGAGTCTGTTCGGCTCATGTTGACACGAACACCACTGCTGCTGACGCTCATCGCCGCTCTCGCTGGCGCGCTACTGTTCGCGCCGGATTCAGCGATGGCGCATGGCAACATCGACCAGTACATCGACGGCGACCCCGGCTGCAACGCATCGAATTTCGCCGGCTCAGTGACAGCCAACGGCGGACAGCGACAGACCTTTATCCCGACCGGGACGTTGCTCTCCTCCGTCGGCCTCTGCGTTAGCGCCGCCGCATCAAACACGAATCTCACCGTCGGCATCTACGGCCCGGGCGGCCTCGTAGGCGGTGGTTCGTCGCTCTCGAATCCGTCCATCATCGATTCCGTCGGACCGCCTGTGCGCTACGTTCACGTTGACTTCCTGCAGCCGATCACAGTGTCGGCCGGCGCACTCCACACGATCGAGATCCAGTCCGGCGCGACGATCACCTGGTACGGCACCGCGAGCGGCAGCCCGTACACGTACTGCCTCGGCGCGCCAAACTCCTCGGCCGTCGGCGACTTCGGATTCCACACCTACGTCGCTGACGCCCCCGGCAACTCCGCCCCATGTCCCGAGCCGCCGACCGCTACGCCGGCCCCACCGACCAACACCCCCATCCCGCAGCCGACGAACACGCCCGCACCCGGCGTCACGAACAGTCCGACCAACACGCCCGCCCCGGGCGAAACCGTCGCGCCCCAACCAACGGCTCCAACCGGCGACGACCAACCACCGCCGACAGGGGCCGCCCCCTCTCCCGCTGGCGGCGCGGCTGGTAACACGTCGCAACCGTCAGCGGGTGGCAGTCAAGGCCTGCCGAACGCGGGCAGCGGAGAGCAACATTCCCGTCACGACCGCGCATGGCTGTTGTCTACCGCAGTCCTCACCGCGGCCGGGAGCGCGTTTCTTTTCGCCGGACGCAGGAGACGCGCCTGATGCGAGCCAACCTCACGAAGCAAAAGTGGGCCCGCGGCGAAACGACGTACGGCGCCTGGCTCTCGATCCCCAGCGCCTACTCGGCCGAGGTCATTGCGCACCAGGGCTTCGATTGGGCCTGTATCGACCTGCAGCACGGCGCCATCGACTATCAGGTCGCGACGACGATGCTGCTCGCGCTCAGCACGACAGACACGACGCCGTTCGTGCGCGTGCCCTGGAACGAGCCCGGCATCATCGGCAAGGTGCTCGATGCCGGCGCGATGGGCGTGATCATCCCGATGACGAACAGCGTCGAAGAAGCGCGGGATGCGATCGCCGCCTGCCGCTATCCGCCCAAAGGCCGCCGCAGCTACGGCCCCGGGCGCGTCGTCCAATACGCCGGCGCCGACTACTTCGAACACGCAAACGAAGAGGTCGCCGTCATCCCGATGATCGAGACGAAGGAAGCGCTAAACGACATCGACGCTCTCCTCTCGCTGACCGGTATCGACGCCGTGTACTTCGGCCCATCCGATATGGCGATATCCCTCGGCCTGCCACCGGGCCTCGAAAACGTGGGCGTCTGGGAGCAAGCCCGCATCCGTATCGCCGAGTCATGCGCGCGCCACAACGTCATCGCCGGCGTCCACGCGAACGCCACCCTCGCCGCCAAGCACGAAGCCGCCGGGTACAAGATGATCATGGTCGCGAGCGAGGTAGGCCTTATGGCTGTGGGTGCCTCGGAAGCCCTCGCGCAGGCACGCGCGAACACCTAGCCCGCAACCGCTTCCTCAACGGTCACGTCGCTCTGATACAAAGGATCGCCGCCCTCCTCGACGAGAGCGACAACCCGCTCGAGTAGTTCGTCACGCGAAATCGCTTCGGGGTGAAACGTAACCTCGACGAACGGCGGATCGGCGCCCAAATTTCGCAGTATGGACGCGATGGTGCCAGGCTTAGCGATCTTGTTGACGATCGCGTCGGCGCAAAACGTATCGTCGCATCGCAGCCGACGCGACGTGATCCTCACGGTCGTTTCAGACAGGTCCTCGACCACGAGCACACTCGATCGCGCCTCTACCGTCCCCGGCAGGCGCACCTCAAACGGCGCTTCATCTCCGTCCGCACCGGCGATCGCAGCCGCCGCGTACTCCCGCATCAATTCCTTCGAAAGCTGCCCCGTGTACGTCGCACGGATGACGCCGTCCGCGTCGACAAAGACGCTGTACGATAGGCCGATTACGCCGTAGGCATCCGTCACGGCCAGCGAAGGATCCATCGCGTACACGAAATCATCCGCCTCAAGAAACTCCACGAACTCGCGTGCGTCGTCCGCGCTCTCACCCGAGTTAACCGCGATCACGTGCAGGTTGTCTGCGCCGAACTCCGCTTGCACATCCTTCAGGTCAGGCATCTCGGCGAGACAGCTCGTGCACCACGTCGCCCAGAAGTTGATGATCGCAGGCGTGCCGCGAAGCTCGCTCAGGCGCAGTGGCGCACCGTCCGGAGTCGTCGCCGTGAAGTCACGGGCGAGCGCGCCCTTGTGCACGCCCACGTCCTCTGCGGCGCCGGGCGGCGTGTCGACCAGCACTGCTTTGGGTGTCGAAGCCGTTGCGTCGCTGTCCCTCAACAGCCAGTACAGCGCCGCCCGGCGCCGCAGAGGACGT
>JAKFYB010000029.1 GCA_021731085.1 Dehalococcoidia bacterium
ACACCAACACCACCCCAGCCTCCGCACCCCAAACCACCGCAATTGATCACTTAACGACTTATTATTCGCCACTTCCTTTCTCAGCCCGTTTTTCCCAGCGTCCAGCGACAACCGGCCACCGACGACCCACAACCGCCGACTGCTACACTGAACCCACATCCAAGGGGAGTAGCCGGGGATCATGGCTCGCGACCGTGCGAGACACTCCCGCCGCTGTCGTCATTACGCGCGAGACCCCGCGCCGGCAGCGGATGCGTAGAACGCGCTCGACGCGCCTTCTCCGCTGGTCAGACCTTGCAGCATCAATTGATGTCGCAAGGGTCTGCGTCAGTGCTGAGGAGGCTTTTTCATGTCCTGTTGTGATCGTGCACGCCCGCACACGGGCGACGTCCGGCGGTGGTTCTAATGATGGAACTGCTGCCCTGGGCGCTCTTCCTTCTCTTCGTATTCGCCATGCTCGCCCTCGACCTCGGTGTCTTCCATCGCAGCGCCCACGAGGTCAAGCGCAAAGAGGCGTTGATCTGGAGCGCCGTCTGGATCGGCATGTCGATCGCCTTCAACATCGGCGTCTACTACTTCCAGGGCTCGACGAAGGGCCTGGAGTGGACGACGGGCTACCTCATCGAGAAATCGCTGAGCATCGACAACATCTTCCTGTTCATCCTGATCTTCGGGGCGTTCCAGGTGCCGGCGCAGTACCAGCACCGCGTGCTGTTCTGGGGCATCCTCGGCGCGCTCGTCATGCGCGGCGTGCTGATCGCGATGGGCGCGGCGGTACTCTCGGCTTTGCACGTCACCATCTACCTCTTCGGCGCCTTCCTCATCTTTACGGGCATCAAGTTCCTGCTCGACACAGGAGACCACACGCCGGAGCTGGACAAGAACATCCTCGTGCGGATCGCGAAGCGGTTCCGTCCGGTAACGGAGGGCTACGAAGGCCAGAAGTTCTTCGTGCGGCGGCCCGCTGTCGGGGCCGCCGGGGAGGTAGCGGGCAAGACGGTGCTCTGGATGACGCCGCTGTTCCTCGTGCTGCTCTTGATCGAAAGCACGGATCTTGTGTTCGCCGTCGACTCGATCCCGGCCATCTTCGCGGTCACCGACGACCCGTTCATCGTCTTCACGTCGAACATCTTCGCGATCCTGGGGTTGAGGGCGCTGTACTTCGTCCTGAACGGCTATCTGGCTGGCCTGCCGTATCTGAAGCCTGCCCTGGCGGCCATCCTGGTCTTCGTAGGAACGAAGATGCTGCTCGTGGACGTGTACAAGATCAATCCTCTCGTGAGTTTGGCGGTGATTGGGGGCATCCTTTCTATATCTATAGTGGCGTCGCTGTGGAAGCAGCGGCGCGATTTCGAGCACGGCGGCCCGCCAACAGAGGTTCATCCTGTGGAGGGTGGTTAATCCGCGAAGAGCCAAAAGGTTCGAAGGGCGTGACGACTGTTCACCGGCACAAAGGCGGTGATCTGGCTGTCCTCAGGCGTCCGGCTGCGCGTCGTCCGTGGGGAGTCGAGCTTCGGCGACATCCCCGTCGGGTTCAGGCGCGCGGCGGCGTCGGAGCGGCAAACGAATGCGGCGTCGCCCTTGGTCGCCCTGTGCTTGTTTGCTGGCGGTGGGGCGAATCCGGAGTGGTGCCGTGAGAATCGAGCCGCCAACGGCCGTCATGCGAGCCGGGACTTCACTGGCTTCGGGCGTAACCCATCCAAAGAATTCAGAGGCCAGCCGAAGAGCCATGACGACGGTGACAACAATCCATACGTCAATGTACCCAGGAATCCCCAATGCGTGGAGGACGGCGTACACTAGCGCGCCAACGATCGCAGCCGTCATTGTCAGGTGGCCGGGGCGTAGTACGTTCGGAACTTCGCCGCTTAGCAAGTCGCGAAGCAGCCCACCGCCGGTGGCTGTGATCACGCCGAGGAGCATCGCCGTCAGGACCGGAAGGTCGAAGTTCAGTCCTTTCTGCATGCCAACAAAGGTGTATAGGCCGAGTGCGGCGGCATCGATCGGGACGAACCACTGATTCACGCGGCTAACGTACTGCCGAAACACGAATCCAACGGCAGCTGCAGCGAACGCCGTGTACAGGTAGTCTGGGTTGCGGAGCGCGGCTGGCGGTCCTGCGCCGATGAGCACGTCGCGGATGAGACCGCCGCCGAGGGCGGATACCATCGTGACGACCATCACTCCGGCGACGTCGAACTTGTTGCGCGTCGCGATCAGCGAGCCGCTGAGGCCGGCGATGAACACAGCGAGAAGATCGATCCAGAGAGGAATCTCAACCGGGACGAAAACCTCAGGCGCACCATCCACGTGTTAGATCCGGTCTGGACTATCGCCGGTGAAGGTTGGTCGGTCAGTTCCCGCCGAACTTGTTGAGGAAAATCGACTGCGCGAGGATCATATCGCGAATCTCGTTGGGATCGACGCTCTCGTTGTTCGCATGGATGCGGGACAGAGCGAGGTCCTCCGCGCCCCACAGGATGAACTGCGCTTTCGGCGCGACGTCCTTGAGGATGTCGAGGAGTGGGATCGAGCCGCCGGAGCCGCAGTCGCCTGCGGGCTTGCCGTATGCCTCTGTGAGGGCAGCCTTTGATGCCTCGTACGCAGAGCCAGCCTTATCGACCGCAAACCCGTTCGAGACCTTGCCGCGCTCGGTCTTCACGTGCACGCCCCATGGCGCGACGGACTTAAGGTGCGCCATCAGCGTCTCGATCTCGTGATCGGCGTCGGACCCTGGCGCGATGCGGAGGGCAACGCGTGCGCGCGCGGATGGTAGAAGCACATTCGACGCCTTATCGACAGACGGACAGTCGATGCCGAGGACGCTGACGGACGGCTTCGACCACAGCCGCGATCCGACTGTGCCAGTGCCGATGAGCTGGACGCCGTCGAGAATGGCCGACGTCGAGCGATACGTGTCCTCGGGGTAGTCGCCGCCCGCCCATTCAAACGACGTCAGGCCTTTGACGGCGACTTCTCCGTTGTCGTGATGGAGGGTGGCGAGCATGCGGATGAGCGCAACGAGCGCGTCAGGTGCGACGCCGCCGAATTCACCGGAGTGCAGCGGGTGGTCGAGTGTCTCGACCGTGACGATGCAGTGCACGTGGCCGCGCAGGGTCGACGTCACGGCGGGCTCACCAGGTGCGAGATTGCCCATGTCGGCGACGATGAAGGCGTCGGCTTGGAACATGTCCTTGTTGGCGTAGACGAAGTCGCCGAGGTGGCTGACCGTCTCCTCTTCGCCTTCGACCACGATCTTCAGATTGACGGGCGGCTTGCCCTCGAACGCGCGGAAGGTGCCGGCGTGGATGGCGATCCCGGACTTGTCGTCCGCAGCGCCGCGACCGAAGATGCGCCCATCCTTGCGCGTCGGAACGAAGGGTTCGGTATCCCAGTTCTGCTCGGGAGGGGCGGGCTGCACGTCGTAGTGCGCGTACATCATGACGGTCGGGCTTCCTGGCGGTCCGGCGAGTTCGCCATAGACGGCCGGGTAACCACCGGGCACGTCGACCTTGCGCGCGCTTGGTAGTCCGTAGCGCTGCAGAAGGTCGACGGTGGCGTCGGCCATTTCGTGCACGTGTTCCGGCGGAAAGCCAGGGAAGGCGCAGGACGGGATGGCGACGAGCTTCTCCAGGTCCTTTTCTACATCGGGCATCATCGCTTTGACGTTGGCACGCAACTGATCCGTGTTCATGACACTCTCACCTGACTAGCTTCCCCATGCAAAAAGAACCGGTTACTCGTCGCTTTGGCTCCCTGATCCTGAGCCGCCGCAATCCACCTCATTGAGAACTTGCGATGCTTCCAGGGCGACATTCTCAATTTCCTCGTCAACCTCATCGAGCGCGTCTTCAAGCGTCGTGCCCTCATCTAGGTTTTCCACGGCTTCCGCCAACTGATCATAGGCCGCCTGGAGGTCGTCGAGGCGAACATCAACGACGCCCTCCGCGGACGCAATCATGTCAGCGTATGCATCGCGGGCACTCTCGCGCGCGGCGTCGATCTCGTCGACGGTCGAATTGAGATCGAGATCGCGAATCGCGCGGAGGGATGCGATCAGGTCGGCGGCGTCATCGCAGAATTGCTCGTTTGCCGCTTCTTGCGTCGGCTCATCGTCGCAAGCGACGAACGCGAGCGCGGATGCGGTCAACAATCCCAACAGAAGTAACGATACGCGCTTCATCATGGCTTTGCTCCTGTGCTCTCCACTCGCTTTCTACGGCTCCACCACGTCATCATGGCGTTGTCGGCACGAGTGTCGGCGTCCCGGCCGGTTCCGTTGCGGCCACTTCGGTCGGCTCCTCCGGTGCGGTTGTCGGCTCTTCGGCGGGCGCCGTCGCTTCCGGATCGGTCGTTTCTTCGGGTGCCACTGTCGCCTCGACAGCAGGTGTCTCCTCGGCGGGTTCCGTCGCTTCGGCCTCCGGTGTAGGTGTCTCGGCGGCCGCAGGCGTTGCGGACGCGACTGCGGTGGGAGTGTCGACAGGCACGGGTTCGGCCGCACCAGCACTCGTCCCGTGTAACACGATGGCCAAGACGGAACCGAATGCTACGGAGAGGATCCACATGATGATCGTGTTCGGCTGGAAGGAGTGATTGACGACAAACTTCCCGATGGACGTCGATCCGGTGCGGTCTGCGGCGATGGCCGCAAGCTGCGTGCCGTTTGCCGGCAGGAAGTACACACCAATCAGCGATGGCCAGAAGGCGATAAGCAGCTGCGCCGGAAGTCCCAGTGCTATGCCGATGGGAATGATGGACTTCGTCGTCGCTGACTGACTCGTCGTGAGCGCTGCCATCGCGAACAGGGCGATGGCGAGGGTGAAGGGAACTGCCGTCACGAGGTCGCTAAGCAGCACGTTGATGTAGTCGATGTTCGCCTCGACGAACGTGTCCGCGAGCCAGGCGATGCCGAAGAGGGCGATCATTCCTGTCATGCCGGCAAGGAAGATGGGGGCCTTCAAGATCTGACCCGCGTTGATGTTGCAGGTCATGAGGATGATGGTGGCGACGGTTAGCATGACCATCTGAATCGACAGTGTCACGCTGAGTTGTTCGAACTCGTCGGGCGCGACTTCGTAGACAGGCCGCAGCTCTGAGAACAGCCCCAGCACTACGATCGTGAGTACGCCGGCAAGGAAGATGTATGCGGCGAGGGCCGCCCGTGGCGGCAGCTCTTTTTGTGCGATTTTTTCGGCGGCAGACTGTTCGACGATCTCGCCCGCGGCGAGACGCCGTTGGTACTCAGGGTCATCCTTGAGTTCCTTACCAATGCGTCCCTGGATGATCGAGCCGATGACAATCGCGGCAACTGACGCCGGAATGAGGATGATGAGCATCTCGGTGAGGCTGAAGCCGAGAGGCTCCATGAGGCCGACCATGACGGCCATCGCCGCGGACACGGGGCTTGATGTGATGCCAAGACCACCTGCGACTGTGGCAGCGGCGAGCGGCCGTTCCGGCCGAATGCCGTTCTTGTACGCCGTTTCTTCGATGACAGGAATGAGTGAAAAGTAGATGTTGCTGGTGCCGGCGCCGACGGTGAAGATGTAGCTGACAAGCGGCGCAATGATCGTTATCTGTTTCGGATTGCTCTCGATGATTTTAGAGGCGATCTTCACAAGGTAGTCGGTGCCGCCGGCCGCTTGCATTGCCGCCGCCGCGGAGATCACCGCGATGATGATCAACATTGCGTCGATTGGCGGAGACCCTGGCTGTTCCTGCAGCACGAACGCGAAGAACAGGACGCCGACGCCTCCCCAGAGCCCGAGGCCGACGCCTCCGGACCGTACGCCGAGGAAGATGAAGACGATTAGGGCAATGAATTGGACGAGTAACTGGATTGCATCATCGCTCATACTGGCTCCTCCAACTTAGGCAGCGCGGCAATGGGCCGGGGCCGAATCAAGCTTCCTGCTCCTGCGTGACAACCGTAACCAAAACCTTCGCGGCGGTCACGAGATCCTCGATTGAGATATGTTCCGTTGTTGCGTGCTCATCCACCATGCCGGTGCACATGGCGACACAGCGGATGCCCGCGTTGTTGAAGACGTTGCCATCGGTGCCACCACCGCTCTTCCGATGGATGACTTCGATGCCGAGGCTTTCGAGCGCGCGCGTAGCTTCGCGGTAGGGGCGCTCGGACGGATCGATCTTGTACGTACGATACTTCTCTTCCGCTTCGAAGTCGACTCTTGCGCCGTACTTGGCCGCGGCGTCCTCGAACGCCTTCTTCATGACCGCGATCTGGGCGTCGAGCTTTGACTGATCGTGGCTGCGCGCCATGCCGACCATGTGCACCTCACCGGGGACGATGTTGCGCGCTTCACCGCCTTCGATCGTGCCGATGTTGGCGACAGTTTCCTCGTCGATGCGACCGAGAGGCATGTTGGCGATGGCTTCGGCCGCGACCTTGATCGCGTTGATGCCCTTTTCCGGTTCGACACCGGCGTGCACCTTCTTGCCGTGGACGGTGATCGTCATGAACACGGACGTCGGCGCCCAATAGGTAATCGCGCCGACGCCACCGGCGGCATCGAAGACAAGGCCCCACTTCGCCTTCAGCTTGCTCTTGTCCAAGGCACGCGACCCATTGAGACCCTGCTCCTCGCCGACGGTCACGACGATCTCGAGATTCGGATGCGGCCACTTGTGCTCGTTGAGCAAGTGCAGGAGTTCGAGCACCTGCGAGAGACCTGACTTGTCGTCGGCGCCGAGGATGGTTGTTCCGTCGGAATAGATGACGCCATCGCGGATCTGCGGCGTGATGCCGACGTCCGTCCCAGCCGTGTCCATGTGAAAGCTGAGTAGCAGCGTGTCGTCGCGGTCACCCGGATAGGTCGCGATGATATTTCCATGCTCATCCATCGTGACGTTGCAGCCGGCCTCGGTAAAGCGGCGCTTCAGTTCTGCGCCGATGGCTTCTTCGTGTCCGGTCGGGCTATCGATCGCGACAAGTTTGAAGAACGTGTCGAGCAATCGCTCGCCATCAACGGCATCACCGTTCCTCCGGATAGCGCTCACGATGGGTCCCTCCCATTCGCCAGCATCGCGTATGTATACATCTTTTGCTCCGTGCGAAAGAGCCTGACGGCCCTCGGGTCGACATCAGCATCTTGCGTCGAGATCCGGCGAACGTCCCGGTGCCTGCTCTCGCGGCTATTATTGCTCGCCGAAACCCGCAATGTTTGGCGAACGTTCGGTATTTCTCTCACCAGTTTCCATTGCAGCCGAGATAGGCACGCGCCCATGCTTTGGGGGTATCCGATGGCGGAGGCAAAGGTGACAATGGCAGCGGCCTCGCCGTCGTCTAGGTCTGGAGGAATGAGCCGTGACTTGACATCCCGCCCGACTGAGGAGGGCTGAAGTGCCCGAACCCGCTTCGAGACGCAGGGTCTGGTAGGCGAAGATCGCATCCTACAGCAAAAGGGCTATTTGAAAGGTGGATTCTCCCCTCGTAGATCACGTATCACATAGCCATGACGGCCTCACATGAACGGCGTTCAGCCCGGCTACGCGCTCTGCGGCCGATCCCACAACCGATCTTGCTCCAACAGGCCTTGTTCGAGCTCATCTCGCGCACGGCGCCGCTGGTGGGAGACGCATACTTCGTGGGCGTCGTCCAGTCGCTAACAGAGGTGTTCGGATGCACGTCTGCGTTCGTCATCGAACGCACCCGGCGCAATGCAGAATTGCTTCGACCTGTTGCTGTGATACGCGACGGAACTCCGTGTCCCGTGGGACGTTACTCGCTCGAAGGCTCAGCGGCGCTCTCTTCGCTGTCTGGAGTGGCCTCAATCCACAACAACGCAACGCAATCGTACGCCGATGACGCTGTGATCGCTGCCACACAATCAGATCACGTGATCATTACATCTGTGTGTAGCGCCGACGGAACGCCGAACGGCTTCCTGGGTGTAGGCGATTCATCGCCGTTCGATGACGCGTTGACGATTGAAGCGATCCTGCGACTCGCAGGGCCTCGTGTCGGCGCGGAAATCGAGCGGTTGCAGGCGAGCGCGGAACTCAAAGAGCAGTCGGGCATGTTGCGCGACTTCATGGATCGGGCCGCGGACATGGTTTTCCGCACGCGCCCCGGTGTAACGCCGGTTGTGGAATATGTGAATCCCGCGTTTGAGACCATGTTCGGACACACGTGCGAAGAGCTGTACGAGGATCCGGAACTGCTGCTGCGCGTGGCCCACCCGGATGATCGCACAGACTTCGCGAAAATGATGTTGGAAGGCGACGTCAATCAGGGGCGCCTTTGGCGGTGGATCCGCCGCGATGGTTCAATCCTCTGGACAGAAGGGACACGGATTGCGCTCTACGACGACTCAGGCGCACTCGTCGCGCTAGAAAGCATCATTCGCGATGTGAGTCTTCAGAAGGAGGCCGAGCAGCGTGCGGCCGCGGCGGAACGTATGGCCAGCCTCGTGATCGCCGCGATTCCCGACACTGTGATTTTCGTTGACCGGGATGGGATCGTGACGCGTCCTCCGGGCGCAGACGCAACCTCCGTCCTGTTGGGAGCTTTCGCGGATGGGGCAGAACTAGGATCGTTGCTGGCGCCGGATGTCACGCGTGACGTTATGCGAGCCATCAGAGCGGCCCTCCTGAGCACGGCCACCGAAACGGCCCGATTCTCGACAGGCCACGCCGACGGCGACCGCGTGTTTGAAGCGAGGATCGTGCCTGCGGATCGCGAGCAGGCCATCGTCTTTTTCCGGGATGTCAGTGGAGACGAGCTGTTGTCGCTTGCGGCGGAGCGAGAGAAGTCCAAGGATGAGCTAGAGGTCAAAGCCGAGCGGCGCATCCTGCGTAGCAACCCATACGGCCTGACGTTCCGTGAATTCACAGTCCTCGAACTCATGGCACGCGGCTTGACGGACAAGCAGATCGCCTCCGAACTCAGCATCAGCTTGAACACCGTCGGAAAACACGTCTCCAACGTGCTTGGAAAGATGCAGGTATCGTCCCGGACGGAGGCCAGCGTACACGCTGTGCAGCAGCACCTGCTCGACTAGAATCTTCGCCTAACTAGAAATCACCACGAACATACCGAACGCTCACAATCCTTGCGTGTCAGGTGATGCCATACCTTGCGATCGAACAGGACGCATTGATGAGCACTATCTGGGTAGACCTTCGTGGAACCTGCGACCAGTGTCATTGCGGTGTACAGCGATAGCGAAGAAGGCGCCTTGCGCCTTCTGAGAGAAGCGCGGTCGACATTGGCGGCGGACGGCGTCGCACTCGTCGGCGCAGCAATCGTCACGCTCGAGGGAACGGACGGCAGTGTGCGCCTGAAGGTCGAACCCCAGGGCGAGGCCGGTGTCGAGGAAACCTCAGAAATCATCGAGCTGCTGTTCCCGGAGTCGGTTCGCAAGGGTTCCGGCAGTTGGGCGACATGCCGACGCCGCGGCGGGTTACTACAAGAGCATTGGCGCGGAGTCCAACCTGTTGAAGGAACTTGGGGAGAACCTTGCGCCGAACGGCGCCGCCCTCGTGGTGCTCATCCGTGAGCATTGGGTGCATGAGGTTGAGCGTGCCTTGAATAATCCGGGCCTGAGCCGATTCGTGTTGCACGGGGGGTGTCGCCATGACGATTTGATTGGATTCACGCTCGCTCCGCGTCGGCTGAGTGGGCGCCACGCGGGCAACGTTGGAGGAGTAGGAGAACGAAGATGAACCTCAGGATATTCGGAATGCTAACTGCGGTGGCCTTGTTGGCTTCGCTGGCGGTGGCGTGCAGTGACGATGACGACGCACCCACGACAGAAGAAGCGCGTACGCAGTTCTGTTCGGATCTCGACCAACTCAGGGTCGAAGTCGATAACCTGAGGCAGCTAACGGGCGAATCGACCGTTGGCGACCTGCAAACGGCACGCGATAACGTCCAGACAGCGCTCGAGAACGTGAGGACTTCAGCTGAGGACGTCGGCGAGGCGGAAATCAGCGCGGCGGAAGACGCATACGATGACCTCACCGCTTCGATCGACGACCTCGACGAGAGCCAGTCGCTTGCCGCGGCCCTTCAGGAGATTGCGCCTGAACTGGTTGCGTTCGACGAGGCATGGGACGAAGTCTTCCTCGTGAGCCGCTGCCACGAGCGCCCGGGCTTCACGCCAACCGGGGGTCTTTCAACGGCGATCGCCGCAACAGCGGCCGCAGGTGGGCCGACAACCGCACCGCCAGCCGGGGAGACGCCGGCAGCCGCCACGCCCGTTCCCGAATCACCGACGGAAGATCCAGGCCCGGCGATGACGGCAACAATCGAAGCGGCGATTCCAGAAGTGCAGACAGCAATCGTCGGAACGGTTACAGCGCAGACCGCCGTCGCTGGCACTGCGATCGCCGCCGCAACGGCAACGGTCGAGGCCGCGATTCCGGAAGTCCAGACGGCGATCGTCGGAACTGCCATCGCAGGTGCGACGCAAACCGCGGAAGCCATCCCGACCGAGACACCGGCGCCAGAGCCAACGCCGACACGGGAGGGCGAAATCGACCAGTAGTTACAAAGAGTTTCAAAGCGGGTGATGCGGCCTCCCTTTCCCTCCCTTAGACTGCATCACCCGCTTGAGACGTATCAAGGAGAAGCAACATGGGTCTATTGCTCGACACGACCAGCTTTTGGGATGTGATCTGGTGGATGATCATCGGATACTTTCTGTTCCTGGTCATCTGGATGTTCGTTGGCGTCTTCGCCGATATCTTCCGCCGCGACGATCTCAGCGGCATTGCGAAGGCGATCTGGATCATCGCGTTATTTCTCGTGCCATGGCTCAGCATCATCCTGTACTTCTGCTTCCGGCCACGCCAGACGGCATCGGACCGACAGATGATGGCGGCAGCCCAACGCGCCAGTGGATACTCCGCGGCGGAGGAAGTCGCGAAGGCACAAGCGCTCCTGTCCCAGGGTGCGATCACGCAAGCGGAGTTCGACACGCTCAAGGCGCGCGCACTGAGCTGATGGGAGCCATCGTATGCATCTTCGCTACCTGATCAGACGCAGCATGCTTGTTACTTTCGCGCTGGCAAGTGCTCTGCTAATCGCGTGCGGCTCAGACGGCGACGACGAGGAAGCAACACCGACTGGTGGAGGCGAGCTCCCCGTTATTGCGAAAGACTTCGAGTTCGTTCCCGTTGAGCAGACGGTGGAGGCGGGCGAAGTGTCGATCCAGTTCGAGAATCAAGGATCGGAGCGGCACACGTACAGCATCTATCGCGATGGTGAGTACGAGGAGTTGGTGGACACGACCACGGGCGTGAATGCCGGAGGGCGGGTGGAACTCGAGCTTTCGCTTTCACCCGGTGAGTACTTCGTGCGTTGCGACCTTCACCCGACCCAGATGCAAGCGACGCTGGAAGCTCAGGAGGCCGCGGACTAGGATGAATCCCCCGGCCGGGAGCCCCTATGCGTCTGTTACTAGTGATGCTTTCCTTCCGTCTGACGGTGCACATGGACAACGTACTCCTGCTCCTCGGTCGAACCGAGCATTCCGCCAAGCGGACGCCTGATTGACGTACTACAATCAGGGCCACGGACGAGCACACCACAAGGAAGGTCACGATGGATTGTCCCAAGTGTCAGAAGGCAATGGCGACACGTACGCGCGACGAGATAGAGGTCGACGTGTGCGGACAGTGCGGCGGCGTCTGGCTGGACGGCGGCGAACTCGCAAAGATCCTCGAAGCGGAACGCGAGCGTTCGGACGCGGAGAAACGCGAGAACTGGCGACTGTACGATCGCGGCCGTGACAACTACGATCCGGCGCCAACCCAGGAGCAGGTGAAGAGCACGCTTGAGTCGCTGCTCGGATAGCATCAGGATCGTTTGGGCATGAGCGCGTAAGGATCTCGCGTGGCTACAGCAAACCCCGGCGTTCAAGACAAAGGCAAGGCCGCCAGCATGGCGGTCTTGCTTGTCGCCTGTCTTTCTACGCTCGTGGTTAATGCAAACACTTCGGCCGTCAGCATTCTGCTTCCTGCGATCAGCGATGACACGGGCATGTCGCTGCAGACACTGCAATGGGCCGTGACTGGCTATTCGCTCGTCGGTGCGGCCGTCATCGTCACGTCTGGCGCTCTCGGCGATGTTTTTGGGCGGCGGCTCCTGTTTCTGCTCGGAATCGGGCTGTTCGTCGCCTCATGTGTGTTCATCGCTCTATCCTCATCTGGCGAAGCTGTGATCATCGGCCGGATGATTCAGGGTGCGTCCGGGGCGACGATCCTGGCGTCTGGGCTGAGCCTGATCACCGTGGCGTCTTCGGGCTCAGAGCAAACGCGCGCAGTCGCCTTGTGGGGAGCCGCATCTGCGGTTGGCGCGGCGGTGGGACCACTGATCGGTGGCGTGTTAGTGGACTTCACCGGCTGGCAAGGTCTCTTCTGGCTGGACGCAGGCATTGCTCTCGCTCTCGTTCCCGTCACGCTGCGCGGCGTCGAAGAGTCGAACGATCCCACGAGATCACATTCGATCGACTATTTGGGAACCGTCCTCGTGGCAGCGATACTCGTGCCCATCATTTACGGCATGACAAAAGCGACGGACTGGGGGTGGATCTCACCGCAGACGATCGGCATGTTTGCGCTGTCCGCGGTGGCGGCCGTCGCGTTCGTTCAGGTTGAGCAGAGGGTCAAGGCACCGCTTGTGGATCTCGCGTTGTTGCGCAACATTACGCTCGTCGGTTCGACGATCGCGATCCTCATCGGAGCGGGCACGATCAATGCCTTGGGATACCTGCTGAGCATTTACTTCCAGAATCCGGCTGTCCTCGACATGTCACCCCTTCAGGCTGGGGTGGCGACGCTGCCGATGACAATAGGCCTCGTGGCGGTTACGCCGTTCGTCACCAAGCTCGCCGTGAGCCTTGGAACACGTCAGACGGTATCGCTGGGTTTCATCATCAGCGGTGCGGGATTTGTTGCGCTCGCGTTCGTGCAGGAGTCGTGGGAGTACCTGTACTTTGTGATTCCGATTGTCGCCGTTGCCGTCGGGATGGGGCTCTCCAACGGGCCCGCGACAGCAGCGTCCACAGCATGCGTAGAGCCTCGCCAGATCGGGTCTGCATCGGGAATCTCGAATATGGCCCGGTACGTCGGATCGTCCGTGTTCGTCGCACTCGCGGCGTCGGTCTACACGGGCGTCGCGCAGGGTCGAGCTGACGACGGGCGAGAGGTGTCCGATGCGCTTGCGTCAGGACTCGCGTGGTCCTGCGTGGTGCTAGCGATCACGTGTGGGCTCGGCATCGGCATGGGGTTGCTCGGCCGCTATCGCCAGAGCCAGGCCCGTGGCATCGACATCGCCGCAGCAGCCGCATCGCACTCTCACACGGTGCCTACGCCTGCGACGAATTGAGTCGCATCACCATGGCGGCCCGTGTCTCTGCTGGATTGACCTGGGCTTCGCGGCCCGCATACACAGAATATGAAGGGTCCTTTCACCCTCCGGGTCTCACCGAGGAGGCCAGTTTGACGTTGCGAAAAGCTCATGGCCGGGGGTATTGCAAAACGGCCAAAAGCCGACTATTCTACTAAGCGCTCGCTAGGTTAACGGAGCGCCTGGTAGCCGCCGCCTGCGGGCGGGCGCCAATCTGAGGAAGGGTTCGACACATGACCATGGAGACCAAGCCCGCAGAAGCGGGCGTGAAAGACTGGAAGCACGACTACGACATTTTTGCGCGGGAGTACATCAAGGATCCCTTCCCGATCTGGGACGAGATCCGCGAAGAGTGCCCGATGGCATCGACGGAGCGCTGGGGCGGCAGCTTCATGCCCACGCGCTACGAGGACCTCTTCGATATCGCGAAGAACATCCAGACGTACTCATCGCGTGATGTGCTCGTGTCTTCGGTCATGCCGGCACCGGATCAGGAGCGCGAAACGCCGACTGAGGAGGAGCAGGAGCTCATCCAGCAGTACAACGTCGGCGCCCCGCCGATCACGTCGGACCCGCCCGTCCACACGTGGGCGCGCAAGCTGCTTCTCAAACCGTTCTCGGTGACGTCGGTCGCTAAGTACGAGCAGGAGACGCGCGAACTCTGCAACGAGTTGATCGATGCGGTCATCAAGAACGGCCGCGCTGACGGCGCTGTCGACTACGCGCAACAGATTCCACCGCGGGTGATCGCCAGCATGCTCGGCATCCCGAAGGAAGAGGCGGCGACGTTCACGGAGTGGGTGCGCGGCTTCCTCGAGCTGGGGCTGACGAACCCGGAGCTTCGCGAGCAATCGGCGCGCAGCATCTTCGAGTACATGATCGCGCAGGTGGCGCTCCGCAAGGAGAACCCCGGGGACGACCTCATCAGCTACTTGCTCAACGAGAAGGTCGACGGCGAGCCGGTGCCGGAGCCGCACGTCGTCGGAACCTGCTTCCTGCTGATGGTGGCGGGCATCGACACGACGTGGAGCTCGATTGGTTCGGCGATCTGGCACCTGGCGCAGCGCCCGGACCACCGCAAGGAACTGATCGAGAACCCGGAGCTGATCGACAACGCTGTCGAAGAGCTGCTGCGGGCGTACTCGCCGGTAACGATGGCTCGCTACGTCGCCGAGGACACTGAGTACAAGGGTTGCCCGATGTCCGAGGGCAGCAAGGTCCTGATGAACTTCCCGGCGGCGAACCGCGACCCGCGGGTGTTCGAGCACCCGGAGGAAGTGGACCTGCACCGCGAGAAGAACCCGCACATCGCGTTCGGCGTGGGTATCCACCGCTGCGCAGGCTCGAACCTCGCCCGCATGGAGATGAAGGTTTCGATCCAAGAGTGGTTGAAGCGCATTCCCGACTACAAACTCGAAGCGCCAGAAGCCGTAACATGGGCAGGCGGTCAAGTCCGTGGACCGCGCACGATGGGAGTCGTATTTCCGTCATGACGACGAAGAAGGTTCACGTAGACAGCGAGAAGTGCCAGGGCCACAACCGGTGCTACGCAATGGCGCCGGGCATGTTCAAGGTCGACGACGAGGGCTACGCAACGCCGCGCGGCGATGGCGCACTCGCCGATCAGAAGGCGATCGATCTTGCGCAGCGGGCAGTCGACAACTGTCCCGAGAAGGCAATCTTCATCACGGAAGAGTAGTCCTCCAACACAGAAGCCAGAAAAGGGCGGCACCGCAAACGTGCCGCCCTCTTGCGTTGTTCGGAGCTACGGCGTCAGACAGAGACGCTGATGGGGAAGGTTGCGATCCAGATGACGGTCGCAACAAAGGTGACGCAGCCCAGCGCGAGGACGACAAGGCGCGGACCATTGGTCTGGAAGCGCGTGCTGAGCCCACCGAGGAAGAGCGCAGCGGCAAACATGACGACGCCAAGCACGTAGTTCGAAGAACGCTGGATATTGCGCCGGGCTTCAGCTGCCTTTGCTTCGGCCTGGGCGTCGAGGCGTTCAGCTTCGACATCTGATGCGCGGACGTATTCGTCCATTACGAACGGGGTGAGTGGGGCATCGGGGTTGTCGAAAGGGTCGGTGTCGAGCCATGCGTCGAACGCGACCGCGAACTCGGGGCGGAAACGAGCCTCGTAGAAATCCGCAAGCTCGGTGTTGTCTTGCGCGAAGGCGTCGACCCATTGAGTGAAAGTAATGACGTCGACTTCCGCGAACGCGTTGCCGAGGCCCGCCGCCTTGGCCGACTCGATGCGAAGTGCGTTCGCGGACGCGCCGGCCTTGGCCTGTTCGCCGTTCCAGCGGTTCGCCTGGTAGCTGCTCCATGCGGTCGCGACGGTCGCGAGCGCGAGCAAGACGGTCGCGACGAGCTCGAAGCGCTGGAGGTGGCGTGACTTTTCGGCGGCGGGGCTTGGATTGGCGCTCATTGTGTTAGCAGCACTCCGTTCGCGTCGCAGGGGAGGGGAGCTTGATCAGCGATCGCCTCGAACTCGCCGAGGACCCGGAGCGTGCTTTCCATTGCGGTCGGTTCGAGTGCGCCCGTCCCGAAGGAGTACGGATTCTCGAGCACGCGTATCAGAATCATGGTCGCCGTCACTACAAGGACGACGGTGCCGATGAGCATGGCCTGAGACAATGCGCGTTCGCCGCTATCGGCGAAGAGCATCATGTAGGCGACGATGACGGCCGCCGTGAGGAGCAGCACAACCCAGAGCGCGGGCGCGATGATTCCCTGCGCTCCCTGCAGGCGATCGAGACGCGCGACCTGACGTTCGGACGTTTGGTCCATCCACTTGGAAAACGCGGCCTCTTCGGCAGCTGTTCCGGGTTCCGTGTCGCGGAGTGTCAGGAACATGGCGACGCCCCAGGGGTTGCCGGTTTCAGTCGCATCGCCGCTCTCCATCTGACCCCACTCGCGGTTGACGACATACCTGCCGTAGCACGTGAGTTCAGAAGCGAGGACGCCGCCCTGTGGTTGCGGGAGGAACTGCGCGGTCTGGTATTGCTGGATGACAAGCTCGGCTTCGACTCGCGCGCCGTTGCGTGACTCGTCGAAACTGGCGAAGGCGAGGACGACAATGAGGCCGAGGAGGACGGAAAAGCCCGTCGCGAGAACACCAAAGACGGCGCCGGCGCGATCGCTGTCGCTGAAATAGCTGCCTTCGGGAGCCGTGCGGCGCACCAAGAGCATCAGGCAGATCGCGGCTGCCGGAGCAAGGATCAGCGCGAGAATCGCGAGAACGAGGCTTGATTCCATTTTGTGGAATGTATCCCACAGCGCCAACTGGCGCGAATGGCGCAGTGAAGGGAGCCCCCGCCCAGGTCGATACTAAACCGTGGTCGGTTGGCGGCGTGCGTGACGCCGCGTCCGGCGCTGCGGTGCGATCGCCTCATGACGACAAGGTTCGACTTCGCTGACGCCTGGTGGTTCCGCGGGCCACTGCGCGCGCTGACGATCGCCGTCATCGTCTTTACGCTACTTTCGCTGGCGCCCGCCCTTACCGACGGGACGAATCCGGACCATGTTCGCGCGTTGTTTGGCATCGTCGTGCTCTCGGCGTTCGTCCTTGGCGCTGTGCTGTTCTGGGTCGCCATCAGCGACAGCTACGTCGAGGTCAGCGGCGATACGATTGCCGTGCGGTTTGAGTCCTTCTTCAATGTGCGTATCCCCGTAGAGGGCATCGTGGACGTGCGGCCCCTCGATCCGCAGCCGCGCTTCAGATTTCGTTGGGGATTGGCGACGAACTTCCGCGACCGCATCTCGTGTTCACACGGTGGCCGCATGCTTGTCCTCACGTTGTCGGAGCCGGTCACGGTGCGGTTGTGGCCGCGGACGTTGCTTGTGACCCGCTTCTGGCTTGCGGTCCCCGACGATCAGGCGTTTACGGCAGCGATTGAGCAAGTGCGGGCGGCGGCTTCCGCTCAACCCGTCACGCTTCGCGCTGCCTGAGTTGGTGTCCGCGGCTGTTGTTGGGCCGCGTCGGACGCTTGGCAGGCGCGCTACTATGGTTGCATGACGACGGGCGTTCTCAATCGCGCGCGGCCCATCTCACGCTCGCGTGCGATCACGTTTGGCGTAGCGCTCGCGGCGTTGTTGCTCGTGGCGCTGTTCCCCTTCTTTCCCCAGCAGTTCAGCGTTCGCGTTGGGGATATCGCGTCCCGCACCGTAACCTCGCCGCGTGATGTGTCATTCGAGAGCACGTCATTGACCGAAACCAAGCGCGATGAGGCCGCAGCCGCAGTTCCGCCTTCGCTCGTCTTCGACCAGACCGTGCGTACGGAGCAGATCACCGCGTACGACGCCGTGATTCAGCAGATCGAGCGCATTCGCCTGCAGACGAGTGATGAGGCCAGGAAGCGCGAGCAACTGGAATCGCTCGGCCTCTCGGCGCGGACAATCGACACCGTGCTGGTACTGGACGACGACGAGTGGGCAGCCGTCGTCACAGAGGGAGGGCGCGTCCTCACGCAACAGCTCAGCGTGTCCCTCGACGACAACAGCGTGCAGAGCGCACGTGACAGCGTCGATGCCGTAATCGGCGCCGAGTTCAGCGCTGACAGCGCACTCCTGGTGGCCGAGCTCGTACGGCCACTCATCGCCACAACCCTCATCGAAGACAGCGCACAGACTGAAGAGCAGAGGGCAGCCGCGCGTGCTGGCGTCTCGCCGGAGCTCGTGAATATCGCCGCCGGCGACATTATCCTCGCTGCGGGGCAGCCTGTTGATGAAGTGACGAGCGAGAAGTTTCGCGCGGCTGGCCTCGTGGCGCAGCGCGTGGAGTGGGAGAACGTCGCGGCGGCGGCAATCGTGGCGGCGGCGGCGGCGGCGGCGCTCGCGGGCTATCTGTTCGTGATGCAGCCGCGCGGCATCAATTCCGAGCGTCATCTGATCGTGCTCGCCGTTCTCACTGCGACGCCCGTACTCGTTGCCAAGCTCTATCTGCCGCTCGTGATGCCCGACGACGAGAGCACATACTTGCCCTACATCCTGCCGATCGCCGCGGCGCCGATCCTGATCGCGGCCCTGCTCGAAACGGACGTCTCGGTCGTCGCGTCCGTCATCATCGGCTCGCTGGCCGCATTCATCAGCACGTTTCTGCCGGATCTCTCGCTGGTCGCATCAATCGGCGTGCTCGATACGTTCCGCCTGCTCGGTGTGTACGCGCTCGCGCCGATCGCCGGCATCTTCCTCGTGCACCACGCCGATCGGCTGAATCGGTACCTTACAGCGGGCGTCGCCGTGGCCGGCGCTTCATACGTGATCCTGTTGTCGACCTGGCTCGTCGAGAACAACCGCGAGCCCGAAGACCTGGCATGGATGGCACTCGCGGCGAGCGTCGGTGGTATCAGCGCGGGTATTATCGCGGCGGGTGCGTTCGTGACGGCGGGGTCGCTGTTCGGCGTGACGACGCGGCTGCAGCTGATGGAGCTGTCGCAGTTAAACGCGCCGCTGCTGCGACGACTTCAGGACGAAGCGCCAGGCACGTTCCATCACAGCATCCTTGTCGGCAACCTCGCCGAGCGCGCGGCGGATCTCATCGGCGCAGATCCGCTGCTGACCCGTGTTGGCTGCTACTACCACGACATCGGCAAGACGCTGCAGCCGGGCATGTACATCGAAAATCAACTAAACGGAGAGACGACGCCGCACGAGGACATGACGCCGGAAGAGTCGGCAAGCACGATCATGCAGCACGTCATAGGCGGTGTAGCACTGGCGGAACACGAGCACCTGCCCGCGCGTGTGCAGGCGTTCATCCCGGAGCATCACGGCACGCGGCTTGTCGCGTACTTTTACCGCAAGGCTGCGGAGAAGGACCCGGACATCGACCCGGCCGCGTTCACGTATCCGGGCCCGCGTCCGCAGTCAAAGGAGACGGCGATCGTCATGCTCGCCGACTCGACGGAAGCGACCGTGCGCAGCGCGACGGATCGCTCACCGGAACAGATCAGCGAGATGGTGGACGCCGTGATCGCCGAGCGCCTGTCAGAGGGGCAGCTCGACGAGAGCGACCTGACGCTGCGAGACATCCGGACGATCGCGGAGAGCTTCAAGACAACGATGCGCGCCGTCTACCACCCGCGCGTCGCGTACCCGGCGCCGAGCGCGGCTGAGGAACGCCGCCGTATCCTGCGGTTGCCGACGATGCGCCCACCAGCGCCGACAGCGCCATTGCCGCCGCCTGCCGTCACGAAGACGGCGACGCCGCGCCGGAAGCGGAAGTGGGAGCAGTGAAGCTGGAAGATGGATGATAGGCCGATGGATGGTCGAGGTGAGGCTGTCGAGCAGACCGACGTGTTCGCGCGACTCAACGCAAAGTCTTTTCACGAGGAGCTGAACGCCGATGAAACGAGCTTGCTCTGCCGTGAATTGCTGTCGGACTCTGCCACTTCGAAAATCGTCCTGCTGCAGGCGCTCGGACATGCGAGTCCTGCGTGCGCACCCGCCGTCGCTCAGTTTATAGAGCAGACGACGAACGACCAGGCAGCAGCCTACGCACTCGGCGTGTTGGTGCAGAATTATGATCGTGGATGGGACTATCGGGCGAAGATCGTCGATTGGCTCAGCGGTTCAGATTCCGAGAACTCTGAGCTTCTGTTGGGCGCGATCGGTTGCGTGGGTGTACTGCTTCACGATAGATGGGATGGCGACCTCGCAGAGCGACTTCTGAAAATTCACGATGATCCCGATCGACGCGCGGTCATGAGGGCGGCGGCACTCTACGCGATGGGCGACGCACTGCATGAAGCGTGGGCAGCTCGCAGCGGCTTCACTACAGCAATTCTGAATGATGCCGACGTGGGCAGAAGGCTGACAGGGCGCATTCGACAACGCCTGGAGGAGAAGGGTGACGAACCGCTGCACGCCTGATCCTATTGACGGCGTGGTGCTGCTGTCGTATGTTCAACGCACAACCAAATAGATGCGCTTGAGGACGTCGTCCCCCGAGGGGATGATCAAAGGGCAAGCCGGTGAGAATCCGGCGCTGTCGCGCAACTGTGTGGTCCGCCTACCGCGGGCCGAGTCAGAAAACCTTTCTCAAGCGAATCCGGAACCTTCGCGAGAAAGGGGCGGGAATCATGTTCAACGAACACTGAAGCCTGACCTCGAACGATGCGTTCGAGGTCTTCTGTTATCCAAACACCCACCCACCTACGCGGGCTGAAGGCCCGCGCTACAGGTTCATCAGGAGATGATGATGCGACGGTTTCTTGTCGCGTGTTTGGCGTTGACCGCGGTCGTTGCCGCCAGCACGCAATCCTTTGCCGCAGAGCCACAGATGGACGCGGCCGACAACGCGGTCTCGTACATAGACGGCATACAGAATGCCGACGGCGGATTCCCGGGGTTTAGCCCGTCGTCGTCGGCGGGTTCGACGCTGGACGCCGTGTTTGCGCTGTCGGCGGCGGGCGTCGACCCGAAGTCGGTCACGAACGGCGGTCTGGGGCCGGATGACTATCTTGCAACGCAGGCCCCGGCGTTCAGTGCGTCATCGCCGGGATCGGCAGCGAAACTGGTGCAGGGTGTGCTGACGATGGACCTTGACGAGACGAACTTCGGGTCGATCAACCCGCTGGCCGTGATGCATTCGAACTACACGCCCGGCACGGGCGCGTACGGGACGGACACCTTCGCGCAGTCGCAGTACATCCTTGCGCTGGATGCCGCCGGCCTTCCGATACCACCGCTGGCTGTGACGTATTTGGCTTCGCTTCAGCTTGGCAACGGTTCGTGGGAGTACTGCTGCGGGTTCGGCGGCGACACGAACACGACCGCACTGGCAATTCGAGCACTGACTGCGGGCGGCGTTGTGCCAGCCGACCCGGACATCGTCGCCGGCATCGCGTTCCTGATGGCGAACCAGGAGGCCGACGGCGGCTTTCCGTATCTGCTGTCGTTTGGCTCGGAGCCAAACTCAACGGGCTTTGTGACACAGGCGCTCGTCGCGGTAGGGCAGAACATCGACGCTGGCGGGCCATGGGACAAAGGCGTCGGCCTGACGCCGCAGGCGTTTCTGCTCGGGTCACAGGATCCGACAACGGGCGCGCTCGAGTACTTCGGCAACGACGACGCATTCGCGACCTACCAGGGGCTCCCCGGCCTGACGCTGGCCGCGTTCCCGGAACAGGCCGACGTTGACGGCGACGGTCTGCTGTACGCCGCAGACAACTGCGCGACCGTCGCCAATCCCGCGCAGGCGAACTACGACGCCAACTTCATCGACCAGACGCCCCCTTCCACGCAAGACGACCTCACCTGGATCATGTCCGACGGCCGTGGTGACGTGTGCGATCTGGACGCCGACAACGACGGCATCGCGAATGGCGCTGAGGCCACGGGCTGCAACAGCAGCGGCTCTCTGTCTTCCACCAACCGCGACACCGACGGCGATCGCGTCATCGACGGTGCGGAGTGCGCCATCGGCACGAACCCCGGCAGCGCGGCGAGCAAGCCGACGCCGGCACAGTGCGCCGCTCATCTCAGCGTTTCGTTGCCAACAGACACCGACGCTGATGGGATTCGCGATGCGACAGAGTTCTGCGGGTACATGAGCTCGCGGACGGACAGCGACACGGACGGTGACGGCGCGGACGATGGCTGCGAAGTCGCGTCGTTCAATGTCGACACCGTCGTCAATCCCGCCGACATGGGGCTGCTTGCAACCGAGATGCTGCGCGCCGCTCTACCGTCGGCGAAGCTCGCGAACATGGATGTGAACAAGGACGGTGTGCTCAACCCTGCGGATCAGGGCATCGTCGCAAGCTTGTTTGTGCCGTGCTGAGGACGGTGAACGCGTGAATCAGATCGAACAGCGGCGAGGATTGTTGCATCCGGCGTGCTGGGCGGCGTGGCTTCTCGCCGGTGTGACGTGCGTGATGCTGACCTCGAACCCACTGTATCTCGCGACGCTCGGGTTGTGTGCGCTCGCCGTGTATGCGGCGTGGCGCCGGCCCGAGCGTCGGGCGCTAGACACGCTGCTTCTGGTCTCGATCGGTGTGGCGCTGCTCACGCTGCCGCTTAATCTTGCGACGGGTAGCAGCGGCGCGACAGTGCTCTTCACGCTTCCCGAGATTGTGCTGCCGGGCTGGCTCGCGAGTGTGCGGTTCGGCGGCGACGTCACGGCAGAGTCGATGCTGTTCGCAGCGACACGCGCGCTCGGATTGATCGCCATCATCGCGATGGTGTGTGCGTTCAATGCGGGCGTCGATCACTTCCGGCTGCTGCGGCTTGTCCCGGCGAGCATGGCGCAGCTCGGCATCATCCTCACCGTCGGTGTCGTACTTGTCCCCGAAACGATCGCGCGCGCGGCCGCCCTTCGCGAAGCGCGTATCGTGCGTGGTCATGGCGGTGGCATGGGCACGTACATCGCACTCTTGCTGCCACTACTCGCCGAAGCGCTGGAACGCTCTGTGCAGCGAGCGGAGTCGCTCGATGCGCGCGGCTTCGGGCGGCTGGCTGCCCAGCGTGATCCGCGCACAGTCATCGTGGTGGTTGCGTGCGTCGCAGGTGCGGCGATCGCGTTCTTCGCTTCGTACTACGTGGACCATGGCTCCGCCGCCTTCGCGAGTGGTGCTGGGTTGGCGCTTGTTGCCGTTGTGATCGCATGGCGGCAGGGAAGAACAGGTGGTGCCGTACGCATGCGCCGCGCACCGCTGCTGCGGCCGGACATCATCGTCGTGGCCGCGAGTGGTTTCGCCGTCGCGACGTTCATGACGATGCGACAGTTTGGAGTCGGCGGTCTTTCCTACCTTCCCTTCCCAGAGGTCGTGATCCCTGAGTTCGGCATTGCTGCCGCTGCGGGCATTCTCCTGCTTGCCGCGCCGACCCTGTTCGCCGGTGGAGGGCGGCGGCTGTGAGCATGGTGCAAGCCCGTGGGCTAACGTTCTCGTACGGATCATCGCCACGCCCGGCGCTTCGCGACGTTTCGTTCGATATTCGCGATGGCGAACTCATCGTCCTCGCAGGACCATCCGGCGGCGGCAAGTCGACGCTACTGCGCTGCATCAACGGCCTCATTCCGCACTTTCACGGCGGCACATTCGGCGGCGAGGTGCAAATCGCGGGCGTTGATACGCGCACCCGGCAACCGCGCGAGCTGGCATCGCTCGCGGGCATGGTGTTCCAGGAGCCGGAAGCACAGGTCGTCGCGAACACGGTCGAGGACGAGATCATCTTTGGGCTCGAGAACCTTGGCACTCTGCCAGCGGTCACGCGCAAGCGACTCGAGGAGATGCTCGACGCGCTCTCGCTCGTGCACCTGCGCAATCGCGAGATGACGACGCTTTCCGGCGGCGAACGCCAGCGCGTCGCAATCGCCGCCGTGCTGACGATGCAGCCCCGCGTGCTCCTGCTCGACGAGCCGACGTCGCAGCTCGATCCGCAGTCGGCGCAAGATGTGCTCGCGAAGGTGGTGGAGCTACGTGACGAGATCGGGTTGACCGTAATGGCGGCGGAGCATCGGCTCGAACGGCTAGCGGCGTACGCGGATCGATTCATGACCGTCGGCCACGGTTGTGGCGTTCGCATGCTCGAACCGCGGGAGGCGATGAGCGAGGATATCTCGGCCCCGCCGGTCGCGCGCATCGGTGCGGCACTTGGCTGGTCGCCGCTGCCGCTATCGCTCGCGGAAGCCCGCCCGTTCGTGCGTAGTGCGACGGACTCTGTCAGTCCTGACCGCACGCCAATCTCGTCGGGCGACAACGTCGTGATGGTCCAAGGTCTGCGCGTGACCCTGGGCGAGACGCGCGTCCTGAACGGGATCGACGTTGAGCTGCAAGCCGGCGAAATCGTTGCGCTGATGGGCAGAAATGGTGCCGGCAAGACGACGCTCCTCCGCGCGATCGCCGGGCTGATTCCGGGATCACGCGCGAGCATCGCGTTCGCCCGGGAGGCCGAGGGCCGCGAGTTCTACCGGCATGTCGCTTACGTCGCCCAAGATCCCGCTGCGATGTTGTACGCGTCGACGGTGCGGGCAGAGATCCTGGATGTGCTCAACGGCACGCGGCGTGATGGTTCCGTCGACGACGCGTTCCATGAGTGGCAGCTGCACGACATCGCGGATGCAAATCCGCGTGACCTGAGCGTAGGCCAGCGGCAGCGCGTCGCACTCGCGGCGATGCTCGCTGGTGCGCCGGAGCTCATCTTGCTCGACGAGCCGACGCGAGGCATGGATGCGCGCACGGCAGATCTACTCGTCGCGAACCTGCAAATACGTCGGTCAGCGGGCGCCTGCGTCGTGCTCGCTAGTCACGAAGTCGAGCTTGCCGCCCGCTGTGCTGACCGCGTAATCCTCCTTGCCGATGGCGACGTAATCGACGACGGTCCGCCGGCGAAGGTGCTCAGCGGTTCTCTCGCCTTCGGTACGCAGGCCAACAAGCTGTTCGGCGGCGATGTCTTAACTGTGGAAGACGCGCTCGCATTCACGCGGTCGGCGGAGTTCGCGCGATGAGGACAGTCGCGTTCCTGCTCGCAGTCTTATCCTTCGCCGTTGTCGCCTTCGCATTGCCTTCCTCGTCCCTCGCAGGCTCCGGTGGCGGTTGTAGCGGCACTGCGGGAAGTGACGTGCATCGAGCCGGGCTCGTCGTCTCGTTCGGTGGCCAGCAGCCAACGCAGCGATTCTGCGTGGAGTTCACCGAGGAGTCGATCTCCGGCATCGAACTGCTCCAACGTTCCGGGTTGAGTCTCGTCACACAGATTGAAGGCGGTCTTGGTGCGGGCGTATGCGCTATCGATGGCATTGGCAGCGATGATCCGACCAACTGCTTCAAGTACTCGACGACGCCGCCTTATCGATACTGGGTGTACTTTCGCTGGACGGGCGCCGATTCGAACGGCGCCTGGCAGTTCTCGAACGTCGGTGCCTCGACGCGCGAGATCCATGACGGCGACATCGACGGTTGGTCGTGGGGCAACGGAGCGAACGCACCGCCGGAATCGCCCGACGGCGTACTCGATCTGCCGACCCCGACGCCACTTCCGCCCACACTGACTCCGACGCCAGTTCAGGCGACCAACACGCCACGCCCGACGGCTACACGCGCAACGACAATTACACCGGTTCCGGCTGATACAGCCGCGCCAAACGCGACCCTGTCACCAGCGACTCCAGAGGTGGTAGCGACTCCGACCGTTTCATCAGGGTCCGATGGCATACCGCCTCCGCCCTCGCCCGCCGACGCCGAGGTGGCCGGCGCGCAGGCGACGCCACGGCCAGCGTTGACCGTGACGGGAGCGAGCAGCGTGGCATCGGTCACACTCACGCCTGCCGCCACGCCGACGGCGCCCAGCGGGGTCATCGTCGTCGACCCAACGCAAGCACGCGACAACGCCGCGACTGCCGAGCGAGCCGACGGTGACAGCGGGAGCGGCGGCAGCAGCGCCCTGATCGGATTTGCGCTCGTCGCCGCCGTGATAACAGGAGGCGCTGGCGTCATCCTGTATCGGAGGCGTAGTGGCGATGCTTGAGGACGCACGTGCGCTGCCAATCCAACGGCGCACGCGACCTGTTCTGACGCTGTCGGCGCTCACGCTCACGGTGGCGAGCGGTGTCGGCGTGGCCGCGTTCTTGTATCCGTTCATCTTGTCGTCCGCGCCCCGCGCAGAAAGTCAGGCGCACGCCGGCGATGCGCCGCTGATGTTCGGCATTCTCGTCGCGCTGGCGGCAATGCTCTTTCTCGTCGAGATGTCATCCGGGGGGGTGAACGCGAAGGTCGCATCGGCGCTCGCCGTCCTGACCGTCGCCGCCGCAGCCTTGCGCGTGCCCGTCCTGCCCGCTGGTGGTAGCGCCTTCTTCTTTCTCATCATGCTCGGTGGATACGTCTTCGGGCCGCGGTTCGGGTTCCTGCTTGGTGCGCTGGCTCTGTTTGTGTCGTCGTTCATCAGCGGTGGCTTCGGTCCGTGGGTGCCGTACCAGATGTTCGCGTCCGGGTGGCTCGGACTGACGGCCGGGTGGCTCGGAGCCTTGCGTCCGCAGCTCCACCGTGCGCCATTGGTCGAGGTCGGTGTCCTAACCGTATTCGGCGTCGCGTGGGGCTTCCTGTTCGGCGCGATCATGAACCTCTGGTTCTGGCCATATGTGGCTTCTGGAGAATCCGTGTCGTGGGTTCCCGGTCTTGGTCTTGCCGAAACGATGCGCCGTTACTGGGCCTTCTACCTGCTGACCTCTGCTGCGTGGGACTTCTGGCGTGGCATCGCCAACGTCGTGCTCATTGCGCTGGCGGCACGGCCCGTGCTGGCGATCCTCGTGAGGTACCGGGAGCGATTCACTGTGCGCTGGGCGTAGCGCTGTCACCCCGTCGGCTGGCGAAACGTCAATTTCTGCAACAAATTCTGGGCAAATCCTGCGTTTCTCGGCGAACCGTGCTTGAGTCAGCGCACAGCTTAGCTTAGGGTTGCCAGCGAGATTAGCACCAGCTATTCCAACACAGGGTCTGAGGAGGAGCCGGGATGCTGCGGAAGCAGGGCAAGAGCAGATTGGTGGTAGCAGCACTGGCCGCGGCCGTTGCGCTGGGATTTGGCGCGATGACATGGAGTAGCCCCACGGTCGAGGCCGCGCCGCAGAACATAACGGGAGGATACCTGGATTGGGGCGTGAAGGCCTCGTTCAGAAACTACATCTTGTTCGGCCCAGCGGCGGGTTCGATCACGCTCTCGCAGGGAGCCCTGCAGAACGGCGATGGTACCTTCCGATTCCCCGCTGTTGCGACAGGTTCGTACGACAGCGACACCGACACCACAACATCGTCATACTCAGGCAAGGTGTTCTTTACGGGGCACTCCGGCGCGCTCGAGATGGAAGTCACGGACATTCGGGTACAGATCACCGGCACGACAGGCCTGCTTATCGCCGATGTCGTCAGCAGGGGTCTGGCACCGCCTGGGCTCCCAGTGGCGTACCCCGATGTTGAATTTGCAGCGTTGGATCTGACGAGTGTGCCGCCCAACGAGACGGGAACATCGGTCTCGTGGACAAACATGCCCTCGATACTAACCGCCGCTGGTGTACCTGCCTTTGCGGACTTCTACGCGGAGGGCACGGCTCTCGACCCGGTGTCACCGACGCTCCAACTCGAGCCAGAACCAATCGGTGACCTGACGTGGAAGATCTCGCAGCACGCCTGGACGAGCAGCAGCCTTTCGCCCTCGCACGCAACAGGCGCCCCGGCCGCGAAGGACGTGGTCAACGGGTTCGTCTGGCCGACGTTCGACGTGATCAACTACGACCGCATCACGGGCGCGACGGAACTCTCGTTTGATGGATCGATAACCCTCGGCAACGTGATGCAGGGCGGCTACCGCATCATGTTCGACAACCCACGGATCATCATCGATGAGGACAACGACGGCGAGATTCACGCCGATGTCTCGTACTGCGTCTCGGCCGCAGCCTGCCTCAATCCATGGGTTGGGCCAGCGCTCGACGTCACGCTGACTACGTTCATCGCGAATCCGGGCGGAATCACAGACAACGGCAGCCACGTCTCGTGGACGTTCACGCCGGAGTACTCCTCCGTCGGCAACCAGTTCGACCAGGAGTTGATCGACACGCTGGACGCCAGCCTTCGGGGTCACTTCCGCGCGACGGGCGGTGCATCAGACCCGAACAAGCCCCCGGCGCCGATCTCTGTCCAGTTTGATTACGTCTGTCCGTCGGCCCAGAACTCGGACGCCAACTTCATCGAGAATAGCCCCTTCGTAAACGACGATGGCACGATGGTTCGTTCCGACACGGCCGGTAACGCCTGCGATGGCGACGACGACAACGACGGTCTCAACGACCTCATTGAGCTTGGGACTCCGTGCGCTTCGGCCACGGGCGCGACCAACCCGGACGTCCGCGATTCCGACGGCGATCGCGTGCTGGACGGCATCGAGTGCACGATGAACTTCGACCCGGCAAGCGCGCTGAGCAAGCCAACCGTCGCACAGTGCGTCACTCAGTCAGGCGCGCCGATAGGCATGGACACGGACGGCGACAAGATTCGCGACTACATTGAGGTCTGCTACTACGGCACCGGCCCGACTGTCGTGGACACGGATGGCGACGCTGGGGCAACCGGCGCGAAGGATGGATGTGAAGTGGCTTCGCTGAATCCTGATCGGATCGTGAACGTCGCCGACATGGGTATGCTTGCGTCGGCGATCGGCAACCCCACGTTCCGGATCGCAAACGTCGACATCAACAAGGACGGTGCGTGGAACCCCGCCGATCAAGGGATCCTGGCGGGCTTCATCGCGCCAGCCGGACAGTGTCCATAAGGTTGACGCGGGCGTGACTCCTCACGCTTGTACATCAAACGGCATTCGCCAGGTGGTCGACTGACCATCTGGCGGATGCCGTTTTGATCCGGCCGAGTTTTGAGATGAAGGTAGAGGTGCGTATTGGCCAGCAATGAACCGAAGCAGGGTGCCGTCTTCAGTGATGATGTAGTGACTGCCGTCATGCGGCACATGAACGTTGACCACTCGGAAGATTCGACGCTGATTTGCCGCTCACTCGGCGGCCAGCCTGATGCCACCGCGGCGCACATGACGGGCATAGACGAGCACGGGATCGACTTCGGGGCAACGGTCGGCGGCGGGGAAGTAGCTCTCCGCCTGCCATGGAGCCAAACACTCTCAGAGCGAGCACAGGTTCGTGTCGAAGTTGTGCGGATGTACCAGGAGGCGTGCGCCGCGCTCGGCATCGAACCTCGGGCGGCAGAGTAAGACTGCAAGGGGAATTGGCGGGGGCTACAGTCCCTGCAGGAGCCGCGTGTTCAGCTCGTACGCCAGCAGGACTTCGTCGATGATCCGCCGACGCTCTTCGGCATCCCACGGCGCGGCATCGAGACGGGCGCGATACTGGTCCTTGAACGCCGTAGCGTCAGCAATGCCGTCGAATGTGTAGAACTTCGCGCCGTTGCCGTTGAAGTTGTAGGTCCGGCGGATGATCTCACCAATGTGTTGGCCGCCCGACAGGTCTCCCATGTAGCGCACGTAGTGGTGCGCGACGAAGCCGCCCGCCCGCGTCAGGCATGCCTCTCTGATGCGATCACAGTAGACCGTGGTCGCGCTTGTCGGCGTGATCTTGTTCGCCCACTGTGCGCCGAGAAGATATGCCAAATCCGCCTCAAGCGCCGGCGTACGGCGAAGGTCGGCGGAGATGAACGTTCCGGCGACAGGGTCGGACGCCATCGCATCGCCCGCGTGCTCCAGCTCGCGATAGACGAAGTAGTGCTGGGCGACGAGCCGGGCATACGCCTCGAGGGCTGACTTCCCGGCGAGCAGATCGCGCACGAACGCCGACGATTGCGCGTCGCGGTGGGCCGTCATGCTTGCGGCGCGAATGTCTGCCGAGAAGGCGGTGTGGGCGGCGGCTTGTTCCGTCGTCGCGGCCATGCGAGGTTGACTCCTGTTTGCATAGGTTTGCGCAGCTTCGGGTGTTGCTGCTGAATCCAGAGTATCTTAGTGTAAGGATGCTTATTAGCACAAGCTAAATCCCTTCGCCGAAGGCTAGGGGATGGTCTGGGTTCGGTCGAGGTCTGTGTGAACGTGTCCCTGCGAATGCCGCTTCTCAGCCTGCTCGCCATCCTGTTCCTCGCAGCCTTCGTTGCCGTTGTTCCGTCAATCAGAACGGCGTTTGCAGAGAGCGGTTCAGCTTCGGATGGGACGAGGACGCTGACCGTGTCCGACATCTCGGGCCTGAATGTCGATGGGGACACGGTGACGGTCAGCGGCTCCGGCTATGACATGGAGAAGGGCGTCTACGTCGCGTTCTGCATCGTGCCCGTGCCCGGCCAGCGGCCGACGCCCTGCGGCAACGTGGACATCAGCGGCGGCAGCACTTCGGCTTACTGGATTTCCTCAAACGCTCCTCCGTATGGCGATGGCCTGGCGCTCCCGTACGGATCCGGTGGCACGTTCTCGGTGGAGCTGTCGCTCGGTGCGACGTTCAACAATCCACCGAACGGGTCAGTCGATTGCCGCGTCGTATCGTGCGCGGTCGTGACGTTCAGTGACCACACGCGCCTGTCCGATCGCTCGCAAGACGTGATCGTGCCGGTGACCTTTGGTGGAGAAGAGCCCACCGCCACGAACACGCCACCGACGCCGCCGACCTCGACGCAGACGCCGGTCCCTGGCGCCTCATCGACGCCGGTACCGCAATCGACGCAGGCGCCAGCTACAGCAGGGCCATCTGCCGCCGCGAGCGCGACGGTGGTCGCCGTCGTCCCAACGTCACCATCAGGTGCTTCGCCCACAGGCGTAGGTACCAGCCCACGGCCGACGTTGTCGTCTACCCAGAAGACGGCAGTACCGCAGGGAACACCGCGTCCAGGCGCGAGCGTCGTCCCCACCGCCACGGGCCTCCCGGCGGTTACCACCAAGATCTCGAACAACGGACGCACGGCAACCGCTGGCGAGCTCGTCCTCACATCTTCGAAGGTTCGCCTCGAAGGTGTTGGCGGTGAGGTCAAGATCGAGGGGAAGGGCTACAACGAGTCGAAGGGCGTCTATGTCGCGCTTTGTGCGGTACCGGAGAAGGGCAAGGCCCCGAAGGTCTGCGCCGCGGGCGACGGTGTTTCGGCGTGGATTTCGTCGAACCCGCCGGACTACGGCATCGACCTGGCGGAGCCTTACGAAGACGGCGGCAGCTTCGGAGTCGAACTCGCGTTGAAGCCGGTGATCGATACTAAAACGGACTGCCGCGTCGTTGCATGCGCGATCATCACGCGCAATGACGACACCGCTGCCGAGGATCGTTCACAAGACGTCATCCTGCCCGTGAGCTTCGGCACGAATGCGAGCAGCGGAAGCACGCCAAAGAGTGGCGTGCAGGGCGCCGTGGCCTCCCCGACTGATGGCGGCGGTGGTGGTGGCGCGAATCCCATCGTCTGGGTCGTGCTCAGTGTCATCGCGTTGGGAGCGCTCGGTGGCGGCGCATATGGCATCTACCTCTACCAGCGCGGTCGCGTGCAGAGTGCGGGTATCTGATGTCCAGCATGAACACTCGACGAGCCGCGCAGCTATTCGCGATAACAAGCCTCGTCGTCGTGGTCCTGAGCGCATGCAGCACCGCGACCAGCGGTAGCGATGTCGATCAGGATCCGCAGCCGACAATATCCGTCGTCGATGACACAACCGGCGCAACGCTGCCCGTGACCGTCACGTCATCGGATGGCCGCGAAGTGACCATCACCGACACGAGCCGCATCGTTCCGCTGTGGGGCAGCCTCACGGAGATTGCGTTCGGACTTGGCCTCAGTGAACAGGTGGTAGCGCGCGACGTATCGTCAACACTCGAGGAAGCACAAGACCTTCCCGTCGTTACGCGCGCGCACGACGTTTCGGCGGAGTCCGTGTTGGCCCTTCGACCGACCGTCGTCCTTGCGTCAGAGAACACCGGCCCGTCAAGCGCCCTCGCCCAGATCCGCAACGTCGGAATTCCCGTCATCACCTTCAAGGAGCCCGGCAGCATCGAAGACATCATCCCGCGCGTGCACGAGATGGCCGCCGCGCTGGGTGTGCCGGAACGGGGCAACGTGCTGGCAGCCCAGATCGAGCAAGAGATCGCCGCCGTGCGTGAAGGCGTCCCCCCAGGCGAATCCCCCAGGGTCGCCTTTCTCTACATGCGCGGACAGGTCGGCGTCTACCTGATCGCAGGACCGGGTTCCGGTGCGGATTCGATGATCGCTGCAGCCGGCGGCATCGACGCAGGCACGGCGATGGGCCTCGACAATCCCTTCACGCCGCTCACGAGCGAAGCGCTCGTGCAGTCTGCGCCGGACGTCATTCTCATGACGAGCACCGGCCTTGAGTCCGTCGGCGGGATCGAGGGCCTGCTGGAGATCCCGGGTGTCGGGCAGACACCCGCCGGCGCGAATCGACGGGTCATCACAGTCGAGGACGGGCTGCTATACAGCTTCGGGCCGCGCACGCCGGTCGCGCTCGAACTCCTCATCCAGAAACTCTACGAGCAGCCCGCGGCTTCCGCCGAACCGGTCATAGAATAGAAACATGACGACACCCGAGACCGTGGTCGGCGAGCAGGCGATGCGTCGCGCGCCGCTGCGCCGTGGTTCGCTTACTCCGCCTGTCCTGCTTGGCGGGCTGAGCGTTGCGCTGATTATCGCCGTGATTGTCGCCGGCGCATCGGGCGCGTACCCCATCTCGCCGGGCGAAGTCATCGGCTCGCTGCTGCACGTGATCGGCATCGACGTCGGCACACGCGCGGACACAGTGGGCGAAGATGTGCTCTGGGAGATCCGCTTCCCACGGGTCGTGCTCGCCGTCCTCGTCGGCGCATCCCTGGGGTGTGCGGGCGCCGCGATGCAGGGCACATTCTCGAATCCGCTGGCCGAGCCCGGCATCATCGGCGTGTCGGCTGGCGCGGTCGTGGGCGCTGTCGCGCAGATCGTCATGGGGTTCACGTTCGCTGGTTCAACATGGAGCATCACGCTAGCGGCCTTCATCGGTGGCCTCGTCACGGTGATGCTCGTGTACCTGGGATCACGTTCGAACGGGAAGACGGAAATCGTCACACTGGTTCTGACGGGCGTCGCCGCGAACGCCTTTGCGGGAGCCCTCATCGGCCTGTTGATCTTCTTCTCCGATGACGCCCAACTGCGATCGATCACGTTCTGGACGCTCGGCAGCATGGCGCAGGCGACGTGGGCGAAGGTTGCCGTGGTGATGCCGGTGGCCCTCCTTGGCGTCGCTCTCGCGTGCGTGCATGCGTCCAAGCTCGACCTGCTGGCGTTGGGTGAGCGCCCGGCGCGCCACCTCGGCGTAGACGTCGAGCGCCTTCGCGTGACGATGCTCGTGATCGTCGCCGTGCTCACCGCGGCAGCAGTCGCGGTGTCTGGCATCATCCTGTTCGTGGGCCTCGTCATCCCACACCTCATCCGCATGGTCTCCGGCCCCCGCCATCAACTGCTGCTGCCGGCGTCGGCGCTTGCGGGTGCGGTGATTCTCGTCGTCGCCGACACGGTGGCGCGCACGATCGCAGCGCCGTCGGAACTGCCGCTTGGTGTGCTTACAGCGCTCATCGGTGCGCCGTTCTTCCTCTGGCAACTGCGTCGGACGCGCGCGCAGCAAGGCGGCTGGGCATGAAATGGGCGCGTTCTACGCTGCAGGTGCCACAGCCGGTGGCTATGGGCGATGTGCTGCTCCAAGCCCGCGGAGTGTCCGTAAGCTACGGCCCGTTTCCCATCCTGCACGACGTCGATCTCGTAGCGCGGGCAGGCGAAGTCGTTGCGCTTGTCGGCCCGAATGGATCTGGAAAGTCGACGCTGCTCGCCGTTCTCGCCGGCGACCTCGAACCAGCACAGGGATCCGTCGACGTGTTCAGCGAACGCATCACTGAGTGGTCAAATGCTGAGTTGGCATTGCGCCGCAGCGTGTTGCCACAGCATGTCGCCGTCAGCTTTCCCTTCCTCGTGGACGACGTCGTTCGTATGGGGCGCGCGCCGTGGCTGAACACAGACGCCGAAGCGCAGGATGATCTGGTGGTCGATGAATCTCTTCGGCAGACCGAGATCGATGCTCTTCGTGGACGACAGTTTCCGTCGCTCTCCGGCGGCGAACGCGCGCGCGTCGCTCTCAGCCGTGTCCTCGCGCAGCGAACGCAGCTTCTCCTGCTCGATGAGCCCACCGCAGCGCTCGATGTGCACCATCAGGAAATGGTGCTGCGACTCGTCAAAGAACGTGCGTCTCAGGGCGCCGGCGCCGTTGTCGTCCTGCACGACCTGAGTGTGGCGTCTTCGCACGCCGACCGCGTCGCCGTGCTCTCGCAAGGGCGCATCATTGCCGACGGTCCGCCACGCGATGTCTTCGCACCTGCACTGTTGAGTGAGGTGTATCGGCACGAGATCGAGGTCATAGCGCACCCTCGTACGGGTGAGCCGATCATCGTGCCCAAGCGGGACTAAGGCAACAGCCGGTGTCGCTTGCGCATCCAGTAGAATTGTCTTTGAACAAGCCCAAAGGTTGGAGGCATGATGATCCCCCGCACGCTGTCAGTAGTGTTAGTGGCCGCCGTCCTGTCCGTATCGCTTGTCGCGTGTGGCGATGAAGAGGCCGAAGCAAGTCTGTGCGACAGTCTCAGCGGCTTTCAGTCGTCCGTCAGCGATCTCCGCGATCTCGATGATGATTCCAGCAAGGAAGAGCTCGAAGCGGCACGCGACGACGTGGGCGAAGCGCTCGATCAGGTGATCTCTGACGCAAGCGATCTCGCAGGTGTTCGACTCGACGGCCTCCAGTCCGCGTTTGGCGATCTCCGCACGGCAATCGACGATCTGCCCGATGACACATCGATCAGTGACGCCGTCGAAGAGTTGGAGCCGCAGCTTGACTCGATTGGAACGGCGTTCCAGGCGATCTTCGCCGGCTTGAACTGTGACGAATAGCTCAGGGTGAGACGCGAGGCAGGTACAGCAGCGCGCCGTGTTGCGTGAAGATGTTCCGGGCGCGTGAGAGTAACTCTTCGGCCGCGGACGTTTCCCCGCGCGCCATCGCAAGCCCACCAAGTCCGCCGAGGCACAGGCCGGCATCGATCGGCGTGCGCTCGCGTTCGCACCAATCAAGCCCTTCGCGGTAGACGCGCTCGGCATCCTCGAAGCGCAGCAGCCGCGTGAGCAGCGCGCCGTGCGTCGGTGCAACCGCGCGCCCGGACAGCACCGCGAAGGTCGGCGCCCGCGGCTCGCCGGGCTTCGGCGCTTCATAGCTTTCGACTACCTCCGCAACCAGTGCGTCATCCCCCAGCGCCGCGATGCACTCGAACAGCACAGGCGCTTCGATGCCCATGTCGCCATTTGGACGGCCGATTTCCGCCCACTGCTCCAGCTCGCGCCTCGCCGGATCCTCGAGGCCTGCGCGGTACAGCACGCCTGCCGCCGCTGCGTGCGTCTGCGACATGCCGGTGGCAGCACGGCCCGCGCGGTCTGGGTCGACCATCATCTGAACGGCGGCCTTCGTATCGCCTGAACGCTCGACCACCCACATGCGGTACAGGTCGGCCCGGAAGTCGGTGTTCGTCGTCAGTTGGCAGAGCACGTCGTTGCAGCCGTCATAGTCAGCGCGTGCAAAGTGCACGCCCGCTAGGTCGGTCAGTGCGAGCTCCTCGTCGAACTTGAGGTGGAACGACCGCGCGTGCTCTACACACTTCCAGGCGATCTCCGAGCCGCGGTCGAGCAGCCCATGTTCGATCGTACCGAACCCTGTCTGGCGTAGCGTCATCGTCGCTGGCTGAAACACGCCGAGACGGGCGTACGTCTCGAACGAACGAAGCGACGTCTCGATCATCGCGTCGATGTCGCCTGTCTCGCGATAGGCGACGAACGCATCGTTCTGCGTCCGTTGCGTGAGCAGGTCTTCGAAGCCGTGCTCTTCCGCGATGGCCATCGCCTGATCGAAGCGATCGTCCCGCCCGCGCCAGGCCGTCGACAACAACAAGCGAGCGCGCAAGTACGGATCGCCGTCCGGTCCGAGTAGTTCGAGCGCGTCGTCGGCCATCGCCTGCTGGCGCTCCCACGGCCCCCAGATGCGGAGCACCTGCACCGTCGCCAGCGCGAGACCCAGGCCATCGCCGCGCTCACGGTACAGCTGCATCGCCCGTCGCAGCGTCCGCCATCCCGTTCGCGCCTCCGACATGCTCCAGTAGCAGGCACCAAGGTTCGTCAAGAGCTCCGGCTCATCCAGCCCGAGCCCATCGTCAGTGCCAGACATGAGGGAAAGCGCAGCTTCGTACTCGCGCGCGGCATCAGACCACAGCGTCGCCGCATATGCTGAGTCGGCTGCAGTCTTGTGTTGTTGTGCCTTCACAACGATGTCTGGTTCAGAACTCATGCGTGACAGGTTACGGGAAAGGGCCGCGCATTGCGCGACCCTCCGATATCCCGAACCTAAGCGCGCTCGCTACCTGCGCGTCCGCTCCCGGATCGCGACGCCGAGACCAACTGTGCCCACCACCACCACGACCAAGACCGTGGCTAGGATCCAGGCTTCGACGCCAGATTCCGGCGAAGATCCGGCGCCCGTGTTCGGCGCTGTCACGCCAGCAGTCTCTGTTGATGCTGGCGCTGTTGGTACCTGCGCGACCGTCGCCGGGGACGCGCTGTTGCCGACTGATTGCAACACGATCTCGAAGCCGGGACCGGTCTCACGCGCGAGCCCGACGCCCGGGCAGTGCCACTTGAATTCCTCGAGGCCCGGTTCGAGCGGCGTGTAGTCGCGAGTCTTCACACAGTTTGTGTACGTGCCGGCGGGCGTCGTCACGCTGTCCGTGACCGAGAGGATGTCGATCATGTCCTCGGCGACACCTGGAGCGTTCTCCTGCTGGTACGTCTCGCCGACTTGCGGATGCGCAGGCATGATGACGCCCGCCTTGTTGTCGCCCTCGCCAGAGAACCACTGACCATCGTTGTTCACGACGACGCCGTCCTCGTAGTTGTCGACGTGTTCGCCGAAGTACCAGACGTTGCCGGCGCTGTCTTGCGCGAAGTAGTCGAGTGCTACCTCGACCAATTCGCCGTCCTCATAGGCGCGTTCCTCCCACGTTGCGACGGTAACGCCGTCGAGGACAAGCGTGTGGCTGAGAAGGCGCGACTCAAGTCGTTTGTCGTACGTCTCGCCTGTGTCGGGATCTGTTTCCTGGCCGACCAGCAGTTTCGGGCCGGTGAGCGACAGCGGAAACAGCGGGTTCGTAATGTTGGTCGAGAAGTCGCTTGCAGGCGGCTGTTCAATCACGACCGGTGTGCCGTCCTGCGCCGCGGCCATCGCGCCTCCACCTAGTATGACGATGGCAACGCATGCTGCGGCTAACGCATGCAGTTTCATACGTTTCTCCTTGCACGAGGGGCGATGTCACCGCCCCTCGCGAATCTCTGTTGTCGTGTATCGGGTTCGGATGCGGCTAGTTGTCGCCGCCCGATTCGTCGTCCGCTGCGTCGGCCTCGTCGCCAACGACGTTGAAGTCCGCGTCGAGCTGCACGTCGATCTGCGATCCGTCGTCGAGCGTCACTTGGACTTCGTACAAGCTCTCTTCATCGCCGACTTCCGTTTCGGTCACAGTGCCACCGCCCGTGTGCGCAAGCGCCGCCGCACTTGCCTTGTTAAGGGCATCGTCCGTGATCGGTGCTTCGTTGTCATCGCCGACCGCACCGGTCGCGACCGCGACGCCCACACCGCCGCCGATGATGGCTAGCGCTGCCACGATCCCGCCGATGAGCAGACCCTTCTTCGTGCGCATGTTCATGGTCCTTTCGATTAGCGAGCGCGCGGCCGGCCTAGTGCCGATGCCTCGGCGTCGCATCCGTGTGGTTGAAGATCCTGTTGATGGCAAGAACGACCAACCCCACGAGCAGCACGCCTGACACCCAGGCGAACTGCAAGAACACGTCATCATCCATCCGGAATCCCTCGAAGTCAGAGTTTCCGCCGATCGAAAACAAGACGATGGCATGGAGGGCAACAACGATCGCCCACCACAGAACGCCGGGCACGAACATCGCCGCCCGCAGCCGGACAACCGAACCGACGATCGCGGCCGCCCCGAGCATCCAGCGAAGACGTACGCTTCCGCCGTCAATTGCGGTGAGTTCGGCGAACATCGCGTCGATCCACGCACGTTCGTTGGCCGGACAGGCCATTGCAGTCAAGCGATGCAGGAGGCCGCGACGTTGCGCGGACATCGGTCCGGTCGTCATGGTGTGCCTCCTTCGACCGCCGCCGTCATCGACGACGGCGACGGCGCTTCGCGGACGCTGAGGATGCGCGCCGCTTCCTCAGATCCAAACGCCGTCAGGCGATACAAGTGTCGCCGCGGCTTGCCAGGCGCCGGCTCATCCTCCCACACCGCTTGGAGCCAGTCCTGCCGCTCGAGGCGCATGAGGATGGGGTACAGCGTGCCCGACTTCAGCCCCGTTTCGCGACTGAGGTCGTACCCGTGCCGCCACTCGGACGCCGCTTGTAGCAGCGCCACAAGAACGGCCTCCGTCTGCTTCGATGAGTTCGGTCGTCGTGCCATCAGGGCTATTATCTACATAGGTAGAGTAAAAGTCAAGACCCAAAGTTGACGCGTTGTGAGGCCGCCAGGGTCAGCTTCCTGGCAACTCCACCGTCTCCTCCGGGACCAGCTCCAGCTTCACATCCAGGCCCGAGAGTCCCTTCGCATCGAGCAGCGCGCGCAGCTCATCCGGCGCCGGCGACGGCAGCGCTCCGGAAGCGCGCACAACGATGCCGCTGTTGTCGACCTCGACGGACAGCACGTCCCAATCGCCTGCTGCCGCCCACTCCGTAGCCGCGTCGGTCGCGCGCCCCGTGTTCAGCCGGTCGCGCGAAATCTGCACCGTCGCCGCGCCGAGCGGGATCACCAGCAGGGCAACGAGGACGGCGACGCCGATCACGGCCGTTAGATGGTGCTTGCCGGCCCCGATATTCGTGAAGACCCGCGCCGTCTCGCTCACGCGGAAGATGGCCATCACGATCAGACCGCTGAACAAGATCGCGATGACGTTCGTCGAGAACAGCAGCAGCGCACCGAGCGACTGATCCGTCTCCCCGGCCTCGAGCGTCAGCCCTACAACGGCGAGCGGCGGCACGAGCGAGATCGCGATCGCGACGCCCGGCAGCGTGTCCGACACGTCCGCGCGCGACAGCGCGAACGCCCCGACTGCACCCGTTGCCAGCGCGGCGAGCAGATCGATCATGCGCGGATGCACGCGGGCAGCAACCTGCGAGTTCGTATCCGCCACCACATCGACCGGCGCGATCTGCCCCAGCAGCCAGCCGATGAAGATCGCCAGTGCCGCCCCCGTTACGACGAGCGCCAGCGACCGCCCGAGATTCTTCGCGTCCGCCGTCACGATCGCGAGTACCGTACCCAGGATCGGCGTCATCAGCGGCGCGACGATCATCGCCCCGATGACCGTCGCCGTCGAGTCGCCGATCACGCCCGCCGTCGCGATGATCGACGCCAGCGCGAGCAGCACCCAGAACTTCGTGAGTTTCTGCGACGCCTTAGGCCCGTCGAAGAACAGGCTGTCGCGCATGCGGGCGAGGTCTTCCGCGGGAAGAGGCTGCATCGGCATTCCTACCGTCCTTTCTGTCCGACGGCAGTTTACGGACGAGCCTCCTGAACCGCTTCCGCCGGTGTTTCCTGTGCAAGCTTGACGCAGCCCTTGACCGTCAGTTTGGGCCGGCAGTACTGTTGGACGCACCGTCGTGCGAAAGGCCAAGCTGATGTCGTCTGCTCAGTCACATCGCCTGCACACCAGCCTGCTCGTGCTCATTCTGATCACCGGCTTGGCGATCCTCGCGACGCTTGCGTCTAGCGCGTTCGGAGGGCCGCTCGACCCACCCGCACCGCCAGGGTCGACGATGAAGACGCTTCAGCAGGTCGAGCCGCGCACGCCGATCTCATCCGTACCCTTTACGATCACCGAATCTGGATCGTACTACTTTACTAACCACATCGTGGCCGCGCCGAACGCTGCCGGGATCTACGTTGACGCGAGCGACGTCACGATCGACCTCAACGGCTTTTCGCTCGTCGGAACCACGACAAGTCAGGATGGCATTCTCGCTCTAGAAAATTCATACAGAAACCTCACCGTTCGAAATGGGACGATTACGGGCTGGCGCAACGGAATCGGCGCGGAGTTCATTCTGGGCGCGGTCTACGAAGACCTCACTCTGAGGAACAACACCGGCGGAGGCCTGCGCGCTGGTGCCGGAGTTCTCATCGACCGCGTGCGTGCGCTAGTTAATGGCGACCACGGCATCCTCATCAACGAGGCCGTGACAATTGACAGCGTGGAGGGTTCGGTGATTCGCTCGAGTATGGCGAACGGAAACGGGCTCGATGGCATCCAATTCAACGAGGTCGACGATTTCAGGTACCGACCTGGAGGGGTTCTCATCGAAGACAATATCGCGAGTGACAACGGTGGCTCGCTTGGCGCGCCGTACGGCGCTGGCATTCGCATCAATGGCAACCGGGCCCGAGTCGAAGGCAACAATGTCGTGAGCAATGATGGGTTCGGCATCAACGTCACGGGCGCCCACAACTACATCATCGGCAACAGCGGCGCCTACAACCTCAATGCCACCGGCGATGACTTGGGCTTTGACAACTTCAGCTTCGCAGGCGGTAACTATGCACCTGAAGAAACGTCGCCTACCGTCACGAACCCGCTCTCAAACGTGAACTACTGATCCGCTTCCCACGTCCAGGAATTGACGCAGCCAGCCTCCGGTGTTAGTGTCACTATGACACTAAGTCAGCGGCAGGACGGGTTATGTCCCAGCGATTCGACTTCATCATCGTCGGCTCCGGCATCGCCGGCCTCTACGCCGCGCTCCTCGCCCGAAACCACGGTTCCGTCTGCATCCTCACGAAGGGCAGCATCGACGAGACCAACACCAAGTACGCGCAGGGCGGCATCGCCGCGGCCGTCGGCGCCGACGACGACCCGGAGCTCCATCTCCGCGACACCATCGAGGCCGGCGCCGGGCTCGTCGACGAGCACGCCGCGCGCATTCTCGTAGAAGCCGCCGCCGACCGCATCCACGATCTCGTGAACTTCGGCGTGCCCTTCGACGCCACCGACGGCGAAGTCGCGCTCGGCAAGGAGGCCGCCCACTCCCGGAACCGCATCCTCCACGCGGGCGGCGACAGCACCGGCGCGCACATCGAGATCTCGCTCGGCGGCGTCGCGCGCATGTCGCGCATCACGATCAAGGAGCACGTCCAGGTCGAGGACATCGTCGTCGAGGACGGCAACGCAGCAGGTCTCATCGCCCTCGACACCCGCACCAACGTCAGCACGCGATTCGATGCGTCAGCCATCATTCTCGCGACCGGCGGCGTCGGCCAGCTCTTCCGCGTCAGCACCAACCCCGACATCGCGACCGGCGACGGCATCGCGGTCGCGTATCGAGCGGGCGCCGACGTCACGGACATGGAGTTCATCCAGTTCCACCCGACCGCGCTGCGACTCCCCGGCGTGCCCATCTTCCTCATCTCGGAGGCCGTGCGAGGCGAGGGCGGCGTCCTCCGCAACGCGGCCGGCGAGCGTTTCATGCTCGCCGTGCACGAAAAAGCCGAGCTCGCCCCGCGAGACGTCGTCGCCCGCGCGATCGTTAGCGAGATGCAGCGCACGAACGCCGACCACGTCCTGCTCGACATCAGCCACCTCGCGCCCGAGCGCATCACCGCGCGCTTTCCGCAGATCTACCGCCAGTGCCTCGACCACGGCATCGACATCACGAAGGACCCCGTGCCCGTCTCGCCCGCCGCGCACTACATGATGGGCGGCGTCCGCACGAACACCTGGGGTGAGACCTCCATCGCCAACCTCTACGCCTGCGGAGAGTGCGCGAACACCGGCGTCCACGGCGCCAACCGCCTCGCCAGCAACTCACTCCTCGAAACGGTCGTCTTCGCCAAGCGCATCGTAGAGCGCGTGACAGCGGGCGCGGGGACGGAGGATGGCGGAAGTCAGATGTCGGGCGATCTCATCCGCGCCCTTGGCGACTCGAACATCGAACACGCAACAACATGGACCATCCAGGCACCGCCTACCCGCGCCGATGTTCAATCGCTGCTTTGGGACAAAGTAGGCATCGTGCGCGACGGCGCCGGCCTGACCGCCGCAGCAGCGCAGCTAGCCGCCTGGCGCGAAACCCTAGCC
>JAKFYB010000031.1 GCA_021731085.1 Dehalococcoidia bacterium
GGGATGGGGTGTTGGCGACGTTCTCTTCTGCTGCGCAGGCTATCGAGGGGGCGCGGCGGTGTCTGGCGCTTAGTGCGGCTTCGGAGTTGGGGTTGCATATCGGGTTGCATGCTGGGGATGTGATTCGGGAAGAAGTCGATGGACGTCGAGATGTGTTTGGCGGGGCGGTGAATATTGCTGCGCGGATCTGTGGGCTTTCGGCGCCGGGTGAGATCTTGGTGTCGGATGTGGTGCGTGGGATGGCGCGGACGTCGGCGGGGGTGTTGTTTGAGGACCGTGGGGAGCGGGAGATGAAGGGTGTTGGGGAGGCGGTGCGGGTGTATGCCGTCGTAAATGACGGCGTCCGCACGGACGGCGCGCGGGGGCCGGAGTGAGCGTGGAACAGCAGATCTCCTACTGCACGGCAGCCGATGGTGTGCGCGTCGCATATGCCACATACGGGAATGACGGTGCGGCTCCGGTCGTCTACCTCACTGACCTGCCCGGCCAGGAAGCCCTCTGGGCTTCTACCTGGGGTCGGCGGTTTATGGAGGAGCTGGCGCGATACCGGCGACTCATTACGTTTGACTTTGGTGGATTTGGTGCCTCGCAACGAAACGTCCCGCGGCCTGGCCGCTACGATCTCTTCGCCGCGGATCTCGCGGCTGTGGCCGATCACTTGTCGCTTGGGCAGTTCGATGTCTTCGCAGCGGGCATGGGTCCCGGTATGGCCTCGATCATGTACGCCGGCGCCCACGCGGAACGCGTGACCAGACTCGCCTTGTTCAGTCCCAGGATTACGACGTCGGACGTTGATTCGTCCGTTGCTGAGTCGATCCGCGCGTCGTTCAAGTTGTTCAGCCGCTCGTCCGCATCCCTGTTCTTTCCAGGCGGACCATCCGATGTGCAGCGCTGGTTCTCCACGGCGATCGTTGATTGGACGAGCGCCGCGCAATTCGAGGAATTTTTGCGCGGAACGTTTGACTTGTCGGAGACGCTGTCCAGACTCACGCTGCCTGTCTTGATCCTACACCGCAAAGGATCACAGGTTGTCTCCTCCTCCGAGATTCGGGAGGCGGCCTCGCTGATCCCCGGTGCACGCCTGGTGACCCTGGAAGGCGTTGCCGGAGTGCCCTATTGGGACTTCGAGCAGTACATCGACACACTGCGCGAGTTTCTTGGCATCGAGGATAGTGTTGAGACGCGAACAGCCGCGCTGTCGAGTGGCTCAGCCGTGATCCTCTTTACGGACATTGTTTCCTCCACCGAGCTTACTGAGCGCATGGGTGACACGGCGTTTCGAGATGCTTCGCGAGCGTTAGATGCGGGGTTGCGGGCGGCGATTCGTGATGCGGGTGGTGTGGCGGTTGAGGGGAAGTTGTTGGGGGATGGGGTGTTGGCGACGTTTGGGTCGGCGGCGCAGGCGATTGAGGGAGCGCGGCGGTGCCTGGCGTTGTCGGCGGCTTCGGAGTTGGGCCTGCATATCGGGTTGCATGCGGGGGATGTGATTCGGGAGGAAGTCGACGGGCGGCGGGACGTGTTTGGTGGGGCGGTGAATATTGCTGCGCGGATCTGCGGGCTTTCGGCGCCGGGGGAGATATTGGTGTCGGATGTGGTGCGTGGGATGGCTCGGTCGTCGGCTGGTGTGGTGTTTGAGGATCGTGGGGAGCGGGAGATGAAGGGTGTTGGGGAGGCGGTGCGGGTGTATGTCGTCCGTGCGGACGGCGTTGTTGGGGATTAGTCGTTGGTCGTTAGGGGTTGGGCCATGGTGATTGCGGATCTGTTGGCGCTGGCGGATGTGGGAGGCGGTGGTGGGCGACGAAGATTCTTCGCTTCGCTCAGAGTGACACGCTTGGAGATCCCGTGGCGGTGACGGATGTGATGTTGGTGGAGTTGTGGTGATGTCGCAGGGGCGGTTGATTGATGTTAGCCACGATGTTGAGGATGGGATGATCACGTATGCGGGGATTCCTGGTCCGGTGATCAGCGACTACTTGAGTCGCGAGAGTTCGCGTGAGCGGTATTCGGCGGGGACGGAGTTCAATATCGGCAGGATCGAGATGGTGGCGAACACGGGGACGTATGTCGACAGTCCGTTTCATCGGTATGCGGACGGCCGGGATCTGAGTGAACTGCCGCTGACGTCGGTCGCAAACGTGGAGTGTGTTGTCGCCTCGATCCCGAGTACGAGGGGGCGCGCGATCGGTCGACTGCCGTTCTCCGAGGATGAGGTGCGCGGGCGGGCGGTGCTTGTGCATACGGGGTGGGACCGGCACTGGCGGCGCGACGCGTACTCGGAGGGGCATCCTTATCTGACTGCGGGTCTGGCTGATTGGCTTGTGGCTGCTGGCGTGGCGCTTGTCGGGATCGATTCGTTCAATATCGACAGTACGGATACGGGGGAGCGGCCGGTGCATAGTGCCCTGCTGCGGCATGACATTCCTGTTGTTGAGCATCTTTGCGGGTTGGAGGATGTGCCGGCGCGGGGTGGGCGGTTCTTTGCTGTGCCGGTGAAGGTTCGGGGGATGGGGACGTTTCCGGTGCGGGCGTTTGTTGTTGTGTCGTGATGCACTGCACTGGATTCGAAGAAGAAAACACAGAGATACAGAGGCAAAGAGGATCGATTGGATCATGGTGAGGTTCTGTTGGCGCTGTCGCATGGGGGAGTTGGTGGTGGGCGACGAAGATTCTTCGCTTCGCTCAGAATGACGGGATTGGGGGAGCTGTGGCGCTGTCGCATGGGGAAGTTGGTTGTGGGCGGTGCATCGCGGCGGGGCTGAAGCCCCGCTGGTACTGGTGTCGATCGAGCACGCGGTTCGAGTCGCAGTCGGTTAGCAGGAGGTGTTTATGAGTGCGCAGAAGATGGGGTTGGGGCGGGGGCTTTCGGCTTTGATTCCGGCGGCGGCGGATACGTCGTCGGGGGAGCCTGCGGCTGGGGTTGGGCCTCCTGATGATGGTTCGCGAGCTGGTGGGGTTCCGACGGGGATCTTTACGGTGGATATCGATCTGATTGTGCCGAATCCGGATCAGCCTCGCGTGCGGTTTGAGGCGGAGCGGTTGGAGGCGCTTTCGGAGAGCATCCGGCAGCACGGGGTGTTGCAGCCGGTTGTGGTTTCGAGCGTGCCTTCGGGGACGGGGATCACGACGTACCAGTTGATCGCGGGGGAGCGGCGGTTGCAGGCGGCGCGGATGGCGGGCGTCGAGCGGATGCCCGTGGTTGTGCGGGAGGCGGCCGGCGCGGAGCTGTTGGAGATCGCGCTGGTCGAGAACATGCTGCGCGAGGATCTGAATCCGATCGAGGAGGCGCAGGCGTTCCAGCGGCTGAACGATGAGTTCGGGTTGAAGCAGGATCACATCGCGAAGCGGCTGGGCCGTTCGCGGGGGTCGATCACGAACTCGATGCGGCTATTGTCGTTGCCGGCGGAGATCCGGGAGACGATCGTTTCGGGGCAGATCAAGGAGAGTCACGCGCGCGCGCTGCTGTCGATCGAGAACGAGCGCGAGCGGATGGATGTGTGGCGGAAGATCCTGTCGGATGAGTTGACGGTGCGACAGGCGGAGGAGATCGCGAAGTCGCTGAAGGATGTTTCGGGATCGCGGGCGCCGATCCGGAAGCGGCCGAACCGCGTGGATGCGAATGTCCGTGCGATCGAGGATGATCTGCGGCACGCGCTGGGGGTGCCGGTGTCGGTGCGGAAGTCGGCATCGGGGTCGGGGACGGTGGTGTTGCGGTTTCATTCGGAGGAGGAGTTGGAGGGGATACTTACGAAGGTTGTTGGTTCTTGATCCTGAAGGCCACGAAGGCCACGAAGGGATCGAAGGGGTTAGAAAACACAGAGACACAGCGGATCGATCTAGATCGTCGTGAGGTTCTGTTGGCGCTGTCGCATGAAGGTGCGGTAGTGGACGACCAGGGCGCAGCGAGCGGCGGCCCCTACGCGGAGATTGGTGGCTCTGTCGCATGGGGGTGCGCTGTCGCATGGGGGTGCGGTGGCGTAGAACGAAGATTCTTCGCTTCGCTCAGAATGACGTGATTTGGGTTCTGCGGCGCTGTCGCATGTGGATTCGGACATGAGCGGAGAGTGCGGCGGAGCTGAAGCTCCGCTAGTACAGGTGTCGGATGCACTGTCGCGTGATGCTGCGGTGGTAGCCGGCGAGGGCGGCCACGCAGGGCCGCCCCTACAACGGCGGTGCTGTCGCATCTGGGGATAACGCGCGGGCTGGAAAGCCCGCGCTCCGTGATTGAGGGAGCTTCGGCAACAAGCAGTGGAGGTGATCTATGGCTTCGGTGAAGGTGGCTACGCTTAATTTGTTTAATCGGATGGGGGAGTGGGGGCTGCGGGCGCCGTTGGTGGTGGATCAGTTGGAGGGGTTGTTGCCGGATGTGATCGGCCTGCAGGAGGTCGATATGGTGCTGGACCAGGGGATGTGGATCAGCAAGCAGGTGAATCAGCGGTTGCCTGGTGTACCGCATTACCGGATCAAGCATGCGGTTAATCCGGAGCAGCGGGCGTACTTTCATGGTATCGCGACGCTTTCGCGGATCGGGTTTGGGTCGCACGACATTTTGGACATGATGACGCATGAGCGGGTGGCACAGCGGATGATGTTCATGTGTGGGCAGCGACCCTTCTACCTCATTAATACGCATCTGCACTTCCCACCGGCGGCGTCGCAGGATCGTGTGGATCAGTTGGAGCGGTTGCTGGAGTGGCACGACCGGACGTCGGGCGGGGACGGGCTGCCCCTGGTGATTCTCGGCGATTTCAATGCGTACGCGGTTGCGCCGGACGGGATGCCGAATGCGGGCAAGCCGGAGGCGGCGGTGACGCTGATGAAGTCGCGGTTCCGGTCGGCGGTGGAGGTGGCGTTGGGGTCGGAGCCGGAGAAGACGTGGTCGACGCCGGTGAATACGTACGACCCAGATCCGCATGGGACGCTGGACTACATTTTCGTTTCGGAGGAGTGGAAGGTGGAGGACGCGGGGTTGGCGTTCGACAAGGCTGCGCCGCACGACGGGAAGTTGTTTCCGTCGGATCATTTGGGGTTGTTTGCGGTGCTTTCGTTGTAGTCCGGACGGGCGAGAAAAAACACAGAGGCACAGAGGCACAGAGGATCGATCTGGATCTTCGGTGAGGTTCTGGCGGCGCTTACGCATGTTGCACCTCACCCCCGGCCCCTCTCCACGTCGTGGAGAGGGGAGCTCGGACAATGTCTGTTGGCGCTGTCGTCGTGCGGCGGTGTTGTTCGGCGAAGATTCTTCGGCTTCGCTCAGAATGACGGGATTGGGGTTCTGTCGGCGCTGTCGCCATTCGTGACCATTTGGCCGACGAGGGCGCGGCGAGCGGCGCCCCTACATGATGTTGGTTCGCGCTGTCGCATGATGCCGCGGTGGAGAGCGGAGTAGATTCTTCGCTGCGCTCAGAATGACGGGATTGGGGTTCTGTTGCCGCTGTCGCATGGGGCGGCCGTGCTAGGCGAGGACTGAGCGGAGCTGAAGCTCCGCCGCTACTTCCCGCCGACCTCATTGCTGTTCCCGCCCGCGCTGGCCCCGCTGTCGCGGACAACTCAGGTGATGGAGAACATTTCTATGGGGCGGATTAGGCCTTCGCGGGGCTTTTTGGGTTTGCCGGCGGCTTCGAGTTTGAGGTCGAGGCGGTCTAGGCAGTCTTCGGCGTTTTGGTTTTGGACGCCGCAGACGTTGCATGGGTCTTTGTGGCAGTCGGCGGTGGTTTGGGCGTTGAGGGTGCGCATCCATTCGGCGCGGAGGTAGGACTCGGTGACGCCGATGTTGATGTGGGACCATGGAAAGTGGCCGAAGGGTTCGGGTTGGCGGTAGGCGTAGAACGCGGGGTCGACGCCGGTTTCTTCGAAGGCCTGGAGCCAGCGGTTCCAGTCGTAGTGCTCGTGCCAGGCGTCGAAGCGCGCGCCGAGTTCCCACGCGCGGTGGATGGCCTTGCCGAGACGGCGGTCGCCACGGGAGAGAACTGCTTCCAGGAGCGAGTGCTCCGGATCCTCCCACGTGAACTGTACGCCGATCTTTTTGAGGTGATCGCGGAGGTAGTGGTGTCGGGCGCGGAGGATGCCGGGCTGTTCCTGGACGGCGTACTGGAACGGCGTGTGGGCTTTCGGGATGAAGTTTGATGTGCTGACGCGAACGCGCGCGCGGCCGCCGTGGTAGCGGCGGCCGATCTCTTTCACTTTCTTGGCGAGCGCGACGATACCTTCGATGTCTTCGTGGGTTTCTGTCGGCTGGCCGACCATGAAGTACATCTTGACGTTGGTCCAGCCCTGGGCGAAGGCGTTATCGACGGCGGTGAAGAGATCGTCGTCGGTGACGATCTTGTTGATCGTCATGCGGAGGCGTTCGGTGCCGGCCTCCGGCGCGAAGGTGATGCTGTGCTTGCCGCGCTGGGCGACGAGTTCGCTGATGCGGACGGAGAAGCTGTCGACGCGCATGCTCGGGAGGGAGATCGTGAGATCGTCGCCGAACTCTTCACGGAGGCCTTCGGCGATCTCGACGATGCGTGAGTGGTCGGTTGTGCTGAGCGAGACGAGGGAGAGTTCGTCGTAGCCTGTGTTCTCGCGCAATTCTTTGGCGGCGGCGACGACTTCTTCGGGATCGCGTTCGAGGCGCGGTCGGTAGATGATGCCGGCCTGGCAGAAGCGGCAGCCCTGTGTGCAGCCGCGCTGGATCTCGATCGCCATGCGGTCATGCACGGTCTGGAGGAAGGGGACGATAGGTTTGGTTAGGGGTGGAGGGAGTTGTTGTACGAAGCGCTTGGTTACGCGCTTTGGGAGCCAGTCTTCGGTTGGTGCGACGATCTTGATGCTGCCGTCTTCGTTGTAGACCGGCTCGTAGAAGCGTGGGTTGTATGTGCCCCAGATCTTCTGCAGCCGCCGCATGAGATCGATCCGCGAGGAGTTGTCATGAATCGGCGTCTCGGTGGCGCTATCGCCTGTGGGCGCGGTGATGGTACTGCTAGATTCTTCGCTTTGCTCAGAATGACGTGACCCCACACTCTTCGCGCTGTCGCGAGCGGCATTGGACGTCGACGACGAGGGCGCGGCAAGCAGCGCCCCTACATGGGACTGTTTCCAGTTTCTTACGGTGTCTACCACGTCGAGGATGGCTTCTTCGCCGTCGCCCATAACGAAGACGTCGATGAAGTCGGCGAGGGCGTCGGGGTTGAGGGCGCCGGAGCCGCCGCAGATGATGAGGGGGTGGGTTTCGTTGCGATCGGCCGCCAGCACCGGGATGCCGGCGAGATCGAGCATGTTGAGGATGTTTGTGTAGGTGCCCTCGTAGGAGAGGGAGAAGCCGAGGATGTCGAACTCGCTGATGGGATGGCGGGTTTCGAGGGACCAGAGGGGGACGTTCTCGTCTCGCATGATCTGTTCGAGGTCGGTCCAGGGTGCGTAGACGCGTTCGGCGAGCATGCCATCGCGGCGGTTGATGATGTCGTAGAGGATGCCGATGCCCATGTTGGACATGCCGATGTCGTAGAGGTCGGGGTAGGCGAGGGCGATGCGGAGGTCGCAGGCGTCCCAGGCTTTGGTGGTGGAGTTCCATTCGCCGCCCGTGTAGCGGGCGGGTTTTTGGACACGTGGGAGGATGTGGTCGATGTTTACGGTTGGCATTGTCATGCAGGGTAACGGATCGGTCGTCGGTCGCCGGTCGCCGGTCGTCGAGGGCGGAAACACAGAGACACAGAGGATCGAATAGGCCTGGGTGAAGTTCTGTGGGCGCTGGCGCATGCGTGCTGCGCGGCGAGGGCGGCCACGCAGGGCCGCCCCTACGCGGGACATGGGCGCTGGTTCGACGAGGGCCGACACGCAGGTCGGCCCCTACGGGCACCTCCTTGGGCCGAATTGGCGGGCGGCAGCGAAGAGGTCGGCGATGGTTACGGCGCCGTCGCGGTTGATGTCGTGCTGTGCGCTGTAGGGTCGGAAGATGTGGACGGCGATGCGGAGCATGTCGCCGACGTTGACGCGTCCGTCGTTGTTGAGGTCGGCGGTCGGCGGTTGGTGTTGTTGTGTTGGTCGCTGTTGGTGGGACGGATGTGTTGGTTGCGGTGTTGACGGGCGTATTTGTGGGCGTGTGAGTCGCCGCCGGGATGGGCGTGTTGGTTGATGTTGGTGGAACCGGCGTGTTTGTGGTGGTTTGGGTTGGCGTGAGGGTTGATGTGGGCGGAACCGGCGTGTTCGTTGGTGTGTGAGTTGCTGTCTGTGGGACTGCGGTGTTTGTTGGCGTTGAGGTTGGTGGGAGCGGCGTGTTGGTAGCCGTCGCCGTTGGTGGTAGGGGCGTGTTCGTTGGCGTGTGAGTTGCCGTCGGTGGGACGGGCGTGTTTGTCGGGGTGTTGGTTGCAGTGAAGGTCGCGCTTGGTGGAATGGGCGTGTTGGTAGGCGTGTGCGTTGTGGTGCTAGTGGATGTCGGCGCGAGGATGGTGTTTGTTGCCGTCGGTTGGTTCGGGGTGTTGGTAGCGGTTGGCGCGATTGGCGTGCTGGTCGGAGTTTCGGTCGGTGGTGGCGTGGCTGTGCGTGTCGGCGTCGCCGTTGGTTCCGGCGCGGGACAGGAGGGATCGATGGGCGTTAGGCCCGTCCATGAGGGCTGCGTGTCGGTCGCTGGGGAGTTGCTGATGTTCGTTTGGTCAGATCCGTCTGCGTCCATCAGGTAGATCTCGTAGTTACCGTCGCGGTTGGTAACGAATGCTAGCTGGGTTCCGTCGGGCGAGAACTCTGAGGCGAAGTCATCGAGCGCGTTGTTTGTGAGACGGGTCTGGTTCGCGCCGTCGTCGGCGTCCATCACATAGACCTCGTTGTTGCCGTCGCGTGTGCTTGCGAAGGTGATCTTCGTACCGTCCGGCGACCACTGTGGAATGTTGTCCATGGCGACGTTGTTCGAGAGTCTCGTCGGATTCGTACCGTTGGCATTCATCACATAGATTTCCGCCGCGAGAGTGAACCAGTCACGGTAGGCGACGAAGGCGATTTTTGTGCCGTCGGGTGACCACGCCGGGAACTCATCGTGAAAGTCGCCGTCCGCGCCGTTCGTCACGTTGATGACGTTGGAGCCGTTGGCGTTCATGACGAAGATGTCGTAGTTCTCGCCGTCGCGGTTGCTGGAAAACGCGATCTTTGTGCCGTCGGGTGACCAGACTGCTGTGTCGTCGAGAAAGGCGTTGTTTGTGAGGTTGACGACGTTTGAGCCGTCGGCGTCCACAACGTAGATCTCGCGATCGTTGAGTCCACCGCGGCTTCGCGTGAAGACGACCTTCGTGCCGTCGGGCGACCAGTCGGGGCGATAGCTCTGGACGGGGTGGGCGGTGTTCGTGAGGCAGGTCGGGGCTGCGCCGTCGCCGTCCATGACGTAGAGATCGAACTGGCCCCCAGCATCGCGATCGGTGGTGTAGACGATGCGCCCGAGGTTTTCGGTCGCGGGCGTGCTGGTTGGCGTTGGGGCGACGGGAGTGTGTGTTGGCGTGTGCGTCGCTGTGGGTGCGGTCGTGTTAGTGGCGGCGGGTGTGTTGGTTGGGGTTGCGAGCGGCGGGATGGAGCAGTTGACGTCGCCGCAGTGGAGAATGGCGAGATCGGTTCCCGAGGCTGCGTAGAGCGACACTGCGGGGCGTCCGCTCGCGTCGAGCACGATGGATGTGGCGCCATGGACGGAGCCATTTCCACCGGCAGCCGCGGCCAGGACGTGGCTTTCGTCTCCCCCGGTGCAGGCAGGATCGTTGCAGTGGATGACGTACGTCTGGTTGTGTTCGCGGTAGTAACTGATCACGGGGTTCGCGTCGTCGTCGATGGCGAGCCCAGGGGCGCTGTTGAAGGAGACATTTCCGGAGGTGAGCGTCTGGAAGGTATCGCCGCCGGGCGCGCAGTTGGGGTCGTCGCAGCGGGCGAGCGCGATCTGCGTTAGGCCATTGACGTTGACGTTGTAGGCGATGACAGGGTTGCCGCCGACGAGCTTGATAGCGGTGTGGCGACCGGCCATCGCACCGTCGAGGGACTGGACGCTTTCGTCTCCGCCCGCGCAGTTGAGGTCGTTGCAGTGGAGCAAGCGTAGGCCGTCGGCGCCGCTGTATGCGATGACAGGAAAGCCGGCGGCGTCGAGCGTGATGCTGTTCGCGGCAGTTGGTTCTGGTTGGACGATGAAGCTCGGGTCGTTGGTGAGTGCAGTGCAGTTCGTGTTGGCGCAGCGTGCAATCTGGAGGCCGTTCTGGCGGAAGACGATGACGGGGAGATCGCCGGCTGCGAGGACGTGGCTCGAATAGAGTTCGCAGCAGCCCGTGACCGGCGTGACGAGCGACTCGTCGTTGCCGTCGCAGTTGGCGTCGTTGCAGTGGAGGACGTTGATGCCGCCGTGCAAGAACGTGATGATCGGGTTGCCCGCAGAGTCGAGGGACAGAGAGGGGTTGGTTACGCCAGCCCCGGTCGCAAATAGAGTCTCGATGCTGTCGTCGCCTCCAGCGCAGTTCGCGTCGTTGCAGTGGAGTAGACGGATCTGGTTGGCCAACTCGCCGGGCCCGCTTTTCTTGAATGCGACGACTGGAAATCCGTCGGCATCCAGCTTCATGCTTGACTCTTCGCCGATGTTGTCGACTGGGTGCGGGTCGGGGAAGGTGAGGGTGTTTTCGCCGATGGCGGCGGCCGGAGGGGCGTCGTGGCGTGCGAGTAGTGCTGCCGTCAGGGCCAGGGCTGCTAGTGTCGCTAGCGGCAGCAGCACGAACGACCGACGATTTAGTTGACGAGTCATAGCGACCTCCCGGGGATGCTGGTTTCGGTTGGTTGCATCGTGGTTTTTGGGGTGGTGCGTGAGCAATGCGATTTCGGACACAATGTGTGAACCTGCGGTACACGGTTTGTGTCCACTAGGAACGAATGATGTTTGAGCTTGACGAGGCGTTGGACTGGCGGGCGGCGCTGCGGGAGCACCGGAAGTCGCGCGGCTTCACGCAGACGCGTCTTGCGCGCGAGTCGAGCCTGTCGCTGTCGGCGCTGAAGCAGTACGAGACGGGGCAGCGGCATCCGAGCGCGGAGGCGTTGGACGCGATCATCGCGGCGTTGGGGCTGACGGCGGAGCAGTCGAATCCGATCCGTGCGGGTGCGGGATACGCGCCGGACATGCGGCGGATTTTCTACGACCGGCTGGGGCCGTACGAGTTGCACGATCTCGAGGAGCAGGCGAACCGATATTCGTGGCCGGTATTCGTCGCGAACATCGCCTCGGACATCCTGGTGGCTAACAAGGCGTTCTTTCGCGTGCTGGGGCCGGAGCTGGAGGGTTTGTTTCGCGCTGATGCTTCGCAGCGGAACCTGATGGCGGTGGCGAGCGATCCGCGGTTCGCAGGGCGTGTGCGCAATTGGGACGACTCGATGCGCTTCTTCATCGGGCTGATGAAGGGCGAGGAGCGCTGGCAGCACAACATGGAGCGGCCGCTGCCGCTGATGGAGGGGCCGGTGCGGCGGTTTCTCGAAGGCGATCCGGACTTGATCCGGCGGATGCTCTCCTTATATGAGAGCGCGCCGCCGTTGCGGCATACGGCGCGCATCGAGAGCACGTTTGTGTGGGCGGTGGAAGATGGGCGTGAGGTGACGTTCAAGAGCCTGATTCATGTGGCGGATTTGTACCAGGAGTTGTCGTGGCATGATTGGGTGCCGCAGACGGCTGCTGATCTTGCGATCGTGGAGTCGTTGTAGGACGGGTCTTTTCCGAAAACACAGAGGCACAGCGCACCGCGTCCGGGGCACAGAGGATCGAGTTGGGCCTGGGTGAGGTTCTGTTGGCGCTGTCGCATGGGGCACCTCACCCCCGGCCCCTCTCCACGTAGTGGAGAGGGGAGCTCTATCGGGAGATGTGTGGCGCTGTCGCAGGGTGGGGGCCTCACTGCTGACGTGACGGTCGCCGTCGGTTTCGTATCTCACGGCATGCAAGGCGCCGCTTGCCGCGGCCTCGCTGACGACGAACAATGCGCGCAACTTGCGTTCGAGAGGAGCACTACCATGGACGTTACATCCTTCGAAGAGATCGCCGAAGACTTCAAGAGCCGCACGACGCGCATCGCCTGGTGCAGCGTCGCGACCATTGACCGCAAGGGCCGGCCACGGCAGCGCATCCTTCACCCGATCTGGGAGGGACCGATGGGGTGGATCGCGACGGGGCGACACTCCCACAAGGAGAAGCACATCGCCGCGAACCCACATGTCTCACTGTCGTACTGGGATCCGCAGCACCAGCAGGTCTACGTCGACGCGACGGCGTCGTGGGAGGACGATGCTGCGGAGAAGCGGCGCATCTGGGATCTGTACAAGAGCACGCCCCCGCCGCTGGGCTACGACCCGGGCATGATCTGGCAGGGCGGCGTCGAGGATCCGACGTACGGGCTACTGAAGCTCACGCCGTGGCGCATCGAGATTTACGGGCTGGGGAACATGGCGACGATGGAGCCAGCGAAGGTGTGGCGGCCGTGAGAATCTTGCGATCCTCTTCTACGGTGACGGAAGAACGAGATATGCATTGCGCATATCCTCTGCGGTTCGTTCTCCAAGGAGTGTGACGATTGCTTTGGCCAAGAGGCCGAGCTCATCGTCGCGGAACTGGTGATAGGACACGATGATGCCTGCGTGATCGCGTCCGGCTCCCGCTTCACGATGTGCGATGACCTCGAAGTCGTGGTAGTTGTAGGTAACGAACACTAGACCGTGTGACTTAGCGAACCCGAATTGCTCAGGATCTAGCGCGCCCAGTCGATCCGCATCGCGCGCGGAAAGCGCGTCAATGCCGTCCGACGCGAGCAGCTTCGAGAGCGATGGGTTGATGTCTTCATCGAGGAACAACGACGGCTTCAACGAGGCGCGACATCAGACCGGCGGTGCTTGTCCGCCTCACGATCGCCGTGTTCGATTATGGGGTCGATCTCGTCGCGATGATCGTGGTAGTAGCTGATGGCGTCGTGAATACTCGCCAGGGTGAGGTTCGGATACCCGTAGGCCTTCACGATGGCTTCAGGTGAGTCGCCGGTTCGGAGTTGGCGAATGATGAACCACACGGCCAAGTTCGTACCTGCGATGACCGCACGGTCACCGGCGGCACCGCTACGGCGAACGATGTGTGGGTGCTCAGTCTTGATATCCGTGACCATCGGGTACTCCTGAGAGGAGTATAGCCATTCGGGACGCGCGCCGGCACCGCTTGATTCGCTGCTAAGCCTTCGTCTCGAACGCGATCGGCATCGCCGACATGCCGCGCAAGAACATCGACTGCAATCGCACTGCTTCACCGTTGAGGCGAATGTCGCCGCACGCTGCGAACAGCTCCTCGAACGCGACGCGCGCTTCGAGACGGGCGAGCGGCGCGCCGAGGCAGAAGTGCGGGCCGAGACCGAACGCGAGATGGCCCTGCGTGTTCCGCGTGATGTCGTAGGTCGCGGCGTCTGGGTACTTTGCGTCGTCGCGGTTGCCGGAGGCGTAGATCGGCACGACGACGCTGCCCTTCGGCACCGGCACGTCTGCGACCTCGACGTCCTGTGTCGTCGTGCGGAAGAGGAACTGCACGGGCGAGTCCCAGCGCAGCGTCTCTTCGACCATGTTTGGGATGGCGGCAGGGCTGTCGGCGACGGCGGCGAGCTGGTCCGGATGCTCGCACAGCGCTTTCAGTGCGTTGCCGATGAGGTTCGTCGTCGTTTCGTTGCCGGCGATCAGGAGCAGCATCGCGAAGGACACGATTTCCTCGGTCGTCAGGCGGCCGCCTTCTGCCGCGTCCGCCGCGATCAGGACTGAGAGCAGGTCGTCGGACGGCGTTTCGCGGCGCTTGGTCACCGCTGCTTCGAAGTAGGCGTAGAACTCGTCGCGGTCCTTCTGCGTCGATTCCGGCGATGCCGTCACGGTGGCGTTGCCGACGAAGGCGTTCGACCAGCGCTTGAAGTCCTCCCGCCGCTCCGACTCGACGCCGAGGATCTCGGCGATGACGGTGACCGGCAGCGGCACGGCGAGGTCGTGCACGAGTTCCATCTCGCCCGACGCCGACACGCGGCCGATGAAGTCGCGTGCGATCTCGCGGATGCGCGGCTCCATCTCGGCGACCATGCGCGGCGTGAAGGCCTTGTTCACGAGATTGCGCAGGTACGTGTGGTCGGGCGGATCCGTGTTGATGATGGTGCGCGACATCGCGGAGTTCGGCCCACCCACGTTGCCCATGCCCTGTGACGAGAATAGCTGCGGGTTCTTCAACACATGCACGACATCGTCGTAGCGGCTGACGGCCCAGAACTGCAGGGGAGTCTGCAGCACGGGCGCCTCAGCGCGGAGCTGTGCATACACGGCGTAGGGATCGCGAGTGAAGTCTGCGGAGAACGGATTGAACTCAACCATAGGGCGGGATTATAGAGGAGATCAGGGGCGTTCGGTACAGTTCGCGAGCTGCGCTATCACAGCCTTCCTACGCAACATGGGCGAGAGAGCGGAACGATGCAAGCATCAGAGGCTCGGCGTGCTGTAGCCGCCGCGATAGCCAGCGCCACAGCGCAAGGACTTAGCGCCTCAGACGTGACTGTCCTCAACGACTCGAACCGGCTCGTCCTGCGCCTCATGCCGTGCGATGTCGTCGCCCGCGTCGCGCCTGTAACTCATCCGCACGGGAATGCCGAGCTTGAGGTCGAGGTCCTACGACGGCTTGCCGAAACTGATAGCCCGGTGACTGCGCTTGAGCCCCGGGTGGAGCCGCTTACCGACGCACGTGATGGCTTCATGGTGAGCATGTGGAAGCACTACGAACCTGTGTCGGACCAGGAGCTTTCGCCAGCAGACTACGCGCGTGCCCTCGCGCGAATGCATGAAGGTCTGCGGAACGTCGACCTCACGGCGCCGCACTTTCTGGATCGCGTCGCGGGCAACCAACGCGACGTTGCTAGCCGCGACACCACTCCGGATCAGGCGGACGCGGACCGGACGTTTCTTGCCGACACGCTGGAGCATCTGCGGAAGTCCATCCTCGAGCGCGGCGCGGCCGAGCAGCTGCTGCACGGCGAGCCGCATCCATGGAATGTGCTGAACACGAAGGGCGGGCCATTGTTCATGGACTTCGAGAACACATGTCGCGGGCCGGTGGAGTACGACCTTGGGTGGGTGCCCGTAGAGGTCAGCGCGCAGTACCCGAACGTCGATCACGAACTGGTCGACCAGTGCCGCGGCCTTATGATCGCGATCGTCGCAGCGTGCCACTGGCGTGTGGACGACGAGCACCCGGGCAATGTAGGGCGGGGAGACTGGATCAAGGCGTTGCGCCAGGGCCCTCCATGGCCCTCGGTCGAAGCCGTGTAGCACACAATCCAGCCCGAATAGTCATTCAAGGAGGACGACCACATGGAAGCTGAATGGCGACGCGCCGCTGCGTACGTCCTCTGCCGCGACGGTGACGGCCGCATTCTGCTGACGCGCTTCGTGCACGAGGGTAGCCCTGACGCCGGAAAGTGGACGATGCCCGGCGGCGGCATGGAGTGGGGCGAGGACCCGATCGAGACGGCCGCGCGCGAGTTCGAAGAAGAGACAGGACTGGACGTCGACATCGGCCGCGTCCTCGGCGTGTTCTCGCGCTGGTACACGGCCGACGAGTCAGCCCGCGGCAAGGCCGGTCACGTCATCGGCATCGTCTACGAAGGCACGAACATGCGCGGCGTCCTCCGCACAGAATTCTCGCGCGACCCCGACAACACCACGGATGCCGCAGCCTGGTTCACGCTCGACGAAGCACGCGCACTCCCGCACGTCGAGCTGGTGACGTACTGCCTTGAGTTGTGTGATTGAAGGAACGCGGTCCGGTCTACACCAGGCGTCGCAGCTCCGACGCCAACCGCAGGTCGTTGGCGGCGCGCGGCTCGATGCACAGCGCCAACTCCACCATCTCCAAGCAGCGCGCGTACTCTTGGCGGTTGAGGTAGATCTGCTTCAGGTTGTTGAGCATGCGGGCGAGGATTTCGGGCGGTGTCACTGCGGGCGCGATCTCCGGCACGGCCGACGCATCGAAGCCGGCCGCAGACGCGATCTGCGCGACGTCGTCCGGTTCGAGAATGACGCCGCGGTGGAACGGATCGATGAGCACGTCGCCATCATCGTCGTCGCGATAGCGCACGAGAAAGTGGCCCGGCATGCCAGCGCCCTCGACCGGCAGCCCCATCCGCCGCCCGATCTCGATGTACACCACGGCCAGCGTGATCGGGATGCCGAGCTTTCGTTCGAGCACGTCGTTGAGGAAGCTGTTGCGCGGGTCGTAGTAGTCGTCGTGATTGCCGCGCAGCCCGACTCCGCCGTGCGCTTCGTCGTCGAAGAGGTACTCGCTCAGCATGTTGGCGACCGCAAACGGCGCAGTCTCTCCGCCGAGCCTGCGCGCCGCCTCCACCGCCATCACGTCGATCTGGCGCACGTAGGCCGCCCGATCCAGCTCCGGGTACGCCGTCTGCGCGATGATCAGCGCCGCATCGGTCAGGTCGATCGCGTCGGCGGGCGCCGAAACGGCGGCAGCGAACTCCCTGCGAGTGTCTTCGAAAGTCATGACTTCTAGAGTATCGGCCCGCATCGCAACCCTGTGGCGCCGCCGTCCTCTCGCGCGGCGCCACTTCCCGCAGATTCGACCCACCCGTACACTGGCGATCGCCTCAGTTCGGCCACCGACGACCGACGACCGACGACGACCGACGACCGACGACCAGGAGCCACCACATGAAGAAGATGACCTTCCCGGCGGGATTCAGCTGGGGCACCGCCACCGCCTCGTACCAGGTGGAGGGCGCGTGGGACGAGGACGGCAAGGGCGAGTCGATCTGGGATCGCTTCTCGCACACCGAGGGCCGCATCGCCACCGGCGACACCGGCGACGTGGCGTGCGACCAGTACCACCGCTACGCCGAGGACGCCGCGATCATGAAGCAGATCGGCATGCGGGGGTATCGCTTCAGTGTGTCGTGGTCGCGGATCTTTCCGGACGCGTCGGGGAAGGTGAACCAGGCGGGGTTGGACTACTACAGCCGCCTCACCGACGAACTGCTGAAGAACGGCGTCATGCCCTTCCCGACGCTGTACCACTGGGACCTGCCACAGTGGCTGCAGGACCAGGGCGGCTGGGCGAACCGCGACATCATCACGCACTTCGCGACGTACGCCGAGACCGTCGTCAACGCGCTCGGCGACCGCATCAAGAACTGGATGGTCTTCAACGAGCCGTGGGTGTTCGTGTACCTCGGCTACCTCTACGGCGTGCACGCGCCCGGTATCCGCGACAGCGATCTCGGCGTGAAGGCGTCGCACATCGTGAACCTCGCGCAGGCATCGGCGATGAAGGCGATGCGAGCAACGGGCAAGATCGAGCAGGTCGGCAGCGCGTACAGCATGGCGTCGACGTATCCGTACTCCGACAGCGCCGACGACAAGGCCGCGGCCGAACGCCAGCACGCGTGGAACAACGTCTGGTTCCTCGACCCATCGATCAAAGGCGCGTACCCGAACGCCTACATCGAGCAGGAGAAGATGCTGCGCAAGATGGATGTGCGCCCCGGCGACATGGAGGCCTGCGTCGAGAAGCCGGACTTTATCGGCATCAACCTCTACCAGCGCTCGATCGTCGAGAACGACCCGAACAACCGTAACCTCGGCCTGCGCCAGCACCGCGGCCCCGGCCCGCAGACGGCGTTCGGCTGGGAGATCTGGCCGGCGGCGCTGTACCAGATGATCAAGCGCATCGATAAGGACTACGGCCTGCCGATCTACATCACCGAGAACGGTTGCAGCTTCCCGACCGGCCCCGACGCGAATGGCCGCGTGCCCGACCAGGACCGGATCGACTTCTACCACGGCTTCGTCGGGCAGGTCGGGCGGGCGATCGATGAGGGCTGCGATGTGCGTGGCTACTACGGTTGGACGCTCATCGACAACTTCGAGTGGGCGGAGGGCTTCCGCCAGCGCTTCGGCATCGTGCATGTAGACTTCGAGACGCAGAAGCGCACGATCAAGGACAGCGGCTACTGGTTCCGCGACCTAATCGCCGCGAACGAGATCGAGTACGACGAAACGCTTGTTTAGGTGACAGGTGACCGGTTACAGGTGACAGTCGCGTAGGGGCACAGCAGGCTGCGCCCACAGAGGCGGAGACGAATCGCAATGCCAACAGAGATGGCCATCCTCGAACTGAATGCCGCCGACCTCGGCACGCTCGAGCTCGAGAACGACCTCTGGGTCGCGTACATCGACCTTGTCGGCGAAGTGCCGTATGTGCCTAGCGTCGTGCGCGTCGGCGGCAAGGACTACACGTACGTGATGAGCGCGATCGTGTTCGGGCATGGCGCTGAGCTTCCGGCGAAGGTGCGCGAGCTGCGGGCCGCGGGCAAAGCCGTGCTTGTTATCCAACGCGGGTCGTCGGGCAGCGGCGGCAAGAACGAACGCTACATCGTCTTCGCGTCATAGTTCTTAACACCTAGCCCCTACGAGCAACGATGCCTCCCAAGAAAAAACTCAACGAACCCCACGTCAAACTCTACGAGGCCGACTGCGAACTGTGTGGCCGGCACTACGAAGGCAACTTCCCGATGTGGGTGCGCATCCCCGACTTCCCGTGCATTTGCGGACACACGGTGAAGGCACCGCAGAGTCAGGGTGGGTACAACGACTACTCGTACGACGATTGAACTACGCGACAGTTGGGCTGACCGCTGACCCGCTACTCCGACAACCCAAACCAGCGCCGCCTGCGGCTCGCACCGAACTCGTCCTTCTCCGCCGTGATGGCGGGGGATGGGCCGGAGATGCTGCCTGTGGGCGACGGGCCTGAGAAGAAGTCGACATCCACGCGGCCGACGCTGCCCGCGCCGAACTCGATATAGCAACCACCGTCGCCCTTGTACCCCGCGGGGGACGCAGTTCCCCGCGCTTCGGCAATGATCGACGCGGCGACGATCTTGGCCGCGCCCTCCGAGAACACGCCTGCCTTCGGTGTGCCGACGCTCGTCACGTCGCCGACGGCGTATACGCCCGGGTACTTCGTCTTGAGATCGCTGCGGCTCACGGGGATCCAGCCATCCTCCGTCATGCCGCTCGCCGCGACGACGTCCGGCACGAGGTGCTTGGGCACGCCGAGGAACAGGTCGAACGGCATCTCGCTGCCGTCATCGAGGATCGCGGCGTGTTTCGCAGGATCGATCGCGCGCACGAGCTTGCCCGGCACGAACGTAATCCCGCGCTCGACGAACGCGGCCATCAGCGCCTTCGATGCTTCGGGCGCAGGCGGGATCGGTACGCCGAACGGCATCACGATGCTGATCTGGCACGAGTCGCGCACGCCGCGTTCGGTGAGGTAGTCGTGGAGTAGCAGCGCGCACTCGCTCGGCGCCGGTGGGCATTTGAACGGCGTCGATGTCACGCCGACGATAGCGTGACCGCTCGTGAACTTCGGCAGCGCCTCGCGCAGCCGCTCCGCTCCTGCGAACGAATAGAACTCATTGCCGCCCTCCGCCAGCCCGGGCGTCGCGGCGATGTCGTAGTCCGCGCCCAGTGCCACGACGAGCACGTCGGCGTCGTACGTGCCGCCGTCCGTCGTCACGCGGCGCGCGTCGGCGTCGATCGCGGTCACCGCCTCCTGCCGGAAACGCACGCCGGGCTTGGCGATGTTGCTGTACGAGACGCGCACCGCGTCTGCCGTCTTGCGCCCGAACATCACGTCGAGCTTCGAGTACCCGAAGTAGAAGTGGTCCGACTTGTCGATCAGCGTCAGGTCGAGGTCGTTGCCGAGCGCCTCCGACAACAGCGTCGTCAACTCCAGCCCGCCAAAACCCGCGCCGAGTACGACTACCTTCAGTGCCATGAATCCTCCATCAATGCGTGATGGTTGGCAGTGTAAGTCGCGCCGCGCTTACGCTCGTAGGCTCAGCGCCAAACCACCCGGCAGGAACGCGGTGTTGAGTCGTGGGTCACGCAGGAGCGCTTCGCGATACTGGGCTGCGGCAGCGAGGTACGGTGCGTCCGGCACATGCACGCCGAGAAACAGGTTCGAACTGATCAGCAGACCACCTGCGCGAAGCAGTCGCACTAAGTCCTCGAACATCGCCGGGTATTCGCCCGGATCGCCGTCGACGAAGATCAGATCGTACTCCGGCGACAGTCCTGTGACCGTTGTCGCCGCCGACGCTTCGAGCACGGTCACGCGGCGCGACGCACCAGCCTGCTCGAAGATCGCCCGCGCAAGGCGAGCATGCTCCGCGTCAGCTTCGCACGAGTCAATTGTTGCCTCAGTGCCGCCACCATCGAGCAGCCACAACGCGCTGTACCCGAGGCCACATCCCACTTCGAGCATGCGCCTCGCACCCGAAACGCGCGCCAGTACGCCAAGCAGCGCGCCGCTGCTCGTGGGGTACACATCGCACGACGGCCCGTGCTCAGCTCGATGCATCTCCGAACGGGAGTAGACGTGGCCGAACCGATCCTGGGCAGTTCGCTGCTGTGCGACCCAGTCCGCCACCATCTCGACGCTCGTCGGCTCCTCGTATTCCGGTAGAAGCATCGCTGATTCTACATCCGCGCAGGCGGCTCGTCCGTCGATCTACACTGTTCTTATGACGATCACGCAGCTGACTACTCGGGAGGGCTTCGCGCGACACCGCCGTTTGCGGCAGTCGGCCGGGCTGCGGCGGCTGGTGGCGGAGACGCGGCTGTCGCCTGCGGACTTCGTGTACCCGCTGTTCGTCACGCACGGCACGAACATCCGCGCCGAGATCCCATCGATGCCCGGCCAGTACCACATCTCCATCGACCAGGTGCACCGCGAGGCCGACGACCTGCGCGCGCTCGGCATTCCTGCCGTGCTGCTCTTCGGCCTGCCTGCATCGAAGGACGCGACTGGAAGCGAGGCCTATGCCGACGACGGCATCGTCCAGCAGGCCGTGCGCGCGTTCAAAGCCGCTGATCCGGATATCGTCGTCGTCACCGACGTCTGTCTCTGCGAGTACACCGACCACGGCCACTGCGGCCTCATCGTCGATGGTGAAGTCGACAACGGCTCGTCGCTCGATGTGCTCGCCCATACCGCACTCTCACACGCACGCGCAGGCGCTGACATCGTCGCGCCGAGCGACATGATGGACGGCCGTGTCGCCGCCATCCGCGAGACGCTCGACGACGAAGGCTACGTGAACACGCCGATCATGGCGTACAGCGCGAAGTACGCATCCGCGTTCTACGGACCCTTCCGCGTCGCCGCCGACAGCGCGCCCCAGTTCGGCGATCGGCGCGGCTACCAGATGGACCCGCCGAACGCGCGCGAAGCCCTGCGCGAGATCGAGGCCGACATTGCCGAGGGCGCCGACATCGTCATGGTCAAGCCGGCGCTGCCGTACCTAGACGTCATCGCCCGCGCCCGCGCCGAGTTCGACGCACCGCTCGCCGCCTACAACGTCAGCGGCGAGTACGCGATGATCAAGGCCGCCGGCGAACGCGGCTGGATCGACGAACAGCGCGCCACGCTCGAAACGTTGACGGCGATCAAACGCGCGGGGGCGGACATCATTGTCACCTACCACGCGAAGGACGCCGCCCGATGGTTGGCGCAGTCCTGATGAGCACCAGAGATGTAAGGCCGTGCCACGAGATTGTTCTCGAAGCCGCGCAGCGAATCGTGCGACGCACCGGCTTGAATCACTTCTCGATCGACGACGTTGTTCGCGAGTCTCGGGATTTGGGATCGAAGCATGCGGAGTCGACGATCCGTACTCACGTTACTTCGCGATGCTGCGTTGATGCGCCGGACAATCACCAACCTGTGTACGACTACTTTCGTCGGATTGAGCGTGGAACGTACGCGCTGGCGAACTAGCTCTACCCAAACGCCGTCGCCAGCTTCCAAAACCGATCGCGCGCGACGCCGAGCGTTCCCGCAGGGATTTGCTCCGCCATTTCTGTTTGCTTCTCGCCGCGGGCTGATCGTGCTGCTACGCCTTCGAGCTGCGCCCAGCCCCAGAACGTGTGCAGCGTCTCCCAGTACGCCAGCCGCTGGTGGTCAACGGGCATGCGCTCGTTGTAGCGATTGAAGTAGCACCCGCGCAGGTAGTTGCGCGTGAGCTTGAGCAGGGTGCGCTCGACGGCGCTGGTCGCGGCGACCTGTGAGAACCAGATCAGCGCGACGGTTCGTGCGACATCGCAGTGACGGTCGCCCAGCGCCGCGTCCGACCAGTCGATGACCGTCATCGCGCCGCCAGCCTCTTCCATCACGTTCAGCGGATGGAAGTCGAGGTGGCATAGCACGATGTCTTCCGTCGCGACGACGGCCTTATGCTCGTCGAGCCAGCGATAGCCGTCCTCCATGTGCGTCGCGCCGTGTTCTTCGATGAGGTCGCGCAGCTCCGTGAGTTTGCGTTCGACCAGCGGGCTCTCGTACGGCAGCGGGCAGCCGTCCGTCGGCAGTGCGTGGAGGTCGGCGTGCAGATCCGCCATGCGCGAGAGCAGCCCTTTCGCCCGCCATGGTTTCGACGTGATGCCCTGGAGCAGCGTCCCGCCGGCGACGCGCCGCATGACCATGATCGGCAGCCCGAACGATGACGCATGACCTTCGATCGCGAGCGGCCTCAGCGCTGGATACGCAAGCGTGGTGGCGAACGTCTGGATGGAGGCCTCACGCTCCGCCTTCTCTAACTGTTCCGCGTTCGGGTACACGCGAAGGACGAGCGGTTGTCGCCACTCTTGTTCGAGCGCGTCACCGCGTACGGAGAACGTGTATATGTATGTGTCGAAGCCGCGTCCCAGGGCGGCCGGCGGCTCGTCGAAGTCCACGGCCGGGCCGAACCGATGCCGCACGTACGCGAGCAGCGCATCGTGGACATCAGCAACCGCCGCGGGATCGATCATGAGGTAGTGTCCTGATGCTCGTCGCTAGGCCTGCCCCAGCGACCTACGCCGCGACGACCTTTGTGTCAGGGCCCTTGCCCTCGAGCGTGACCTTGCCCTCATCCTGCAGCTTGTGCAGGTGCGAGAGGATCTGCCCCGTCGCCATAGACACCAGGTGTTTGTTCAGCTCGGGATAGATCGCCTTGACGATGGACTTCACGTCGTCGCGGCCGTCCGCGAGCAGGCCGACGATCTGCGCCTCCCGCTGCTCGCGATGTTCGATCAGCTCCTGGATCTTGCGCTGCGGTTCTTTCACGACGGGTCCGTGTCCGGGAACGAGCAGATCGGCGTCGACCGTTTTCATGCGGTGTAGTGACGCGACGTACTGCGTCATGCTGCCGCTCGGCGGCGGCGGTATGGCCGCCGTACCGACGCCGAGGACGTTGTCGCCGCTGAACAGCACCTTCTCTTCCGGCACATAGAAGCAGAGGTGGCCGGCGGTGTGGCCCGGCGTGTGCAGGCAATGCACCGTGATGCCGCCCACCTTGATCACGGCGTCGTCCTCGACGCACATGTCCGGGACGGCCTTCGCCGCCATCTCGCGCCATTCCTGCGCCTTCTTTCGAAGTTCCTTCTGGTCCTCCGGGATGTCGAAGTCGCCCGTCTCTTCCTGTGGCGAGAGGAGCCACTTTTCCTCATCGACGTGCAGGACGATCTCGGCGCCAGTGGCCTCCTTTAGCTTCTGTGCGCCGGAGGAGTGATCGTAGTGGTGGTGCGTCAGCATGATGTACTTCAGCTTCACGTCGCTGTTCGCCTCGAGGAACTCCATCCGCTGCTTGAACGAATCGTCGTCCCCGAACCCGGCGTCGATGAGCACGCCCTGGCCACCGTCCTTAATAAGGAAGACGTTGGGTGGATACGGCTGCTTGAACCACTCCAGCTCGACGTGAAAGCTCGTGATGTGCGGCGTGATCTCGATCTGTGCCATCGATTGCTCCGCGTTCCGTAGCGCGGGCCTTCAGCCCGCGATGCGCCGGTCGCCGTCCGAGCCGGATCGGCGCCGCCTAAGCCACCGGATCGTACGTGAACGAGGCCCATTGCGTCGAGTCGCAGCCAATGCCATGTTTGGTCCGGGCCATTCGGCCCTGACATTCGCATTGACAGTCCGTCACAACTGTTTGGCAACAGCATCCTGGTGGCCGCAGACCTAGCATGCATTCGAAACAACCAAGCAGATAGAAAGGCCTGACATGCCGATCTTGGAACTATCGAAGCTATTTGGACTCCCCGCCCACCCACTGCTCGTACACGCAGCAGTGGTGCTGGTCCCGCTGGCGGCCCTCGCCTTGATGGCCACCGGGTGGAAGACCGCGTGGCGGCGCATGTACTACCTGCCCATCACCTTGATCGCCGGTGCGGGCGCGGTCGCTGCCTTCCTCGCGAAAGAAAGTGGAGAGCCGCTGGCGCACAGCGTTCGGCAGGCAGGCAAGAGAGTAGGTGAGCATCCAGAACAGGGTGATACGGCGTTCGTATTCGCAGCGATTCTCGCGGCTTCATGTACCGCGCTCTTCGTGTGGAATCGCTTCGGTGAGCAGATTCGCGAGAAGATCGGCTGGCAGGACAAGTTACGCCTGCCGGTTGATGAGAACCTCGCCCTGTACCTGCTTTGTCTGCCGGTCGCGGCAATCGCGATCTACACCATGATCCTGGCCGGCCACTCCGGCGCGACGCTCGTCTGGAAAACGAACAGATAGCCCAGATGCCGGCGACTTTGTCCCGTCAACCAGTTGAATCCGCACTGGGTTCCGGCCTATGATGGCGCCAACCACGGAGGGCGGCTCACCGCCCACAACACGCCGGGAGGTGCCATGAACGACCTGCTCAACGAATTCAAGACGTTCCTGCTGCGAGGCAACGTCATCGATCTGGCCGTCGCCGTCGTCCTGGGAGCCGCGTTCGGAGGCGTGGTAACGTCGTTCGTCACCAACATCATCACGCCGCTCATTGCGATGATCTTCGGAGAACCGGACCTTTCGTATCTGGATTTCACCATCAACGACGCCGTGTTCAGCTACGGCGTATTCCTGAACAGCCTCATTTCCTTCATCAGCATCGCGGCCGCCGTCTTCTTCTTCGTCGTCAAGCCCGTGAACATGCTCACGGAGCGCCGCAAGAAGGGTGAGGAGCCGCCCGAGGAGACCCCCGAGGACATCCAGCTCCTGCGCGAGATCCGGGACGCCCTCCGCGCCCGCCAGTAGGACTTGTCACGAAACGTCGTAGGGGCGGCCCTGTGTGGCCGCCCTATCCTCGCCCGGCGTTCTTGGCATATTGACAGCGCGCCCTACCCGTTATACGATCGCGGAGCGTTAGTTAGTGGCCACTAACTTGCGACAGCGGAGGGGCTTATGCGCATCGCATTCGTTCTGTATCCCGACATGACCGGCCTCGACCTCGTCGGGCCTTGTGAGCTCATAAGCCGCTGGCCCGGCGCCTCCTCGGAGTTCATCGCCGCTACGCGAGACACCGTGCGCTGCGACTCCGGCCTCGTCCTCACCCCATCAATGACCTTCGCCGACTCAGACGCGTTCGACCTGGTGCTCGTGCCCGGCTCCGGCGTGATCGAAGCGCCGACGCGCGACCAGCGGTTGCTCGACTGGCTCATCGCCGCGGACGCATCAGCGACCTGGATGACGTCGGTCTGTACCGGCGCTGGCGCCTACGGCAAGTCCGGCCTGACGAAGGGTCGCAGAGCGACGACACACTGGGGCTACCGGCCGATCCTCGCCGAGATGGGCGTGAACGTCGTCGCTGAACGCGTGGTCTTCGACGACAAGTACGTGAGCGCGGCCGGCGTCTCCGCAGGAATCGACATGGCGCTGCAACTTACGGCACTCGTCCACGGCGACGCCCACGCGAAGGGCGCGCAGCTTGCCATTGAGTACGATCCGCAGCCGCCGTTCGACGTCGGCTCGCTCGAGAAAGCGGATCCCGAGACGGTGAAGGCGGCGATTGAGTTGTTGACCGGCGCCCCGCAATCGGCGGCGCCAGCTGGCGCGTCGGCGGGAGGCTAACGATGGTGCAACAGCATCGAGCCCGCCGTCTGCCCGCAGCGAAGCGGCGTCTCCAGATCATCGACAGCGCGCGCGAGGTGTTCGCGACCCAGGGCTATGCGCGCGTCGGCACCGCCGATCTCGCCCGCGCAGCCGGAATCTCGGAGCCCGCCCTCTACCGCCACTTCGCCGGCAAGAAGGAACTCTTCCTCGAAACCATCCGCTCCACAGGCCCGCGCCTCCTCAACATCTGGGAGGACATCTCCGTCGACTACGAGGACCCCATCGACACCCTCCGGGCGATCGCGGCCTATTACTACGACCACCTCGAATCGCACGCCGCCAACATGAAGCTCCAGTGGCGAGCGCTGTCCGAGTCCGACGACCCGGACATCCGCGACGCCATCCGCGAGAACTTCGAGCACTTCGTTGGCTTCGTCACCGACACGCTGGAGGAAGGCAAGCGCCGTGGCGTCGTCAAGCCCGACCTCGACTCGCGCACACTTGCGTGGAACTTCCTCGCTCAGGGCATGATGATGGACCTCATGCATATGCTCGGCTTCGGCGAAGAGTTGTCCCGACGCCGCGCCGACATCTCAAGCCGCAGCTATCTCGAATCTGTGCGCGCGAAGGACGGCCGCCGCGCGCCCTATGTGAACGCGGAAGCAACGCCGGCACGAGCCGTCAGCTAGGACGAAGAGATGGAATTCACCGACACACCGCAAGAAGCAGCCTTCCGCGCCGAGATGCGCTCGTTCATCGAGCAGGAGTGCCCTGAAGGCATCCGTCGCCGCGGGTTCCGCGCGGCGTTCGGCGGCGGCGGCTGGGACGACATCCACATGTCGCGCGAGGAGTACTTCAAGCGCAACGGCGCCTGGGTGAAGAAACTCGCCGACCGCGGCCTCATCGCTCCCGCCTGGCCGAAGGAGTACGGCGGCGCAGGCCTCTCCGTCATGGAGCAGTTCATCTTCACGCAGGAGATGTCGCTGTCGGGCGCGCCGCGCGGCGGCAACTTCGGTATCGGCACCGGCTGGGCGGGCCCGACGATCATCCTCTACGGCACCGACGAGCAGAAGCAGAAATACCTCACGGGCATCATCAAGGGCGATGACGTTTGGTGTCAGGGCTTCAGCGAGCCCGGCGCCGGCAGCGATCTCGCCAACGTGCAGACGAAGGCGGTGAAAGACGGCGACGACTACATCGTCAACGGCCAGAAGATCTGGACCTCCGGTGCGCACGTCGCCAAGTACATGATCCTCCTCGCGCGCACCGACCCCGATGCGTCGAAGCACAAGGGCATCAGCTACTTCATCGTCGATATGAAGACGCCGGGCCTCACCGTCCGCCCGCTCGTCAACATGGCCGGCAACCACGACTTCAACGAGGTCTTCTTCGACAACGTCCGCGTCCCGAAGGAGAACATGATCGGCGAGGAGAACCGCGGCTGGTACGTCGGCACGACGACGCTCGACTTCGAACGCAGCGGCATCGCGACCAGCATCTCGCACACGCTGATGGTCAAGGACCTCGTCGACTTCATCAAGGAGAACAAGGGCACCGGCGTCATCACCGAAGATGCGGGCCTCCCGAACGAACTCGCCGACCGCATGATCGAAGCCGCTGTCGAAGAAAATCTCTGCACAATGGTGATCTCGATGCAGAACCGCGGCCTCGTGCCCAACAAGGAGTCGTCGATCGCGAAGCTCTTCTCGTCGGAGCTCGACGTGCGTATCTCGCGCACAGCGATGAAGGCGCTGGGGCTGTACGGCCAGCTGCGGACGGGTAGCGAGTACGCCGCCGCCAACGGTCGCGTCGAAAGCACCTACCTCTACGCGACTACATCGACAGTGGGTGGCGGTACGAGTGAGATTCAGCGCAATATCATTGCCAGCCGCGGGCTGGGTATGCCGCGAGCATAGGCAAGGTGCCGGAGCGCGGGCTTTCAGCCCGCGTGGGTTGAGCAAGAACAGAGTCTGTAACGCAGGGACGATCGAGTAAGGAGAGTCGAAGTGAACTTCCAGGACAACGCCGAAGAAGCCGCCTTTCGCGAGGAAGTGCGGACGTTCATCAAGACCGAGATCAAGCCTGACGAACAGGCCAGCGAACTTGCCGAGCGCGGCATGTACCGCGGCGCGTTCGAGCGGCTGAAAGGCCTGCGCGAAAAGCTCGCGACCCGCGGCTGGATCGCGGCCGCCTGGCCGAAGGAATACGGCGGCGCCGGTCTCGACGTCATGCGGCAGTTCATCATGAACGAGGAGTTCGCCCAGAACCGCATCCCGCCCGTCGGCGGCATGGGCACGTCGATGGTCGGCCCGACGATCATCACGCACGGCAACGAAGAGCAGAAGAAGGAGCATCTCAGCCGCATCCTCAGCGGTGACGTCCAGTGGTGCCAGGGCTTCAGCGAGCCCGGCTCCGGCTCCGACCTCGCTTCGCTGCAAACGCGCGCGGTGAAGGACGGCGACGACTACGTGATCAACGGCCAGAAGATTTGGACCTCCGGCGCATCGCACGCCCACTGGATGTTCATGATGGCGCGCACCGACCCCGACGCGCCGAAGCACAAGGGCATCAGCTACTTCCTGCTCGACATGAAGTCTCCCGGCGTCGAAGTGCGGCCGCTGACCAACCTCGCGAACCAGGACATGTTCAACGAAGTGTTTTTCACCGACGTCCGCGTCCCCGCGAAGAACATCGTCGGCGAACTCAACCGCGGCTGGTACGTCGGCACGACGACGCTCGACTTCGAGCGCTCCAGCATCGGCAGCGCCGTCGGCCTCAAGCTCCAGCTCGATGGCCTCGTGAAGTACGCGCGCGAACACCAGACGGACGGCACGTCGCGCACGGCCCAGCTCGGATCCGTGAAGACGGAGCTCGTCGACCGCTACGTCGAGGCCAGCGTCGCGAAGCTCATGTCGTACCGCGTCGTGACGATGCAGGCGAAGGGTCTCATCCCTAACCACGAAGCGTCGATGACCAAGCTTTTCGCGTCGGAGCTCACGCAGCGCATCTCGCGCACCGGCATGAAAGTGCTCGGCCTCTACGGCCAGCTCTGGGGCGACGGCGCCCCCATGAAGGGCCGCTACGAATCGTCGTACATGACATCGCTGTCGTCAACAATCGCCGGCGGCACCAGCGAGATCCAGCGCAACATCATCGCCAGCAGAGGCTTGGGATTGCCGCGCGACTAGCCACCTGAGCAGGAGCGCGGGCTTTCAGCCCGCGTCGTCGGCCGAGAAGAAACACCAAAGCAAGAGAACCCGCGCCCGCCTCGGCGGACGCTACGAAGAACACTGAACGACCAACGCAGAGGAGAGACGAGAACCGTGGACTTTAACGACACGCCAACAGAAGCAGCATTTCGGACCGAGGTCCGGAAGTTCATCCAGAGCGAAGCCCCCAAGCCCCAGAAAGGCCAAACGGCAACAGAAGCCCTCATGGGCAACTGGCAGGCCAACCAGGAGTGGTTCAAGAAGCTCGGTTCCAAGGGCTGGATCGCCCCCGCTTGGCCGAAAGAGTACGGCGGCGCGGGCATGACAACCGTCGAGCAGTTCATCTTCAATGAGGAGATGGCGCTCAACAAGGCACCCCGCCCGATGCACATGATCATCGGACTTGGCATGGCCGGCCCGACACTGATCGTCCACGGCACGGACGAGCAGAAGCAGAAGTTCCTTCCCGGCATGCTCGCCGGCAACGACATCTGGTGCCAGGGTTACAGCGAGCCCGAGTCCGGTTCCGACCTCGCATCGCTGAAGACGCGCGCCGTCCGCGATGGCGACGACTACGTGATCAACGGCCAGAAGATCTGGACGACGCTCGCCCACATGGCGAACTACATGATCCTGCTCACGCGCACCGACCCCGACGCGCCGAAGCACCGCGGCATCACGTACTTCATCCTCGACATGAAGACGCCGGGCGTCGAAGTGCGCCCGCTCTACAACCTCGGCAACAGCCACGAGTTCAACGAGGTCTTCTTCGACAACGTCCGCATCCCCAAGGACAACGTCATCGGCGAGGAGAACCGCGGATGGTACGCCGCCGTCACGACGCTCGACTTCGAGCGCTCCAGCATCGGCAGCGCCACCGGCATGAAACAGCACGTCGAAGAACTGCTCGAGTATGCAAAGGCCCACGCAGACGACCCGACGAGCACCCTCAGGACCAACCCGATGCTGCGCTACGAACTCGCCGACCGCATGATCGAGACAGAAGTCGCCCGCATGCTCTCGTACCGCGTCGCGTCGATGCAGAACCGTGGCCTCATCCCGAACTACGAGGCGTCGTCGCTGAAGCTTTTCTCGACCGAACTGAACCAGCGCATCGCCAAGTCGGCCATGCACATCCTCGGCCTGTACGGACAGCTCCACGGCGATGCAGCCCCCGGCAAGGGCCGATGGCTCAGCACCTTCCTCCGCAGCGCCGCCTACACCATCGAAGGCGGCACATCGGAGATCCAGCGCAACATCATCGCCCAGCGTGGCCTGTCGTTGCCGCGCGACTAGCACGCCGTCCGGAGCGTCCGCCTTCGGCGGGCGTGTTCGTGCACCGGGTAACGGAGCGCGGGCTTTTCAGCCCGCGCGGTTGGCGACGAGTGTGGGAAAGTACCCGCGGAGCCTAAGCTCCGCCATAAAGTTTTGATTGACGCACGAGCGTCCGTGAGTTGAATGCAGTTTAGTTTCACCCCAGAGCAAGAAGCCTTCAGGACCGAGGTCAACTCGTTCCTGAAACAGCACTTGCCCGCGAACTGGGAAGGCGCCGACAACGCCATTGACGAAGGCGACCACGAATTCGGCCGCGAGTTCCTGAAGAAGCTCGCGCCGAAGAAGTGGATCGCACCCGCGTGGCCTGTCGAGTACGGCGGCCTTGGCATGTCGCTGTGGGACCAGGTGATCTTCAACGAGGCGATGGGGTATGCGCGCGCGCCGATCGTCAACACCGCTGCCGTTGGCTATCTCGGTCCGACGATCATCCTGTACGGCAGCGACGAGCAGAAGAAGCAGCACCTGCCCGGCATCACTTCCGGCGACGTGATCTGGTGCCAGGGTTACAGCGAGCCGAACAGCGGCAGTGACCTCGCTTCCCTGCAGACGCGCGCGGTCAAGGATGGCGACGACTGGATCATCAACGGGCAGAAGATCTGGACATCGCAGGGCCACTACGCCGACTGGATGTTCCTCATCGCCCGCACCGATCCCGACGCGCCGAAGCACCGCGGCATCAGCTACTTCCTCCTTGACATGAAGACGCCGGGCATCTCCGTCCGGCCGCTGATCAACATGGCGGACGGCGAGGGCTTCAACGAAGTCTTCTTCGACAACGTCCGCGTGCCGTCATCGGCGCTGCTCGGCGAACTCAACCGCGGCTGGTACATCGCCACGACGACCCTCGACTTCGAGCGCTCGGCCATCGGCGGCACCATGCAGGCGCTCCGCACGCTCGAAGAACTCACGCGTTTCGCCAAGACCGAGAGTGACGGCCGGGGCAAGACGCTCTGGGATAAGCCTCCCGTCCGCCACGCGCTCGCCGATCTCTGGATCACGTCCGACATCACGAAGCTGTTGTCCTACCGCGTCGTCTCGATGCAGGAGCGCGGCCTCGTCCCAAACTACGAGTCCAGCATCAACAAGATCCTCACCACCGAGTACGTGCAGCGGCAGCAGCGCGTCGGCATCAGCATCCTCGGCATGTACGGCGGTCTCTGGGGCGAGGGTCCGTGCGCGAAGCTCCGCGGACGCTTCGCGAAGGCATACGTCGCGACGGTTGGGTCAGCGATCGCCGGCGGCACAACAGAGATCCAGAAGAACATCATCGCGACGAGGGGCCTCGGCCTCCCGCGCCAATAACGAGCATCAAGTAGCGGCGGAGCTTCAGCTCCGCTCAGTCGCTGACATCAAGCGAATGTCAGCAAAGAGGAACAGTGGACTTCAGGGACTCGACCGAAGACGCAGCATTCCGACAGGAAGTTAAAGACTTCCTGCGGACGGATCTGCCCGCCGATCTCAAGGCGGACGATGATGTGATCCTCGGCGTCGGCGTGGGGGAGAACCCACGCGACAAGGACTGGCTCAAGACGCTGTCGAAGCGCGGCTGGGTCGCCCCCAACTGGCCGGTTGCGTACGGTGGCGCCGGCCTCAGCGTCATGCAGCAGTTCATCTTCAACGAGGAGATGGCACGCGCTGCCGCTCCCCGCCCCAACTTCCTGGCGATAGGCCTCGCTGGCCCCACGATCATCGTCCACGGCGACGAGGCGCAGAAGAAGCAGCATCTCTCCGGCATCCTTTCCGGCGAGGACTACTGGTGCCAGGGATTCAGCGAGCCCGGCTCGGGCTCCGACCTCGCGTCGCTCCAGACGAAAGCGACGCAGGACGGCGACGACTTCATCATCAATGGACAGAAGATCTGGACCTCTGGCGCACACCGCGCCGACCGCATGATGCTCCTCGCCCGCACCGACCCCGACCAGCCGAAGCACAAGGGCATCAGCTACTTCCTGCTCGACATGAAGACGCCCGGGATCAGCATTCGCCCGCTCACCAACATGGCCGACACGCCGAGCTTCAACGAAGTCTTCTTCGACAACGTCCGCGTCCCCAAGGGCGACCTTCTCGGCGAGGCCAATCGCGGCTGGTATTACGCGACGACGACGCTGGACTTCGAGCGCAGCGGCATCATCAGCGGCGTCGCGCTCCAGCGTCTCGTCACCGACACCATCGGTTACGCGAAGCAGTCGCCGCGCACGGACGGGGCCTGGTCGGCGATCCGTCACGAACTCGCCGAACGGTACATTGAGACCGAGATCTCGATCGCGCTCTCATATAGAGTCGCGTCGATGCAGGCGAAGGGCATGGTTCCGAACCAGGAAGCGTCGATCACGAAGCTCTTCGGTTCGGAGCTGGCGCAGCGCATCGCCAAGACAGGCATCAAAGTCGCGGGACTGTTCGGCCAACTGCGCGAAGGTTCCCAGCACGCCGCGCTCGGTGGAAGATTCGAAGGCTGGTACCGTATCGCCGTCGGCTCGACGCTGGCAGGCGGCACATCAGAAATACAGCGCGGAGTCATCGCGCAACGCGGCCTCGCGCTGCCGCGAGGCTAAGGAAGAAGCAGTGGAAATGAGAACAGAGAGAATACGCTCCGACGCAGAGTCTGAACATGAACAAGGTCGCGGAACGACAGGAAAGTAGCTCCGAATGAAACGAATTCTCATAGCGCTCGCCATCGCCGCCAGCATCTACGGCCTCGCGCTCGCCGTCGGCGGCATCGTCTATGCGACCGACAACGTCCCGACGGGGCCGACGCACAATGACTGTGGCGACCTCAAGCCCGTCATCGCGGAACGCGATCACGGTGGCGACGAGGAAGAAGTCACGCAGGAAGAACTCAAGCAGGAGACGATCGACTGCCTCGCTGGCACTGGCTTGTATGTCGAGGAAGGCGGGCACGAACGCACGGAAGAAGAGGTCGTCCGCGAGTACATCATCTGGAGCATTTGGCCCGGCATCATCGTCGCCGTCATCTTCCTGCTCTGGCCAGTCTGGACGCAGATTCTCCTCAACCACGAAGACGAGGAACTCAGAAAGGGAGAGGACGTACCACACAAGGATTAGGCGGCGTTGCGAGTAGGATGACGGAGGGGGCAGGCCATCCAGGGATTGGAGCTCGCAGACCCAGCGCCTCGCACGCCCATGCAGCAGTAGTTCCACCCGCCGGACGGGTGTCAAGAAGCAAGGAATATCGCCCGAAGCCAATTTCGCTGGATCGTCAGACCGCCAGCCAATAACCTTTCGAGGCGAACAAGCATAAGGAGACGGTAGCAACATGGACCTGGGACTTTCAGAACAGCAGGAACTGCTGAAGAACGCCGCGCGCGACTTCCTCGAGAAGGAGTGCCCGGAGACCCTCGTGCGCGAGATGGAAGAGGACGAGAAGGGCTACTCGCCCGACCTCTGGAAGAAGATGGCGGAGCAGGGTTGGCAGGGGCTCCTCATCCCGGAGGCGTACGGCGGCGCTGAGTTCTCATACCTCGACCTGATCATTCTCATCGAAGAGTTCGGTCGCTCGCTCGTACCCGGCCCGTTCCTCTCGACGCAGGTCGGCGGCGTGCTGCCCCTGCTCGAAGGCGGCACGGAGCAGCAGAAGCAGTACGCGCTCCCGAAGATCGCCAGCGGCGAGACCATCTGGACGCTCGCTTACACCGAGCCCTCCGCGCGCTTCGACACCGAAGGCGTCGCGCTCGAGATCAAGGAGGACGGCGGCGACCTCGTTCTCAACGGCACGAAGCTCTTCGTCCGCGATGGCAACGTCGCCGACTACTTCACCGTCGTCGGCCGCAAGCCGGGCACGAAGGGCGACGACGGCATCGAGCTCGTCATCGTCGACGCGAAGACGGCGGGCATCACCATCACGACCCTCAAGACGATCGCCGCCGACAAGCAGTGCGAGATCAAGTTCGAGAACGTGAAGGTCCCGAAGGAGAGCATCATCGCCGGCGGCGCCGCGCTGCTGAAGAAGGTGCAGAACAAGGCGACGGTGCTCGAGTGCGCGTACCTCGTCGGCCTGGCGCAGATGGACTTCGACATCAGCGTTCAGTACGCGAAGGACCGCATCCAGTTCGGCCGCCCGATCGGCTCTTTCCAGGCGATCCAGCACAAGGCCGCCGACATGGTCACGGACGTCGATGGTTCGCGCTTCATCACCTACCGCGCTGCCTGGTCCGTCGACCAGAGCGAAGACGACGCCGACCTCAACGTCAACATGGCGAAGGCCTGGGTGAGCGAGGCCACGCGGCGGGTCGTCGCGCACGGCCAGCAGATCCACGGCGGCATCGGCTTCACGAAGGACTACAAGGTCCAGCTGTACTTCCGCCGCCAGAAGGCCGCGGAGTTGGCGTGGGGCGACAGCGACTACCACCGCGAAGCGGTGGCGGAAGCCCTCGCCATCTAGTCGTTGGTCGTTGGGACATTGCTAAAGCAGAAGGGCCGCTCGTATCGAGCGGCCCTTCTTCATCCTGCGCACGATCCCCGAGGACGTCATTCTGAGCGAAGCGAAGAATCCACGCCTGCCAACACCGGTACTGGAAATTGAGTGACCCAATTCGGCGAGCGAATTCGACGCGCAGCTAGCCGCCGTCCCGCGCAGTCTTCGTCTTCTGGCAATCCTGGATGAACGGCGGGACGCCCTCGGGGATCCATGCGCTTCCGTTCGAATCAATCGCGACGATACCCGCCGCGCGTTCCTCGATGAAGGTAATCGCATCGGGAACAGACCCAGCAGGCACGTCCAGGAGGATATGCGTCGTCTCCAGCACCTCGGACTCGTACCGATTGAGTTCGTCGAATCCCGCATCCTCTGCACATTCATGAAGTCATCGGCGTGCTCTCGCTCGACAACTACGGCTACCTGATCTGCGGCTTCCCAACCGCACTCCTCCGTCAGCGAGTACACGTCACTGCATGCCACGTTGGGACAACCGCGCTCGGGCAGTTGTGTGTACGGCACCGGCGTAAACGAGAAGTCAGCGCTTGACGATGAACAGCCGGCGACGACAAACATGGACGCTGCCAACGCGACGATGAATTGCTGCAACCGTCACCTCCGTGGCGGCTATTGTCGGACGGACGTGTGAAAACGTCAACGACTTGAAAAGGAAAGGGCCGCCCCGTGAGGGGCGGCCCTTCTTCTCTTCCGCGCGCATTCCATGCGCCTGACTTACGAGACCTTGATCACCTTCGTCTTCGCGATCTTGTCGTGCCAGCCGTCGTGGTTCGGGTCCCAGATGATCCAGAAGAACCCGAGCGAGAACGGAATGCTCGACACGATGTAGCCGACGTAGCGGAGACCGGCTTCCTGCGCGGTCAGCACGCCACCATGTTCGGCGCTCACGACCTTCAGGCCCATCGCCTTCTTACCGAACGTCTGGCCGGTCGTTGACCAGAAATAGATCAGGTACCCGATGCTCAGCACGAGGCCGACGACATACGCCAGCATCATCGGCAGAATGATCATCAGCACGAAGAACGGCACGCCGACAATCACCGCATCGATCAGGTACGCCACCAGGCGCGTAAAGAAATCCGCCGAGACCGTCTCGGAATTGACCGTTCCCTGTGTCACATCAGCCTGCATAGAGCCTCCTCCAGGCGTGAGCCCGCGCCCCGGCGGGATCTGTCCGTCTACGGAGATCATCGGCTTACACAGACAACAATGAACGTCGGGGAGAACCCTACTGGTTGGTGGTGACTGGGGATTGGTGTTTGGTGGCCGCAGCGGGCGGCCACATAGGGCCGCCCCTACAGGCACGCGCCTCCAGTTCGTCGGGTGCGGAGATCGGGGATTGGTGGTCGCAGCGGGCGGCCACATAGGGCCGCCCTACAGGGCCACGGTTGTTTGCCGCGCGCGCTATGGCTCGAACAGGTTCCGGTTGTCTTCGCTCCAGCGCGCCCGCGCCTCGAGTTCGTCGAGGTGGCCTGCCGCCACCCACTCGCCTTGCGGCTGCTCGCCGCGTTCGGCGAGCTCGCGGATCACGGCGATCGCGTCGCGCTGGACCCGGACGACCTCATCGAACAGTCCCGCCGCCGACGCGAGTCCGTAGGCGTCCGCGAAGACCGCGATGCGTCGCGTCCTGTCCGGTGGCGATGGATACCGCAGCCACTGCACGCACTCCGTATCGTCGCGGAACGGCACGGCGTACTCCAACGCGTACGCAACGTCGTAGAGCGCCGGCCGCGGACCAGCCAGCTCCCAGTCGATGATCCCGACGGGCTCGTCGCCCCGCCACACGGTGTTCCACGGCCCGAAGTCGCCATGACAGATGATCTCGTGGGGTGCAGGCGCTCGCGTCTCCGTCGCCCACTGGATCGAAGATGGCTCGAATCCGGCGACGGCATCGTGATACGACCGCAGCAGGCGCGCGAACCTGCGTAGGCCGTCCTCGCGCACGATCTTCGCCCACGCGTCCGGCCCGCTTTCGCCCGCGATGAACGTGAGGACTTCGTTGCCGTCGTCGTCGAAGCCCAACACGCGCGGCGAGTAGGCGAAGTTCACGTCTTCAAGGTGACGCAGAAGTCCAAACACGGACGCTGTCCACGGACCCGGCTTCCGGCGGACGGTCTGGCCGAACCGGCCGATGATGCGCCCGGCATTGCTCTTGAAGGTCTCGTCGGGTTCAGTCAATGCGTTGGTCCTCGCCTGCACAGGCGTCGTTAGAGTGTAGGGGCGGCCCTGCGTGGCCGGCCCGCTGTCGCCGCTCCCACCCAAAGCTGACGTCAGAGAGAGTACCCACGGAGGTTCAGCTCCGCCGCAGAGCTCGAATTGCGACCCGCCGACGACTGAGCGGAGCTAAAGCTCCGCCGCTACTTTCAAGACGGCACCATGCAGCGAGGTGGCGTTCACAACGGCAACAGCGCGTCGGGGTTGCGCGGCACCGGGAAGTACTGGTGGTGGTGCGCGCCCGTGATCTCATAGATCGCCGTCCCCGTGCGGCCGTCGTCCGCTTTCACGACCATCTGGTGCAGGCCGCCACCGTAGGGGCCGTACGGCGCGCATCGCGTGCCCTCCGCGTCGACCGTGATCGTGCGGCCGTCTTCGAGGCGGAAGACCGAGCGGCCAGCGAGCCCCGCCGTATTCTCGCCGAACTGGCCGTACTCCGCCGGCTTGCCGTCCTTGTCGGTCCAGTGCATCTCGTCGTGGCGGAAGTCGACGATGGCGACGGGATCGCTGCCGTCGGCGCCAGCCCAGCAGCCGTCGGTGTACACGCGCGCGCCGTTCGCGTACTCCCAGTGCCAGACGCCCAGAAACCCGTCCTCGAACTGGATCTGGAACCACATCCATAGCGGACAGCGCGCGTGGTCGCGGATGCCCCAGGAGTGGTCGCGCTGCCCCCACCAGTTGTCGATCGCGTAGTCCACGCCGTTGTGGCGGTACGTGCCGGAGAAGCTGCCCGACTGGAACATGTGGCTCTGGTCCCAGATGATCTCGTCGCCGCGCTTCATCGTTCCGCGCCGCAGTCCGTACGGCTGCGTCCGCGCCGTGAACGTGATGTCGAGCCCGACGGGCGCGCTCTCATCGACGTGCAGCTTGATGTTCTTGTATGGCTCGATGATGTCGATCTTCACCGGCCCCGCGACTGGCGCGTACGGATCGTCGCCATAAGGCCGCTCATGTCGAGCGAAGATCTGGTTGCCCGCGATCTGCCCCATCTGCAGCGAGTCCATCACCTGCCGCACGGGATAGTGCGCCATCGTAAGAATGATCACATCGCCCAGGCGGTCGCGCGGATGGATGATGAAAAAGTAACTATCGCGCCAGTGCTCGTGATGCGTCCCCACATTGGGGAAAGGCTCCGGTATCTGGTGCAGGAAGAGTTCGTCGGCAGCAGTCAGTGTGGGCATTTCGGAACAGCTCCTTCGCGTCAGGTGGTGCGAGGATTGTCGCTGTTCGGGACGTAGGCCAACAGTGCGCGCCGAGCGGCAGGCTGATCCACCC
>JAKFYB010000020.1 GCA_021731085.1 Dehalococcoidia bacterium
ACAAGCTCCGGCTGAACAAATGCTGCTTCAAGACCAGCGTCCTTAAAGTTGTCCGCGATTCTGTAGACATGCGCCAGTGCACCCAACCCGCTGGCATACAACAGGCGACCGTCTGATGCGTAGCACTCTTGCCAGTCTTGACCGCCTTCTTCCGTGCCAACGAGATTGAAGCACTCCGCATCCGTTAGACCTACGACTCTACCTGGCGCAGACGTAACCTCTGTGTTCAACGTCTGCAAGTCATCGAGGCCGAGGAATGCCGTCCCCTCCGGACGGGCCTTCGTTACACATTCCATATCTTCCACCGCAACGGATTCGCCCTCCGATACGCAGAACCGGCTCTCGTTTCCCTCGATAGTCCACAAGAGCCTTCCGCCCTGTGCGCCGTCCCACGTGATCTGAGCTTCACTGTTCGTGCCTGCCTCCGAGTTCCAAGTCATAGTCGCGATCCGGGCTCCGTCCGCATCCAAGATCTCGTAGTCTTGGCTAAATGTCGCGTGCTTAAATTGATTGACGAGCTCGACATAGCGGGGGTCCACGGTTGCGGAGTCTTCTGAAGTGCAGGCGGCGGCGATCGGCAAAAATGCCAAAATGAGGGCCAGAATTTTCACACAAGCAGCGTACAAGAAACGCTGAAAGCCCCCTATTTGGGGGCTTCGTCGTCGTCAGTCGATAGCCCTAGTACGGCGCAATTGTGGTGATGATCACGACCAGGAGAAGCCAAGTCCCCATGCTAGTGAGCAGATACGCGGGAACCACGATCCAATAACTCTGAGGCAAACGCCGCGCGACCAAAGCGCCTACCGCAAGCCCCGCAAGTCCAGTCAGCACAAAGCCGATGGGATGCATGCTCTAAGTATCGGCCGAGAGCGTCCTATTCGGTGGCCTTCGTCGTCGGTGCGGGGGCGGTCAAAACCACGGGTCTCCCAAATCCAGATATTAAGAGTAGGAGGGTGAAGACTCCGCAGCCTTGGCTGCTGTCCAAAGCTGACCTGCGTAGAAAGGGCCTCCAGCCTCCCTTCTGGGCCTCTAGGGCCTCCTATGGAGCAAGAAACCGCAGGCGTTGAGGCCTCAGGAGGCCCAGACTCCCGTTGGCAAGAAACCACGCATGAGAACTATCCTAGAGTCATTGGCTAGAGGCAGCATCAAGGAGGCGACAGTGACCAAGAGACTCATCCCGACCGGCGAGTGCTGGTGTAGGTGCGGCGCCGAGGTTCCCCTCGGCAAGTTCTTCTTGCAGGGACACGACCGCCGAGCAGTCCAGCGAGTGATCGTGGAGGTCTACGGCAGCACGCCTGACTTCCTCCGCAAGGTGGGCTACGCGCCCAAGGAGGCCCGATGAGAGTAGCGATCTACACGCGCGTTTCCACGGAAGAGCAAGCAGCGGAGGAAAAGCTGTCCCTCACTGATCAAGAGGAGGTGTGTAGGGCGTGGTGCGCGAACAAGGGCTACCTCGTTGTCGGCGTATACTCAGACCCCGGCGTCAGTGGCGGCACCACCGAGAGGCCAGGACTTCAAGCTGCGCTGTCCGCCGCGAGGGGCGACGAGTACGACGTGCTGCTAGCGAAGTGCATGGACCGCCTGACTCGCGACACGGATCACGGTGGGTACCTCGCGACGATCCTCAGCACCAACAACGTCAGCATCCGGCTGGTGGATGAGGAGTTTGACGAGACTCCCATCGGCAAGCTGATGCGCACGATCAGCACATGGCGAGGAGAGGAGGAGCGCGAGAAGTTCCGCAAGAGAGGACTCGTCGGCAGGAAGGGTCGAGCAAAGGCAGGGAAGTCCAACGCTCCAACGCAGGCGTACGGCTACAGTCGCGAGGCAACCTATGACGCTGAAACTGGAAAGCTCCTCACTGAGAAGCTCGTCGTGGATGAGTTCGAGGGCGCGTGGGTGCGCAAGGTCTTTGACCTCTACCTCCTTGAGGGCATGGCGATCCGGCAGATCGCGTTCGTCCTCAACGAGGCTGGTGTACCGACACGCAGGAAACCCTCAGCAAAGTGCAGCGGTCGATGGAGTGCCGAGCCAGTGCGACGGATCTTGACGCGGGAGGCCTACACCGGCACCGGCTGGCAGAACGTCCGTGAGACCGTGAAGAAGAACGGCAAGAAAAAGCACTTCAAGATTCGGCCTCGTGAGGAGTGGTTGGAAATCGCGTTTCCTCCGATCATCGACATCGCGACCTTCGAGGCGACGCAGGAGAAGATCAAGCAGAACAAACCATGGAGGCGTCCTGCTCCGGGTCGATCCTCTCGCCACCTTCTGCAAGGGCTGGTCTTCTGCTCAGAGTGCGGCAACAAGCTCCTGAGTCACACCGGAGGAGGCAAGGAGAGACAACGACTGGGCTACATCTGCCAGACCCAACTCCGACGGGGCACGGACTGCCGCAAACCGATGTGGCTCAAGGCTGTCGATCTCGAAGGCCCTGTCTGGACGCGCATCGCGGAGGCCTGCAAGAACCCTGACCTCTGGGTGGAGGCGAGCGAGGCCCACGACGAGGTGACTGGCGAGCTAGAGACCAACGCTGGTCGGTTGCTTGAGGACGTGAGGTCCAAGAGAGGGAAGGCCTTGGAGGAGAGGCAGCGGTTGGTGCGCTCGGTGGCTACCGGCACCCTGTCTGGCTCTGACCGCGACGTGAAGGCCCTCATGGGGGAGTACGACGAGAGGATCGCGGCGTGGGACCACGAACTCGAAAGGTTGGAGGTCAGGACAGGTCAGCGACGACGCCAAGCAGTGGAGAGGGAACAGGCCGAGGCTCTAGCCAAGGCGATCGGTGCCAAGGTGGACCGGCTCTCCTTCGAGCAGCGGAGCGAACTTCTGCGAGCGATGGTGCGCCGGATCTGGGTGGACAGAGAGGGCAGCATCAGCATCGAGGCTGGGATTCCGTATCTGGAACAGGGTGAGGCGGTAGACCCAATCAGTCCTTTGATCTCGGAGAAGTCGACGCCATGCCAGACGGCGCGTGTCCCCGAAGACGCACATGGCCTACGTGACGCGGTTGGGATGAGCGGCTCATCTCCGGACAGGTGGTTTAGAACGGCGCCGACGTTCTGAACCCCGTACACCGTCATGTCAGGCACGAGCGCAGCCTCCGCGGCGTCGATCGCGGGGACGTACGCCGTGCGGATGCCGCGATCGCGTGCCAGCGCGACCATCGGCAGCACTCCCTGCGTGTGCCGGACGGCGCCGTCCAGCGACAGTTCGCCAAGAAACACGCAATTCGTCACGTCGGCCATGACGCGACCGCCGGCAACCATGATGCCGACGGCGATCGGCAGGTCGTACGTTGGGCCTTCCTTCCGCAGGTCGGCTGGCGCGAGGTTGATGATGATTCGGCCGTTCGGGAACAAGAAGCCGCTGTTCTTGATCGCCGACTCGACCCGGTCCTTCGCCTCTTTGACGGCCGTATCCGGCAGACCGACGAGCGCGAGACTGTTGAGCCCTCGTCGTGAGACGTCGACCTCACACTCGACGATTTCGCCTTCGAGGCCGACGATCGCACAGGACAAGACTTTAGCGAGTGGCATGCGCTGACTATCCCATGCAGAACACTTGTTCGCAATCACGTTACGTCGACTTTACATGATTCTTTTTCGATTGCCCTCCCGCCGAGACATGTCGATACTCGCCCTGAACAGGTCGCGGCGAGCGGGGAGAACGGTGTTGAGCGAGGGCGAACTCATTGTCATCGCGCTGCGCCTGCTGATCCCCCTCCTCATCCTGCGCAACCCACTCGTCGGCGGTTTGGCGGCGATGGCGATCGACGCGCTCGACGTTGTCATCATCGAGCTGATTGGTCTCGGCGGCTTCGGCGACCACTACGCGCAGCTCGACAAACTGCTCGACACCTACTACCTGACAATCGAGCTGTACGTCGCATGGAGCTGGGAGATCTGGGCCAAGGCGCCCGCAGTGTTCCTATACGTATACCGCGTGATCGGCGTCATTCTGTTCGAGATCACGGGCACGCGTTGGCTGCTGCTCGTCTTCCCGAACATGTTCGAGAACTGGTGGCTGTACTGCGTCATCGTTGCCCGCTTCTTTCCGAGCATCTACCCACGCTCGTACAAGACCGTGGCGATTCCGATGGTGCTGTTGCTCATTCCGAAGCTGGCGCAGGAATACCTCCTACACTTCGCGGAGGTGCAGCCCTGGGACTGGATCAAGCGGAATATCCTGGGCATCGCCTAGTCAGGCACAGTGGAACCACCGCTGTCATCGGTAGACCCGGTGGACATCGCGACGAAGAACTCCCAGATCGCCTGTGTCGCATCGATCTGCTTGTTCGTCGCGCCGAAGGTTTCGACCGGCAGTTCGGCCGATCCCGGCCAGGTGTGGCCGCCGCCAATGAGCGTGTACAGGAGCACAATGCCATCGCCGGCCGGACAGCGGATGTACGTCGAAAGCTCGACTTCGGTTGACGGGCGGGTGATCTGCGCGAGAGCGTCGCAGCCAAACTCGCGCGCGTACTCACTAAGAACACGGCGCGTTGGGAGAAAGACACCGCCGCCCCGCTCCGGAGGGTTCACGCCACCCTCAAACGGCACCTGCGGGTCGGCCATCCCGTGGAATGCGATCCACGGCAGCGGGCTCTTGCAGTCCGAGTACGTCGCCGAAACGGTCCCGATCCCCGCGAACATGTCCGGGAGTTCGCATCCGACGCGCTGGGCCATGCCGCCACCATTGGACCAGCCCACTGCGTACACGCGAGTTTCGTCGATGCATAGGTCTGTCTGCAGTTTGGTGACAAGGTCGTCCGTGAATTGCACGTCGTCCACGATCGTCACATCGCCATCGTCGTTCCAGCGGGGTGGCACTTCCGTCCCATTCGGATACACGACGACGAACCCTTCTGCGTCCGCGAGGGCGTTGAACCGCGTGTAGTCGGCAATCGCTTGCGCGGACGACGCAAAGCCGTGATACACGACCACCAGGGGCTGAAGTTGGCCGCCATCGTACGCAGGCGGCACATGCACGATATAGGTGCGCTCCGAGCCACCGCTAGAGATTGTGCCCGGCTGATCACCCGGCGCGGCGGGACGTGCGGGCGTACAACCCTGCGCGGCCGTCGGCGAAGCGAGCACGGTGCCGTCGCTTATGACGGTCGGCGTGTTGCTCTCGTCGTCCCCACCACTCGAACATGCAGCGGCAAGGAGAACGAGCGCGGCGGTCAGCGGGGCGAGCGCGCGAATCACGGCAGCAGGGTACACGACGACCGACTACAGCAGGTTGCTCGTCGCCTTGCGCGTGTTTCCGTCTTCCTTGAACCAGCCGAGCGTGTTTCGCGCGATCGTTTGCAGATGAACCTCGTCCGCGCCGTCGACCAGACGAGCGGAACGCGCGTTGCGCATCAGACGCTCCAGCGGCGTGTCCGTCGAGTATCCGAGCGCTCCGTGCACCTGGATTGCGCGGTCGACGACCTTCCAGAGCGTGTTCGCGACGTGGTACTTCGAGATCGCGACCTCGTGCTTGAAGGGCATGCCGTTCTCGATGAGGTATGCCGCGTGCATGACCATCAGCTTTGCCGCATATAACTCCATCACCGACTCCGAGATCATCCACTGAATCGCCTGCTTGTCGGCGAGCAATGAGCCGTGTGTGAAGCGATTCAGTGAGCGGTCGACCATCATCTCAAGCGCGATCTCGGCGTTGCCGATCCAGCGCATACAGTGCGCGAGCCGCGCCGGGCCGAGGCGGTATTGCCCGAGCAAGTGCCCATGGCCGCGCTCGCCGAGCATGGCGCTGTTGGGCACGCGGAGGTTCGTGATCTTGATTTCGCAGTGATTGCCGACGCCGGCCATCGTGTCGATGTCGCGCACCATCTCCCAACCGGGGTTCGGCAGGTCGACGAGAAAGGCGGAGTTGCGGGCCTGTGGTGGGTCAGCATCAGGGTCGGTCTGCGCGATGAGGATCGCGAAGCGTGCGCCCTTCGCGCCAGAAATAAACCACTTGTGTCCATTGATGACCCAGTCGTCGCCATCCTTCACCGCGCGTGTTTGGATCAGTGTCGGATCAGAGCCGGAGACCTCGGGCTCTGTCATCGCAAAGCATGATCGCGATTTGCCTTCGGAAAGCGGGCGTAGGTACTTCTCCTGCTGCTCAGGGTTCGCGGCGTGCAACAGCGTGTGCATGTTGCCCTCGTCCGGCGCCTGGGCGTTGATGATGTACGGCCCCATGCCAGTGCGACCAGCCTCTGCGGAGACGAAGGCCATCGCTACAGGGCCAAGGCCCATGCCCTTCCACTCGGCCGGCAAGTGCGGGTTCCAGAGCCCCAGATCCTGTGCGCGCTGGCGCAAGCCGACAATCGTGCCGATGTAGCTGTTGCGGTCAGATTCGTTGTCGCGAAGCTTTTGCTCCGCCGGGCGCACTTCTTCGTCCATGAAGCGGCGAACACGGTCACGTACGTCCTGCACTTCAGGTGAGAGCGTAAAATCGATAGCCATAGGGCCTCCTGTGTATGCGCGGCCCAGGGCCGGCGGAATGAACGCGATTCAGTTAGCGTCGCGGGGATTGTAGACTGCGAGCCGCGGTGAGTCACGCGTCGGCGGTGAGCGCGAACAAGGGGAATCAGGGCATATGACGACGACTGAAGACGTACCGGGCATCGTGTTCGAACGGCTTGTGCCGTGGTTCAGCGAGCACGTCGAGCCGGTGGAATCGCTGACGGCGAAGGTCATCGGCCACGGGCGCTCGAATATCACCTACCGCATCGAATCAGGCGACAAGGCCTGGGTATTGCGGCGGCCGCCGCTTTCGCACGTGCTGCCGACCGCACACGACATGGTACGCGAGCATCGCGTGATCTCGGCGCTGGAAGGCACCGGCATCCCGGTCCCGGACGCGATCGCCTTGTGCGAAGACAAGGAGGTGATCGGCGCGCAGTTCTACATCATGTCGTTCGTCGAAGGCATGATTGCGGCCGATCCGGTGGCGTTTGCCGCGAAGTATCCAGAGGAGGCGCGGCGCGGCGTCGGCGAGAACCTGATCGACACGCTGGCTGACCTCCACGCGGTTGATCCTGCGAAGGTCCGGCTGGGTGACTTCGGCAAGCCGGCAGGGTTCGTCGCGCGTCAGGTGAAGCGCTTCGCGGGCCAGATCGAGCAGCACAAGACGAAGCGCGACTTCCCGGAGCTGCCCGAGCTGGCGCGGCGCTTGCAGAACGCGATCCCGGAGGAGAGCGGCGACTTCTCGATCGTCCACGGCGACTATCGCATCGACAACTGTGTGCTCGGCGATGATGGCAAGATCGCGGCGATCCTGGACTGGGAGATGTCGAGCCTCGGCGATCCACTAACGGATGTCGGCCTGATCTACATGTACTGGAATGACGCGCAGTCGGGATCGGTGACCGGCGTCGCGAGCAACTCCGTTACTGGCCAACCTGGTTTCCTGAGCCGGCGTGAGGCGCTGGAGCGCTACGCGACGCACAGTGGCCGCGACCTGAGCAACATCGATTTCTACATCCTGCTCGCGCACTTCAAACTCGCTGTCATCGTGGAGGGCATCTACGCGCGCTTTCTGGAGGGTGGCACGGTGGGCACGGGATTCGAGGCGACGGGGGCGCAAGCTGTGAACCTCGCGCGAAGCGGGCTTGCGGTCGCAGACCGGTCGTCGGTGGCGGCGCTACGGGGATAATCTCTCGCCCGTTGGGCGCGCTCCCGGCGATGGTGATGTTTCACGTGAAACATCACGCGGGTGCGAGGCAACGAATTCACGACGTTGGATTGCGGTTCGCTTTTGACGACCTTCTGACTTGAGCTTTGCGTAACGCCGCTGTCGCATGGCACATGGGTGCTGGACGGCGAGGGCCGACACGCAGGTCAGCCCTCACATGTCGCACGGCGTGTGGTGATGTTTCACGAGAAACATGGTGCGGGTGCGAGGCAATGAATCACTACGTTGGATTGCGGTTCGCTTTCGAACCGACCACCTCGGGCTGTGAGGGACGCGCACGCTGTCGCATGGCACGATGGTGCTGGACGGCGAGGGCCGACACGCAGGTCAGCCCTCACATGTCGCACGGCGTGCGGTGATGTTTCACGTGAAACATTGTTGTCGTATTGAAGTATCGAATGCTGAAGCTGAGGGGTGCCATTTGGCGGTTGCACCTTGCTCTGGTGCGTCCTCGGTGCCGGTTCGTGCTGCGCTCGCTGGTTTGATTTAGAGGACGGCTACGGCGCGGCGGGGGATGAGGCCGATGTAGTCGAGATCGAGGACGACGTTGGCGTTGTAGCGTTCGCGGTCGTCTTCTCCGGCGACTTTCACGGGAACGTCCTCTGTGTTCGGATCTACGTTCTTGCAGGCGACTAGGCGGAGGCGGAGGGCGCCGATATCCGGGCGGCCGATGTCGATGGTTTCGATGACTTCCGTCCAGGCGAAGAGGGTATCGCCCGCGAAGGTTGGGTTGGTGTGTGAGCCGCCGTTCCAGGCGGCAATCGCGACGACGTTCTCGAGACCATCGAACGAGAGCGCGTGGGCGACGGAGATGATGTGTCCGCCGTAGATGATGCGGCGACCGTGGCGGGACGCGTTCTGCTGGTGCTGGTTGAAGTGGACGCGGGCGGTGTTCTGGTAGAGGCGGGTGGCCATCTGGTGCTCGGCTTCTTCGATGGTGATGCCCTGCGGGTGCGGGATGCGCTCGCCGGCGCTGTAGTCCTCCCAGAAGCGCTGACCGCCAGTCGCCCACGCCTCGAACTTCGTGATCGTCGGGAACGCTAGCTGGTCGAGCGAAGCGCGCGCGGGCATCTCGGGGGCGTCATCGGCGTTCGTTGGGGTCTGCGGTTCGCGCTTGTTGACCATGACCCAGCGATTGAATCGGAGGACCTCCTCGTCGCGCTGGTTGTAGCCGGTGGTCTCGACCCAGACGACGCCAGTGTCGCCCTTCGAGGTCTCGCGCCAACCGAGGGTCTTCGTCGTCGCGCGCAGGGTGTCGCCGGTGTAGACGGGGCGGACGAAGCGCAGGTCGGCGTAGCCCAAGTTGCCGGGCGAGTTCAGGGAGATTTCGCCGACGGCACGACCGAAGACGATGTGGAAGACGAGCATGTCGTGGACGGGGGCGCGGTCGAAGCCCAGGGAGCGCGCGAACTCGTCCGAGCAGTTCTTTGGGTTGCGGTCGCTGGTGAGGGCGATGTATAGGGCCGTATCGCCGTCGGTGATGGTGCGGGGGACGGGGTTGCGCAGGACCTGCCCGGGGCCGAGGTCTTCGAAGAAGTTTCCGCCAAGTTTCATATTGGCTTTATAGCGCGAAGCACCCTAACGGAGAATCTCTAGCAAGTTCGACTTGTCATCGCCTCAGTCCCGACTGACCCAAGCCCAGATTCTCGATAGCGGGCCCGGGCGAGCAGCTCGCGGACGCAAGACACTTACATCGATCACGAGTCCTTCTATCTCTTCAGGCGTAAGTCTCGGAATCGGCACTTCGCAATGCCGATAGTCCGCGCTCAAGGACTCTGCGGGCTGGGCCATGCGTGCCTGCAACTCGCCTCCTGGATCGTCGGAAACGCATGGCCCTTCGTTTGCACATAAGCACCACTCGGCTCCCTCGGTAAAGAATCCAACTCGGTAACCGCGTTCAACGAGGCGTGCGCCCGCACTCCTGGCAGCCAACTGGTCCCGGAAATACAACCAGTGTCGTACGGTGCGTTCTTCCTCACGTTCGGGCGTCATTAGACCAAGCGTATAGCCACACGAAATTCGACCGCATCTGACGAGCCGTGCGACGCACGCTGCCTACGCCGCAACGAAACCATCGAGTGTTGATCGTGGCGTCAGCAAGCGCGGCCGCGTTGGCGGAGGGATGCGGCTAGATCGCCGTAGTCGACTCTGCCGTTGCGGTCGAGGTCGAACCAGGGGTCTGTCACTGCTCGTTGAATTGCGCGCAGGGAGATCTGGTTGTCTGTCGCCGTGACGATTCCGTCGAGGTCGAGATCGGCGCACCTAGCCGGGATGGACGTCGCGGTCGCTATTGGCGTGGCTGTGCGTGTCGGCGTGGGCGTGCGGGTGGCCGTCGGCGTGAAGGTGGGCGTTGCAGTGACATCGAGTTGGTCCACCTTGCAGAGCGTCGGGCCGTTGATCATGAAGAATGTGGCGCCGTCTGGGGAGACGTCGAACTTCGTGGCTGTGCACGAGGTCACGTAGCGGCGCAACTCGGCGAACGTCGTCGAGTTGTAGCCGGACAGGAATCCCGGGCGGGCGACATATGTGATGTTCCGCGGCGCATCCACGCGGGGCGGGCCTGATGCGAGCGCGCCGGCCTGCACGAATGTGTCGCTGCGCAGGACCTGGCCGCTGCGCAGGAAGATGCGCGAGCCGTCAGCGCTAACCTCGACGATGTCGGTGCCGCTCACGTCGCCGTGGTTGTCCTCGAGCACCTTCGGTGCCGTGTCTGTTGTGATGTCGAACTTGTAGAGCGAGTTGGGCGAGAAGCCTTCGCCGACGTAGAGATACTGCTGGCTCGGGCTGGCGGCGAGGACGGGCTGCGCACGGATGATGCCGCCCGAGGTCACGCGGGATACCTCGTTCGCCTCGTCGAGCTTCACCATCGCGAGGTAGGAGATGCCGCTGCTGCTCGGGGACGCGGTCACGAACAAGCGATTTGGCTTCGCTTCCAACACGTCGTAGGTGATGTTATTGCCTGTGCCATTCGGGCCGCCGACGACTACTTCGACGAAGCCATCGTCGTCGAGGTTCTGGATGCCGACCGAACCGGCGCTGACGAAGGCGATGAACAGCCGCGTCCCGTCGAGGCTGAGGTCAACAGCGCGCGGGCCCTTGCCGGGATAGTCGTACGTGCGCAGGATCTCGAGCGTGGCCATCGAGACGACGTGTACCTCGCCGCGAGCAGGCACAGGGACATAGAGCACGTTGCGCGCGGGATCCACATCGATGTCGAAGGCGTCGTGTTGGAGGGTGAGCGTCTGCTGTTGCGTGATGAACACGGGTGGGTCAGTTGCGGCGGTTGAGCTCGGGGCGAGCGATGCGCCGATCGCCACCGTGACGACGGCTGAGAGCACAAGCACCGTGGCGATGGCAATTCGAACGGACATCAGACGCCTCCTGAAGCAGGCAACGCGAATCTTTGACCCAAGGTAGGCCCGGAGAAGTCATCGGCACCATCGGGGAAATCCTCAGCGTCGGCGGAGGTGGTCTGTGACACTCGACTCTCTAGTAGAACATCCTTGCGTATCAGCGCGGATTCGGCCACGATGCTGCGATGCCTACCTCCGTCCGGCCCGACCCGCTTGCTCCGCACTGGAAGGCTCTCTCGTTGCAACCTGGCGCGCCTGCGTGCGTCATCAAGGAGGCGCATCGCTTTCACATTCGGCTTGCGCATCCGGACGTTGGTGGCAGCGACGAAGAGGCGATGCGCGTGAATGTCGCGATGGACAAGCTCGGCAGCAAGGGATCGCCGGCTAACGAGCATGTCGCTCGATATGTGGCCTCAGGGGAACCGTGGCACGTGCTGGGCCTCGCTCCGTCGGCGGATCCGAAGCTTGTTGAGCGAGCGGGTAAGGCGCTGACCGCTGAGCTTGGAGACATGCCGCGGCTGACGGCCCGCGTGCACTGGGCAGTCGCGAATTTCGGGACGCCGGCACAACCACCGCAGCCGAAGGCGCGCACGCTGATTACGCCGTCACAGCCGCCACCACGCCCGACTGGCATGTGGACGCCGCCTCCGCCACGGGCACCCGTCGTTGGGCGGCCGGAGGGGCTGCCGCAGACGATCGACTTCGGAGAGTTCCTACGTGGGAGCGAAGCCGAGCATGTGGTGCGGTTAACGTGGCCGGGCCGTGCGCCTCACGACATTCGCGTCGAGACGGCGGCACCGTTGATCGCGACGATCACACCGTCGAAGACGCAGGCGGGTCGCGTGGCTATGAAGCTCGCGATCGATTGGGAGTCGCCACTGCTGGCGGATGCGGCGACTACGCGGGGGTTCGATGCGCGGCTTACGGTGCACTGGGGTGCGGAGGGTTCGGCGACGATCCGGGTGGTCGGGTCACCGGCGCAGCCAACACGGATCGCGGTTGGGCCAAAGGAGCTGGACTTCGGCGCTGTGCGACTGAAACAGCCGGCGCGCGCGGAGCTCACGTTGCGGAGCAGCCGACCGGCGCAGGTGACGATCGATGCGTCAGCGTGGCTGCATCCTGTCGACGGCAAGGGGCGGCGTATGGTTGCGCCGATACGGCTGGACGCGAACACACCGGCGATTCTGACGTTCGGCCTGGACTGGGCGCCGATCCTCGAACGCGGTGCGGAGTCGATCGCGAACAAGCGGGCGATCAAGCCGAGCGGGCGCGTACATGTGCGATGGGATGGCGGCGAGATTGCTGTGCCGGTGACAATGCTCGTTGAGCCTGGGTAAGCGCGCTCAAGGAGCGCGGCGCTCTAGAAGCGGGGGCTAGAGCAGAGGGCGTGCGGTGGGTTCGATGGGGACGGCGAGCTGACTGTCGCCCATCAGCATCTTGTCGACGCCGGCGGCGCAGGCGCGGCCTTCTGCAATGGCCCACACGATGAGGCTTTGTCCGCGGCCCATGTCTCCACAGGCGAAGACGCCATCAACGTTGGTCATGAACGACGTGTCGCGCGCGACGTTGCCGCGCTGGTCGTACTCAACGCCGAGACCGTCGAGCAGGCCAGCCTTCTCGGGACCAACGAATCCCATCGCGAGGAAGACGATCTCGCACGGCAGCTCGAAGTCGCTTCCTTCGACCTTCTCGAAGCGGCCGTCCTTCATCTCGACTTCATGCGCTACGAGGCCGCTGACGTTCCCGGCGGCGTTGCCGACGAAGCGCTCGGTATTCACGCTGTAGACGCGCTCACCGCCTTCTTCGTGTGCGGAGGAGACGCGGAAGATGTTGGAGTACGTGGGCCAGGGGTTTGTGGGCGCGCGCGACTCCGGTGGACGCGGCATGATCTCGAACTGGTGGACGGACTTCGCGCCCTGACGGTGGGCTGTGCCGAGGCAGTCAGCGCCTGTGTCGCCGCCACCGATGATGACGACACGCTTGCCCTCAGCGGTGATCGTTGGGGCAGGGATGTCACCCTGCTGGACCTTGTTGCCGATGGGGAGATATTCCATCGCCTGGTGGATGCCACTCAGTTCGCGGCCGGGGATCGGTAGATCGCGGGCGGCAGTCGCGCCGCCGGCGAGCACGACGGCGTCGAACGCGCGCATCTCGTCGACGCTGACGTTCACGCCGACGTTGGCGTTCACGCGGAACTCCGTGCCTTCAGCGCGCATCTGCGCAAGCCGGCGGTCGAGATGGCGCTTCTCCATCTTGAACTCGGGGATGCCGTAGCGGAGTAGGCCGCCGATGCGGTCGGCGCGCTCGAACACGACGACATCGTGGCCGGCGCGCGTGAGTTGCTGGGCAGCCGCGAGACCGGCCGGCCCGGAGCCGACGACGGCGACGCGCTTGCCGGTCTTGACGGAGGGCATCACGGGCTCGACCCAGCCTTCAGCCCAAGCGCGGTCGATGATCTCGACCTCGACCTGCTTGATGGTGACCGGATCCTGGTTGATGCCGAGCACGCACGAGGCCTCGCAGGGCGCGGGGCAGAGGCGGCCGGTGAACTCGGGGAAGTTGTTGGTTGCGTGCAGGCGCTCGATGGCGTCGTGCCAGTGCTCGCGGTAGACGAGGTCGTTCCAGTCGGGGATGAGGTTGCCGAGAGGGCAGCCGTTGTTGCAGAACGGAATGCCGCAGTCCATGCAGCGGCCAGCCTGCTGCTTGAGGGTTTCGCGGTCGAATGGCTCGTACACTTCGAGCCAGTCGTGCAGTCGGGTGGCGACGGGGCGACGCTTTGCCGTGATGCGACTCCACTTGAGGAATCCTGTGGTCTCACCCATGAGCGGCCGCCATGATGCGCTGGTCGGTCTCGTCCTGGGTGAGGCCCGCAGCAGCGGCCGCCTCCATCACAGTGAGCACCCGCTTGTAGTCCTGTGGCATGACCTTACGGAACGACTCGACCTCACTGGCCCACTGGGTAAGCAGGCGATCGGCAACGTCCGAGCCAGTAAGCTCGCGGTGGCGCTCGACTGTGGCACGCAACCATTCGCGGTCTGCCTCTGAGAGGGGTTCGAGTTCGACCAGCTGGTAGTTCACGAGAGCCGTGAAGTGATCCTCGGGATCGTAGACGTAGGCGATACCGCCAGACATGCCGGCGGCGAAGTTTCTGCCCGTCGGACCGAGCACAACAACGCGCCCACCCGTCATGTATTCACATCCGTGATCGCCAATGCCCTCAACAACAGCGGTGGCACCAGAGTTTCGTACGCAGAACCGTTCACCAACGGTGCCTCTGAGATACGCCTCACCGGAGGTTGCGCCGTACAGCCCGACATTTCCGGCGACGACGTTGTCCTCGGCGATGAACTGCGCATCGCGATCAGGATGCACGATTACGATGCCGCCCGAGAGTCCCTTTCCGGTGTAGTCGTTCGAGTCGCCTTCGAGCCTGAGCGTGATGCCCTTCGGGACGAACGCGCCGAAGCTCTGGCCTGCGGAGCCGCGAAGATGGATGCGAATCGTGTTGTCTGGAAGGCCAGCGCCGCCCCACTTCTTCGTCAGCTCATACCCAAGCATCGTGCCGACGGTACGGTTGGTGTTCTTCACGCAGGCCTCGATCTCGACCGGTGTACCGTCGGCGAGAGCTGGCGCCGCTTTCTCGATCAGCATCACGTCGAGCGCGCGGTCGAGGCCGTGATCCTGACAACGACTGTTGTACGACTCGCTGTCGTAGGGATTCTGGGCCTGGGCGAGGATGGGCGTGAGGTCGAGGCCGTCGGCCTTCCAGTGGTCGATGGCGGCGCGTACGTCGAGCACTTCGCTGTGGCCGATCGCTTCCTGGATCGAGCGGAAGCCGAGAGCGGCGAGGTGTTCGCGCACTTCCTCCGCGATGAATTCGAAGAAGTTCACGACAAATTCGGGCTCGCCGGCGAAGCGCTTGCGCAGCTCCGGGTTCTGCGTCGCGATGCCGACCGGGCACGTATCGAGATGACAAACGCGCATCATGACGCAGCCACTGACGACGAGGGGCGCCGTGCCAAAGCCAAACTCCTCGCCGCCGAGCAGCGCGGCGATTATCACGTCGCGGCCGGTCTTGAGCTGGCCGTCGACCTGGACGACTATACGGTCGCGGAGGCCGTTCCGCATGAGCGTCTGCTGCGTCTCCGCGAGGCCGAGCTCCCACGGGGCGCCGGCGTGCTTGATGGACGTGAGCGGCGATGCGCCGGTGCCGCCGTCGTGGCCTGAGATGAGGACAACATCGCTGTGTGCCTTCGCGACGCCCGCGGCAACGGTACCAACGCCAACCTGCGCGACCAGCTTCACGTGGATGCGCGCGACCGGGTTGGCGTTCTTGAGGTCGTGGATGAGCTGCTTGATGTCCTCGATCGAGTAGATGTCGTGATGCGGCGGCGGGCTGATGAGGCCCACGCCGGGCGTCGAATACCGCGTCTTGGCGATCCATGGCCAGACCTTATGACCGCCGAGCTGACCGCCTTCCCCGGGCTTCGCACCCTGGGCCATCTTGATCTGAAGGTCGGTCGCGTTGACGAGATATTCGGACGTCACGCCGAAGCGGCCGGATGCGACTTGATGGATCGCCGATCCACGCAGGTCGCCGTTGGCGTCACGGATGTAGCGGTCGGCGTCCTCGCCACCTTCGCCCGTGTTGGATTTCGCGCCGATGCGATTCATCGCGATCGCGAGATTCTCGTGCACTTCCTTCGAGATGGAGCCGTAGGACATGGCGCCGGTCGCGAAGCGCTTGAGGATCGCGCTGACCGGCTCGACTTCTTCAATCGAGACAGGCGGACGTGATCCTTCCTTGAACGTGAAGAGTCCTCGCAATGTCGCCAGACGCTTGGACTGATCATCGACGAGCGTCGTGTACTCCTTGAAGACGTCGTACCGACCGGCGCGCGTGGCGTGCTGGAGTTTGAAGACCGTGTCCGGATTGAAGAGGTGGTATTCGCCCTCGCGGCGCCATTGGTACTCACCACCGAATTCAAGATCGCGGTGCGCGAGTTCGGCTGGACGTGGGACGTAAGCGCGCTTGTGGCGGCGCGCGACTTCCTCCGCAAGTTCGTCGAGACCGATGCCGCCGAGGCGTGACACGGTGCCGGTGAAGAACTCGTCGACCAGTTCGTTGCCGAGGCCGATCGCCTCGAAGACCTGCGCGGCACGATAGGAGGTGACGGCGGAGATGCCCATCTTGGACATCACCTTTAGGACGCCCTTGCCTGCTGCCTTCACGTAGTTCTTCACGGCCACGTGCGGATCCATTCCTTCGAGGCCATACAAGCCTTGGGCGATGAGGTCTTCTATCGACTCGAAGGCGAGGTATGGATTCACCGCACCGGCTCCGTAGCCGATGAGCAGCGCCATGTGATGCACTTCGCGTGCGTCGCCTGTTTCGAGAACGAGGCCGACCTTCGTGCGCTTGCCGTCTCGGATCAGGTGGTGGTGCACAGCGGAGACGAGCAGGAGCGAGGGGATGGGCGCGAGTTCCGGGCCGGAGTCCCTGTCCGAGAGGACGATAATGCGTGCGCCAGCTTCGACCGCGGCAGACGCTTCCGCGCGGATGCGATCCAGAGCCTGGCGAAGACCGGAGCCACCGTCGGCGACGCGGTAGTAGCCAGCGATCACCTTGGCGGCGAACTCCGGGCGGTCGCCGTCGTCGTTGATGTGGATGAGCTTCGCCAACTCGTCGTTGTCGAGGATTGGGAACGGCAGTTCGATCTGGTGACAGGCGTCGGGCGTGGCGTCGAGAAGGTTGCCCTCAGCGCCGATTGTTGACGCAAGCGACGTCACCAGCTCCTCACGGATGGCGTCGAGCGGTGGGTTCGTCACCTGTGCGAAGAGCTGTGAGAAGTAATCGAACAGCAGACGAGAGCGATGAGACAACACCGCGACGGGCGTATCAGTGCCCATGGATCCGAGAGCTTCGGCGCCGGCCTTGGCCATGGGCGCAACGAGTAGCCGTAGTTCCTCGTGCGTATAGCCGAACGTCATCTGCCGGCGCACGACGGACTGGTGCGACGACACTTTGTGCTTGCGTTCGGGCAGATCACTCAAATGGACGAGCTCGTTCTCGCACCACTCCTCGTAGGGGTGTTCACTCGCAAGCCTCGTCTTAATCTCTTCGTCCTGCACGATGCGGCCAAGGGATGTGTCGACGAGAAACATCTTGCCGGGCTTCAAGCGGCCCTTCTTGACCACACGCGCGGGGTCAATGTCGACGACACCGGCTTCGCTCGCCATGATCACACGGTTGTCGTCAGTCACCCAGTAGCGGCTCGGGCGCAGGCCGTTGCGGTCGAGCACGGCGCCGATGACGGTGCCGTCGCTAAAGGCGATCGACGCGGGACCGTCCCATGGCTCCATAAGCGATGCGTGGTAGCGGTAGAAGGCGCGCTTGGCGGGCGACATCGTCGCGTGGTTCTGCCACGCCTCCGGGATCATCATCAGCACACCGTGGGCAAGCGAGCGACCGCTGAGGTGGAGCAACTCGAGGCACTCGTCGAAGCTCATCGTGTCGGACATGCCGTCGGTGATGAGCGGGTATGCCTTCTGGAGGTCGGGCATCAACGGCGTCGAGATCTGGGCCGAGCGAGCGCGCATCCAGTTGCGGTTGCCTTGCACTGTGTTGATCTCACCGTTGTGGGCGACGTAGCGGTACGGGTGGGCGAGGGGCCACGACGGGAATGTGTTCGTCGAGAAGCGGCTGTGGACGAGGGCGAGCGCCGACTCGACACGCGCGTCTTGCAAATCGAGGAAGAATTCCTGCAGTTGCGGCGTCGTAAGCATGCCCTTGTAGACGAGCGTTCGCGACGAGAGCGATGGAAAGTACACGGGCGTTTCGACCGGGATCTCGTGCTCGGTGCGCTTTCGGAGGACGTAGAGTTTGCGGTCGAGGTCGATGCCCGTCGTGCCTGCGGGATCGGAGATGAAGCAGTGCGCGAAGCTCGGCATGGGCGCACGCGCAGTGGGGCCGAGGGTGGCGTCGTCGATCGGGACGTCGCGCCAGCCGAGGACTGTGAGCCCCTGATCGGCGGCGATGGCCTCGAGTGCGGCCCGTGCGGTCGCGGCCTGTCCGGCGTGGGCGGGCAGCATCGCGAGGCCGACTCCGTATGCGCCAGCAAGCGGTAGTTCAAAGCCAGCGACTGCCCGAAGGAACGCGTCGGGCACCTGGATGAGGATGCCGGCACCGTCGCCTGTGTTTACCTCTGCGCCGGACGCACCGCGATGATCGAGGCTGCAGAGGGCGCCGAGCGCGGTCTCGACGATGCTGCGGCTCTTCTTGCCAGTGACATCGACGACGAACCCGACGCCGCAGGCGTCGTGCTCGAAGCGGGGGTCGTAGAGACCGCTGGCTGGAGGCGCCGCGCTGAACGGCAGAGGGCGCGTCTGGGGCCTCTTCTGCTTCGCCATGGCGTCGTCTCCCACCTGTTGACGTCGATCCGGGCTACGTAACTGGTAGCCGACGACCTCGAGACTGCTTCGAGGCCGGGTGCGGAATCAACGTTATGACTCGCTACCTATCTGGGATGGCCAATTGTAACAAGCTTCACAATCAGTGTCACGGGCTTGGATCTGCTGTGCTATAGGCCCAGCGGCCCCGCAGAAAACGCAGCGAGGTCGCAATGGGCGACCCCGCTTTCCAACGATCTGTACCAGAGACGCCGATGTCCACGCTGCGCGCGGGGATTGGCAGATACTACACGACCTCAGGCGGGTTAACAAGCAGGAAGCGCTCCAGGATGGCAAGCGCGGTACACACCGACACGTCGGTTCATGCCCTTTGCTGGCGCGCTCTGTAATTTGGGAGGGCACCCTGCGTTTTGAATCAGTACAGCCGCGACCCCGATCGCGGCACACGAGCGACATCGTTGCCATTCTGCAGGAGGAACCCCGTGAAGAAGTACATCCTTGGAGCCGCAGCGTTTTCCGTCATCGGAATTGCAGCGGCTACGGCCGGAGCAGCGAACGCCGCACAGGGCAGCGGCAAATCGGCCGACAACCGCAACGATGACTTCGTCGTCGTTTGCCACTACGACCGCAACCTCAAGAGCCCGAATGCTGGTCCGCACACGATCACGATCAACGCGAATGCTCTCGACAAGCACCTCGAGAACCACGTGAAGGCAGAAGGCTTCATCGGCGACGACCACGTCGGCTCGTGCGACGACTCGACGCCCGAGGCTACGAGGACCGTCATCGCAGATGAGACATCGACTCCCACCGAGGACTAGGGGAACTCACCGGTCAGATTTGCCAAGAAGGCCGACTCAATGGGGTCGGCCTTCTTCTATGCTCGGACGTTAGTACACGCCACCGAGTTTGCCGTGATCCCACGACACGACCTTCTTGATGTCGAGGCGGACGACGACGCGCTTGGCGGCGTTCTTCGCGATCATCGGCTTCATCGTGTCGGTGACGGTTATGTTCTGGTAGCGCTCGGTGATCTGAACGCCAAAGTCGAGGACGCGGCCGGCGTCTTCGATCAGTTCTGCATCGGCGACGATTTCGACGCCGCGGAGTTCGTTGTAGGCGTTGCCGCTCTCGACGAGGCAGGTCAGGCGCGGGTCGCGACGGAGGTTGATAATCTTCTGCGACTTGCCGTATGTCCAGAACGCCGGGGCGTCGTCGACGAATCCAAACCACATCGCGACGACGTGGGGCCGCCCGTCAGCGCCTACGGTGGCCACGGACATCACGCGCTCTTCGGCGAGGAAGGCATCGATCTCGGCGTCGGTCATGGTGATCTGGTTGCGTCGTGACATGAATGGCTCCCGTCTGTTCCGCGTCGTGCGTCGTGAGAAGCTTACCCGGCGCGATGCGCGGTCCAGGCGGCGCTGTCTGAGAACCAGTTGTCGAAGCGTTCTTGCGATGCCAGCACCTCGGACATCTGCGCCTCGCCGCTCACGACCTTCTTCAGCAGGCGGAAGTAGTCGAATCGGTCGATGGCGGGACTAAACAGGATCAGCAAGTCTGCGATGTGCCCCTTCGTCGCAGAGAATGCATGCATCTTGTTGGGCGCGGCGATCGCGAGGTCGCCCTTGGTCGCTGTGATGACGGTTTCGCTGGCGAGGATGTCGACGCTGCCGTCGAGCACGTAGAACAGTTCAGAGGAGCCTTTGTGAGTGTGTGGACGCGCGCCGTCCGCGCCTTCCTTCAGCGTGCCACGCACGACGCTGAAGGCCCCTGCGGTGTCGGATTTGTCGGCGAGGAGCTGCATCGTCTGCACGTGCAGGTCGAGTTGCTCAGCGTCTGCAGCACGCACGAAGAAGCCTTGAGCCGGATCCAACAAACTCAAGGCTTCACCTCCGACAGGACAGTTGCAGGCAACCAGTCATCAAGCTCAAGTCACCAGATGCCGAGCTGCATCTTCACATCGTCGGAGGCCATGGTCTTCGGGTCCCACATCGGCGTGAACGTGAGCTTGCCGTGCACTTCCTTCACGCCGGGCAGATCGATGAGCACGTCCTGGATCTGGCCGTCGATCACCGCGCCGAGCGGGCAGCCGGGGCTGGTCAGCGTGTAGTGCACGTCGATGATTCCGTCGTCCGAGACATCGACGCCGTAGACGAGGCCGAGCTCGACGATGGACATGTGGATCTCGGGGTCGAAGACGTCCTTCAACCGCTCCATCACCAGCTCTTCGGAAAGCAATCCCTTAACCGACATGTCGTACCTCTCGTCTATTCACGTTCTACAGACAGCCTAGCACCACTCAAGCTTCTTCGTGCGTGACGACACCGTCGCCGCGCTCATGCTGCTCGATGCCGTCCGCGAGCGTGTGCCATGCGAGCGTCGCGCATTTCACGCGGACGGCGAACTTGCCGACGCCCTGCAGCGCTTCGAGGTCGCCGAGGTCCTCGGGCACACCCTGCTCCGGGTTCGTGAGCATCGTCTTGAACTCGTCCGTCAGGCGGCGGATCTCGGCGACGCTCTTGCCCTTCACCAGCTCCGACATCATCGAGCCGGACGCCTGTGAGATCGAACAGCCACGGCCTGCGAGCCCCAGATCGGCCACCGTGTCGCCGTCGAAGATGATGCCCATATCGACCTCATCGCCGCAGACGGGGTTGTAGCCTTCGGCGCGCACTTGGGCGTTCGCGGGGATGCTGTGGTTCCGCGGCCGCTTGTAGTGGTCGAGGATCAGCTCGCGATACAGCTCGTCGAGCAGCGGCTCAGGCCGTGACTGCATGGCCCGCGCCTCCTCTCGCTTCGCTGGAGGAGGATCCGAAGATGCGGTCGGCTGCGCCCAGTGCATCGACCAGCGCATCGACATCTTCGTTGGTGTTGTAGATGTAGAAGCTGGCCCGCGCGGTCGCGACGACGCCGAGGCGCCGCATGAGTGGCTGCGCGCAGTGATGGCCGGCGCGGATTGCGACGCCCTCCTGGTCGAGCACCTGGCTGAGGTCATGCGGGTGGAGGTCGCCGTAGTTGAAGGTGACGGCGCCGCCCTTTTCGTGCGCGTCCTCCGGCCCGAATATCTTCACACCTTCGACTCGGGACAACGCATCGATCGCGTACTGGGTGATTGCGATCTCGTGCTCGCGGACAGCGTCCATGCCGAGGCCTTCGAGATAGCCGATGGCGGCGCCGAATGCGATCACGTCGGCGATGTTCGGCGTACCGGCTTCGAATTTGTTGGGGAGCGCGGCATACGTGCTCTCCTCGTACGTCACCTTCATGATCATTTCGCCGCCGCCGAGGAACGGATCCATCGCGTTCAAGATGTCGCGCTTGCCGTAGAGGACGCCGACGCCGGTTGGGCCGAGCATCTTGTGCGCCGAGAAGGCGAGGAAGTCGCAGTCGAGGTCCTGGACGTCGACGGGCATGTGGGGGACGCTCTGGGCGCCGTCGATGAGGAGGACGGCTCCGAACTTGTGCGCGACCTCGGCGATCGCCTTCACGTCGTTGATCGTGCCGAGGACGTTGGACATCTGCGAGATAGCGACGATTTTCGTCTTCGCGTTGAGCTTTTCGAGCAGGTCGTCCCAGACGAGGTGGCCTGTCTCGTCGATATCGACGTAGCGCACCTTCGCCCCGGTCTCGAGCGCGATCATCTGCCACGGCACGAGGTTGCTGTGGTGCTCGATCGCCGAGAAGAGGATCTCGTCGCCGGACTTGAGGTTCTTCCGCCCCCAGCCGTGCGCGACGAGGTTGATGCCCTCAGTCGTGTTGCGGGTGAAAATGATCTCCTGTTCAGGGTGCGCGGCGTTGATGAAGCGACCAGCCTTCAGGCGCGACTCTTCGTACGCCGCCGTCGCCTCTTCGGCGAGCGTGTGGAGTCCGCGATGGATGTTTGCGTTGTAGTGCTCGTAGTAGTGGACGAGCGCGTCGATCACCTGTCGCGGTTTTTGCGTCGTCGCCGCGTTGTCGAGATAGACGAGCGGCTTGCCGTGCACGGTGCGTGCGAGGATAGGGAAGTCTTGGCGGATCTTCTGGATATCGAAGGTCATGATCTAGCCGCCTTCGCCGATCGCCGCTCGAATCTGGCCGAGGTGATACGGTCCGTGTTGTCCGTATCCGTTGATCAGACCGGCCAGCGGAAACGGCATTCCGTCCGGCTGGCGCGTCTCGTCCTCCACCGTCAGCCGCGCGAGCAACGCCTGTAGCGCGTGTCCGTTCTTCTCGAGCTCACCGGCGATCTCTTCAATCGACCGGCTCTTCCATGCTTCGAGGTTGCGCGCGTTTCGCGCGTCGATCTCGTTGAAAATGCTCAGGTCTGGCGTACCGCCATCCAGAATCGCACCGAGCGTCGTGACGAAATCTGGATCAGATGCGGCGATGTGCGTCACTTCCTCGCGCACGGACCAACCCTCGTCGCCGGTTGCGAGGCTCAATTGCTCGTCGGTCAACGTCCGGGTGAGCTGCACGATATCCGCGCGATTTTCGCGGTAGGAAGCAGCTAGCGGCTCAACCCAAGCAGCGAACGAGTGCGCTGTCATTCGCTTATCTCCACGCGCACGTCGTCACCGTCAACTGTCACTGGGTAGGTCTTCACCGGCCGCACCGCCGGCAGCGTCATCGGGCGCCCCGTGGTTACGTCGAAGCGCGCCCCATGGCGGGGGCATTCGACGAGATCGCCATCAAGCTCACCTTGATCGAGCGGGCCACCGTCGTGCGTGCAGACATCATCAATCGCGTAGAAGCGGCCGTTTACGTTGCAGAGCGCGATCCGCAGATCACCGACCTCGTGCACGGAGATCGTGCCGGGTGGTGTATCTGATACCTTCGCTATCGTCTCAAGCGTCATGCGAGTCCTTCGTGGATCAACCTGCTAGCACATCGTCCCAAGTGATTGATTCGAGCCGACCGCCCGCCTTCACGAGGACGGCATCGAGCACTTGCTCGCGCAGCTTCTCGTCGGGGATGCGGCGGATTACGTCGGCGAAGAAGCCCTCGACGAGCATGTGCTCGGCGACGTCCTTCGGGATACCTCGCGACTCGAGATAGAAGAGTTCGGTGTCTTCGACGGGGCCGGCCGTCGCGCCGTGGCTGCACTTCGCGACGTCGTACGCCTCGATCTCGAGAATCGGGATGGGGGCGGCCTTCGCGTGCTCGCTAAGGAGCAGGTTGCGCGAGGTCTGGTTGGCTTCGGCCGCAGTCGCACCGTGATTGATGCGTGTGATGCCGTACCAGACCAGCGACGACTCGTCGGTGAGGGCGGACTTGAACTGCAGGTCGCTGATCGTGTGGTGGCCGACGTGGTTCTGGAGCGTGTTGTAGTCGAAGTGCTGCTTGCCACTGCCGAACGTCACACCAAGCAGTTGCATGCGCGCGCCTGGCTCCGGCATCTCGACATCGAAGCGCATCTTCGTGAGCTTCGAACCGATGCCGGCGGCCAAGCCGACAAACTCCGCATCGCGGCCGAGAATGGCGCGCACGGTCTTGAAGTTGAGGACGCCGTCACCCCAGCGGTTGATGTCGTAGTATTCGACTTTCGCGCCTTCGCCGACGATGATCTCGACGACGCTGCTAACGAATCCACCACCGACTGACGAACTGTCGTCGACGATGCGGACGCTGCTGTTGCGCTCGGCGATGACGAGCACGCGCGGGAATGCTGCGCCGCCGTCTGTGAGGCCGCTAGCGAGCAGAGACACAGGCAGGTCGGCCTCGACGCCCGCGGGAACGTGGATGAGCTTGCCGCCAGACCACAACGCTGCGTTCAAAGCGACAAACTTCCACTCTTCGGCGTGCACGGTCTTGCCGAAGTAGCGCTTGACGACGTCAGCGTGGTCACTCGAAGCGAGATCTGCAATCACGATCGCATCGTTGCGGCTCGAGTCAGCAGCGACTGATAGCTGCGACGGGCGCGCCGACGGGAACGTCATCTCGCGGAGGTTCGTTCGCCGCCACTCTTCGTCGCCGGGATCGGGCAGCTCCATCGATTCGTAGGTGCGCCAAGCATTGCGGCGCGTCTCGGCCACCCACTCGGGAGAGCTCTTCGACGCTGTTTCTACGTCACCATCAGTCAGCCCGGGCAGCCCCGGAGCCAGTACGTTACTCGTCACAAGAACCTCTGCTGTTTGTTGTCTGCTGTTTGTTGTCGGCGGCGCTAGCCAACCGCGCCTTCCATCTGGAGTTCGATCAGGCGGTTTAGTTCGACCGCGTACTCCATCGGTAGTTCCTTCACAATCGGCTCGACGAACCCGTTCACGATCATCTTTGTCGCGTCGACTTCAGTGATGCCGCGCGACTGCAGGTAGAAGAGCTGGTCCTCACCGACCTTGGAGACCGAGGCCTCGTGACCGATGTTCACCTGCTCCTCAGCGATGTCCATCAACGGGTACGTGTCGGAGCGCGACTGCTCATCGAGGAGCAGCGCGTCGCAACGCACGGTCGCCTTCGAGCGAACGGCGCCTGGTTCGACCTTGAGAGCACCGCGATAGCTCGTGCGCCCGCTGCCGCGCGAAACCGACTTCGAGATGATGGTCGAGGTTGTGTCTGGCGCGGCGTGTACGATCTTCGCGCCCGCATCTTGGTGCTGGCCGTCCGACGCCATCGCCAGCGAGAGAATCTCACCGTGCGCGCGCGGGCCCATCAGGTAGACGCTGGGGTACTTCATCGTGAGCTGCGAGCCGAGGTTGCCATCGACCCACTCCATCACGGCGTCTTCGTAGGCAACAGCGCGCTTGGTCACGAGGTTGAAGACGTTGGTCGACCAGTTCTGGATCGTGGTGTAGCGAACGCGCGCGCCCTTCTGAACGACGATCTCGACGACGGCGCTGTGGAGAGAGTCCGTCGTGTAGGACGGCGCGGTGCAGCCCTCGACGTAGTGAACATAGCTGCCCTCTTCGGCGATGATCAGCGTTCGCTCGAACTGGCCCATGTTTTCCTTGTTGATGCGGAAGTAGGCCTGTAGCGGAATGTCGACCTTCACGCCCGCGGGCACGTAGACGAAGCTTCCGCCCGACCACACCGCGCTGTTGAGCGCAGCGAACTTGTTGTCCGCAGGCGGAATAATCGTGCCGAAATACTTCCTGAAGATTTCGGGGTAGTCGCGCACAGCGCTGTCGGTGTCTGTGAAGATGACGCCCAGCTTCTCGAGATCCTCACGGATGCTGTGATAGACGACCTCAGAGTCGTACTGCGCGCCGACGCCGGCGATGAGCGACTTCTTTTCCGCCTCGGGAATGCCGAGCTTGTCGAAGGTGTCCTTGATGTACTCGGGAACGTCGGACCAGTCCGCTTCGGGGCGATCGGAGGCGCGGGCGTAGTAATAGATGTCGTTGAAGTCGAGGTTGTAGTTCTGGATGCTGCCGCCCCAGAAGCCCGTTGGCATCGGCTTCTCGAGGAAGTGGCGGTATGACTTCAGACGAAAGTCCGTCATCCACTGCGGCTCATTCTTCACGCGCGAAATCTCGCGCACGACGTCCTCGCTCAGCCCCTTCTCGGTGCGATAAGAGTACGTCGCGTTGTCATTGTCGTTGAAGCCGAATTTGTAGCTTTCGGCGCCGGTCAGCTCTGGTTGTACTTTCGCGACCATGTCTGTTCCTTCTTCCTGGTTCTCCCCGCTTCGTCGAGAAGCAGGGACCGGTGTGAGAGGGCTATGCCTTCTCTCCGGCGACAGCCAGCTCTGGCGTGCCACCATACTTCGCGATCACGGGGTCGTACCCCTCGGCTTCGAGCTGCAATGCGAGCTCCGGACCGCCGGACTCGATGATGCGTCCCTTGTAGAGGATGTGGACGAACTGCGGCTTGATGTAGTTCAGCAGTCGTTGGTAGTGCGTGATGAGCACGACGCCGAGCTTTGGCGTTGTCAGCGCGTTCACGCCCTCGGCGACGGTGCGCAGGGCGTCGATGTCTAGTCCGGAGTCGGTCTCGTCCATGATCGCGAGATCAGGGTCGAGGATGCCGAGCTGCAGGACTTCGGCGCGCTTCTTTTCGCCGCCGGAGAATCCTTCGTTCACGTAGCGACGGGCGAAGTCTTCGTCGATCTTGAGCAGCTTGAGTGTGGCAAGCAGTTTCTCGCGGAACTCGCGCACGGGCACATCTTCCTGACGCACAGCCTTCATCGCCTGGCGGAGGAAGTTCACCATCGTCACGCCGGGGATGCTCGTCGGGTACTGGAACGCGAGAAACATGCCCTTCTGCGCGCGAACGTCCGGCGTCAGGCCGAGGATCTCCTCGCCCTTGAACTTCACATCGCCACCGGTTACTTGGTAGCGCGGGTGGCCCATGAGGGCGTTAGCGAGCGTGCTCTTGCCGGAGCCGTTAGGGCCCATGATCGCATGCACTTCGCCACGATTCACGGTCAGATCGAGCCCGTTGAGGATTTGTTTGCCCTCAACAGCTACGGTCAGCCCGCGTATTTTCAGTAGTTCCTCTGCCATCGATTCCTCTTCCTGTCCTTGGTGTTGCTGTGTGCTCTTCTGATTGGTTCTCTAGCTGGCTCTCGGCACGTCCGCGATGTCGACGGGTTCTCGCACGACGTACTCGCAGACGTGATGCCCATCGACGATGCGGCTCACCTGTTCGACGGGAGCGCCGACGAGCGCCTGCACGACCTTGTGGTCGGCGTGGCACGGCGCGTCGGTCACGTCTGCGGCCTTGCGGTACGGGCAGGACGTGTTCATCAAGTGGAAGCCATCGTCGTCCTTCCGCCAGTGGTCGACGATGCCCTCTTCTTTGAGCGCGATGCTCGTCTCGGCGACGCGCTGTTCCAGCGTCGTGCCCGTGACCATCGGCCGATACGCACCGGTGACTTCGTCGGCGACACCGTCGAAGAGCTGTTCGAGCATCGGCGCCGAGTCCGGCATGGCAGCGAGCCGCTTCACCATGCGGTTCACGAGCCGCGGATAGTGGGCGCTCAACTCGAGAGCACGCTCGGTGAGGCCGTATATGTAGGCAGGCCGGCCGATCTCGTGCTTCTGGAGTCTTACGTCAACTAAGCCTTCTGCCCTGAGGACTTCGAGGTGGCGGCGAATGTTCGCCTGGTTCATCTCCAGCGTCTCCGCAATGTCCCCAACGGTGGCTTCGCGGACGGCCAAGAGCGCTCGAATTTGGTCTCGCGTGGATTGCATCAGATTCAGAATAGATCAGTCTTGAAGCTGTATCAAGACAAAACAGACTAAAAATGCACTTTTCCACTAAAAGAGCGTGCCGCGCGTTCGCCTTAGCTCGCAGACGCAGAATATCTTACGGTGATCCACGCCACTCCCGTTTCGTCGGTTAGGCGACAAGAGCCGCGAGTGCGTCGGTCAGCTCCTGTGTGCTGAACACAGACTCAAGGAAGGACACGATCGTGCCATCGGCGGCCATGAAGAAGGTAATGGGCTCGGTCGGCAAGCCCCACTCCTGGGTTGCGGCGCGGTACTGGCGGAGCTGGAAGTCTTGCCAGACCTCGATGTGGATGAAGTCGATGCGGTTCTGATAGGCCGGTACGTCATCGAGCAGGACGTCGAGGACGGGGCCGCAGAAGCGCGTGTCGCAAAAGGCGGGCGTGCTGAACTGCACGACCAGGGGGCGGCCCTTGCCGAGGTAGTCGGCGATGACCTTGTCGTGAAGGGGGCAGATGGGGTCGCGGCTGCATAAACTTGTCTCGTTCGGGTTGGTGGCTGCGGTGTCGTTCTCACTCGCTGGAGGGACGGTGCCGATTGCGGGAATGCGGAACTGCTCGAAGACCTCGAACGGGGCCTGCACGGTTGTAGGCGACGATGCGCCGGGGGGTGTGGCGGCCATTTCGACGGCCCAGTTGCCGGCGACGTCGAAGGGCGCGATCGCCTCATAGAAGCCAATCGTCTCGCCGAGAGCAGCACCTGCTGTCGATGCGCTTTCAGGCACGACGAGCTCGGTGTAGGTGGCGGTGCCTTCGCCGCGAAGCTTTCCGGACTGGCCATCCGGATTCACCACGAAGAACTTGAGGTCGACACTAGCGTCGCGGAGGAAGTCGTTGTCTTCGTTGAGAAGGCCGACGAGGAAGCGGTTCTGCTGGCCGACGACGTACTCGCTAGTGAGCATGACGGGCGTGATCGCTCCGCTGACGGACTGCGTCGGCATGGCGGCAGTTGTGGGCGCAGTCGTCGCATCTGCGCCGTCTTCGCCGCCGCCGCAACCGACGGCGTATGCGGCGGCACCTGCGCTGGAGAGTGCGAGCGCGCCACGCAGGAAAGCGCGGCGGCCGAGCCTATGCGCCAGGACGTTGTGCGGATTGGGAGCCATGGGCGAGGAGTCTCCAAACACTTCGCGGTGAACGTTCACCGTATGGTACGACGCAAGAACGAGCAACGATGCAATGGCACCTTCAACGAACAGGGGGCTGTGAGCGGTTGCATTTGTGCGAGAATGAATACGAAGAGGAGTGCGGGTGGACAACTCGGTCAAGTTCGGGCGGATATTCGGTGTGGAGATCGGCATCCATTGGAGCTGGCTGCTGATCTTTGCGGTTGTGACGTACACGTTCGCCACGGGCATCTTCGAGGTCTTCTACGAGGACTGGTCGCAGGCACAGAAGTGGGCCGGGGGTGCGGCTGTAGCGATCGTCTTCTTCCTGTCCGTCCTGATCCATGAGATGTCGCACGCCGTGGTCTCGAACCGGCTGGGGCTGCCGGTGAAGAGCATCACGTTGTTCGTGTTTGGCGGTGTTGCGAATCTGACGCGGGATCCGGACAACGCGAAGCAGGAGTTCTTGATTGCGGTGGTCGGACCAGTCACCAGCCTCGTGCTGGGGCTGCTGTTCGCGGCTGCCTGGGGAGCGTTGTACGAGTTCAACACGGGCATTGCGGGCATTGCCCTCAATCTGGCTGTGATCAATATCTCGCTGGCAGTGTTCAACATGCTACCCGGGTTTCCGCTGGATGGCGGACGGGTGTTTCGTTCGCTGATCTGGCTACGGAACAAGAATCGCATCAAGGCGACGAAGATCGCTTCAACGACGGGTGAGTGGATTGCGTACGCGCTGATGGCGGCCGGCATGGCTCAGGTGGTGTTCGGATCCTACGGTGGACTGTGGACGGTGTTCATCGGCTTCTTTCTGAAGAACGCGGCGAGTGGCGCGTATCAGCAGACCATTACGGCGTCGGCTCTTGACGGCGTGATGGTACGCGACGTGATGTCGCGCGACGTGGCAACCGTCGAACCAACTGTGATGCTGGATGAACTGCTGCGGGATCACGTGCTTCAGCGCAATGCGCGTTGCTTCGCCGTTCTTGCGGGTGGCGACTTTGCCGGGATCGTGACGCTGCATGACGTGCGGGTGGTGGAGCAGCGGTTGTGGCCGGAAACGAGCGTGTATCGCGCGATGACGCCGTCGACGCGCTTGCACACGGTGACGCCGGAGGAGAGTTTGACGTCGGTGATGCAGCTGATGAGCGTTCACGATGTGAATCAGCTCCCTGTTGTGTATGGGCGGGAGTTGGTCGGGATGCTTACGCGTGGCGATGTGATGCGGTTCATTCAGTTGCGGCAGGATGTTGGGGATCTGCCGGCGAATGATGGTGAAAACGAAGCCGAATCGGTCTCAACGGAGAAAGTAATTCCCACAAACCGCGCGGGCTGAAGGCCCGCCCTACGACATTCAGACACCGCGCCTAGCCCCAGGGGGTCTTGATGCCTTCCTTTTGGAAGGCGTCGAGGAGGCGGGCGCGCATGGCGCCGGCGATTTCCCACTGCTTTCCGGGAATGACGGTGCCATTCACGTTCACGGCCACGCCGCCCATCATGTCGATGTTGTCGATGCGGAGATACTGCGGGGGCGTGATAATCATGTCCTTGAAGTGCGGATCCGCGGCCATTTCCAAGCCGATGCGGTTCGCTACTTCCTTCACTTTTTCTAGATCACTGGCGTGGGCGACAGGGATTATGACGCGCACCTTCGCGAAGTCGCGGGTGTGGTTGGTCGTGGTCGTGATAGCGCCGTTGGGGACCGTGTGCAGGGCACCGTCAACATCGCGGACCATCGTCTTGCGGAGAGAGATGTCCTCGACGGTGCCGGTAATGTTCGCGACCGTGACGGTGTCGCCGACGACGTATTGGTTCTCGCTGAGGATGAAGATGCCGCTGAGGCCGTCACGCACGATTGACTGGGCGCCGAAGCCGAGGGCGATGCTGCTGATGCTGACGCCGGCCAGCAGCGCGCGCATGTCGATGCCGAGTTCTGGGAGGATGGTGAGAACGGCGAGTATCAGGATGATGAGTTTCGCCGTGCCGTTTATGACTCCAGTTAGCGTGTCGGCGCGGCGCTTTACATCTTCTTCGCTGCTATCAGGCATCTGCCGCTTGAGGGCGGGACGGATGACGTGATGGACGGTACGGTTGACGAAGAACATCGCTGCGAGCGCGATGACGACGGTCCAGGTGATCGCCCAGCCGTGCGCATTCCACCATTCGGTGATGTTCCAGTTTGCGATCTCGATGTCTAGCAGCATCGCGGCAGTGTATGGGCGTGTCATGCGGGCGCGCTAGCGCTCGCGCCGCGCAGCGCCTCTGCTAAGCGGAGGACGGCGGCGCGGGCGGCGCGTTCTGGGACGGCGGCGTAGCCGAGGACGAAGCCCGGGATGGGTGGTTCGCTGAGGTAGTAGCCGGATAGCGCGGCGGCTTCTACGCGGTGTACGCGCACGGAGTCGGAGAGTGCGGCGTCGTCGCTGCCTTCGGGGAGGAAGCCGACGACGTGCATGCCGGCGGCGTGGGGTTCGACGACGAGGAGGCCGTTGAGGTGGCGGTTGGCGACGTCGATGAGGGCGGCCTGACGGTCGGCGTAGAGCATGCGCATGCGGCGGATGTGGCGCTCGAAGTGGCCTTCGTCCATGAAGTCGGCGAGAGCGGCCTGATCGACGGACGGTGAGTGGCGGTCGGAGACGGCGCGAGCGGAGACGAAGGCGTCGACAACGTCAGGCGGCAGGACCATGTAGCCGAAACGCATCGACGGCAGCATGACCTTGCTGAATGTCCCGAGGTAGATGACGCGGCCATCGATGTCGAGGCCTTGAAGCGCCTCGAGAGGCCGTCCGGCGTAGCGGTATTCGCTGTCGTAGTCGTCTTCGAGGATCCACGCTTTCGACGTGCGCGCCCACTCGAGGAGGGCGAGGCGGCGTGTGAGGGACATCGTGGCCCCGAGCGGGAACTGGTGCGATGGCGTGACGTAGGCCATTGCGGCCTTCGGTGCGCGTGCGATGCCGGCGGCCACGTTGAGGCCTTCACGATCGACCGGGACGGAGACGACTTCGGCACCGGAGCCGGTGAGGGCGGCGCGGGCCCCGAGGTAGCCGGGGTCTTCGACCCAAACCTTGTCGCCGGGATCGAGTAGAAGGCGCGCCGCTAGATCGAGCGCTTGCTGTGAGCCACTGACGATGACGACCTGCTCGGCGGAGCAGCGGACGCCGCGCGCGACGGCGAGGTAGCGGACGATGGCTTCTCGCAGTGGACGGTAGCCGGCGGGATCGCCGTACGTGAGAAGGTCGGGTGTGGCATCGCGCCAGCGGCGGGCAAGCATACGGGACCAAAGGTCCAAAGGGAACTCGTCGATGGCGGGGGTGCCGGCACGGAAGGCGATTGGGGCGCCGGTGCGCGCGGCGCTGACTCGCGCACTGATCAGGCGCGCGCCACGCTTCGAGATCGTTCGGCCACGATCGACGGCGGGTGGCTGGTCGGTCGGGGCTGCGCGGCGGGTGCGGAGGGTTTCGTCCGGGAGCGTGCGCGTGACGTAGGTGCCGGAGCCAAGGCGGCCCTGCAGGTAGCCCTCGGCGAGGAGCTGGCTGAACGCGGCCATCACGGTGTTGCGGGAGACGCCGAGCTCGGTCGCCATGCTGCGGGTCGAGGCGAGGCGGGTGCCTGCGGGGAGTCCGCCAGCGAGGACGGCTTCGCGGATGCGGTCGTAGAGCTGGCGGTGGAGGGGCTGCTCCGCGTTCGGGTTGAGGGTGACTGTCGGTGGAATTGGCATGGTGTCGTCTCACGTTCTCTGCGGGGCAGTTCGTTTGGCAGTTTTGGTGTTTTGGCCTTTGAGACTCTCACTACAGTGCGGGAGTTCGTTTGGCACTTCTGGTGTTTCGACGGCCCGTCAGTCCTAGCACCTGATTTCGTTACGTACATTTGGCACTAGCAAGCAGCCGTTGCCCTGCTGCTTCGCGAATCCACGATCGTCGCCGTCCGACGACGGGGCCTGAAGCCGCCAGGGGCGGGCGCGGGCTCCGGGACGCAGCACACAGAGAACACCTCTTCGAGCCGATCACATAGCCTGTCGCGGCACTTCCGGGCATCCTGAGTGGTACCTACTGGATAGCCTACATCGGTTCTTTTGGTGATGCCACTTTTCGGACATCCTTCTGACAACGGAGTTGGTCACAGAAGGGCGTGTCGGCGACACGCCCTTACAGCGGTAGATGGGCGCAGACGGCGGTGCGCCCTATGGAGCTTGTATGAAGGACTATTTGGAGGCGGCAGCGCATGAGGTGCGGCGGCGGGATCGTGCTGTTGAGGACGAGGCGTGGATTCGGGAGTTGCTCGCGCGGGCTCCATTCGGGGTGCTGGCTACGGTGCATGATGAGCAACCGTTTACGAACGCGAACATCTTTGTCTATTCGGCGGATGAGCACGCGATCTACATGCACACGGCTCGGACGGGGCGGACGTCGGCGAACGTTTCGGCGGACGAGCGAGTGTGCTTCACGGCGTTCGAGATGGGACGGCTGCTGCCGGCGCCGCGCGCGTTCAACATGAGCGTGGAGTACAAGGGTGTGGTGGTGTTCGGGCGCGGGCGTGTGCTGGCGTGCGCGGAGGAGAAGGCGCGTGGGCTGCAATTGCTGGTCGACAAGTACTTTTCGCATCTGACACCGGTGGCGGACTATGCGCTGCCGTCGGAGGAGGAGTTGCGGCTGACGGCGGTGTACCGGATCGGGATTGATGCCTGGTCGGGGAAGCGGAAGGCGGTTGGGGAGCATGAGGGCGCGTTCTTGTTTGGGTCTATCAACAGATGACACAGATTGAACAGATGGAGTTGAACGACGATTCGCTCTTGAATACGACGACTGGCGCTGGCATAGCACCTCACCCCCCGGCCCCTCTCCATGTCGTGGAGAGGGGGAGCCTGGGTGCAGGTTGGTGTGGCGCTAGCGCTGGGGCTCGGATGTGGGACTGCTAGATTCTTCACTTCGTTCAGAATGACACCAACGCGCTGACGCATGGGGCATTGGCGCTGACCGACGAGGGCGCGGCAAGCGGCGCCCCTACAACGAACTGCGAGGCTGTTGAACATGAGCTTTGATACGCGGGTTGCGGAGTTGGGGTTGGAGTTGCCTGTGTGGCGGGAGCCGGCGGGGACGTTTGTGCATGGGGTCGAGTCGGGCGGGATGTTTTATACGGCGGGGCATGTGCCGTTTAGGGCGGATGGGTCGGTGATCATCGGGAAGCTTGGTGACTCGCTTTCGGTGGATCAGGGTGCGGAGGCGGCGCGCTGGTGTGCTCTGGGTGTGCTGACGACGTTGCGGCACGAGTTGGGCTCGCTCGACCGGGTGGCGCGGTTTGTGCGGGTGCTGGCGACGATCAATGCGACGCCGGACTTCGGGTTTCATACACAGGTTGCTAACGGCGCTTCGGATCTGTTTGTGGAAGTGTTCGGGGAGGCGGGGCAGCATGCTCGGCTGGCCGTTGGGGTGTCTTCGTTGCCGTTTGGGATTGCGTTGGAGATTGAGGCGATCGTGGCTGTTCGGCCGGAGTCTGGTTAGGAACCACAGATTCACTGATTTCATCGATTGGGTTCACCGCAGAGGTCTAGCGGCACCGCATCAAGATGACGCACTGTGGTGGGACTGCACCTCACCCCCCAAGCCCCCTCTCCACGGCGTGGAGAGGGAGAACTTGGAGTGACGAGCTGGGGCGATGTCGCTACTGCGTCGATGTGGGACTGCTAGATTCTTCGCTTCGCTCAGAATGACTGTGTCGGCGTTCTCTTCTGCGCATCGTGAAGTTGCGCATCCACTGTGAGCTGTCGACTGTAGACTTTGTCTATGAGTGATGCCGTTGTTGTTTCTGTGAACTCCAAGGCTACGCCGGGGGTGGGGAAGATTCCTCGCGGTGAGGTGTTGCTG
>JAKFYB010000009.1 GCA_021731085.1 Dehalococcoidia bacterium
CGGGAAGAGGACGGGGACGGAGCGGGGGCCGCGCACCTGACCGCCGGCCCATGTCACTTCGATCGTTTCATCGAGACGGAACTCCGGTATGCGCGCGAGCCACTCAGTCAGCGCGACCCGCATCTCCATGCGTGCGAGGTTTGAGCCTACGCAGCGATGGATGCCGACGCCGAACGCGATGTGCGGGTTCTTCGCGCGATCGATAATCACCTGGTCGGCATCCTCGAACTTCGCGGGGTCGCGATTCGCGGCAGGGAACGACATCAGGACACGGTCGCCCGCACGCATGGCATGACCCTGGTAGTCAACGTCCTCGCGGACGACCCTGGCCATCGTCACGGGCGAGTACGCGCGCAGCAACTCTTCCACCGCCGTCGGCATGAGTTCCGGCTCGCGCACCAGGCGCTCGCGGTCGGCAGGGTGCGTCGCGAGATGCAGCATCGCGGAGCCGATTGAGCTCCACGTCGTATCGATGCCCGCGACCAGCAGGAGAGCCGTCATGCCCAGCACGATGTTCTCCGGCACGCGCTTGCCATCGACCTCGGCATGCACCAGATAGCTGATCAGGTCGTCGCGGGGATGTTCACGCCGATCGTTCATGCAACTCTGGAGGTACGTGAAGACCTCGACGCGTGCCTGCACCGCACGTGCCGGATCCTTGATGGCGAACTCGAGGGCGCTGCGCACCCAGTCGACGAACTGGTCCGACATCTCCTCGGGTACGCCGAGCATGTCAGCGATCACGCGAGGCGGGATCTGCTGCGCGTATTCCGATGCTGCGTCGGCCCGGCCGGTTTCGATGAAGCCATCGATCAACGAACGGCACAGGTCGCGCGTAGGCGACTCGTAGCGCTCGATGGCGGAGAGGGTGAACCGCGGCAACAGCAACGCGCGCGTCCACGTATGTTCAGGCGGGTCGGATGCGATCGGGGCGATGCGCACGTCGTTGTAGACCGGCGCGCCTCCAGGATCGACGGATGCGACGCCAATGTCGAGCGACGAGAAGTGTTCGACGTCCTTGGCGATGCTGAACAGATCCTCGTAGCGTGTGGGCATCCACGAACCACCCCAGCGGGAGGTGTGCGCGACCGGACAACGCTGTTGCAGGTCGTCCCAGACCTTGTACGGCGCGGCAATATACGACGGATCGAAGATGTCGTAGTCGCTAGCCCAGTCTTCAACGTGTTCCTGGTGTTCTTGAGTCATCGCTTCATCTCCGATGGTCCTGACGTGCCCTTGCGCGCGTTGTGGGTGACGGCTGGTGGGTCCAGCAGTAGGCGCACCATGAACCGTCGCCAGAACCGCTTCTGCTGATCGAGCGCTTCTCGACTCGCGGCGTCGCGTGCCAGGAGTTGGGACGACAGCGACATGCTGGCAAAGTGGCCCAGCGAGAGCTGTAGGAGGCTGAGCGTCATGAGCGGCAGTTCATCGCGCTCCCAATCGGTGCGGATCGCGCCGAGGATGCGCACGGCGATGTCGAACAGCGGCTTGAGGGCGGGAGCCAGCAACAGACCGTGTCCCTCGTCGGCGTCGAGGCTGGCTCGAAGGACCAGCCTCGCGAGTTGCGGATGCTGTTCGAGGTAGTCGACTGTACGGTCCACGACGCCGGTGAGGTCGGCTTCGGTCAGGCGCTGTTTCGGTCTGGCTTCGACCTGTTCGGCCAAGCGCTGGAGAGGCGGCACGAGCGCGTCGACTGCTTGCGAGACGACGGCCTCATACAGCGCCTGCTTGGTCGGGTAGTAGTGGTACAGGGTGGCCTGGTTGAGCCCGACATCCGCCGCGATCGCGCGCGTCGATGCGCCGTCGAATCCGCGAGCGGCGAAGTGGCGCTCACCCGCGGCCAGGATGGTTTCCCGGCGGGCACCGTCGGAGCTTTCGGTGGGGGTCGGTGTTTGATTCATCTCTTGCCCAATCAATCGATTGATAATACGATGCTTGTGGAGCGACCGCAAGGGTCGCCGAGATGGATAGGAGCCGGAAGATGCAACTCGCCGAACCGCGAATCACGCCCGTGGAGCCGGAGCAGTGGCCCGAGGACGTCAAAGAACTGCTGCTCTCTATCCGGGAGCTCATCGGCTATGACATGAACCTCTTCTCGACGCTGGCGCGGCATCCGAAGCTGTACAAGCGCTTCGCCGTGTTCGGGAATCACGTGCGCATGAAATCGTCACTGCGCTCCAGGGATCGCGAGTTGCTCATCCTGCGCACGTGTTGGCTGAGCGACTGCGCCTACGACTTCACGCACCACATCACGGTTGGGCGAGCGCTCGGCATCGAAGGCGAACAGATCGAGCGCATCAAGCAAGGCCCCGACGCCGACGGATGGACCGAATTCGACGCGGCGCTGTTGCGCTCCGCCGACGAACTGCACGCCGACGGGTTCATCTCCGATGCGACGTGGGCCACGCTCGCCGAGCGCTACTCGACTGAACAACTGATGGACGTCGTGTTTTGCGTCGGTCAGTACGTGCTGGTCTCCATGGCGGTGAAGTCCTTCGGTGTCCAACTCGAGGACTGGGCGCACGATCACGAGGTCGCCCGCTCGCTTCCTCCACGATGACGAGCGCGCGTCCCCTTTGCACGTACGGTTCGGACGGCGATCATCGGGTGCTCGCGACAGACGTCGCGTATCATGCGGCCGATGACGGATCACGAGGGCGATGCTGTGGAACCGATTGCGGCGCGACACGCGGCGGTGATCGAGCGGCTGGCGGAGGCGGCGCGTGCGGATGCGCGGGTGGTGGCTGCGTGGCTGCAGGGGAGCCGGTCGGACGGTTCGGACGACGCGTTTTCGGACATCGACTTTTACGTGGCGGTTGAGGACGAGGCACACGGCTCGTTCGACAAGCTCGCGTTGATCGGCCAGGCGGCTCCAGTGCTCGTACACGCGGAGTTGCTCGGCGGGTACGGTGTTGTGTGCCTGCTGGAAGGGCCGGTCAAGCTGGACTTCATCGCCGAGAAGGCGTCCGCGTCGCCGCACATACCGCGTCCGGCCGTGAAGGTGCTCGTCGACAAGGCGGGCATCGACTTCAAGACGGGGTGGGAACCCTCGCGCGAGGAGGTCGCCCGCCAGGTGGACTCGACGATCCGGACGACGCTGCAGGGGGCGAGCTGGCCAGTGAGGTTGCTGCGGCGGGGGCAGTGGATGACGCATGCGTACTCGGAACTGACGCTCATTCACAACGTCATCGTGCCGCTGATGCTTGTCCAGCACGACGCGCGGGCGTTCCACCGCAATCCGATGACACGCGAGCGCTTGCTCACCGACGCGGAACGCGCGGCTGTTGACTCGCTCGCGCAGGAGGTGTTGACGGTGCTGGCCGCTCGCTCGCCACAGGCCAGCCTCGATGCGCACCTGCGTATCGCCGACGCGATCGGGCGGGCGGGGAGAGGCGCCTGTGCCGCGTACGGACTCGAGTTCCCCGAAGCTGCGGAAGCGGAGGCGCGCAGCTTCTATGAGCGCGAGTGGCCGGGGCTGTAATCAGCTGGTCGCCGCTTCCCCACGCAGTTTGCAACGGAGCTACAATTGCGTCAGGGAGACTCGAATGCCGCTGTTTATGGACATCCACAGGAGCGCCCAGGGCGTGACGGTCGACGACGTCGTGAACGCCCACCTGGCTGACCTCGAGGCGCAGACGAAGCACGACACGCGGTACGTGACGTACTGGTTCAACCAGGACGCGGGCAGGATCTTCTGCCTGGTTGACGCGCCGTCGAAGGAACACGCCATCGCCGTGCACGAAGAGGCGCACGGGCTTCTCCCGGACGAGATCATCGAAGTACAGCCCGAGTTCGTCGACGCGATGATGGGGCTGCGGCAGGAGCAGCTTCCGAACGGACAGACGTTTCCGGATACGGGCAAGCCTGACGGCGGCTTCCGGACCGTGATGTTTACGGATCTCGAAGGTTCGACAGAACGGAACGAGGCCGTGGGCGACCGGGCGATGGTGGCGCTCATCGCGCGGCACAACTCGATCATCCGCGAGTGTCTGCATGTACACGCCGGACGCGCTGTGAAGCACACGGGCGACGGGATGATGGCGTCGTTCGTATCTGTGTCGCAGGCGGTCGAGTGCGCGATAGCCATTCAGCAGGCGTTCGACACGCACAACAGCAACGATCCTGACGGCGCGATGTACGTGCGCATCGGGTTAAACGCTGGCGAGCCGATCGAGAACGACAACGACCTGTTCGGGTCGACCGTGAATCTCGCGAAACGCGTGTGCGATGCCGGCGAACCCGGCAAGATCCTGACGACGAACGTCGTGCGGGAGTTGTGTCTCGGCAAGACGTACACGTTCGAGCCGATTGGCGTGCGGGACATGAAGGGCTTCTCGAAGCCGATCCCCGTGTTCGCCGTGCTGTGGTTGCCCTCGTAGCTCAGGGAGCGATCGCCCGGCGCGGTGATTGAGGGCTTCATGAACGGCTACCGCGAGTTCTGGAACCAGATCTATTTTGGGTCGAAGGACGGATTCGCCGGGACGTACGACGTCACCGAGTACTGGCTGCGGTTCGCGCTGGTCGTCGCCGTGTGCTTGCTGATCGGCGTGGCTTCCGTTCGGTTTTCTCGCGCGCCTGTGATTGCGACAGCAGTACTTGTTGGATTGTGGGTGATTTCCGTTGGGCCGTTTCTGTTGTGGGCGGCGGCATGCCCTGGGTGTGGTTCGGCCTCGAGCTACGACAGCGCGCGGTCGTATGAGGCGATGATCATCAATCAGGCGTGGGGCGGGTTGCTTGCGACGGGCATCGCCGCTGCGTGGATCGGGGCGCTCGCGGTGAAGCGCGTGCGTTGAATCAACAGGCCTGCTTTCGACATGCAATTGTTGCGTGAGGTGTGCTGCCGTGGAGGCTCGATTCATGCTCAGGAGCGCATAGTTGTCGGCGAAAGGAGGTTGCTATGGAACGCGACCCGGTTTGCGGAATGGAAGTGGACAAGCAGACAGCCAAGGCGACGTCGACGCGTGAAGGCAAGACGTTCTACTTCTGTTCCGAAGCCTGCAAGAAGGCCTTCGATCAGAACCCGACGCAGTTCGCCGCGGCGTGACGGCAAAGTCGAATGACGCGAAAAGAGACCCTCACCGAAAGCGAGGGTCTCTTGATGTTGCTTGGTGGAGATAAGGGGACTCGAACCCCTAACCTCTGCATTGCGAACGCAGCGCTCTCCCAATTGAGCTATATCCCCGGGTCGCAGCAGTATATCAAAGGCTTGTGGGGCGAGGTTGGATGTTCGTTGTTGGATGTTGGAGCTACGAGGTGACTTCGTTCAGGCGACGCTGGAGGTAGGTGCGTTCGACTTCGTTGGTGCAGAGATCGAGGGCGCGGCGGTACGCGATGGAGGCGGCCTCTGGTTGGTTCGCGCGGCGATGGAGGTCGGCGCGGGCGGCGTGGAGCAGGTGGTAGTCGGCGAGATCGCCGGTTGCGTCGATGGCGTCGATGAGGCGGAGGCCGGCGAGTGGGCCATCGGCCATGGCGATCGCGACGGCGCGGTTGAGCTCGATGATGGGCGACGGCTGCACTTCCGCGAGGCGGGCGTAGAGTGCGGCGATCTGCGGCCAGTCGGTGGCGTCGGGTGTGGGCGCCTGGGCGTGGATGGCGGCGATGGCGGCCTGCTGTTGGTACGGGCCAAGGCCGTGCGAAGTCATGTCTTCGTTGATGATGGCGGCGCCTTCTTCGATCTCGGCGTGGTGCCAGCGGGTGCGATCCTGCTCTTCGAGCACGATGAGTTCGCCGGTCGGGCCGGTGCGCGCGTCGCGGCGGGAGTGCTGGAGGATGAGGAGCGCGAGCAGGCCGGCGGCCTCGGGTTCGTCGGGCATGAGGTTCGCGACGAGACGGGCCAGCCGGATGGCTTCCGAGCAGAGGTCGCGGCGGATGAGGGCGTCGCCGGATGATGCGGAGTAGCCCTCGTTGAAGATGAGGTAGATGACGGCGAGGACGGCGTCGACGCGTGCGGGGAGGTCTTCGGGAGCGGGGACGGTGTAGGGGATGGCGGCGTCGCGGATCTTGCGCTTCACGCGGACGAGCCGCTGGGCCATCGTCGGTTCTGGCACGAGGAAGGCGCGCGCGATCTCGGGCGTTGTGAGGCCACCGAGGGTTCGGAGTGTGAGCGCCACCTGCGCTTCTGGTGCGAGCGCGGGGTGGCAGCACGTGAAGATGAGGCGCAGACGGTCGTCGATAAGTTGCATGGGTGCCTCGTCATCAAGATCGGCAGCGGACACGTCCTCCGGGCGATCGAGGGCGGCGATCAGCTCCTGCTTTTCGGCGAGCGTACGTTCGCGGCGGATGCGGTCAATGGCCTTGTGGCGTGCCGTCGTCGTGATCCAGGCGCCCGGGTTGTCGGGGATGCCGTCGCGCGGCCAGCGGTCGAGGGCGACGGCGAACGCGTCCTGCATCGCTTCCTCGGCGAGGTCGAAGTCACCGCAGGCGCGAATGAGCGATGCGAGGATGCGTCCGGACTCCTCGCGGAAGGTGTGCTCGATCGCGGCTTGCGGTTCGACCATGCGGCGTCAGCCCGCGCGCGCCGGTAGCTTGCCCACGCGGCTGCGAATCTCGGCGACGGCATCATCCCAGCCGGGGATCGTGGCGATGCGGCGGATCTCGATCGTGCCGTGCGGTGGGTGCGGGATCTCGGCCGCGAGCGCGACTGCTTCATCGTCGGAGGCGCAGTCGACGACGTAGAAGCCGCCCAGCACCTCCTTGAGTTCGGTGAATGGACCGTCGGTGCGGTTGACGGCGCCGTCCTTCACGTTGATACGGATGGCGCGTGCGGTAGGTTCGAGCGCATCGCAGCCGACGTAGGCGCCGCCCGCGATCGCCTTCTCTGTGACGGCGAGGTGGCGATCGATGACGCCGGGGTCGTCTTTCATCATGTCGGCTTCGGTGACGTAGATGAGGAGCATGTACTTCATTGCGGGTTCTCCTTTCGTCGTGGGTTGTTGGTGATACGACCTTGATCTCGTTCGACCACCGGCCGACACGCAGGTTGGCCGCTACACGGCGACGCTACATCTCGAAGACGGGGCGGACTTCGACGGAGCCGAACTTGGCTGATGGAACCTTGGCGGCGTACGAAAGCGCTTCGTCGAGGTCTTTGCATTCGAAGATGAAGTAGCCGCCGAGCTGTTCCTTCGTCTCTGCGAAGGGGCCGTCGGTGGTCTGCGTCGCGCCGTTACGGACGCGGACGGTGGTGGCGGCATCGGTCGCGTGGAGGCGGTTGCCGTCGCGAATCACGCCCTTCTCGTTGGCGAGCTGGGAGAACGCGCCGTACTCCTCCATGACCGCGGGCGCGCCGTTGTTCTGGTTCTTCTCTTCGTCGTAGATGAGGAACATGTACTTCATGGTGTGCGGTCTCCTTCGTGTGCAACGCGCGGCCTTCGCCTCGCGTCCACTGTAACGACGGGCGGCGATGGGCGGAATCGACAGCGTTTGCCGTCAAGTCGCGGAATAAGTCGAAGGCGAGTGTCAGCGCCAGTCGGGTGGGTCGACGGTCATGCGCTTGGCGGCGATGTCTATCTCGAGGACGACGTCGGGCATGGCGGCGAGCAGTAGGTCGGGCTTGTCAGGCGCAGCGACGCGATATACGTCGGTGGCGCCGGTCTCGATGATCTCGGCAACCTCGCCGAGCGCGCCGCCTTCGCGGTCGAAGACCTTCAGGCCGATGAGCTGGAAGCGGTAGTATTCGCCCTCTTCGAGTTTCGGGAGCTCAGATTCGGGCACCTGGAGCAACGTGTTGCGGAACTTCTCGACCGAGGTGCGGTCGTTAAAGCCCTTGATGGTGAGATATACGAAGCCGCTCGCTTCGCGCACGCCGGTCACGGTGATCTGCTGCTGTCCGGCCCACAGTTTGGCTTTGGGGGCGAAGCGGTCGGGATTTTCGGTGAGGGAGGTGACTTTGACTTCGCCGTGAAGGCCGTGCGGTGCATGGACGCGGCCGACGGCAACGTAGCCCGCTTCTGGCTCAGTCTGGTCTGTGGGCTGAGGCTTCGCCGGCGGCCGCTTTGGGCCGCGCATGGTGGTCGATGTCGTTTTGCTGCTCGGCGCGGATGTTGGCGCGGTGGTCTTCGCCGGCGGCGTGACTTGAGCATCTAGCGGGCCGGGTGGTGGGCCTTGCTGCGCTGTCGCGTCGATGCCTTTGGCGGCGGCGAGGCGCTCCTGACGAGACATGACCTTCGGTTGGTTGCGCGCGGGGTCTGTCGCGGCAGCTGTGGGGCGCGACGTCGGCGAGCGATGTGTGTTCGTTGTGGACTGCGACTGTGACGAACGGCGACGGGTCTTCTTCACGCGGGCGGCGAACGAGGAGCGGCCGGGGAGGGGGGCCTCTGGCTTGGCAGCGGCGGGGACGCTGACTTGCGGGCCTTTGGTCTTCTTCTTGTTGGTGCGGATCATTTGGTTCTCGAGCTGTCGTCGATCATCGGCGACTGCGGTGGAACTGAAGCTCCGCTAGTACAGCCGCTCGGCGTCACTCGCCGATTTCGAGGGATGCGTACTCGCGGTGGCGGACGGCGCTGACTTTGAGGAGGGCGCGCATCGACTGGGCGATGCGGCCGTTGCGCCCGATGACGCGGCCGTAGTCGTCGGCGCCGACTTCGAGGTGGATGACGGTGCGCCCCCGCTGCTTGTCTTCGGTGACCTTTACGTCATCGGGCGCGTCGACGAGATTCTTGGCGATGTATTCGATCAGTTCTTGCACGGTTCCTCACAACAGACAACAAACAGCAAGTGGGCGTCGGGCCACTACTCGGCGGCTGGCTCCTCGGCGGGAGCTTCCTCTGCCGGCGCTTCTTCGGCGGCCGGTGACGCTGCGGGAGCGGCGGCTGCAGGCGCTGCAGCGGCCGCTGGCTCTTCGACCTTCTTCTTCTCGCGCTTCGGCAGCGTCGGCGCGTCGATCACGCCCTGGCTGGCGAGAATGAGGCGGGCCCGGTCGGAGGGCTGTGCGCCCTTCGAGATCCACTCCTTGGCGCGCTCTGCGTTTATGACGATGGTCGCGGGCTCCGTCAGCGGGTTGTACGTCCCGAGAGTCTCGATAAAGGCGCCGTCACGCGGGGCGCGGGAGTCGGCGACGACGAGTCGGTAGTTTGGCTGCTTCTTCTTGCCCACGCGGCGCAGGCGGATGCGGACTGGCACTATCTTCCTCCAAACAGGCTGCCGAGTACCGAGCGGTTGTTGGCGAACTGCTGCATGATCTTCTTCGCCTCCTTCCACTGGTTCAGCAATTGATTCACTTCTTGCGGCGTTGTGCCGCTACCACGGGCGATCCGCTTGCGGCGGCTCCCGTTGATAATCTCAGGGTGCTTACGCTCCTCCGGTGTCATGGAGTATACGACAGCTTCAGCCTTATTCCAGAATGAGTCGTCGAAGGTCTCGACTTTCATCTGTTTCTTGATTTGACCCATGCCGGGGAGCATGTCAAGAAGCTGGTTCATGGGGCCCATCTTCTTGATGCGCTGGAACTGGCCGATGAAGTCCTCCAGATCCAGCTGCTTGTTCTTCATCTTCTTTTCGAGGTTCTGGACGTCGTCCTCGGAGATGGTCTCCTTCGCCTTCTCGATCAGGCCGACGACATCACCCATGCCGAGGATGCGGCCGGCGAATCGGTCGGGCATGAAGGGCTCGAGCGCATCCGACTTCTCGCCGACGCCGAGGAACTTCACAGGGATGCCGCTGACGGCGCGGATCGAGAGCACGGCGCCACCACGCGCGTCGCCGTCCATCTTGGAGACGATGATGCCCGTCACGCCGAGCTGATCGTGGAACTCCTGCGCAACGTTGACGGCTTCCTGTCCCGTCATCGCGTCGAGGACGAGAATGACCTCGTTCGGATCGAGCGCCTTGCGGGCGTCCGTGATCTCGGTCATGAGGTCGGTGTCGATTGTGGAGCGGCCGGCGGTGTCGACGATGACGATGTTCGCGCCCTGGCGGGTCGCTTCCTGCAGTGATGCGCCGCAGAGTTCCGCAACGCTCTGGCCTTCCTCGGGAAGCATGACGGAGAGATTGAGTTGCTTGCCGAGCGACTTGAGCTGGTCCGTCGCCGCCATGCGGTATGGGTCGGCAGCGACGAGCATCGGCTTCTGGCCCTGCTTGCGGAAGTGGAGCGCGAGCTTGGCGGCTGTCGTCGTCTTACCGGCGCCCTTGAGGCCGACGAGCATGATCACGGTCGGCGGCTTCGACGCCATCGAGATGGTCGACGGCGCGCCGCCGAGGATGTTGATCAACTCCTCGTTGACGATGCCGATGACCATCTGCGGACCGGAAATCGACTGCACGACGTCCTGGCCGAGCGCGCGCTCGCGGACCGTGGCGATGAACTGACGTACGACCTTGAAGTTGACGTCCGCCTCAAGCAGGGCGATGCGGACTTCGCGCATGGCCTCGTCGAGATCCTTCTCGGTGATGGTGCCTTTGGAGCCCATCTTGGAGAAGACGCCGGTCAGTTTGTCGGTTAGAGCTTCGAGCATGTGGGAGCGGGTAGGCCTGTCAGCTAGTCGTGGTCGGCGAGCCTGGCGGCCCGAATCTGGGGTTCAGTCTACCAAAGCTGGGCTTGTGGCTGCGATTCTCGTGTGTGCGGGAGTAGAATATCGGGCATGACTGAAGCTACAGATGCGACGACCAAGGTACCCACGGGCATCGAACTGACGGCGCTGGACGCGACGTTTCGCGAGGATCCTTACCCGGTGCTGCAGCGGCTACACGAAGCGGAGCCCATTCACTACGACTCCATCGTAAAGCGCTGGGTGCTGTCGAATCACGACGACATCGAGGCCGTGCTCAAGAACAAGGCGTTGTGGGGCGCGGACGCTCGCAAGGCACTGCCGGGCACGTACATGGCGCTCTTCGCTCCGCGCGATGGCCGCGACCCGAGCATCCTGATGCTCGACGACCCGGACCACGGACGCTTGCGCGGACTGGTGAACAAGGCGTTCACGCCGCGCGCGGTGGAACGGCTGGCGCCGCGCATCCAGGAGATCGTCGATGGTCTGCTCGATGCGGTTGCGGGCCGCGAAGGGTTCGACGTCATCGGCGAGTTCTCAGGCCCGCTGCCGACGATCGTGATCGCGGAGATGCTCGGGATCGATCCGGCGGACCAGGCGGACTTCAAGCGCTGGTCGGATGCGCTCGGCGCTGCGTTCGATCCCGCGCCAACACCCGAGGTCACGGCGAAGCTCGGAGCGGCGAGCGAGGCCTTGGCTGAGTACCTGCAGCGAACGATCGAAGAGCGGCGCGCCGACCCGCGCGACGACCTGATCAGCGCGATGATCGCCGCCGAAGACGATGGTGTTCGGATGACGACGGAAGAGATCGCCATCATGTGCGGACTGTTGCTGACAGCCGGCAATCTCACGACGACCGACCTCATCGGCAACGGTGTGCTGGCGCTGATCGAACATCCAGATCAGATGTCAATGCTGCGCGAAGATCCTTCGCTGGTGAAAAACGCGGTCGAAGAAATGCTGCGCTACGACAGCCCCGTCGTCGAGACGGCGCGGATTGCGGAGGCCGACACAGAGATCGGCGGCTGTCCGATAAAGAAAGGCGAGTCCGCGCTGATCTTTCTCGCCACGGCGAACCGTGATGCGGAGAAATACGACCGGCCGAATGAGTTCGACATCACGCGCGAGGACGTGCATCACCACTCGTTCGGTGGCGGCGTGCACTTCTGTCTCGGTGCTCCGCTCGCGCGGCTGGAGGCGCAGATCGCGATCGCGACGCTCGTACGGCGGTTCCCGTCGCTGCGGCGCGCGCCGGGTGATCTGGAGTATCGGGGGTTGCCGGCGTTTCGCGGTCTCGCTCGTCTGGATGTCCTGATCTAGGTCACGAGGAGTAGTGACACACGGCGCGGGCTGAATGCCGGCGCGTCGGCTCGAGTCGCTAGGGCGTTTCGCTGTCGGACGACGTGATGATCTCCGTGCCGCGGACTTCTTCCGGGATCACGCGCCAGATCTGATTCGAGGGGTTTTCATACAACAGTTCCATCGCGCCACCGAGGCCGTCCTCGAACTTCTCCATGCCCGTGTCGCCGTAGTTGAATCCCTCTTCGTCACCGACGATCACGATGCCGACCTCGTACTTGTCGAGGATCTCTCGCGCCCGGCCGAGGTCTGTCGTCGTGTAGAACTCGTCGACATCGGCCTGGCGTAGTTGGAGCGCCTGTGCGAACTTCACGCGCTGTTGCGACTGGTGGAAGCCCCAGCCGTGCACCGTCGGCAGGCCTGTGTTGATCGCGAAGCGGCTGCCGAGGCTGCGATACGAGGGGCCGATGGCCTCGATGATCGTCGGCGTACCGTCGATGTTTTGCCGCGCCCAGTTGATGGCGTCGAGCGTGTACTTCATCTCGTGCTCGCCGCGAATGCCGGTCGCGTCGTACTCGGTGATGTACATGTTGCCTTCGCCGCCCTCGCGGATGTTCTCGGAGTTCATCCAGGCGAGGCCGTCGTTGCCGGTGCCGAGGCCGGGGTCGAAGCGCTCGTGGATGCGCGCCCGGGTGCCGAAGTACGGGTAGACGAGCGTGCCGACCATGAGCAGCACGACGATGGTCACAAATGCGTAGCGCGGGATAAGCACGGCCATGCGGTTGGCCTCGCTTCCGCGATTGAAGAACACCTCCTGCGGACGCATGACACCGAGGATGTACCAGAGTCCGAAGGCGGAGACGACGCCCCACATCATCCAGACGTGCAGGTAGAACTTGAACACCGTGTTCATGCGGCCGACATCGCCCTCGAGCGTGACCATCTCGACGCCGCCAACAAGGCCGAAGCCGAGCCCGATCATCGCGTAGACGAAGAGCATGATGGGCGCAGTCGGCGTGTGGCTCTTGATCTCATGGAGCGCGACTAGAAGTAGGGTTATTAGCCCGACGAAGGCGACGCCCGTGACGCCCCAGCGTGGGACGGTGAACAGCGTGATGATCAGCCAGCCGGCCAGGATGAGAGCGAGCATGACAGGCAGCGTGCGGACGGCACTGCGGCGGCGCTGATTGCCAGCTACGAGCCAGCGCACTTCCTGTGTGCGCGTGATCGCGCGGTTGAGCTGGAACAACAGGAAGCCCGTGATGATGACGAGGAAGACGCCAAAGTGACTGAGGAAGTCCGTCAGGTCTGTCGTCTGGTCGGCCTGGTTGATACTGCTGTACGACTGGCTGTAGTTCTTCGCGACGACGGAGTACAGCACGAACGACAGGATGCCCATCACGCCGGCTTTGACGACGCCCATCGTCAGCGCACGTAGCGTCCAGCGGCCTTCCTTCGCGCGCTCGCCGAGGATCAGGCCGGCTGCGGCGATGAGCATGAACGGCGGGTAGTCCCACGAGTTGATCCAGCGAAGCGAACCGACGACCACGCCAAGCACGAGCACGATGCCCCATGACACCCACTCTCGCGAGCGGCGCTTGCTTTCGTCGGTCGCGGGATTGAGGCGCGTGAAGTTGAAGACGACGCCGAGTGCGACGCCGGTGACCGTCATCGAGAACGGTATCGCCATCAGGTGCGCGTGCAGGTCGGCGAAGAGGTACGTCCAGAACGGGAACTCCGTGATCGGTGTAACCGTGTTCTCCTGGCCGGGGATGATCGTGAGCGCGCGACTCGGCGCCCACCAGTCGTAGCCGTACACAAGGTCGCGGAACGAAGCGTCGCCGAATGCTGATTCGTAGAGCCCGCCGAAGATGACGACGACGGATCCGATGATGGGGATGTCCGGATTCCATGGGCTAACGCTCGCGAAGTTGTCTTCCAGCACGCCGATCGCCTTGAGGTTGCCCGCGACCATCACGAAGAAGATGGCAAGCAGGCCAGCGAGGATGGGGCCCGCGGGACTGATCGGCAAGCCGCCGGGGCGGCGGCGCATGAGCTGTCGTGTGCCCTCGCTCAAGTTGTAGGCGACGGAGAACGTCGCGGCGGCGGAGAGCGCGAAGAACATCGGCACAACGAGGTTGTAGGCGACTTCCGGCACGATGCCGAGGAGCTTCACGGGTGTGGCGCCGATGAAGAAGCCCCACCAGTAGTAGTTGAGATATCCGCCCGCATACCACGGATCAACAGGGCCCTGCGTGAGGTCAGTCGTGCGAAGGACGCCGTTGAAGTACGTGAAGTCCATCGGCTTTTCGCCGCCGGTGAACGGGTGGTAGAGATCGGGGTTCTGGAGGCGGATCCAGTATGAGAACAGGAACGCAGCCAGGAAGATCGCCTCGCAGGCGAGCGCGAAGCGCCAGTGCTCGCGGAACCATGCGATCAGTTCGTCGCGCCAGCGGAACGCGGCGAGGACGCCGGCCAGCACCATGAGGGCGAGAATGCCGGCAATGCTGCCGCGCGTAAAGTCGAAGACGCCGAAGCCCGCGGGCGCGTACACGAGGTACGCGAGGCCGATGATGCCGAGCGGCTTGCTCAGCAGGTACCCGCGGTCAGGAAGCCCGCGGAACAGGATCAGCGTCAACGGCAGCACGGCGAACGCCGCGATCTGCATCGTGAGCACGAAAAAGAGTGCCGGGAAGCGGTTCGTCGGCGAGCCCGCGTCGAAGATGTCCGACCAGGTGCCGCCCGCCTTCTGTGCCGCGAGGATCTCGGGCTCGTACATGATGCAGTTCTGGCCCGCGTCCTTCGGCTGCGCAGCACAGGCGGCGATGAAGGCGTCAGCGTCGAGCGCCTTACGCGTCGCCTCGGCGCTGTAGTCCTCCGTCTTTTCGTAGACGACGACGGTCGGGTGGTCGTACACGGAGAACGACTCTTCTGCGCCCGTGTCGTTGAATTCTCTTCCGAAGATGCTGGGGTACGAGTTGAACTCGGCGATCTTCTTGAAGCCTATGGACTCCGGGTTCGTCGCGAGTGTGTCGTAGAATCGTGCCGTGACCGGATAGACGGCGGGTACGCGCGAGATCGTGCCGGACAGGCGCGCGCTCGCGGGTGCGAAGTAGTCCACGGAGTTGATGTCGGCGAGCAGTTGCTCGACCTTCTCCGGCGTGTCGTTGCCGAAGTTCGCAAACTCGACGTGCTCGTACGTGCCGCCGGCGCACCCAGGCTGGCCGTACGGGACAGTGTCGTCCCAGTGCTCGTGGCCGATGACGCTACCCTGCGGCAGATTCTCGAACATCCAGCACGACGCCTCCGCGCGCGTAACGGGCGAGCGGTAGATGTTGTAGAACGCGAGACCGGCGATCACGGTGAACACGACGACAATGACGACGCCCGACTTCACAAGCACGGGGATCGCGGGCTTGATCGGCGATATGCGCTCACCGAACTTCCCGAGAGCAGCAAGTGGTTCGCCGGATGACGCCCAGCGCCATGCGTGATACAGCAGGAACGCCGCGAACACGCAGAGGGCCGGGTACAGCGGCAAGAAGTACCGCATGTAGAGCGAGAACTGCATGCCCATGAAACCGAAGTACCCGACGACCCACGCCAGCGGGATGAGCCACGCGGCTTGCTTCTGCTTGAAGGCGTAGATTGCTGCGAACACGACGCCGAGCCAGGCCGTGATGCCGAGCGCGGGGCCCATGCCCCAGCTGATCATCTGCTGTAGCGGCCAGAGCCAGCGCGAACGTCCGATCCACTGGACGTTGGGCGGGAAGGATCCGCCGCTGAGTAGTTCTTCCTGGTTCTGGATGTCGTCGAGCCAGTGCTGGTTCATGACGTCGGGGTAGACGAACGGCAGCGGGCCGATCGAACCGAACTTCCATGACGTCAGGTCGGCAAGGCTCGGCGTGTTGAATGCATACGGCATTGTCAGGCGGTAGGCGATGAAGGCCGCCAGCAAACCGGCAAGCGTGCCGAGCACGAGGACCATCGCCGACCGATCGAGTTTGTGGCCATCGCGGCGAGCGGCGTACTCAGGCTTGTCGCCTGCCCAGAGCGGCGCGACGAACGGCGCGATGCCACCCCACGCGTAGATGCCGACGGAAAGCACGACAACCGGTAATAGCGCGAGCGCCGTTGTCTTCGACGCCATCGCGAGTCCGGCCGACGCGCCTCCCAGCATGAAGTTGTGGTAGCCGCCGTGCTTCGCGCCCTTTACGGCGAAGTACAGCGTCATCGTTGCGAAGAGCGTCACGTGTGGGTCGACGATGAAATAGTGCGAGTTCTGCAGCGCGAATGGCGTGAACGCGTAGAGCGCGGCAGCGAGCAAGCCGACGTTCCGATTCGCGAGTTGCCGACCGAGTAAGAAGATGAAGACGATGGCGAGCAGGTCGATCATCGCCGAGACCCAACGGCCCGAGAGGTTGTAGCGGTCGTAGGTCGTGAAGTCGTCCTCCGGCAGCCCGACGCGACCACCGGTAAGCGTTGACAGGGCGGAGTTCACGGGGTCGCCCATGTTGATGATTTCGAGGGCGTCGTACGGAAGGGTCGCGTTTGCGGCGACGGCTTTGTTAAGGAACAACGGCAGCGTGCCATAGACGTAGGTCGTCTGGGTGCTGCCGTCGGGCCGCGTGATGTTGTACGGGTTGAGAGGTGACTCGTCGGTGTCGAAGTACGTCGTTATCTTGTCGAAGATATTGCCCGTCGGCGCCGTCGTGTCGACGCTGATCTGGGTCAGAAACCGCTCGTCCGGGTGGAGGTGGCCGCTCGTCGTTGGCGGCTGGCCTTCTGCCCCGATCGCGCGGTCCCAGTTGCCGTAGGTCAGGCGCAGGAAGCCCCCGACGATGATGATGGCCGCCATCACCCCAAACGCCACGAGCAGGGCCCCATCGCGGGTGAGGCCGCTGAGATTGACCTTCGGGAGGCGCACGGATGGCGCAGAGACGCGCGCCTCTTGCTGCTGACCGTCGTCCGGAGCGTCAAGCGGGGCATCCATGGCGGACGACGGGTCGTGTAGCGGTGAGGTTTGTTCGCTCATGCCTCTAAGGTTCGTCTGGAAGGCGAATTTGGATTCGGCGGAACGGTGGGCATGATATCAGAGCATGCCCCGTGCTTGACGATTGTCGGCAAGCTATGGCAAGGCCGCAATCGGCATTGCCATACATGATCAAACGCTCGTCATGCACGCGCTGTTCCAGCTTCAGCAGCCAAACCGCCCGCGAAACGTCGGGGATTCACCTAAAGCCGAATCTGGGTGCGTGAACGTAGACTCTGTGAGCGTTTCTCGTAGTTTAGGCGCTTCGTGCGATCGACGAATTCGGACGCCTGGTGCCTGCTAAGATCGGGCGTTCAAGGATGACAACAGAGCAACCACAAGGGTGCAAGGAATTGATTCATGAATAACAGGCTTCAACTGGGCCTCATCGGGGCTGCCGCAGCGCTCATTCTGGTCATTGCGGGCGTCCTCCTCTTCTCGGTAGGCGGTGGCGGCGACAAGGACGATTCCGCGTCCGGCGACGAGACGCCGTCCGCTTCCGAAACCGAAAGCGCCGACATCGAGAGCGGCGGCGAGGGCGAACTCGTCATTCGTGGCGAGGATCCGCTGTTCCTCGACCCAGCCGTCGTACAGGACTCCGGCTCCGCGTCGTACCTGGTCGAGATCTTCTCCGGGCTCGTGCGGCTCGACAAGGATCTGGCCATCCAGCCGGACCTAGCCGAGAGCTACGAAGTCAGCGCCGACGGCACGGTGTTCACGTTCAAACTGCGCCGGAACGCAACCTTCCACGACGGGCGGCCCGTGCTGCCGGAAGACGTGAAGTACTCGATCGAGCGCGCGCTCGCGCCTGAGACAGCGTCCGTAGTGGCGGAGAACTTCCTAGGCGACATCGTCGGCGCGAAGGACATGGCGCGCGGCCGTGCGGACTCCGTCAGTGGCGTGAAGATCGTCGACGACAGCACGATCGAAATTACGATCGATGCTCCGAAGCCATACTTCCTCTATAAGATGACGTACCCGACCGCCTACGTGGTCGACCAGCGCCAGATTGAAGGCAATCCGCGCCGCTGGACGCAGCAGCCGAACGGCACCGGCCCCTACAAGCTGGCGGAGTGGCGTCTTGGCGAGCAGATCATCCTCGAGGCGTACGAGAACTTCTACCTCGGCCCCCCGACGCTTAAGACCGTGCGCTTCGAGCTTTCCGGTGGATCGGGGCTCGTCGCGTACGAGGACGGCGACATCGACATCACCGGCGTCGGGCTCGATGACCTCGAGCGCATTCAGGATCCGGCCGACGTACTGAACCCTGAGTACTCGCAGGTCACACGGCAGTCGCTCGACTACATCGGCTTTAACACCAACGTGCCGCCCTTCGACGACCCGCTTGTGCGGCAGGCGTTCGCCCTTTCCGTCGACCGCGCGAAGATCGCGGAAGTGATCCTGAAAGACGCGATTCCGGTCGCCAACGGCATCCTTATGCCGGGCGTCCCGGGCTACACCGAAGTGCAGAAGACGTACCCGTACGATCCGGAAGAAGCGAAGCGCCTGCTCGAACAGTCGAAGTACGCCGACGACATGCCGGAGATCACGCTCGCCGAGAGTGGCGCCGGCGGTACCGTGGGCCCGACCACTGAGGCCATCGTCCAGTACTGGTCGGACAACCTCGGGATCGACGTGAAGATCCAGCAGGCGGAGTCCGGCACGTTCTTCAGCGACATCGACCAGGGCCGGTACCAGATGTTCCACCTCGGTTGGATCATGGACTACCCGGATCCGGAGGACATTCTCGACATCCTATTCCACTCGACAAGCCGCCAGAACAACACGCGTTACTCGAACCCCGAGATCGACGCGCTGCTCGAGTCGGCGCGCGTGAACCAGGACGCCGAGGCGCGCCTCCAGACGTACCAGGAGGTAGAGGACAAGCTGGTAAAAGACGCCGTCTGGATCCCGATGTTCTACGACGTCGCGCACGTGCTCGTGAAGCCGTACGTGACGAACTTCGAGCTGCCGGCGATGATCATCGAGCGCTACCGCGAGGTCGAAGTAGACCGACCGTAGGCGAGTGATGCCGCATGTAGCGCGGGCCTTCAGCCCGCGCGGTGAGCGAGCACAGAGAATTGATAGGGGACGGTCGTTAGGGCCGTCCCCTACGGCTATCCAGCGAATCTCCAATATGCTGATGACGCACGCGCGTCGATACGAACGTCGGAGGCGTTGACCATGGATGGTCTGTCCGGGCACATCATTCGGCGCTTGCTGTTCCTGCCGCTGACGTTGCTCATCGTGTCGTTCGCGATGTTCTACATCACGCGCTGGGGCCCCGGCGATCCGATCAGCATCTACTCCGGCCAGTACCGCGACGAAGAAGCCTTCGACCGCGTGCGCGAGCAGTACGGCCTCGATCTGCCCATCTACCAGCAGTACAGGATCTGGCTCAGCGATATCGTGTTGCACGGCGACTTCGGGCCGAGCTTTCAGTACCGCGACCGTGACATTCCGGACATCATCTTCCCGAAGATGTGGGTGTCGTTTCGCATCGCATTGTTCGCGTTCATTCTGACCTTCTTCATCGGGATTCCGCTGGGCATCTACGCCGCCGTTAAGCGCGGATCCTGGATCGATCCGGCATTAATCGGGACGTTTCTGTTCTTCAGATCGATCCCGGTGCTTGTGTTGGTGCCGATCCTCGTCTTGTTCCTATCGGATAGATGGGGACTTGTGCCGCCCGGGGGCTTCGACGGCATGTTCACGGCCTCTATGGTGATCCCGACCATCGCCCTGACCGTGCCGGGCATAGCGGGCGTCGCTCGCCTTGCCCGAACATCGACGCTCCTCGCGATGGACGATGACTTTGTGCGGACGGCGCGAGCCAAAGGACTGAGCGAGTACGTCGTCATCACACGCCACGTTGTGCGCGTGTCGGTGCTTCCGATCATGACGACCGCGATTGGTCTCGACCTCGTGAGCCTGATCGAAGGCGCGCTGTTTATTGAGATTCTGCTTGGCATACCGGGCATTGGAAGGTTCGTGTTCGAGTCGGTGGGCGCCCAGGACTACAACGTGATCCTCGCGATCGTGATGATCGGCACCGCCGCGTTCGTGATCGCAAACCTTGCCGTTGACCTCATGCTCATCGTCATCGACCCGCGCATCCGCGCCGGCCAGCGAGGGCTGAACTGATGGCGTACATCGACACGAGTTCGATGACGGAGTACGTCGCAGAGCAACCGGCAACGAGTCCAGCGTTTCGCTCAGTGCGGCGGCTCATGCGGCGCAAGCTCGCGGTCGTGTGTCTCATCATCATTTTGGCGCTGTACTTGATTGGGATCTTCGCGCCCTGGATCGCGCCGTACGGATATGCGGAGCAGAATCTCGACGCCTCATTTCAGGGGCCATCGTGGGAGCACCCGTTCGGGACGGATCGCAACGGCCGCGACATCCTCAGCCGTTGCATCTTCGCCATGCAGACGACGGTGGCGATCACGCTCGCGACCGTCGCGACTGGTGGCATCATGCTGCCACTGACGCTGGGGATGCTGGCGGGATACCGCCGCGGCTGGACGGACTCGATCATCATGCGCACAGGCGAAATCCTGTCGGCGCTGCCGGGGCTGCCGATGCTCATCCTGATCACGGTGACCTTGCGTCCTCGGTTCGTAGGCTGGGTGGAGAACCTCGAGGACAAGATCGGGACGAATTGGTTTACCGACACGGGGTTCGCGGACTTCTTCCTCATCTTCTTCGTGTTGTCCCTGTTCGGTTGGGTCGGCGGCGCGCGGCTGATCCGGACGCAGGTGTTCACGTTGCGCGGCGCCGACTACGTGACGGCGGCGGAGTCGTTCGGCGCTTCGACACCGCGGATCCTCTTCCGCCACCTGATGCCGGGCGTGATGCCGCTGATCGTCGTCGGGCTGTCGGCAGCGTTGGGCGCGATCGCGCTCGCGGAGATCGGGCTGACGTTCATCGGCGTCGGCATCCAGCCGCCGCACCCGAGCTTCGGCGCGCTGATCGCCGATGGCTCGCCGCGCTCCGTGTTCGAGAACCACCCACAGTTGTTGCTGATACCTGGTGGCGTCGTGTGTCTGCTGATCCTGTCGTTCAATCTGCTCGGCGACGCTCTGAACGACGTGCTGACGTCTCGAAATCGGTAGCGACATAAGCACGCTTCAAGCACCGGCTCGGTCGTGGAGCACCCTGCTATACTCACAGATACACATGGACTTCCGACGCTGGACGGTCGCTCAGAGCGGCCGTCTGTAGTGTCCGAGGCACCCTGACGACCGCGGGCTGAAGGCCCGCGCGACAGGGAATCCCCCACACGGCAGATTCGAGGTTGGCGCAGCGTGAAAGTAACGACGGAACGAATCCCCGACGCCCAGGTCGAGATGACCATTGAGATCGATGCCGAGCAGCTTGACGCGGCGCGCGCGAAGGCTGTCAAGAAGCTCGCCCCCAAGGCGAAGGTGCCTGGCTTCCGTCCCGGCAAGGCCCCGGCGAACCTCGTGCGGCAGTATTTCGGCGAGGAGCGCGTGCTCGACGAAGCGATCGATATCGTCGTGCCGGACGCGTACAAGGCGGCGATGGAGGCTGACGAGAGCATCGAGCCCGTCGCCCGCCCGCGGCTGGTGATCGAGACGACCGACCCGCTCGTGGTGAAGGCGACCATCCCGGTACGCCCGATCGTCGAGCTTGGCGACTACAACGCTGTCCGCATCGAGACCGAGGACGTCGTCGTCGACCCGGAGCGCGTCGAGAGCACGATCCAGACGTTGCGGCAGCGTGCCGCCACACACGAACCACACACGAACCCGATCGCCTGGCGTGACATCATCACGATGGACGTGAAGGCAGAAGTCGCTCCTGCCCTCACCGACCTCACGGCGACCGGCCCGGAGCAGATGATCGACCAGCAGGACATCGAGGTGCAGTTCGATGAGAGCCGCGACGTCCTCTTCCCCAACTTTGAGGAGGCCATCATCGGCGCGACGAAGGGCGAAGAGGTCGAGTTCGACCTGACCGTGCCCGAGGATCTCGGCGACCCGAAGTTTGCTGGCAAGACGGCTCACTTCGTCGTACGCATCAAGGAAACGAAGTCCGAAGTGCTGCCGGAACTCGACGAAGAGTTCCTCAAGACAGTGGGCGAGGGCTTTGAGTCCGAGGACGCGCTTCGGGAGCGGATTCTCGCTGACATCACGAAGGGCGAGGAAGAGCAGCGGGACAACCGTTATCACGATGCCGTGCTCACGAAGATCATCGAAGCATCGAAGATCGAGTTTCCGCCCGTAATGCTCGATTCCGAGATCGACCGCGTGTTCCACGACCGCGTCGGGCATTTCGACAAGCCTGAGGACCTCGAGCGCTACCTGGCAGCGACGGGCCAGACGGCCGACCAGATCCGCGAGGAGATACGCCCGGTCGCGGATCTTCGCCTAAGGCGTTCGCTGGTGCTGGGCGAAGTCTCGGAAGCCGAAAAGGTAGAGGCGACCGAGGACGAGATCACCGAAGAGATCGAGACGATGACGAGCGCGGCCGGCCCCCAGGGCGACCAGTTGCGCCAGATCTTCGATACAGAGAATGGCCGCGAGACCATCCGCCGCAACCTGATCACGCGAAAGACGCTCGCGAAGCTGGTCGAGATTGCTACGCAGGACGGAGGCGCCAAGCCCGCTGCCACGAAGGAAGACAAGCCGAAGCGCAAGAAGAAGGAAAAGGCCGAGGCAGAACCAGAAGCAACGACAGCCGACGAAGGCTAGAGACCAGAGAGCCAGAAGGAACCCCCCACATGGATATGCACAAGGTGATGCAGAGCGAACCCGTCCGTAACATGATCATTCCGTCTGTGATCGAGACGTCCGCACGCGGCGAGCGTGCGTTCGACATCTTCTCGCTGCTCCTGCGCGAACGCATCATCTTCCTCGGAACGGGCATCGACGACCAGATCGCGAACCTGATCATCGCCCAGCTCCTCTACCTCGAGCGAGAGGACCCGGAGAAGGACGTCAACCTCTACATCCACTCGCCGGGCGGCCAGATCACGGCCGGCCTCGCCATCTACGACACGATGCAGCTCATCCGCCCCGACGTCGCGACGTACGCGGTCGGCATGACGGCGAGCATGGGCACGATCCTGATGTGCTCCGGCGCGCCCGGCAAGCGCTACTGCATGCCGAACAGCACGATCCACATGCACCAGGCCCTCGGTGGCGCGCGCGGTCAGGCTTCGGACATCGAGATCCAGGCGCGCGAAATCCTGCGCGAGAACGACATCATCCGCGGCATCCTCGTGAAGCACACTGGCCAGACGGACGAGAAGATTCGCAAGGACTTCGACCGCGACTTCTACATGAATCCCGAGCAGGCCAAAGCGTACGGCATGATCGACGAGATCCTGACCAAGCGCATCCCGAATCCTTAAGGGTTGTAAGGGTGCGGCGAAACCGCGTCGTGGGTGACTGACGAAGTAGATTCGCGTCAAACGGGGGATAGCCCTTGGTCGTGGGCCTTCAGACAGCTACGTGAATTCCCGACAATTCGATACGGCCGCCGCGCATACCCAGTGCCTGGGACGCAGCGGCCTCGTCGTCAAGCCGGCAGCGTTGGGTAGCTGACAAAACCGGCGGACTGGCGTAGAATCGAACACTAGCGCGAGCGTCAGGCGGCCACGAAGCTGCCACAGGGGGACTCAACAGGATGGCGAACAACCGGACGACTCGCGTTCAGTACCACTGCTCCTTCTGCGGCAAGAATCAGGATCAGGTCAAGCGGCTGATCGCCGGCCCCGGCGCCGTCTACATCTGCGACGAGTGTGTCGAGCTGTGTCGCGAAATCATCGACGAGGAAGCGGCGGGACCGGCGAAGGTTAAGCCCGGCACGGGTCAGCGCACCCCTCCACCGCGGCAGATCTTCGACCACCTGAGTGAGTACGTCGTCGGGCAGGAGCAGGCGAAGAAGGTCCTCTCCGTCGCCGTCTACAACCACTACAAGCGCATCGGCGCGACAGGCTCTGGCCAGAGCCCGGACGTTGATCTCGAGAAAAGCAACATCCTGCTCCTCGGCCCGACGGGCTCCGGCAAGACGCTGCTCGCACGCACCTTGGCGAAGGTACTCGATGTGCCGTTCACGATCGCCGACGCAACCGCGCTCACGGAGGCCGGCTATGTCGGTGAGGATGTCGAGAACATCCTGCTCCACCTCATCCAGGCTGCGGACTTCGATGTGCAGCGCGCCGAACGCGGCATCGTCTACATCGACGAGATCGACAAGATCGCGCGCAAGACGGACAACCCGTCGATCACACGCGACGTGTCCGGTGAGGGCGTGCAGCAGGCGCTGCTGAAGATCATCGAAGGCACGACGGCGAATGTCCCGCCGCAGGGTGGTCGCAAGCACCCGCACCAGGACTTCATCCAGATCAACACCGCGAACATCCTGTTCATCTGCGGCGGCGCGTTCGAGGGCCTTGAGAAGGTCGTCGAGAAGCGCCTCGGCCGTGGCAAGCGCTCGCTCGGCTTCGGGGCGGAGTACAACAACCTCGACGAGCAGAAGAAGGCCGACGAGATGATGCGGCACGTTACGCACGACGACCTGTTGCAGTACGGCCTCATCCCGGAGTTCGTCGGCCGCCTGCCGATGGTGGTGGCGCTGGAGTCGCTCGACGTGGACGCGCTCGTGCGCATCCTCACTGAGCCGAAGAACGCGCTCGCCCGCCAGTTCCAGCGCTTCTTCTCGCTCGACGGCGTTGAACTGCAGTTCACGGACGACGGGCTCGTCGCCTGCTCGGAAGAAGCCATCCGCCACAAGACGGGTGCGCGCGGCCTCCGCACCGTGCTCGAAGACACGCTGATGGAAGTCATGTACGAAGTGCCGTCGCGGCCGGACATCAAGAAGTGCGTCGTCAGCGGCGACACCATCCGCAACCGCAAGCGCCCGCTGCTGCTCACCCGCTCCGGCGGCAACATCAACCTCGACGAAGACGCAGTAGAGGACGAAGGCGACGAAGCGGCGGACGTGCCGGCGTAGGCCTCTCAGCGGATTCGCTATCGCTGAGACTGACACACGAGCTATGGTCTATTCGACCCATGCACATGGCTGTGTTCGGCTTTAGAATTCATTCGTGCTCTCGTCGACTCGTGTTGTTGCACTGTTCGCCTCCGCTGCGCTGGTTTGTGCGACTGCCGGAGCTATCGTGTTCGGTCAGAACGACAATCATCGTGCGCTCTACTCAATTGGTGGGGCCACTGTATGGGCCCTCCCTGTCGTGCTCTTGTTCGTCCTAATGCTCCTATCGCTGACGCGCAGTCCTCTGACCATCGGCCCTCCTCTGGGAACGAGGATCTTGTTGGGCACGGTGGCGGCTGCCATGTTTGGGTTGGCACTTGTCTTTGCGATTCATACGGAAGCCGGTCTGTATTACACCGTCCTCGCTGCGAGTGGACTTCTGACCTCGCTCGTCGCAGCCGCCGCCGGACGTAAGGCCGCACTCTTGCTCGTACTGGCAGCAGCACTACTCATCGTTGCCTATGCTGCCTTTGTAGTTGCCATATATCCAGATCCGGATCTCTGTTGGAATTGCGCCACCGAGGACTTCACAGTTGGCGAGCTATGGTCGGTGAGAGCGATGCTGATGGGATCGTTTGTCTGTACGATCCTCGCCGGAATGATCGCGCCGTGGTTCGTTCGTGCGCTGAGACCGCACCGGCAACAACATGGATAAGACCCACGCGATGCGCGTCCTCGACGCAAAGAAGATCGCCTACACAGCGAAGGTCTACGACATCTCCGGCGAGTTCCACGCCGGCACCGAAGCAGCAGCCCTGATCGGCGCCGATGCCGCGACGGTGTACAAAACGCTCGTCGTGCTGCGCGAAGGCGACCCGCGCGCGAAGCCGATGCTCGTGATGGTGCCGGTTGCGGCGGAGGTCGACCTCAAGACGCTGGCGGCGAGCGTCGGCGCAAAGAAGCTGCGCATGGCGAAACAGCGCGAGGCGGAAGACCTCACCGGCATGCAAGTCGGCGGCATCTCAGCCCTAGGCCTCAAACAGCCCGCGCGCTTCGAGATCCTGCTCGACGAATCAGCGCGCACCCTCGACCGCATCCACATCAGCGCCGGCGCCCGCGGCGTCGATCTCGACCTTGCGGTAACTGATCTCATATCCGCATCAAGTGCTCGGTTCGTGCGGGCAGCGGAGGACATCAGTGTTTGAGAAATCAGATTTCATCGAAAGGACCGGCCCCAACACTTACGTGGACAAGCGTTTCAGTGAGGACCGTGCGCTCGAACTCGTCCAGCGGTTGCCCGAGCCGTTCTTGGACTCGTTCTACGTCTCCTTACTCGTTCAACTGACGGTTCTTGGGCGCGGGGTCATCCACGAGGAGCAGCTCGACTTTGGGGCCCGTCTTACTTCCATGGATTGGCTTAACGAGATCATGCACCTTGTGGCAGGACAGATCGGCCGCCCTGCAGACAAACGCTACCCGCCCGATGTCTTTGTCCGCTCAGCGTTTGAACGTGCGCGAAAAGGGGGCTTGGAGGTTAGCCTCGAACGCTGTTTCTCGAGGCCGCTGTGGTCGGCGTTCTCGAAGTGCGGTTTGGTGAACGACGATATCGATAGCGGTCAAGACGCGCCGACCCAAGAACCAGCGTCTGACGACCGGCGACCAAACTAACCTATAATCCCCACCATATGGAGGGCAGCGGCAGGCCGCGCAACATCGAGGGCGTTGCGACGTCGAAGTTCGCTGTGCCCCGGCGGCGGCCCGATGTCGTGCGTCGGCCGCGGCTGAACGCCCTGCTCGATATGGCCGTCGGCGTAGAGGGCACGCTCATCGCAGCACCCGCCGGCTACGGCAAGACCACCCTCTGCGTCGACTGGCTCGAAACGACGGACTTCGCGCCCGTCTGGGTGGCCCTCGACTCCTGGGACGCCGAACTCCCCGCCTTCGCGCGTGCCGTCGCTTCCGCGTTGCGCCTGCGGTTCGATACGGACGTCGAACTCGGCGACGAGCGGTTCTGGCAGCCGCGCACCGTCTCCGCCGTCATCGTAAATACGATCGCGCAGCAGGACGACTACGTCGTGCTCGTGCTCGACGACGTGCACCTGCTCGAGTCCGACGCCGCGATCATGGAGACGCTCGGCTACGTCCTTGAGCGCGCGCCCGAGAACCTGCACGTTGTGATGACCTCGCGGACGCGACCCCCAGTGCCATCGCTCGCGCGCCTCATCGCCCGCCGCGAAGTGACGACGCTGGGTGCGGCAGACATCGCGTTCACGCCACGCGAAGTACGAGAGCTGCTCGGCACGCTCGGGCGCGCCGTCTCTGAGGACGAAGCGGAGACGTTGTTCGAACGCACCGAAGGCTGGGCCGCAGCTATCATCCTCGGCGCTGGGGCGACGGACTCGATGCCACGGCGTGCGGAAGTAGACGGCGAGGGTGCCGCAGGCGGCGTAGGCAGCATCGCCGGGCCCAACGTCGGGCTATCGCTGGCCGACTACGCGACGGGTGAGGCGCTCGTCACGGTGCCCGAAGATTTGCGCGTATTCTTGCGGCAGATCTCGCTGCTGCCGGTGTGGACGCCCGCGCTCTGCAACGACGTGACGAACCGCCGTGACAGCGAAAAGCTGCTGCGCGAAGCGGCGGCGCAGGTGCTGTTCGTGACGCAGCATGCCGACGATCCGCCGATGTACCGCTGCCACCCGTTGCTGCGCGCGCTGCTCATGCAGCAGTTCCGCTCTGACGAGCCCGCTGCGTTCGCAACGGCAGGGCGCGAATCCGCCGACAAGCTGTCGCGCTTCGGGATGTTGAACGAAGCCGTCGAGCTGCTGTTCGAGCTCGAGGAATGGACACAGGCCGCCGTCGTGCTCGACGAGATCGCACCGCGGCTGATCCAGCAGGGACAGGCGCGCGCCCTCGCCGAATGGATCGACCGCCTGCCACACGACGCAGCCGCCGGCCGGCCGACGCTGCTCGTCTGGCGTGCGCGGGCGTCGATGAAGCTCGAAGAGTTCGACGAAGCGCTACGGCTCGTCGAAGAGTCGCTGCGCATCCTGCGCAACATCGAGGACGTGCCCGGCATCGTCGAGGCGCTGTTCGTGCGCGGCGAGACGCAGCGGTTCAAGGGCTATCACGACGAGGCACTGGCGACGTTCAACGAAGCGCGCGGGCTTGTCGAGAATGAGACCGCATCCGACGACGCGATGCTGGCGGACGCGCTGCGCAACATCGGCGTGACCCACGCGCTCGCCGGCGGTTTCGACGCGGCGATCGTCGAGCTGGAGGAAGCGCGGCGGCTGTTCGAGCAGGTGGGCGACCTACGCGGCATAGGCAACACGTGCGGGACGCTGGCGCAGTGCTACAGCGCGCGCGGCGAGTCGATGCAGGCCCTGGGTGCTTTGCAACGAGCACAGTCGGCTTTCGAACGTGCGGGCAACACCTTCGACCTGGGACTGACGCTGAACAATACCGGCATGGTGTATTACGAGATCGGCGAATTCGACCAGGCGTTGCAGGTCTACGAACGCGGCCTGCGTCTCGTACGCGGCGCAGGCAATACGTTCGCCGAAGCGGCCATTCTCGCCGGCATGGCGGAGACGTATCGCTCGACCGGGCGCTTCGAAGAGAGCCTCGCAGCGTATGAGGAAGTGCGCCCGCTCGTCGAAGGCCTGCAGATCCCATATCTCACTACTGAGGTCTCTGAGGGTCTGGCGCTGACGCAGCTAGGGCTCGGGCAGGGCGGCGAAGCGCTGCGGCTACTCAAGCAGACCGCGCCAAAGCCCGGCGAGCCCGCATCACGCGTGGCACAGCACCAACTCGCCGAATCGCAACTCGCTCTCGCCCGCGGCGATACGTCCGGCGCGATCAAGTCACTCGACGCGGCATGGAAGCACTACGAGACCGCGGACAACAAGCACCAGATGGCGATCACCGCCGTCCTCCGTGCTCGAGCGCTGTTCGCCGCGCACCAGCCACGACGATCGATGGCGGAGGTCGAACGTGCGTCGCAGATCAGCGATGAGCTCGGGTACCGCGCCTTCTTGCGGCCGTTCATCACCGGCGCGCAGGAGATGGTCGAGTACGCGCTCGTCCGCCACATCGCGGAGGCGTTCATCACATCGATCACCGACGAGCAAGCGCGGCCGAAGGCCACATCGCGCAAGACAGAGCCCAACGCCGGCCTCGTGCCCAACGTGCGCGCGTTCGCGTTCGGGCGCGGCAGCGTGCTCGTCGGCGAGCGACAGGTATCGGACCTCGAATGGCGCAGCGAGAAGAGCAAGGAGATGTTCTTCTACCTTCTTCATCGCGGCGAGTCCGTCCGCAAGGAGGAGATCTTCGGCGCACTCTGGCCGGATCTTCCGGAGTCGAAATGCAACAGCAACTTTCATTCGAGCCTGTACCGCCTCCGGCGCGCGCTGTTCCATGAGTGCGTCGTTCGCGACGCGAACGGCGGATACGCGCTCAATGACAAGGGTGTGTTCACGTCCGACATCGACGCCTTCAACCGAGCCATGCTTGAAGCCGATGTCGCGAAGGACGATGACGCGCGCGCTGCGAAGCTCGAAGAAGCGGTCGCCTTGTACAAGGGCGGGTTTCTCTCGTCGACGTACAGCGAGTGGACGGAGCAGATCCGGCGCGAGTTGGAAGACCGCTACATAGAGGGACTCAACGAGCTGGGGTCACGCCGCCAGCGTGAGGGGCGGTTCGAGGAGGCGCTGCAGCTGTTCAAGGCGTTGGAGACGGTGGACACGTACAGCGAGGCGGCGGCCCACGGCATCATGCGCGCGCACATGGGACAGAACGACGGCGGGTCGGCCGTGCGCCACTACCGGCGCTTCAAGCAGCTGCTACTGGACGATCTGGAGGAAGAGCCGTCGGATCGGCTGACGGCCCTCTATCGAGAGGCATCGGGAAGTGCATAGCGTCACGGCTAGCGGTCAGGACGCCTTTGACGTGATGACCTTCGGCGAGTTCGACATCTTGGGGCCTGCGAGCCCCTTCTGGCGCCGCTGCTTCTCGAGGTCGACGTCCGGGAAGTCGATGTGCAGCCCGGCGCTATAAATGCGCGCGGACGCGATTTTACCGTCCTTGCCGAGGTTCATCATCCATACGTCGCGAAGAACGCGGGGCAGGTCGTCTGCGGGAACCTTCCAGGACACTTCGTATTCGAGCGTAGCAGCCTTCGCGGAGGTCGTCTCAGTGGAGAACGTCACGGTGTTCGGGCCAGCGCCCGGCGTGAACCACACTTCGAGAATCTTGGCGATCGTGGCCGGATCCTCGGCCACCCAGCGTCCTGAGGGCGTCCAAGCCTGGAAGTCCGTCTTGTTAGCGAACAGCTTGCTCAGGGCAGGGAACTTGCGGCCCTTGATCGCTGTCAGGACCTTGCTCGGAACGGTTTCGGTGGCCATATGCGCTGCCTCGGCGGTAGATATTCCCGGACGAACACGGGGATTTGACGAGATTTAGCAGATTGTACCGCAAGCGAGCCGGAGGGGCGACCGTCCTAAATCTACATAACGGCTGCGAATCCAGCAGAAATTGGCCTACGAAAGGTACTGGAGTCGCTTGAAGAGACGGGTCCGTGCATCCTCCTGCGCTTCGAAGACGGAATCGGGCGACCCGGCTGGGGCCGCCAGCACCTTCGCCAGCGCATCGTTGAGCGCTGCGAGCTGGACCGGCGTCATCTTGACCGTGCGCTTCCCGTCGAAGTCGCGCACCGCCAGCATCGGCAACCCGGCGATATACGCCTGGTACTTGCCGTGAAGCCGCTTGTAGGTCTGCCATAGCTCTGGCGGCAGCTTCACGCCCACGATCCCGGGTGGGCCGAGAAGTACGCGCTTGCCCTGGAGAGGTTCAAAGTCCATCAGGGTGAGCTTAGGGCTTTGCACCCGGTCGGGCAATTTGAGCAATGCATCGGAACTCGACATAACCGCGCTCCTCCACATCTCTTGCGGCATCCCGAAGCCGCCGACAATTCCACAGATATGGAACAGATGTGGATTCTGATCGATGAGCGTACGGGCCTGCATGTGGCCTGGTACTTCTGGCTCCGCGTCCTCGATGAGGTCAACCGGTCGACGCGCTACGGAACGCCCTTCGCCCTCCTCCTGCTGGAAGGGGAAATCGCGGAGCCGACAGGGCGCTCACGCCAGCTCGACGACTCAGCCGCGACGGTGCCACAGGCGATCCGGAGCACGGACCTTGGCGGCACGATCGCGCCCGGCAGGGTGGCCGTGCTGCTCACGAACCAGGACGAAGACTCGGCCGAGCTGGCCAGAGACCGCATCATCGAGCGCATGGAGGCCGCCGGCCTGCAGGGCGTGCGCTGGGTCACGCGCCTGTTGACGCATCCCTCCGACGCAGGCCAGATCTCGCACCTGCTGACGACCGGATGGGAAGAGCCGGCGGACGAACGAGCGTCCAGGCGACCGGCGTGAGCACCCTATGGACCCGACCAGCCGCACTCCAACGATCCCGCCGTTCGTGCCGATGATGATCCTTGAAGGGTAGGGGTGGCCTGTGGCCGAGGACTGGAAAGCCCGGATTCTGCACGCACGCCAAACGTACGAGACGCGCAGAGGCGCGATCGGCGTCCGTACGCCCATGGCGCAGGTCTTCCGCCGCATGATCCAGACCGTGATCCAACCAGCCTTCGCCGAGGTCGCGGACTTCGCCAAAGAGCAGGACATCGTCTGCACCGTCGAGTGCGAGCTGGGCGGCGTCCAGCCGCGGGCGATGTTCTGTATCCGGCCGTCCGGCCGCTCCATACGCTACGAGCTGGATGCCAGCGGGATCGCCGTGCGGGAGGTCGAGGGCGTATACCACCGGCCGCTCGGCCAACGCCGCCTGTGGACAAACGTTGACGACCTGCAGAAGCAGCTTACAGAGGGCTACGCGAAGGCGGCCGCTGCGGCCATCGTGCAGGACCACTTCCGCACCGCGACGCGGTAGCAGGCTCGACATCGGAGCACCGGCTTTCAGCCCGCCTCGTCGGTCGTGGCGAGTGTTTGTAGATAGATCTCTCCTGCCGGAACGTAGAAGCTGTGACTCGATGCGGCTTACGCTTGAAGGTCAGGCGCCGTCCGAACCATTCGGGGAACCACCTACTGTGGGACGCTAACGCCCTGCTCGATAAAGGGAATGTATGGAACACTCAGAGCGTCGCCGTGGCCCGCGCCACCTGCCGCGTGTTGTCACCGTTGGTTCGTATCGTGACCCCATCGGACTCGCGACGGACGGGCTTCTGTCTGCCCTTCGTGGCGTGGCCGATGTGCGTCACCTGCAAGCCTCCGGCGCGCCATGGTCGGCGCCGTCCACGCTGCTCCGAACCCTCCGGCTGACCGAAGAACACGACGCCGAACTCGTGCATGTGCTCGATGCTCGGTACGCCGCCGTCGGTCGCTGGATCCGCAAGCGGCGTGGCTTGGCAGCCACATTGTCGCTTTCGTCCATGGACGTCGGCATCCGCAACGGTTGGCCTTCCGTGCGCGGGGCGTTGGGTCGGTTTGATGCAGCATTCGTAACAGATGCGTCCGTCCGCTCGGCCCTTCGCCAGCACGACCAGTGCCTCGATGTATATACCGTGCCTCCCGTAGCGCGCGCCCTGCCGTGGCCCGACCAGCGCCGCATGTCCACAATGACGCGATTGCTCCGCGACGTGCGCCCGGGACGACTCGTGATGGGCGTGCCGTGGCCGGCGGATCGCAAAGAACTGCGTTGGTTTCGCGACGAGATCGTCCCGCTGCTCGAAGGCGGCCCGATGTGCCTCATCGTCGGCGCCCCAAGCCGCCGCTATGCGCGCTTGATGTTTGGTGCGCAGGGCCTGCAGCACGACTTTCGCGTGCATGTCGGGCCGATGGATGTCCACACGGTCGCGGCCGCGGCGCGATGCGTCGACATGTTCGCCGTGCCATCCGGATGTTCGGGACTCGCATCCCAGGCGGAGACGGATCTCGCGCTCGCATTGGCGATGGGTGGCGTACCCGTCGTGACATTCGGCGAGCACGATGCGCGTGTGCTGGCGCACGAGCAGAACGCGTTCGTCGTCGAGCCGGACGAGCGGGCGTTCGTGCACACACTGAACCAGGTGCTGTCGCTTCCAGCCGTACAGCGTCATGCCCTGGGCGAGGAATTCGCGCGCTTCACGCTTCGAAGCTGGCCCTGGTCGCCCGCGGCGGAAGTCTACGGCGACAGGTTCGCAGCGCTCGTCGGCAGGCCGCAGATCCCGCTCGACTTCCGCGCCGCAGCCTGATCCAACGCAAAAAGCGGCCGACAAGGCCGCTCTGACTTCCCCGATTTGACTGTGTTGGTAGCAGCGGTTGGAATCGAACCAACGACCTACCGATTATGAGCCGGTTGCTCTAACCTCTGAGCTACGCTGCCCCGAACGTCCGTCCCGCGGGATTGTGAGTTGGGGAAATGGCGCGCTTGGCGGGACTCGAACCCACGGCCTCTACCTCCGCAGGGTAGCGCTCTATCCACTGAGCTACAAGCGCGTGTGCGCGTCGCGTGTGCGCGCTTGCGGCGCGCGATCTATGCGGTTGTGAATGGTGCCGAGAGCGGGATTCGAACCCGCACGCCCTTGCGGACACTACGCCCTGAACGTAGCGCGTCTGCCGTTCCGCCACCTCGGCATCCGAATAGCGCGCGAACGCCGGAATTGTATCAGCAGGCAGCAGTTTCAGCCAATCGCAGGCACTGATTGAAGGGCATCATGTGGGAGCGGTAAGGATGGTGGGCGGTACAGGACTCGAACCTGTGACCTCGTCCGTGTGAAGGACGCGCTCTACCAACTGAGCCAACCGCCCGCGCTAAGTCGACCGCGCGCCCAGCCAGTCTAACCGCCGTCCGCATGCCCCTCAAGCACGGTTAATCGCGTTGTCACGCTGGTAGAATGAGGCATGATCAAGACAATCGCGCTCACTGCCCTCGCCGTTCTTGTGCTCACCGCCGTTGGCTGCAGCGGAGGTGGCGATGATGATGACGACGCCGGATCGGTGACGCCCGTCGCGACCAGCGATGGCACCGCAATAGCAACACCACCGCCGGCCCAACCTACTCCGTCCGTCGACATCCGGGAGGTCGACATCGCCGCCATGGCCGATGTGCAGACGGTGCTCACGGCCAACGGTGGCACGATTGTCCAGGCGGATGTCGTGTACGCGGACGTCACGAATGACGGCTTCGATGAGGCGATCGTGCCGGTCTCTTCGGGCGGGACGCTCGGACATCTAGGGTTCTTCGTTATCACCCCTGACGGCGATACTGCGCGCATCCTGATGCAGGAGTTTCCCACCGAATCGACAGGACTGACGGTGACCGTTGTCGCGGACAAGATCGAGCTGTTGCAGCCCGCCCCCGGCCCCGACGAC
>JAKFYB010000032.1 GCA_021731085.1 Dehalococcoidia bacterium
TAGTCCGCCCCCGCCTCAGCCGCCGCCGCCAGCAACGAAAGGTCTTTCCCAAACCGATGCCCAATAATCAGCGGCCGCTTCATGCGCGATCACCCAACCCGGTACTCCTCAATCCGATCCCAATCGACCTCAACACCCAACCCCGGCGCATCCGGCAGCGACACCCACCCATCCTCCATCACAATCGGCGACGCCAGCATGAAGTCCCGTCGCTCCGGCGTCCAGTTCGGCGGGTCGTACGCGTACTCGACGAATGGCGCGGTTCCGAACCCCGAGCTCGCGCACGCAGCGACCACCTGCAGGTTCGCCATAAGCACCAATCCGTCGCCCCACGTGTGCGGCGTGTACATCACGCCAGCGTCCGCCGCCTTCCGCGCGATCTCGACTCCGCGGCGCACGCCCGTCGTCCACGCCACGTCGGGCTGCAGGACATCGAACGAACCGTGCGCGAGATACTCGTCGAACTCCGCAAGCTCGCGATTGCCCTCGCCACCGGCGATCTTCACCGTCGACCACTTCTTCAGGTACGCGAGGTCGCGATAGTCGTGCCGGTCAAGCGGCTCCTCCAGCCAGTACACGCCCAACCTTGAAAGCTGATCTGCAACATCGAGCGCCGTCTTCACGTCCCACGCCGGCGAGATATCCCAAGGCATCCGCCATCCCTGGTTTGCATCGACCATGATCTCCATCGACGAACCAACAGCCTCCCGCACCGCCCGCACGACAGCGATGTCTTCAGCAGGATCCTCCGCATGAAACCGCACTTTGATCGCCGGGAACCCTGCATCCCGCAGAACCACCGCTGAAGCAGCGCGCTCCGCAGCAGAAACCCGCTCTCCCGTCGACGCGTATACCCGCACCCGCCCAGCGGCAAACGCCCCATCGCCATGTAAGGGCGCCGCTTGCTGCGCCCTCGTCGAATCGGCTTGATGTTCGTGCTCGACGACCAGGCGCCACAACGGCAGCCCGCGAATCTTCGCCGCGAGATCCCAGATCGCCACCTCTACCGGCCACATCCGCCCGTAGTGAAACGACAGATTCTCGCAAACCCGCGCATGCCGATCGAACGCAAACACATCCTCCCCGATAAACAGTCCGCCGCAGTCCGCGAGCCCAGGCATCGCGTCGCCAGAACCAACGCCCTCGAACCCACCAGCCCGCACCCGCACGATGTGCGACGTAAACGACGTCCGCGGCACCGGATCCCACGACGCACGAAACGCCGGCTCCAGCGGAATCCGATACGCCGTAACCCCGATCGATTCGATCTTCACGAGCGAGCGAGCTCCGCCAACGCATCGCCCGTTAGCCGGTATACCGTCCACTCATCCATCGCCACCGCACCCAACGACCGATAGAACGCGATCGAAGGCTCGTTCCAGTCGAGCACGCTCCACTCCAGCCGCCCGCACCCACGTTCGACCGCCAGCCGCGCGAGATGCGACAGCAACGCCTTCCCGTGCCCGCCGCCCCGATGCTCCGGCTGCACGAACAGGTCTTCGAGATAGATCCCCGGCCGACCCAAAAAAGTCGAATAGTTGTGAAAGAACAGCGCAAACCCGACGACGGCACCGTCGTCCGACTCATGGTTGGCTTCGGCCAGCACCACCTCCGCATACGGCCGCACCCCGAACAGATGCTCCCGCAGCACTCCCTCATCGAGCACAACCTGATCCGCCAGCCGCTCATATTCAGCCAGCCCGCGGATCAACTCGGCGATAACGGGAATGTCGTCAGGCGTAGCGGCGCGTATCACACGCCGATGGTATCGAAGCCGCCGCCAGAGCTACAGCGCCAGCCACTCCCCCATCCGGATGAGATCCGCGGTCATACCAACGGCTGCGAAAACTCCAACCTCCGAACGGCGCATCCCACCCGCGCGCCGTCGTACGATGCAGGCATCAAGAAGAGATGAAAGAAGAACGACACAAGGAGCCCGACATGTCCCTGGAAGACAACAAGCAGATCTCACGACGCTGGTTCGAGGCAGGCTACGGCCGCGGCGACACGGAGACGATGACCAAGCTCATGCCACTACAGATGCTCGAAGAGGCGTCCCTCCGCGAGCAGATCGTCGCCTATCGCACGGGATTCCCCGACCTCACGGTGACCATCGACGAACAGCTCGCCGAGGGCGACCGCGTACTCACGCGCGTGACCTTCCGCGGCCACCAGACCGGCGACCTCCTCGGCATCGCCCCCACCGGCAAGCCCATCGAACTCACACTCGCCGAGATCCACACCATCCAGGACGGCCAGATAGTCGACGTGTGGAACGACTTCCATCCCGTCCGTGTGCTACAGCAATTGGATCTGATTGTTGGGAAGGAGTGATCTAGCTCTAAACGAACAGCACGTCCGTAGCAGCTTCGACGACATCAAACAGCGCCTGCGGATACAAACCGATGTACAGCACCCCGACCATCAGCGCCGCCGCCAACCCGTTCATCAGCAGCGGCACCGGCAGGCGCGACTCTTCGCCCTCTGCCGGCTTTTCGACGAACGCCTGCCGCATGATCTGCAGGTAGTAGTACAGCGAAACCACGCTCGTCGTGGTCGCGATCGCGATCAGCCAGTAGAAGCCCTCGTTCCACACCGACTGGAACAGCACGAACTTCGTCACGAACCCCGCGAACAGCGGCAGCCCCGCCAGCGAGAACAGCGCACCCGCGAGCACCCAGGCCAGCAGGGGCGCTCGCTCGCGCATGCCGCGGAAGTCGGCGATCTCGTCCTTCCCCGTCATGTTGTACCAGGCGATGATCACGATGAAGACGGCCATGTTCGACACCATGTACCCCACCAGGTGAACCAGCAGTGCCTGCGCCGTGTCCGAGTTCAGCGCCGCAATCGCCATCAGCATGTAGCCGACCTGCCCGATCGATGAGTACGCCATCAGCCGCTTGATGTTGTGCTGCTGCAGCGCCACCAGGTTGCCGAGGATCATCGTCGCCGCCGCGATCCCCGCGATCATCCACGACCAGTCGTCGTGCACAACCTCGAACGCTTGCGAGAACAGCACGAGCATCAGCGCGAACCCTGCCGCCTTCGATGTCGTCCCGAGATAGGCGGTGATCGGCGGGAACGCGCCTTCGTACGCGTCCGGCGTCCACATGTGGAACGGCACCGCCGCCACCTTGAAGCCCAGCCCCGTCACGATCAGCACCAACCCCATCAGCATCGCCCACTGGAAGTCGCCCGTCGGGTTCTGCAACCCGACCGCGATCTCGCTGTAGTACGTCGAACCCGTGATGCCGTAGATCAGGCTCATGCCGTACAGGAACATCGCCGAGGCGAACGCGCCCAGCAGCAGGTACTTCAGCCCGCCCTCGTTCGACTTCGCATCGAACTTCTGGTAGCTCACCAGCACGTACAGGCTGAACGACAGCAGCTCGAGCGAGATGTACGCGGTCATCAGTTCGCGCGAGGCGGCCATCCCGATGGCGCCGATCGTCGAGAGGATGATCAGCGCGTAGTACTCGCCCGGATGCCGGAACTTCTCCGCCACCATCGTCGCCGAAGCGAGACAAATCACCGCCGCCGTCGCGACGAAGAACACGCGGAAGAACGTCGTGTAGTCGTCGACCACGATAATGTTCGCGAAGTTGTCGTCGGTGTCCCAGTACCCCAGCGACACCGCGCCGACGGCCACAAGCCCGGCTGCCGCGATGTACGCGAGCCACGTCTTCTTCATCTTAGGCGCGTACAGATCCAGCCCGACGATGGCCACGACGAGACCGACCAGCAAGAACTCCGGTATCAGCAGCGAGTAGTCCAGGTTCAGGCCTTCTGTCATGAGACCCCCGGGAAGCTGCGTACGGTCTCACTGATCCGGTCGATAAACGGCGCCGGCCACAACCCCATGAAGAGCATGAACGTCAGCATCAACACGCCCGTCGCGCGTTCGAGATACGTCATCTCCTTGAGGTCCGGAAAGCGGTCGTCCGGCGGCCCGAACATCGCCATCGCCATCATGCGCAGGATGTACACCGCGGTCATCGCCGCCGCGAACACGCCGAGCGCCGCCGCCCACGGATACGTCTGGAACGTGCCCAGGAAGATGTTGAACTCGGCGACGAAGCCCGCGAGCCCCGGCAGGCCCAACGACGCCAGCCCCGCGATCCCGAAGAAGAACACGAACAGCGGCATCCTATGCACGATGCCACTATAGAGCCGCATATCGCGCGTGTGCGTCTGGTCGTAGATCGACCCGACCATCGCGAAGAATGTCGCCGTCATCACGCCGTGCGCGAACATCTGCAGCACCGCACCATTGATGCCGATCACCGTCATCGTCGCAAGACCCATGATCACGAGACCCATGTGGCTCACCGACGAGTACCCGATCATGTACTTGAAGTCGCGCTGCGCCGTCGCCGCAAAGGCGCCGTACACGACGTTGAACGTCGCCAGGATCATCAACCCCGGCATCCAGAACTGCGCGCCCTCCGGCAGCAACTGAATGCCCAGTCGGATGATTCCGAACGCGCCGAGCTTCATCAGCACCCCAGCGTGCAGCATCGAGACCGCCGTCGGCGCCGAGACGTGGCCGTCGGGCGACCATGTGTGGAACGGCCACAGACCCGCCAGCACGCCGCACCCGATCGCGAACAGCGGGAAAATGAGCTTCTGCGTGTCAGGGTCGAGCTGGTTCTCCGGCAGGTACAGCTCCTGCAGGTCGAATGTACCCAGTCCGGCTTCGTGGAACACGGCGAAGATGCCGATGAAGATCAGGATCGAAGCCGCGACCAGCATGATCGTCAGCTTCATCGCCGAGTATTCCTTCGTCCGCGCGAACGTCTCGAAGGCGCTGCTCGATCCCCAGATGGCGATCAGCAGGTACATCGGCAGCACGGCCACTTCGTACCAGAAGAAGAAGAAAAACAGGTCCAGCGCCGCGAACGTCCCGTACACACCGGCGACCAGCACCCAGAACAGCACGAAGAAGTCTTTGTTGTGATGGTCGATCTTCCACGAGATCAACGCCCCGCCGAAGCACACGATGCCGTTCAGCAGGATCATCGGCGCCGCGATGCCGTCGACGCCGAACGCCAGCGAGATCCCGTTCTCACCCAAAAAGCCCACGTTCTCAAGCCAGTTGTAGCGGCTGAAGAACTGGTACTGCTCGTCGCTCCCGACCTGGTACCGGAAGAAGATGTACGTGGATATCCCGAACAGCACAGCGCCAACGATCGCGCTGAACCAGCGGACCACGTCCTTGCCCTGCGGCGTTTCGGGGACGAAAAGAATCAGCGCCGCTGCAATAAGCGGTATGCCGACCGTAGCCAGTACCCAGTAACCCGAATCCATCGTCCCTCTACGTCCTGTAACCGAACGCGACGATCGCAATCACGATCACGCCAACAACGACCGCAAGCGCGTAGTTCGGCAGCTTGCCCGTCTGGAAATATTTCAGTTCGCGTCCGCCGAGGTTCGTCACGTCGCCCGTGCCGTTCACGCCGCTGTCGTTCACGACGGCGCGGTCGAACCAGGCGATGAAGAGCCCGAACGCCAGCACGACCTTGTCGATGATGATCTGGTACAGCTCGTCGATGTAGAACCGGTTAAGGAGCAGCTTGTAGCCGAACGGCGAGAAGTCGCCTGCGACCTTCGCTGGCTTCGCCGCCCCCGACCAGAAAAACCACCCAAGCCCCAACCCCAGACCAACAGCCGCGACCGAAATGATCGACAGCGTCCAGTCAATGTGGAATTCCTCCGGGCCGTGATGCAGGTTGTATACGAAGCCCAGGAATCCGCTTTCCATCCCGAGCGCCTCACCGACCTGCTCGAAGACCACGAATCCGCCGAACACGGCCAGCAGCGCGAGGATGATCAGCGGTACCGTCATCGTCGTCGCCGACTCGTGCGCGTGCTCGTGGACATGCTCATCCTTGGGCTCGCCGAGGAACGTCAGGATGAAGACGCGCGCCATGTACATCGCCGTGATCGGCAGCGTCAGGACCACGAGCCACAAGGCTCCGGTATTGCCGGCATGATCCAGCCCGACGAGGATCTCATCCTTCGCCCAGAACCCCGACAGCGGCACAAGACCTGCCATCGCCAGCATGCCGACGAGGAACGCGGGCGCCGTGATCGGCAGTTTGCCCCACAGCCCGCCCAGCTTGTCGACCTCCTGCTCCTCCGTCGCGTGGATTACAGACCCGCAGGCGAGGAACAGCAGCGCCTTGAAGAACGCGTGCGCCAACAAGTACAGCATCGCGGCGCCGACTGCGCCCACGCCGAGCGCGACGAACATCAATCCGAGCGAGTTTAGCGTCGAGTATGCCACCACGCGCTTGATGTCGCGCTGTGCCAGGCCGATAAGCGCCGCCATCACCGTCGTGATCAGGCCGATTACGAGGATCAGGTCCATCACGTCCGGCACCACTTCAAACAGTGGCAGCATCCGCGCGACGAGATACACGCCAGCCACGACCATCGTCGCCGCGTGGATCAGCGCCGAAACGGGCGTCGGGCCCTCCATCGCGTCCGGCAGCCACACGTGCAACGGGAACTGCGCCGACTTGCCCGCAGCGCCAGCGAACAGACACAGCGCGGCCGCTGTCAACCATGTGTGGTTGATCTCACCCTCTTCCGCCGCGTGCAGGATCTCCTGGATGTTGAACGTGTGTTCCGGCGTCTGCCAGAACAGGATCATAATGCCGATCAGCAGCCCCACATCGCCGACGCGCGTCGTGATAAACGCCTTCTTCGATGCTTCCGCAGCCGACTGCTTGTCGTTGTAGTACCCGATCAGCAGCATCGAGCAGAGCCCAACGAGCTCCCACGCGAAGTAGAGCATCAGCAGGTTGTCCGCCAGAACGAGCGCCAACATCGATGCCGTGAACAGCGACACGATCGCATAGAACCAACCGTATCGCCGGTCGCCGTGCATGTATCCGGTCGAGTAGATCATTACCATCGACGCCACGAACGTTACGCAGATCAGCATCACCACCGTGATCTGGTCGACGTATGTGCCCATCTCGATGTAGAGATATCCGGGAATGTCGATCCACTCCCACGAGCGGTGCACGCCCTCAAACTCGCCGACGCCGGCCTCATTGATCGCGTCGAACACGTCGTACGTGATCACCATCGTCAGCGCGAAGGCGGCAAGCATCCCCGCGATGGCGATGTAATCACCCTTTCGCGGCAGATACTGACTCACGAGCAACAGGATGACGAACGTCGCTACCGGTATCGCCGGCAGCACCCACGCGTCATCCATCCCAAATCCGCTAATCTCGTTCCCCCAACCTGCTTCTTCCGACCGGCTTATTGACCGCTACCACTTGAGCGAATCGACCTCGTCCACGTTAGCCGTCCCACGGTTCCTGAACACGCGCAGGACAATGCCGAGCGCAAGCCCAACCTCCGCCGCCGCGATGGTGATGATGAAGATCGCGAAGATGATGCCCACGAACATCGATGGCGCCGTGTACACCGCGAACGCCACCATGTTGATGCTCACCGCGTTCAGCATCAGCTCGACCGACATCAGGATCAGCACCGCGTTCCGCCGGGCCAGCACGCCGTACACGCCGATCGAAAACAGCACAGCGCTGAGCACCAGGTACTGCTGTAGCTCTACACCAGTCGTGATCGATTCTTGGAGAAGAAGTGCGGTCATTGCTCGCCCTCCTCCTGCATCGCGATGATGATCGCCCCCACAAGCGCCACCAGCAGCACGCCCGACAACAACTCGAACGGAACAGCCCAGCGCCCGAACAGCGCGTTCCCGATGTCGTTGAACGGCACGGTCGTGATTTGCCCGACGTCGCGCGGCCATTCAGTGTTAGCGAACGCCGCAATGAACGTCCCCAGAAGCACGAGCGCGGCAACGGCGGCCAGTGGTTTCTGGTCGCCGTCGAGGTTCTCTTTCAGCTCGCGTGTGCGCGTCAGCATCAATCCGAACAGGATCAACACCATCACGGCGCCGCCGTAAATCAGCACCTGCACCAGCGCCAGGAACTCTACCGACAGCAGGATGTAGATTCCCGCCACACCCAGCAGCGACCCGATCAGGCCCAACGCCGCATGCACGATGTTGCGAAGCAACACAACGCCCAGCGCGCCACCGATAACCGTCGCGGCGAAGATGTAGAAAAAGACCTCTGTCATGCGCGCAGCCCCGGATCGACCTTGCCCGCCTTCGACTGCGACATCAGCATGTCGAGATCCATCACGAGCTCCTTGCGGTCGTACCGCGAAAGCTCATGCCCGGCCCACGTGTTGTTCATCCCGATCGCTTCGAAGTTACACACCTCGACGCAGATGTTACAGCGCATGCACCGTCCGTAGTCGATCCAGAATTCGTCGATGATCTTGCGGCGCTTGCTCTCGCCCGTCGCGTGCTTCGGATTGTCCTTCATCACGACCGTCATGCACTCCACCGGGCAGGCGCGCTCGCACGCGTGACAGCCCGTGCAGTACGGTTCATCGATGGGCGCATCCCACAGCAGGATCGGGAACGCACGGTCGCGATTCGGGATTTCGCGGTGGACCTCCGGGTACTGAATCGTCACCGGCTTCCGCCCGATCACGCGCACCACCTGAGTCAGGCTTCGCAGAATGCCGATCATGTCGCCGCCCCTTCCACCACCACATCAGCAGCAACAGCGGGCGCCGGCGGCGCAGCTTTCGCGGTCGCCCGCACCGGCACCATCGTCAGCGGCCGTCGCGGCTCTCCGCGCTTCACGATGAACGCCGCTGAGTACACCAGCGCCGCAACGCCGAGACCGGAGAACAGCAGGAACGCCACATCCGGAAGGTCGTACACAATCACAAACCCGTTCGTCACGATCTGGTACAGGGACAGCGGAATGAGCACCTTCCACGCGTACGACATCAACTGGTCCACCCGCAGGCGCGGCACCGTCGCCCGAATCAGCAGATAGAAGAAGATGAAGAACGACATCTTCACCATCGTGAGTAACAGTTGATAGCCCCAGCCGATGTCCGTCCCGAACGGCCACTCCCACCCGCCGAGAAACACGAACGCACCCAACAACGCGAACGCGTACATGTTCACGTACGACGAGAGCTGGAACATCGACCAGCGGATACCGCTGTACTCAATGAACACGCCGCCAGCGACTTCGGACTCACCCGTCGGTATGTCGAAGGGCGGCCGTTCGACCTCCGCGACCGATGCGATGAGAAAGATCCCGAACGCCAGCGGCTGCCATACGATCAGCGGCACCGTGTCCTGATACAAAATCATCTGGTACACGTCGAGCGTTGACGTCACCATCACGACGGCGACCAGCGCAAGGATCATCGGGATCTCGTACGAAATCAGCTGCGCCGCCGCGCGCATGCCACCAAGCAGCGCGTACTTGTTGTCGCTTCCCCATCCAGCCAGCAGAAAGCCGATAAACGACAGCCCTGAGACCGCAAGAATATACAGCAGGCTCATCGGGATCGCGCTGATGTACCAGTCCGCAGTGAACGGCACCGCAACAAACACCATCAGTGCAGGAATGAAGATCGCGAACACTGCCGCCTCGAACGCGATGAAATCGGCCGTCGCCGGCCGCAAGTCTTCCTTCGTCAGCAGCTTGAACGTGTCCGCGATCGGTTGCAGCAGTCCGAACGGCCCCGTGCGCGTCGGCCCAAGCCGGTACTGCATCCGCGCGACGATCTTGCGCTCATACCACGTCGCGTACATCACGCCGACCGTCATCACCAGCGTGAACGCAATCAAACCAAGGATCCCGCTCAGGAAAGCGTTGTCGATATTGATTGCGGGAGCGGCGAGCAGCATCATCCTCTACCTGTCCACATCACAGAGCACGATGTCCATCGAGCCCAGGATCATCACGGCGTCCGCCATGAACTGCCCGATGCACATCTCCCGCAGCGCCGAAAGGTTACAGAACGAGGGCGAGCGCATCTTCAGTCGATACGGCTTGTCGCCGCCCTTTGACACCAGATACACACCCCATTCGCCGCGTGGCGCTTCTACTTTAGAGTAGACCTCGCCCGGAGGCGTCCGCAGCCGCCGCGGCAGCTTCTCCGCCACGATGGGTCCCTCGGCCGGCAGCTGCTCCAGCGCCTGCTCGATGATGTTCACCGACTGCCGCATCTCCTCGAGCCGCACCAGGTACCGGTCGTACACGTCGCCATGATTGCCGACCGGAATCTCGAAGGTGAAGCGGTCGTACACGCTGTACGGGTCGTCCTTCCGCAGGTCCCACGGCACACCAGACGCCCGCAGCATCGGACCTGAAAGCCCGTACGCGATCGCCTGATCCGCCGTGAACGCGCCGATGCCCTGGCACCGCACCATGAAGATCTCATTCTTCGTCAGCAGTTCGTCGAGGTCGCGCAGACCCTGCCGCGTGTGCACCAACACTTCGTGCACGCGCTGCACGAAGTTGTCCGTCACTTCCCATGCCAGACCGCCGACGCGGAAGTACGCGTACATCAGCCGGTCGCCGGTCACTTCTTCGAACAACTCCTGGATGTATTCGCGTTGCGGGAACGCATACGTGAAGCTCGTCGCGAACACGCCGGCGTCGATGCCGAACGCACCCATGAACATGAAGTGGCTCGAAAGCCGGTTCAGTTCCGTGAGGATCACGCGAATGTACTCCGCACGATCAGGTATCTCCAGCTCCATCAGCCGCTCGACGGCCATCACGTATCCAAGCTCCGCGCTGAACTGCGCGAGATACTCCGTCCGGTCGCAGTAGCCGATGCCCTGGCGGAAGTCCATCGCCTCCATCAGCTTCTCGCCGCCGCGGTGCATGTAGCCGATGTGCGGGATGACGTCCTTGCACACTTCACCATCGAGCACGAGCACCATGCGGAACACACCGTGCGTGCTCGGGTGCTGCGGCCCCATGTTGATTGGGATGTCGACGACTTCGAGCGATCGGTCGTGTTGTTCGGTGACCATTATTCGTCGTCCCCCGCGCCCTCGACGAGGTTCTCGCCTTGCCACTCCTCGATCTCCTGAAGCGGATTGTCTTTCCGCAGCGGGAAGTGATCCGTCATGTCTTCCGGCAGCAACAGCGGGCGCAGATCCGGATGCCCAGGAAAGTCGATCCCGAACATGTCCCGCGCCTCGCGCTCGTGCCACTCCGCCGCGGGATACACCGCTGCGACGCTGGGCACGCTCGCGTCCGCGTACGTGATGCGCGTCTTCACCGTCAGCTTGTGCGGCTTCGTGAAGGACGACAGGTGATACACCACCTCGAGTCCCTCTTCCTGCCAGTCCACACCCGAAAGACACCGCAGATACTTCAGATCCAGCCGCGCATCGTCCCGGCAAGCCGTTAGCACCGCCGACACATCATCGCGCCCAACCTCAACAGCCACGCTCGTGCCCTTCAAGTCCGGCACCAGGTACGCCTCGATCTTCACATCGCCGATCGCTGCGGCAAGAATCTCGTTCACGCTGCCCGCAGGCGGCGCGACCTTAGGCGCAGTCTTTGGCTCTGGCTCTTTCGCCGGCCGCGCAGCCTTCGCCGCAGGCTTCGGCTTCTCGCCTTCAGCTGATGGAGGACGGGCGCCCTCGCCCGTCGCTGCGGCCGCCGGAGCCTCGGCGCTCGGTGGCTTGGGTTCCGCGTCTGTGACCTTTTCCTGATCGCGCTTCCCCGTCATCGGCGCTTCCGCCGCCTCAGGATCAACAGCAGGCGTCGTCCCCGCGTCCTCGATGCGCGCGCCTTCTGCACCGCTCGGCGTGTTCTCAGGCGCAGGTGCCGAAGTCACCTCGGGCCGTTCAGCCGACGTCTCCGAACCATCCTGCCCGTCGGGAAGCGTCATCTACTTGTTCCGCTCTTCCATGATCTTCGCCTGCAATGCCAGGAATCCATCCATCAACGCCTCCGGCCGCGGCGGACACCCCGGTACATACACGTCGACCGGAATGATCTTGTCTACGCCCTGCAGCACACGGTCGTACCGCGTGTACGGGCCGCCGTTCGTCGCGCAGGCGCCCATCGAAATCACCCACTTGGGATTCGGCATCTGCTCGTACAGCAGCTTTACGGCCGGCGCCATCTTCTTCGTCACCGTCCCAGACACGATCATCACGTCCGACTGCCTCGGCGATGGCCACGGCACAATGCCGAAGCGGTCGAGGTCGTGTCGGGACATGAACGTCGCGATCATCTCGATCGCGCAGCACGCTAGCCCGAACGTCATCGGCCACAGCGAGGACTTCCGCGAGATCGCCAAAATCGAGTCCACGGGAACCTGCATGATGCCCGGCAGCACCTGCCGGTATAGCGCCGTCCCCGGCTCGTACGGCACCGGCGTCAAGGTGAGCGCCTCGCGGTCGACGCTGGTCTGCTCCCGCTGCGGCACAACAATCGGTGCGCCTTCTACTTCTTTATCAGGCAGTGTTGGCGCTGCCGGAGCTGCCGGTGCGGCTGGCTCCGCGGCGCCAGGTGCTACTCTCGGTTCCACTGCAGCACTCCCTTCTTCCAGGCGTAGGCCAGTCCCGCGCCCAGAACGCCGATGAACACGATCATCTCCCAGAAGGCCGTCTTGCTCGCGTCAACAAGCGTCACCGCCCACGGAAAGAGGAACACGGCTTCGACGTCAAAGATAATGAAGAGGATGGCGAAAATGTAGTACCGGAAGCTGAATTGCGCCCGCGTACTGCCAATCGGCGTCATGCCGCACTCGTACGACGTGCGCTTGTTCTCTTCTTTGGAGAATGGGGCCAGCAGCCGCGCCGCGATCAAAGCGGTTGCGATGAGACCAAACCCGACGATCGTCGCCAGGAATACAGCGAGATAGTTGCCGAGCAGCGCGTCAAATGGCACGCAAATCGTCTCCCTGGATCAGGTATTCCGCCGCTGTTTGCGCACACGGCGAAACTGCCGCTGGGACTCCCCCAATCCACCGCGAAGCCTATCAACGCCCCAATTGTAGGTCAATTCACAAAGTCCGTTTGGAGCCGTCGGATCACGAAATCACGGGCCCTTGGAGCTGGATACGAATGACTGTGGTAACGGAGCTTTAGCTCCGCCGCGATCCTTCGCAACAAAACGACGGCTGCTTTTGGGCGATCAAACGATGTCGTAGGGGCGCTGCTTGCCGCGCCCTGCCTCGTGTGGCAGAGAGCTACCGGCGACAGAGCCAGCACCCCACTGCCCCGAATCCCGGGCGACTTCGCGCCGATGCTCGATCCTTCTTGACGCCCTCACGCACGCTCGCGGTATCCTCGTGCAACGACCAACAAGCAACCTGCGATATGTAGGACAGGATCGTAGAGGCGGCCCTATGTGGCCGCTCATAGCGCTGTCCAGACACCGCCGCCTCTCATTCGGAGTAACGTTATGCAAATGCGAGCGCCCCGGAACCACGGCGCCCTCTCGATCCTTCGTATCGGCGTCGTGGCCACAGCGGCCTTCATCCTCGCCTTCACCGTCGCCTGCTCCGGCGACGACAACGGCGGCAGCAACGGCGATGCCAACACGCCCGCCTTCACCGACGACCCCACGCCCATCGAGGGCGTCTCCACCATCGCCCAGTTCCCCGTCGAGATCCCCCGCAGCGATGGCAAGACGCTCACCCTCAACGCTGTCCCCACGCGCATCGTCTCCATGTCGCCCGGCGCGACCGAGATCATCTACGCGATCGGCGCCGAGTCCGTCCTCATCGCCGTCGATACCGAGTCCGACTACCCGACGGAGGTCGCGACGCTCTCCGCACGCATCCCACCAGGGCCAGACGCCGCGGCCCAGATCGCCGCGCTCAATCCCGACCTCGTCATCATCAACCAGGATAGGGGCGGCCTCGTCGCCGCGCTCGACCAGCGCAACCTCCCCGTCTACTACCAGGACGCCACCACCGCGCTCACCACGGTTGAGCAGGTTCTCGGCCAGATCGCACTCATCGGCAAGGCCACCGGCAAGACCGACGAAGCGAGCGCGCTTGTCGCCAGCCTCGGCGCCCGGGTGCAGACTGTCACGGCCGCCGTCCAGGGCGTGAACTCCACCACCAGCCCGCGCGTCTTCCACGAACTCAGCGCCGCCCTCCGCACCGCCTCAGACGGCAGCCTCCCCGGCGACCTCTACCGCATCCTTCACGCGCAGAACATCGCCGGAGACGGTGGCGGCGCGCCCTACCCGCAGATGACCGAGCAGGCCGTCGTCGCCTCGCTGCCCGACATCATCATCATCGCCCACCCCGACGCCACCGCCGCATCCATCGCCGCCCGCCCCGGCTGGAACACAATCCCCGCAGTCACAGACAACGCCATCACCGCCGTCGACCCGGCCTCCGCCATCCGCCCCGGCCCCCGCATCGTCGACGCCCTCGAAGCCGTAGCCAAAGCCGTCTACCCCAACCGCTTCCAGTAGGCTGCGAACGTCGACCACCGGCTGACTCCGGCTTCGGTTGATTGTTTAATTGTTCTCTGCGCGATTTTCGTTCTCCAGATTCACGTCAGTTGGCGCGCGGTCGCCCGCAGCTTCGAATGTCTGATCGTGTCTGATTGCTTTTGATTGTCTTTGATCGTTGCGTTGAGAAGCGATCAAACGCGACGTGGTCGATTGCGCTTGCGTAGGTGTGGGGCTGGAGAGTGGCGTCGGCGTGGATCATGGCGGCGCTAACATGGGTCAACGCGAGTGGAACACCAAGCGGCGGATGGCACTCCGGCTCCGTAGGGGCCGTTGGGCCGCATGTCCGGCAAGATGTCGTGACCGGCGACCGGCGGCCAGTGCTAATCTTCACCTATGTCCGACGAACCCAAAGCCCCCAAGCACTCCCTCGTCGTCGTCAACACAGGCAACGGTAAGGGCAAGACGACCGCCGCCCTCGGCGTGCTCTTCCGCGCCTGGGGCCGCGGCCTCAACGTCTGCATGCTCCAGTTCATCAAGTCCACCACCAGCAACTACGGCGAGAACAAAGCCGCAAGGAAGGCCGGCATCGAGATCATCGGGCTTGGCGGCGGCTTCACGTGGCTCTCCACAGACATCGAGAAGGACAAAGCCCTCGCCCGCGAGCTCTGGGACCAGTGCAAGGAAAAGATCGCCTCAGGCGACTACGACGTCGTCGCCCTCGACGAGTTCACGTACCCGCTCGCCTATGGCTGGCTCCCGACGGAAGAAGTGATCGAGTTCCTCAAGCAGCGTCCGAAACGCACCCACGTCATCATCACCGGCCGCGACGCCCCCCAAGAACTCATCGACTACGCCGACCTCGTCACCGAAATGAAGGAAATCAAACACCCCTTCCAGCAAGGCATCAAAGCCCAACCCGGTATCGAGTTCTGAGCGAGCGCAACACGCGCGCCGACTGTAGCGCGGGCCTTCAGCCCGCGCGGTTCGAGGGCCAGTACACATGAATTCGATCCGCTGTCACCTGTAACCACTCACCTGTAACCTACCCTCAACATGATCCCCGTCGCCGACCCCGGCCGCCGCCACACCACCCCCTACGTCAACTACACCCTCATCGCCATCAACTTCGCCGTCTTCCTCTACCAGCTCTACCTACAGGGCCAGACGTGGGTCGGGCCTTATAGCGAACTCGATCGCTTCATCGCACACTGGGGCAACATTCCGCCCTGCACCTTCGACGCGATCGGCTGGGACCAGGGCTTCATCGGCACCGGGCGCACCTGCAGCATGCAGCCCGCGCCTGCGCTCACACCGCTGACGGCGATGTTCATGCACATTGGCTGGCTGCACATCCTCGGCAACATGCTGTTCCTCTGGATCTTCGGCGATAACGTCGAGGAGGCGATGGGGCACATCCTGTACGCCGTCTTCTACCTCGTCGTCGGATCGGTCGCTGCAGTCACTCACGGCCTCGTCAACATGGACACGCTCATCCCCGCCGTCGGAGCATCCGGCGCGGTCGCTGGCGTTATGGGCTCGTACATCGTCCTGTATCCGCGCTCGACGGTGATCGCCTTCATCCCGCCCATTTTCATCCCGCTCCCCATCCCCGCGGCCATCGTCATCGGTGTCTGGTTCATCGTCGAACTCTTCCTCGGCTTCTCGTCGCTCGGGCCTGATTCCGCCGGCGTCGGCTCCGGCATCGCCTACTTCGCCCACATCGGCGGCTTTGTTGCAGGGGCGTTGCTTGTGAACGTGTTCGCGATCCATAAAGATCGCGCCCGCGCCCTGAACCGCCCCCGGCGACGCGCGTCCTGAACACGAACCTCTGCGCCCGTTCTGTTGATGACGAAAACACAGTGACACCGAGGATCGAACTGCTCCTGTATGAGGTCTCGTTGGCGCTATCGCATGTCGGCGCGGTGATGTCACAGGCAAGATCCTTCGTCCTTCCGGGAAGGACTCAGGATGACTCGTCCTGCGAGTGCCTTCGCTGTCGCATGTTGGACCGGGTTCCGCACGACGAGGGCGCGGCAAGCAGCGCCCCTACACCCACGCGATGTGGCGCTGTCGCAGGAGGCGGTTTCACAACACGACGACGCGGGCTGAAAGCCCGCGCTCCGGCCATCGGCTAAACTGCGCGAACTATGACGCTGGAAATTCGACCCTACGCACCCGAAGAGAAGGACGCGTTTAATCGCGTTCCATCCATCGTCTTCGGCAACTACACCGGGCGCTCCTACAGCGAGACCCCGGAGGCCGAGCGCGGCCCCGACATGATCCCTCCCGAGATCTCGCTCTGCGCGTTCGAGGACGGCACGCTGGCCAGCACGTACGCTGCGTACCCGTTCACGATGCGGCTCAACGGCGCGAAGGCTCCCGTCGCCGGCGTCACGTGCGTTGGCACGCTGCCGCAGTTCCGCCGCCGCGGCCACCTACGCAAGATCATGGAGACGGACTTCAAGCGCCGCTATGAACAACAGATGCAGCCGATCGCCGCGCTTCTCGCATCGATCGCCGCCATCTACCAGCGCTACGGCTACGCGATCTGCTCGTCGCGCTACGCCTACTCCATCGACCCGCGCGACATCAAGATCGTCCCGTCGATCGCACCCGCAACGGGCACCTGGCGCGAAGCGTCGAAGGACGAACTGCCGCTGCTCCAGTCGATGTACCGCCAGTACACAGCACCCCGCAACGGTTACTTCCACCGCTCGATGCCCGTCGTCTGGGATGCCGGCGTGCTCGGCACCGTGAACGCCGGCGGCGGCGACGGCTTCGGCCCGAGCCTCCTCGCCGTGTACGAAGAGAACGGCGCACCGCGGGCCTACGTCGCGTATGCCGCGAAGAACTTCGGGCAACACGAAGACAACGCAGGCCCCGGACAGCGCGTAATGATCCGCGACTACGTCTGGCACAAGCCGTCGGCATATCGCGCGATCTGGGATTACATGAAGAACTTCGATCTCGCCAAGCGCATCATGGTCGAGAAGGCGCCGACCGACGACCCCGCCTTCGACATCATGCTCGACCCGCGCGAGTTGCACCCCACGCGCCACGACTGGCTCCTCGGCCGCATCATCGACGTCGAGCGCGCGCTGCCGCTTCGACCCTACGGCGAAGGCCGCGTCGTCTTCGACCTCACCGACGAGATGTGCCCCTGGAACGCCGACCGCTGGGCGCTCGAGTCCGGCCCGGAAGGCGCGCTCATCACGCGCACGAAAGAAACTCCGACGCTGGCGTTGGATGTGTCGTCGCTGGCGCAGTTGGTTTTTGGCCAAACATCGCCGACGCAGGCAACGCGCATAGGCCGCGCCGAAGCGACGCCGGACACGGACCTCGCGCTGTGGGACACGATCTTCAAAACCGCCTACGCCCCCTTCTGCCCCGACGGGTTCTAAGAGAACACTGGCCCTCGACGCCGAATGTAATGATGCCCCTCCGTTTTGAGTCTCCAGTGATGCGCGCTATGTCCGCCTCAACGTCCTCGGTTACGAGGCCGATTTGAAAGGTTGGCCTCCTGACGACTGGTTGATGATCGAGCTTGATGCGTCCGACGGTCACGAGAGTTGGCATCGAGAGAGTTCGGCGCTTGAAGTCGCCGACGTCGGACGACTCGCAACATTCCTTCGCGATGCTGCAGAAGGCAAGGAGCTTCCCCGCTGGAGCTGGGGCGCTACAGAATCCGATATTGAGCTAGCGATCGAGTCTGGCACGCCGACTGGACAGCAGGTGGTGACAGTTCGACTCAATTGTCACTTTCATCGCAACTACGTCGGCGAGCCGTGCTTTCGAGATTGGCTTGAACTGCCCTCTGCTCTTTCGAACAAGGACTTGATGCGACTCGCCGCCGACGCTGACGAGATAGTGTCCCGCTTCCCCGAACGTAGGCGCTAGCTCTGAGATGTCTTCGGTGTCGACGCGCGTCGAAGCAAGCTCAGCAGCTCTGCGCTCCTCTGCGGATTTCTGCGCCGCTGCGTTGAAGAGATTTAGCACTAGTCGCAAGCACTACCCGTGCGACAGGCCCCATCGGTTAGCAACCCACGACTCCAGCGGCCCGAAGATCAGCCGGTCGAACAGCAATCCGATCGCCACGATGACACCCATCACGGCGATCACCAGCGCCATGTTGTTCAGGTCGCGTCCGATCTGCAGCAGGTAGCCCAGTCCGCCGCTGACGAACAGCAGCTCGCCCGCCATCAGCGACCGCCACGAAAACGACCACCCCAGCTTCAGTCCCTGCGCCATCGACGGCAGCATTCCCGGCAGCGTCACGTAGCGCACCGTCTGCCAGCGGCTCGCGCCGAACACCTGCGCCGCTCGTCGTTGCAGCTTCGGTATGTTCCGGACACCGTCGCGCGCCGAGATCGCGATCGCGAACACAGATCCCATCAGCACGACGAAGATGATCGCCTTCTCGCTCAGCCCGAACCAGAGGATTGCGAGCGGCAGCCACGTGATGCTTGGCAGCGACTGCATGCCAAGCACCAGTGTGCCCAGCGTCTGGTCCACCCACTTCATCGTCCCGCAGGCTACGCCCATGATCATCCCGACGACGAAGGCCAGCGTGAATCCGATCGCCAGGCGCTCCATCGTCGCCCTGATCGACTTCCACAACAGGTCGTTCTCCGTCGTCTGCTTCAGCTCTTCCCACACCTCCGACGGCGACGGGAACAGGTACGGCGACCAGATCTCCGCCCGGTACAGCATCTCCCAGATCAGCAGCAGCCCCAAATAGAACACGGCCACGCGGAAGATCAGCCACGGGTTGATCTTCTCGGCGAGCCCACCAAGGCGCGCGAAGAACCGATCGCCGGAGGACTCGCGGCTCGGCGCAATGATCTCAGATGACATAGCCACCTTCCGGCTTCGATACGGCGTACTCGTCGTGCTGCAACTGCTTCCGGATCTCCGCCGCAAAGTCCACGACGGCATGCGTGTCAGGATCGCGCGGCCGCTGGAGCGGGACATTGATCTCGGCCTTGATGCGGCCGGGGCCCGGCGTCATCACCAGCACGCGGTCCGAGAGCAGCGCCGCCTCGCGCACGTTGTGCGTGATGAACAGGATCGTCGCGCCCGTCCGCAGCCAGATGTCCTGCAGTTCCGCCTGCAGCACGTCGCGCGTCTGCGCATCGAGCGCGGCGAACGGCTCGTCCATGAGCAGCATCCGCGGCTCTACGGCCAGCGCCCGCGCGAGCTGTACGCGCTGCTTCATGCCGCCCGACAGCTCGTGCACGAACGCCTTGTCGAACTTCGTGAGATTGACCAGCTCCAGGTAGCGGTCGGCCACCTTGCGGCGCTCCTTGCCGCGAATGCCCTTCATCTTCAGCCCGAACTCGACGTTCGCGCGAACGTTGAGCCACGGATACAGTGCCGCGTCCTGGAACACGACGACCCGCTCGGCGCTCGAACCCTTCAGCGGCTTTCCGTCAAACGTGATCGTGCCCGATGTCGCCTTGTCGAGCCCCGCCACGATGTTCAACAGCGTCGACTTCCCGCACCCCGATGGGCCGACGACGCAGACAAACTCCCCCGCCCGGATCTCCACATCGATGTCGTCGATCGCGGTCGTGTCATGGCGGCTCGTGACAAACCGCTTCGTCACGCCCTTCAGCGACAACAGCGGCGCGGCGGCGGCAGCGGCGACGGTGTCTCGCACAGGGGCGACGTTCGCCGCTTCGTCCGCGGGCGGAGGCGCGGTCTCAAGATCATCGCCGGCGCCGGCCGCCAGACTCCCGTTCACCGCACCAGCAGATCCAGAAGCCCGACGACCGACGACCGACGACCAGTTCACTAGCTCGTTACCTCCGGGAGCCCAAGCTCACGCAAGATCGCGTTGAGCGGCTCCAGCACGTAGATCGTCGACAGGTCAGGGTTCTCGTCGAGGAAGCCGATCTCGGCCGCGTCTTCCGCGGACTTGTAGAGACTCGACGCCACGGGGTCGTCGGTGATCTCGATGTTCTCCCACGCTGCGTCAATCACCGCCTGCGCCAGCGGCTTCGACGTGATCTCCTCGATGCTCGCGTTCACGAGCGTCTTCGCTTCGACGGGGTTGGCATTGATCCACTCCGTGGTCTCGACGTGCGCGCGCAGCAGATCCTCGACGACGTCCGGGTGTTCCTCGAGAAACTCGGTGCGCACAATGAGGTGCGTGGTCACGAACTTACCGTCCGGCCAGAGGTCTGCCTCATTGAGGAACTCGACTCCACCGGCTTCCTGCTCAAGGCGTGTTGCCCACGGCTCCGGCGACCATGCGCCGTCGATCTCGCCGTTCTGGAAGAGTGTCAATTGATCCGCGTTCGCCGTCGGCAGCACCTGTACGTTGCCGCCCTGCTCGACCGCGTTCAGCCCGTTCTCGCCGAGCCAGGCCCGGAGCGCGACGTCCTGCGTGTTGCCGAGCTGCGGCGACGCGATCTTCTTGTTGGCAAAATCCGCGGCTGTCGTGATGTTCGCTTCGGGCCGGACGATGAGGCGCGCACCGCCCGACGTCGCGCCGGCGATGATGCGGATGGCTTCGCCGTCCGACTGCACGAAGCCGTTGATCGCCGGGTTCGGGCCGATGTAGCTCGCGTCCAGCTCTCCGGCGAAGATCGCCGTGATCACGTCTGGCCCCGCGTTGAACGTCTGGGTCTCCAACGTCACGTTGTCACCCAGGTTCTCCTCGTATGTCCCGCGCGCCAGACCGACCTGCGGCTGTGCGTGGGTGACGTTCGCGAAGTAACCAAGCCGCAGCGTCACCGGCTCGGTCGATGCGGGCTCCGTCGCGCCGCCGGCCGTCGCCTCGTTCGTCGCTCCCGACGTTACATCACCGCCGTCATCCCCGTCGTCATCGTCTCCACAAGCCACCGCCGCGAATACCAACACGGTCGATAGCAACAACAATCCGAAACGCTTCACGTTCTTTTTCCTCCAACTTTGGCATCTTCCATCGCCGATACCCCCGCTCACCGGGGGGCGCGACAGCGCCGCCGGCCAGGTGACCGGGAGCAAAGCAAAAGGCCCCGCACTGTTCGTGCGAGGCCTCCAGTCGTCTGGTCAGCCGCATGTGCGCTGGGACGCGTTTCAGCGATCAAGGCGCTTCTTCTCCACGGTTTCGATCTGGACAGCGCGACCGTCCTGGATCACGACCTGCACCGACCCGTGCCGAACAGCCCGCAACCCGCGAAGAACCTCCGCCAGCACGCGCTGCTCCAAGCCAGTGACCTCTCCCGCAGCCATTCCAGAGCTCATAGTTGATAATACCTACTGATTTAGTCAGGATTTTACAGAGCTGTTTGCTGCCTGTCAACCCCTGAGATCCAGCTTCGAAGAACTCGTCAATCAGTCCACAGCCTTGACCGCTACCTCGCAAGCACCGTAGCCTGCCTCCAACCCCGCCAGTCAGGAACATCACGTGCGACGCATCCTCACCGTCTGCGCCCTCGCGCTCGTCGCCGCCTCCCTCACCCTGTATCACTTCGCGCCATCCTCAGCCGCGACAACCATCAAGGTCCCCGCCGACTACCCGACGATCCAAAGCGCGATTAACGCGGCAGCCGACGGCGACACTGTGCTGGTTGCCCCTGGTACGTACTTGGAGAACCTCGACTTTGGTGGCAAGGCCATTGACGTTGTCGGTGCCGGCGCCGCAAGTACGATCATCGACGGTCAGTCGCTCGATTCCGTGGTCAAGATGGGCACGCAGAATGGCTTCGCGGACATCGAGGGTTTCACACTCCAGAATGGACTCGCGGAGTCGGGTGGCGGCGTATTCGTCCGCGCCGGTGCCGCTAGGATCGCCAAGAACGTGATTCGCGCAAACAGCGCGTGCTTCCTTGGTGGGGCGATTGGCACTTCTCTCGAAGCCTTTCAGCTCGTCGTGATTGAAGACAACCTGATCACCGACAACCGTCTGGAAGCATGCCCGGGCCAAGTGGGCGGCACTATCTTCGTACAGGCCTCGCGTCTGTCTCGGAATACGATTACGGGCAACGAGGGAGCTGTCGGAATCGCAGGGGGAACGGGCGTAGTCATCGAAAACAACTTCATCAGCACGAATGGCCCACAAGGCCTTTCGCTAGGGAGCACCGAGGCACTCGTTGTTCAGAACAGGATTCAAAGCTCGGGCGATGGAATCGTTCTGGGCAACGTGGCCGATGTCGATCTAGTGAACAACTCTGTGCAGAGTTCGTCCTTTGCGTTCGCCGACGCGGGAATCCTAAACAGAACTTTCCTCGCTAACAACATCTTCGTCACCACCGGGTCGGAAGCGGTAGTGTTCTGTTTTGACGCTGAGGTCTTCCCCGACGAGCGTGTGATCCACGCCAACAATTTCTATCGAGCAACCACCGGACCGATCTTTGAGAACTGTCCAGACGTGATTGGGCAAGATCTCAACATCTCGGAAGACCCTGTGTTTGTTTCGGCGGTCGATTTCCACTTGCAACCGACGTCGCCTTCGATAGACGCGGGTAACAATTCGGTTGATGACGTTCCTCAGGCCGACCTTGAAGGCCTGGTCCGCATTGCCGACGGTAACGGCGACACCGGTGCGGTGGTTGATCAGGGCGCCTACGAGTTCGGCAGCACGATCGCGCCAACGCCAACGCAGACGCCGACATTGCCTGACCTGCGGATAACATCGGTTGCCGTCGAGCTTGAATCCGGGAATTCATGCGGCTCGCCCGCTGACGCCTTTGGCGTGCGAGTCACCGTGAAGAATCAGGGGGATGCTCTAACCGGATCATTCGTTGTGAACGTCAATGGCGGTGAGCAGACGGTAGCTGGTGGATTGGCCGCCGGGCAGATGGCGCAACTTTGGTTTGGAGTCCTAGCACCGGATGACATCCAGGATGTCGCCGTGGACTCCACGTTTCTCGTCGCTGAATTCAACGAATTCAACAACACCCTCTCGCAGTTCGTGCCGGTCCCTGCCCAGCCGCCGACGTGCACATCAACTGCTACAACGACTCCATCTGCAACAGCAACACCCACGCGGACTCCTACAAGCAGCGCCACTTCATCGGCTATAGTCGGCCCTGGGATCGCCAAAATCCCCGAAGGCAACGCCAACAACACCGACCTCAGCATCCCCGCAGCCAACCTCTGGATCTGCGAAGCGCCCGCCGCATGCGCAGGCCCCGGCGAGGGCGCCCTCCGCGTCGTCGAGCGCGCGTCCAACGTCGTCGAAGGCCTCGGTGCCTACGAATTTACCGTCGAGTACGACAACTTCGTCATCCAGTCCGTGAACCCGTGCGACCTCGTCTTCGGCCCCGGCGGCGCAGGCAGCGCACGTGGCCCCGTCGACGAACTCAACACCTCCGCCATCAACCCCGACTGCGCGCCCGATCCCAACAATCTGACGAACGGCACCTGCGCGATGTCCCTCGTGCTCGAAAACCTCGTGCACTTCGGCTGCGTGTCATCAGGGCAGGCCGCAGGCCCGACCGGCAGCGTCGACCTCGCGTCGCTGCTGCTGATCCCGCACCCGGATCTCAACAACGATCTCTTCCCTGGCAACAACAACGGCGTACCCACGGTGCTCAAGGACAACGGCTGCGAACTCGTCGACACGCTCGGCCACCCGGTGTCCGGCAGCATCAACGGCGGACTCACACCGTACTGCCGCGACCTCGCTGTCACCGTCCGCATCCTCGAAGGCGACCTAGATCTCGACTGCGATGTCGACCTCACCGACGCCCAGGCGATCGCTTCACGTTACGGCGCCTTCTTCGGCGGCCTCCTCTACAGCAAGTGGTACGACCTCGAGCCCCAGTTCCACGATCTCGACATCGACATCAAGGACGTCCAGAAAGTCTTCGGCCGCCAGGACTCCACCTGCCAGATCCCGATCCCCGCCCAACCACCACTTGGCCCCCCGACGACCTTCGGCGACTAGCACACCTCAGACCCTCAATTCCCTCTAAGAGTCCGCAGCTCTGCCCGCCAACCTTGACGTGCACGTAAACGACAGGCTACGATCGAACCGATGACCCATAAGCGCACCCATACCCACACACCAGAACCCAACCCAACCACACAGGCGCCGACCCACGCCTACCTCCAGATCGGCGAGGTCGCAGAGCGCACCGGCGTCACGCAACGCACACTCCGCTTCTACGAAGAGAAGGGCCTCCTCAAACCACCCACCAGGCTCGACGGCGGCTTCCGCCTCTACTCCGAGGACGACGTCCTCCGCGTCGAGCAGATCAAGCGCCTCCAGGGTCTCCTCGGTTTCACGCTCGCCGACATCAAGGATATGGTCGAAGCCGAAGAAGTGAAGTCGCAGATCAAGGCCACCTACCGCAAGGACGCCGAGATCTCGGAGCGCCGCGACAAACTCCGCAAGGCGAAAGAGGTCACCGTCGGCCAGGTCGCCGTCATCGACCAGAAGCTCGCCGCGCTTCACGACATGAAGTCCCACCTCGAGGAAAAGCTCGACCAGTACGACACCTGGCTCCAGCACCTCGAAGAACAGTCCCGCGCGCAGGCCCGCTAAGCGCAGGAGGACGGGCGCCCCCGCCCGTCACGCAATGCAAGCAGGACGGGCGCCCCGCCCGTCGCGATCAAGAGAAAGGCAAGGCGCTTCAGCAGGCGCCTTCGACATGAACGAGGGATCCCCGGAACCGCGACCTATTGCAGCCAGCGGCTGGCGCAATACCTTCGCGTCTCTCTCCGTCCCCGAGTACAACCTCTATTTCTGGGGCATGCTCGCGTTCTTCTCCGCGATGAACATGATGATCGTCCTCCGCGGCTATCTCGTGTACGACCTCACGGGCGATCCCAAATCCCTCGCCGCCGTCATGCTTGGTGTCGCACTACCCATGCTCTTCATCGCACCGATCGCCGGAGTCGTCACCGACCGTGTCGACCGCCGAACATTGATGATCGTCGCGCAACTCGCCGTCGCCTTCGTCAACCTCATCAACACCGTCCTCATCCTCACCGACACCGTCGCGATGTGGAACCTCGTCGTCATGTCCGTCGCGTCCGGCGTCGCGTTCTCGTTCAACATGCCCGCCCGCCAGGCGACCGTGCCCAACCTCGTCCCGCGCCACATGCTCATGAACGCGATGTCCCTCAGCTCCAGCGCAATGAACGGCACGCGTATCATCGCGCCGGCCATCGGCGGTCTGCTGATCGCCCCGATCGGCATCGGCGGCGGTTTCGCCGTCCTCACAGCCCTCTACTTTCTCGCAGCGTTCCTCACCCTCGGCCTCCCGAAGATGCCGGCGAAGGATCGCGACCGCACCGTCACCTTCCTCAGCGACTTCAAAGGCGGCTTCTCATATATAAAGGGAGACAAGCTCGTCATGGGCCTCCTCTTGCTCGGCACCATCCCGATGATTTTCGCGATGCCCTACCAGACGCTCCTCCCTGTCTTCACGGAGGACGTCTGGGATGTCGGCCCGACTGGGCTCGGCGTCATGCAGGCGATGGCCGGCGTCGGCGGCCTCATCGGCACGCTCATCACCGCCAACCTCGACAGCTCGCCGCGCAAGGGCTGGATTATGCTCATGGCCGCCATCGGCAGCGGCCTCTTCTTGATGGCCTTCGCCTACAGCGTCTTCGGCGTCGCCCTCCTGATGATCGCGCTCGTCGGCCTCTCGCAGATGATGTTCATGACCATCAACAACACGATGATCACATCCCTCATCCCGGACAACGTCCGCGGCCGCGTGTCCAGCGTCCTCATGATGACGTTCGGCCTCATGCCGCTCGGCGTCGTCCCGGCCAGCATCCTCGCCGGCATCATCGGCGTCGAAGCCGTCGTCGCCATCGGCGGCGGGCTGCTCATCATCAGCGTCCTCATCACCTACGCCGTCTTCCCCCAGTTCCGCACCCTCGACACCGCCGTCAAAGCACAGCGCGCGGAACGCGAAGCTATCTGGGAAGCCGAAGCCGCCACCGCGGCGGGCGGCTAACAAGCCTGAGCGTTTGTAGCGCGATGTTCGTTGCCAGCTGTAGCGCGGGCTCTTCAGCCCGTGCGGTGTGGTATCGCAGCCCACGCGCGGCAAGCCACCCGTACCCGCGGAGCTTCAGCTCCGCCGCAGTCGTCCACGTACGTCTTGTGTAGGTGTGGCACACCCGGCCCGGGGCGGTGTACGCTCGACGCGTGAGCAAGCTCGCCTGGGCGAGAGCGTTCGCAATCGCAACGGAAGGATCACCCCGCATGGCCAACCCTTTCGCAAAATCTAAGACATTCCACAAGATCGGGCACGTCACAAACACGACGCCCTGGCGCTTCCTCCCGACACCCGACGGCCTCGCCGTCGTCACCACCACCGGCCGCAAGACCGGCAAGCAGCGCCACCGCGCGATGCGCGTCGTCCGCGACGGCAATCGCGCCTATGCCGTCGCCCTTCTCGGCACAACGGCCGCCTGGATCCACAACATCCGCGCCGAACCCAACGTCCGTATCAAACTCGGCGGCAAGACGTACGCCGCCAAAGCCAGCGAAATCACCAGCACGACGGACCTCGCCCGCGCCGCCGAGATCTACCGCCCCGTCGCCGGCTGGTACGACTACGTAGACTTCGCGAACTTCGTCTGGAGCATCCCCACAAGCGACAAGCTCCTAAACATCCACGACGAGTGGTTCCAAACGGGCACCCGAGTCGTCTTCGAACTGCAGTAGAGCGCCCCATCGGAAGCCCCAGTGACCAATGACCTACTCTTCCTCGTCCGCCTCCGAATACACGCCGACCACCGCCCCACGCCACACCGTCACGACGAAGTCCGCACGATCCGCATCGTGCGACAGCACCAGGCGCTCGTCGATCTCCGCGATCAAATCCTCGATGTCCGCGTCATCGAATGCCGTCGGCACGCACAACGTCCCGGCCACGGCCGACGACGCCAGAAAGTGCAGGTCCACGCGCCCCATCGCCTCGCCCTCAACCTCGATCACATACCCCTCCGAAGACCCCGTCCGCGCCTCCCGCGAAAATCCATAGTCAGACATCAACATCCTCCTTCAACGTAATGGTCACACGCCACGAACTGCCGTCGCATTGTAGGGGCGCTGCTCTGCCGCGCCCATCACTGACCGGAACCACCGCCCCTTGTGACTGCGTCACGCCGACGCACCTCACCATGCGATAGCGCGAACAGAACCTCATGGAAGACTTCGATCCTCTGTCCCTCTGTGTTTTTCATCCGCCCGGCGGCCAACAGAAAGGCCCGGCGCAACAGCACCGGGCCTTCCCGAATCTTCGAACCGGAGTCTACGCTCTAGCCAACCGCGCGCACGTTGATCGCACGCTGGCGGCTCGGGTCGCGCTCGTCCGGCGCCTGGTCGAACTCCACGTTCTGACCCTCGTTCAGACTGTCGAACATTCCCCCGTCCACCGCTGAGGTGTGGAAGAAGATGTCCTGACTCGCACCGTCCGGCCGGATGAATCCGAACCCGCGGTCGCGAGCGAGACGCTTGATCTGTCCTGTTGCCATGTTCTGAGAACCTCCATCGCCGCTTCTTCACCCACCGGATCTACGAATCGTCCGGAAGGCCACGGCGTTCTACACATACCGACGCGCACAACAAATTGCGCGCTCCCCAGCGCGCCCCAAAACCGGCGAAGTCCGTGTGTGCGTCTCGGCGTACCGTGCGAACAGGAGGACCACCAATGAGGCTGCGTTACTCCAGCACTATACCAACCTGAGTGCGCACGACAACATCCAGTACGCACTGGGAATCATGTCATTCTGAGCGAAGCGAAGAATCTTGCAACATCCAGCGTCGACGTGATTGCGCCAGCGCGATCGCTGCCCAGCGCCAACAGTAGCGGCGGAGCTCTAGCTCCGCTCAATCGTCGCACACCTCAGGGGGCGTTCGCGCGGAGTCGGCCCCACGAGTGCGCTTGACTCCCCGCACTTGACCACTGGCTCGCAAGCACCGTAGCCTTATCCCAATCCCCGCTAGTCAGGATCACCACGTGCGACGACTCCTCACCGTCTGCGCTCTGGGCAGCCTCGCGTTCTGCATCGCCGCAGCTACGTTCCTGGCCGACAACCAGCTCGCGCAACGCCGCACTGCATCAGCCGCCTTCGACGAAGTCGTGCTCCCCTTTGCGGCCACCGACGTTGTCTTTGACGCCGACCGCGGCTACATCTACGCCACGCAGAAGGCGACGAAGAAGCTCTACTTCATCGACCTCGATGACGGGACGATCGCTGAAGAGTTCGACTTCACCTACATGCCCGAGTCGCTGACGATGACGCCAGACGGCTCGCGCCTCTTCGTCGCGCTGCTCACCCGCGAACACAGCGATCAATGGTTCGATGGCGACCACGAGGGCTACGTTGCATCATTCGACCTCGATGCACAGGTCAAGGACCGCGAGTTCCACATCACGGAAGATCCGTTCGACTTAGTCGCCACCGACGACGGCTACCTCGTCGTCTCTTCCGGTTCGGGCCAGCACACATTCGTGCGTAGTTTCGACGCGATCACCGGAGCGGAACTTGGCGCCACAACCGGCGTGTATGAACAAACGCGGCTGGTCTTGCACCCTTCCGGTCACCGCGTGTACGGCGCAGACACGGTCATCAGCCCATCCGATATCGAGCGAATTGACATACTTCCCGGCGGCGACATCGAATACCGCGGCGATTCGATCTATCACGGCGACCACCGCATGTGGGGAAACGTCTGGCCAAATCCAGCCGGCAACCGCCTCATCACGCGCGGCGCCGACGTATTCACGGCCGATGACGACATCACCAAAGACATGCGCTATGTACAGGGATTGTCCGCGAATACGATCGAGGCCCTCGCGTACGATGCCGCGCACGACACCATCTTCACCGGCGAAGGTGCGAACCTCCGTTACTACAACCTCGACACCTACCTCGAGTTCGGAAGCGTGCCAGCCACCGGCAACATTGACTTCGTCGGGCAATACGGCGCCGTCGTGTTTGCCGTCGAGGTAGATGGCGGCCAGACGCGCATCGAGTCGTTCGCGCACCCATCATTAGCTGCACCAACAAACACAGCACCGACCGCTGCCTTCACCGTGACTCCGCCGACCGCCGCTACGACGGCCACCAACATCCTGTTCGACGCCAGCGGGAGTACCGACGCGCAGGACTCACTCAGCGCGCTCGCGTTTCGATGGGACTTCAACAACGACGAGATCTGGGACACGCCATTTACGAACAGCCCGACACACTCACGTCAGTTCAGCGCTGCCGGAACGAAGATCGTCCGGCTCCAGGTCCGTGACTCCCTGGGCCTGGGCGACGATCACGTGATTCTCGTAGACGTCGACTTCGCGGGCGATCCGGGGACGCACTACGAAGTCGAGCTTCCCTTTCCGACGACCCACGCCGTATTCGATCCGGTTCGGCCGATGATGTATGCGTCTCATAAGGACGATGGGAAGGTCTACTTCGTTGACCTGACAACGGGCTTCATTACGCATCGGTTCGACGTCAGCTACATGCCTGAGACGCTCGCCATCACCCAGGATGGTGCATCGCTGTATGCGGCGCTGCTGACGAGGGAGCACAGTTGTTGCTGGTTCGATGAGGATGGACACGAGGCGTACATTGCGTCGTTCGATCTCGCCACACAAACGAAAGTTAGCGAGTTCAGGATCGGTGAGGATCCGTTCGACCTCGCGGCTACGACCGATGGCCACCTGATCGCCACCTCAGGATCAGGCCAGCACACGCATATTCGCGCATTCGATGCGACAACAGGCGCTGAGACCGGCGCGAGCGAGGGCATTTACTATCAGAACCGGCTCGTGCTGCATCCGTCTGAGACTCGGCTCTACACGAGCGACACTGCGTCGATTCCGGAAGATCTCGCCCGGATTCACATCAGCCCGGCAGGCAACCTGACGTACGTGGACGACTCTACATATCACGGCCAACATCGGATCGGTGGCGAGGTCTGGGTCACACCAGCAGGAGACTTCATCGTTACTCAGCGCGGCGATGTGTTCACGTCAGCACCCGCCCTCTTCGACGACATGCAGTATGTCCAACCACTCTCGGCCGGCTACATCGACGCGCTCAGCTTCGATGCGGCCACGAACATGATCTTCACGGGAGAGAACGGCGTCCTCCGCTTCTACAACCTCTCTTCGCTGCAACCGTTCGGCAGCGCGACAACCGCTCGCCCGATCGACTTCGTCGGCAGCTCGCCCACGGAGGTCTTCGCCGTCGAAAGTGAAACGATTTACACAGCGCTCGAAGTATTCGCGCATCCCGCCCCGGACGGCGCTCCACAGACATCACCCACGCCAACACGCACAGCCACACCTACCGGCACAAACACACCGACACGCACGCCCACACGCACGCGAACACCCACACCCACACACACGATTACACCAACATTCACGCCAACCCCGACGCTGCCACCCGGAACGACGGCCACGCACACGCCGACGCCGTTCGGCACCAACTTTGGCGTCTTCATCGACTGCAACGTGGCGGTCGCCGGCATTCAGAGCGCATGCGGCGTGCCGCTTGACGCGGGCATCGTGACCGTTGACATCTATGTCACGAACAGCTCGGGGCAGCCCACAACCTTTGGCGGTTTCAGTATTAACGTGGACAACCCCGTGCTCAGCCGTCTCGACGCGTTGCCCTCACCCCCGTGTGCTTCCCTGGGGCTCGACTGCAATCCCGACTTCAACCAGGCGATTGGCGGGACCAACTGGCAATGTGGCCCACCCTTCCCAACGGATGACGTGTTTCCCGCGCCGCCCGAAGAGAGCTACCTCGGGTGCTTCACGACGAGCGTTGCACCAACGCTCCCCGCATCAAGCCAGACCAAACTGGCAAGCCTGACCTACGCCATCGCGCCGGGCGCGACCGTAGGTAGCGTGCCACTCGCGTTGCGCGACGTCACCGGCTACGACAAAGACTTTGGCGAACTCTATAGCTGCAACATCGTCATCAACACCGAAGGTACGTGCGTCGGCGCAACCATCACGCTGGAACCGCCGACTGGCCTGCCGACGATCACGCTCACACCAACGCCGGGAGCACCAGCGCCTACGCCGACCTCAGCGGGCACCGGCCAGCCTCCATCCGCAACGCCAACCGCACCGCACTACTTCGTCGTCGACTGCGATGCGCGCACACCGGGATACCAGGCGACGTGCACGTACCCGACGACGGCCGGCTTCGTCGACGTCTCGGTCTGGTACTTCCGGACAGGCGGCGACAGGTTGAGCACATTCATCTTCGAACTGCAGAATCCCGACCGAAGCCGGCTGGTGCCGCTCGCTGGCCAGGACATGAACTTGAATGGGAACCCGGACTTCAATGAGGCCCTTCTCGGCCAGTCGTTCAACTGCCTGAATGGCGCCGGCCCGCAGCCCGACACGGGCGAAGGTGGCCCAAACGCGTCCGTCTCAGCGATTGGCTGCACCAAGGACTTCCCGAACTACATCGTCCCGCTCTCTGGAGTCGAGCTTGCGACGGTGCGATATGCAATCCCTGGTGGCGCGCTCCCGGGGACCATCCAGCTCACCCTGCCTGATGGCTACGTAGCTGGCGGGAACATTAGCGACTTCAACTGCGACCCGAACTACGACCCGTACATCATGCCTTGCCTGCCAGCATCCATCACGCTCGTAGAACCTCCAACCGTCACGCCTACCGCCACCCCGTCGCACACGCCGACAGCGACAAGCACAAGCATGCCGACGATCGCCGTCCCCGGCATCGAAAAGATCCCCGACGGCAACGAGAACAACATCGACCTCGATGTCCCCGCCGCCAACCTCTGGATCTGCGAAGCGCCAGCTGCATGCTTCGGCCCCGGCGAAGGCGAACTCCGCGTCGTGGAACACGCATCCAACGTCCACAGCGACACCGACGCTGACAACATCCCCGACGGAAGCGACCCTTGCGTGTGCACCGGACGCGGCCCTGATAACACCATCGGCACCGCGGATGACACCAACCCCATCGCGCCGCCGTTCACCGACTTCGGTCTGGGCGCGTACGAGTTCTCCGTCGAGTACGACAACTTCGTCATCCAGTCTGTGAACCCGTGCGACATCGTCTTCGGGACAGGCAGCCCGCCCGGAGCCGGCGCGAATCGCGGGCCCGTCGATGAACTCAACTCGTCGGCGGTCAACCCGGACTGTTTTGGCGATCCCGGCTCGGCCGCACCGGGTTCCTGCGCGTTCTCCCTCATTCTCGAGAACATCGTGCATTTCGGGTGTGTGTCCGGCGGCCAGAACCTCGGCCCCATCGGCGACATGGACCTCGCGTCCCTGCTGCTGATCCCGCATCCGGACCTCAACAACGACATCTTCCCCGGTAACAACAACGGTGTCCTTACGGTGTTGAAGGACAACGGCTGCGAACTCGTCGATACCGTTGGGCACCCGGTGTCCGGAAGCGTCAACGGCGGACTCACCCCGTACTGCCGCGACCTCGCCGTCACAGTGCGCATCCTTGAAGGCGACCTCGATCTCGACTGCGACGTCGATCTCACGGACGCCCAGGCCATCGCCTCACGCTACGGCGCCTTCTTCGGCGGACTGCTCTACAGCAAGTGGTACGACCTCGAGCCGCAGTTCCACGACCTCGACATCGACATCAAGGACGTGCAGAAAGTCTTCGGCCGCCAGGACTCCACCT
>JAKFYB010000036.1 GCA_021731085.1 Dehalococcoidia bacterium
TGCCCGGGGTGCGGAGGACGGGGGGAGCGGTCAGGAGTCGCCGCAGACGCGGGCGGTCAGGCTGTCGAAAGTTGCGGCCGACGTTGACTGGCTCTGCCATTTGAAGCCTCCGATTCCAGCGCATAACAAGAAGCGCCGAGGCCAATATATAGCTCCGGCGCTTCTTGTGTCCGTTGAGGCGGGACTCAGGTGACGGCAACCACCTCGAGCGTGATCTGCTTGCCGCAATACTGCGACCGCGTTTCCACGTCCCAGGCGTGCTTCACCTCGATCGCATCGTAGAAGTCACCAGGCAGAGCGCCCTTCGGCAGCTCTGCGTCGAAGACCTTCATACGCTCGGTGAGGGTGTCGATGAAGACCGGGTCAGGCGTCCAGACGTGCCCACACTCGCATGTCCCGCGCACGATGCGCAGCGGCCTCGAGGCCATGTCGAAGTTGCGCCGCGTGACCTTGATCTCGACGGGCGGGTGCTCGGCGAGGAAGGTGCGGACGCCTTCGACGGTGGCGCGTGAGAACTTCTCGATGCTGATGACCATGTCTTAGCCCTCCGGCACGTCCAGCGTCGCCGCGGAGCAGGATACCGTGCTCCCTGACGTGATGCTGGTCGTATTGATGACCATGTCGGCCGCAGACGTCGCAGCGTTGCCCTGGAAGACCACCGTGCCGCCGGTCTGAGTCTTGATGCGGAAGTGCGTCAAGGTGACCGTGTTGTCGGCGCTGGTGTCGCTCGAAATTGCGGCGAAGGTGCCACGGGCGGCAGACCCAGTGTCCGACGTGCCCGAGAAGATCGACGCGTTGCAACCTAGCGAAAAGGCGAGAGTGCCAGCTTCGGCAGCGTCCGCGTTGGCGGGAACGGAGCCGCTGTAGCCCTCGATAACGGCAGCAGTGCCGGCGTTGGCGGCCGTCTCGATCGCTTGGAGCATGACCAGGGCGACCGCCTGGGTGACGAACGGTGCGGCAGCCATTAGTTACCCCCCACTCGCCGAAGCGTGATGCTGATCGGCGTGCCGATGTTCTGACGCGCAAACCGCGCCAGTTCGAACATGACCAGACGCTCGGTTCCCTCGACGTCGCCCAGCCGGCGCATCGTGTCGATGAGCTGGATGAGGGCGTCGTGGCCGCTGACGAGGATGTGGTTGCCGTCGTTGTCGACGCCGGCGAACTGCGGCGTTTTGGCCTCCTCCGTGGCGAAGCCCTCGACGTTCACGAAGAGTTCAGGGTGGGCCGCCACGAAGGTGTCGGCCATGTCCTGCATCTGCCACGTGAGGCGTCCCTCGATGCCTTTGGGCGTGCCGTAGCGTTCTACGGCCTCCCAGAGGGCGCTCGAGTCGTCGCCGTGATAGTCGGCCAGCTTGGCCCGCCCCAGCGCGTCCATGACCTTCGCCTTGGCCTCTCGACGCTGCTGGCGGACTTCGATAAAAGCCGTGATGGCTTCGTCCACTAGCTGGTTCCCTTTTCGGCAGCAGCCGCCCGGGCACCCGCGAGGTTGAGGTCGTGGGCTTCCTTCGTGTGCTTGCCGAGCTTAATCGGCGTGTCTTCGGTGTGGTCGCAGAGCGGGCACTTCAAGACGCCGTCCTGGGCTGCACCCGAGGACTTGGTGTCGGCTGAGTCGTCCTGCTTCGCGTCGCCTTCACTGCCATCGTCGGCCTTGCCGTCGTCGCTCGACGCGGTCGTCGTCGAGGGCTTGGTCGCCTCGTCGTCGCTTGCGTCTTCGCTCTCGTCGGAGTCGGCTTCGGGCTCGTAGTCGATACCCGGCCGGAGATGGATGTTCCCGTACCCCTGGAGGTGACGGATGTCGTCCAGCGGCAGGCCACATTCGGGGCAGACTTTCGGGGCTTCAGGCATGTTTGCGTTCCTCTCTTCGGCTATCGCCAGTAATTGCGAATCAGCGTGCAGTCGTCCACCCATTGTGGGTCATTGAGGCAGATCAGGCTGGGGGGTTGGCGCTGCCAGCAGTAGGACATGATGCTCGCCACGTCGTAGCAGGCCCCCGGGCTCAGGTAGCGTGCGGGGTTGTCGGCGGGCATGACGTAGTCGGAGAAGCCGAGAAGGTGCCCCAGCTCGTGCGTGACCCAGTCGCGGTTCTGGCCTGCCTGCTCTGAGCCCATGAAGCTGATCGCGAGGTTGTTCCCGCGCTGCACGTAGCCGGCGCTGCACTTCGTCTGCACCCAGGTCGTGGCATAGCCGTGGGCCGTGAGGAGGAAGTCGGCGTCCTGCCAGTTGCCGAAGTGCGGGGCGAAGATGGCGAAGCCGTACTCACGAATGAAGCCCTCATTCCAGAGGGCCATCGCGGTTTCTACGTCTTGATGAGTAAGTCCTGCCGGCGCGAGGTCGGGGTCGACGCTCACCGTGTAGGTGCGAGGCGTCGAGAGCTTGCAGGCGTCGCCCATGTAGGGCGCGGCAGCAGCCACCGAGGGAGCGCACATGACGATGAGCGCCGCAACGATGAGAACGGGCATGAGGAAGAGGTACGCGACGAGCGCAGCACCAGGCCAGTAGATCGGCTCGCGCTCGGCCTTGGCCGCTACTTCTTCCGCTTGCTCAATCACCGTCTTGCTCATTCCTTCTTCACCTCTACCCAGTCCTGATCCCGGTACGCTTCCGGCCCGCGGTTGTAGGTGCGCTGGTAGGTAGTGCCGCCCAGCTCGATGCTGAAGACTGCCTGCCAGCCCTTGCCCTGCGGCCCGTCGTAGGTGTCGATCTGCACGCTCAGGGCGTCGAGCCCAGTCTTGTCCGGCAGGTCTGCAAGCGTGGCAATGCCCACGTCTGCCCACGTCTCTTTCTGGTCGGTGGGCTTGTCCGCGAAGTTGACCGAGGAGAGCAACTGGCGGCGCAGCTGGACGTAGCGTTCGCGCTGTCGAGTAACGGCGGGCACGTCCTTGCCGCCCTCGTCCTTCGATGCGGGGACTAGCACCTCAGTGCCGTCGTGGTAGGCGTCCTGCTTCGCGATTACGAGGTCGCGCAGGGCTACGAGGAAGGTGTTGAGGCGGTTGCGCTGGGCTGCAGTGAGTGCCATCAGACCGTGACCCCCGTCAGGTTGTAGGCGCGCTTGAACCAGCGCCGCATCGACTTGCGCTGTGGCTCGGCGTGGTTGGCAGCGAAAATGAGAGGGTCGGCCATGTCACCGTTGAAGAGAGACACGATCCCGGAACTGTCGTGACGGCCGCCGAGGACGAAGTTGTCGAGGGCAGACGAGTCGCTGAACCAGTCGCCGCCGTTTGACCCACTAACAACGGTCAGGCTCTCAGCAGCCCCATCAAGAACAATCTCCCATGCAGTGCCAGACGAGTGGAACTCTGCCAGGTGGTAGCCGGTCAGCCCGACGAGGTCGGTGCTGCCCCTTACGGTGTCGTCTGTGTCGTTATTGCGCTGGCTGATCGCGAGGTATGCATCTGTCGTTAGCTTGCGAATGTTGATCAGGAAGTACCGGATCGTGCTGGCTTCATCTGCTGAACCTAACAACACGCTGAGAGTTGTTGCTGGCAAAGCCGCCATCTTGAACAAGACGTAGATCGACCCCGCAGCTGTGTTGATCGCCGCGGGCATACTCGACACCTTCAGAACGTCGTCAGTGCCGTCGTAGCGGATGACAGGCTTACCGTTTATCTCTCCAGACTGGAAGGTCGGTGCACTCGTGGCGGATACCAGCAGCGGGTCGATGTTGCTGGCGCTACGGTCGTCCAGTCGGCGGATGATGGCCGCGTCATAGGCCGGAATCTCGCTCGGCCCGGCAGCCCAGGTAACGGTGTTGTTGTCGGTGAGGTTGTTGGAGCCCTGAGAGTCTGCGCGAGTGCCGCTGACCTCGCCCATCTTCCAGTAGGAGACAAGGATGCTTAGGAGACGGGCGCCATCGTTGCTCGCGTTGCCGAACTCTTCGCAGGTGCGGCCTGCGCCGCCGTTGCAGAGCCAGGTGCGCTCTGCGGCGGTGAGGGCAGCGTTAAACAGCGCCGCGCGTGTCTGACGCCCGTTGAAGAAATTAGCAGTGCCCGCCTGAACTGAACCAAACTCAAGTGGCGCCGTGCCGTTGTGCGGTGCTGCAATAGCAAGGTTTCCGGTACTTCTCGTTCCGGCGTCGACGCTGATCCCAATCGTGCCATCCGACACGTTTAGACCGGCAGAAAGCATGTACCAGGTGCTAAGCGATGGCCCGGCGCCCGCTGCAGCTTGCACGTCGAGAAAATGGCTTGCATTCGCAGTTCCGTCGTCGGAGCACGAGAATTGCCAGCGGTCGTTGGAGCCATGCAGGTAGAGCCGGTAGGATCGCTGGTTCCCGGCAGAAACAAACTTAGTGACGACCTCCATGTCGGTGCCCGGCTTGCTGTCGAGGTATACCCAGGTGATTAACTCGAAGCTGCCAACAGGAGTCTGCGAGGCGTTATCCGCGACGCTTAGCGACTCGCTGTTAGCCGCCGTAAACTGACCCGCGCCGCCCGTCTTCGCACCGAGGCCATCGTCCAGCCAGAGGGCGAGATTGGGGAGATAGGTTGGCAAGAAGTCTTCCTCGTCCTCGCCAGCCAGCAACAACGACAAGAGGACAGGATCCATGCCGCCGGATGGGCGGCGCTTCTTCTTGCGGGCGAGTTGCGCAACCACGCTAGTCTTCCGTCAGGTCGAGAATCGCGAGCTGGAATCGCGGAAGCTCTCCCGCCGCGATGTTAAGAGCGCCCTTCGCCTGTATCTGGCCGACGATCTTCCCGGCAGGGGCGGTGTAGGCGATCCCGAGCGGGCCGCGCTGGGTGTATTGGTTGTTCGCGAAGTCGCTGAAGGTCGAGTTGAACTCGATGCGCCCAAGAACCTGCTCATTTTCTTCGTTCGACAACGTTAGTGCGTTGTTGTCGGTCGGCATCGAGATCATTGACCTGAACAGGATGAGGTCTACCTGGAGACCCTCGTCGTCGCGGTCGAAGTAGCGCGCCGTGTAGATGACGCCGTTCTTCGGCACAGCGATCCAGAAGGGCTTCCCGATCGCGTCGAGAGATGCGTAGGCAGCACCCGTGCCGATGCCCGGGGGAATGAAGATGTCGGTCTCGGAAATCTGGGCCATCGGGGTCACCTCGTCTTTCGTCGCTTATTGAACCACAAAAAGCAGCGCCGAGAACTTTTACGTCCTCGGCGCTGCTGCTAATTCGCTTCGTGCGGTTGTTAGACGACGCCGCCAGAGGCTCCGAAGAGGTCTCCAGCGAGGTTCGGCGGGAAGATCAGGCCTTCACAGATGATGAAACCCGTGCCTGCCTGAGACGCGGCGTAGACGCTGAGGCTTGCGCCCGCAGCGGCCGAGCCGCCCGTGCCGGCAGGAGAGCCGATGATCAGCGGCGGGAACCCGTCGCGACCAGCAACCCACTGCCAGTTGAGTTCGTTGCGGTCGTTCTCGGTGGTCGCAACGGTGTCCGTGAGGGGCCGCTGCTTGCGCCAGAACGTGAACGCGCCGGAGACGTTGGGGTCGGTGATGCCGGCAGCGTCGATCGCGCCCGTGGCAGTGATGCCAGCGGAGTGCGACGCGCCAGTGCCGGGAGTACCCGCACCCACACGCTTGTTCGCGACGGTGGCCGCGGTGCCGGTCGCCGAGGAGTCACCCTCGGGCGAAGCCAGCGCCATGACCTCCATCGTCGACTCGGTGCCGACCGCCTCGAAGGTGACCTCGATGACGGTCGGGATGAACGCGTAGCCGAGGGGGACATGGACGAAGAGGTCAGGGGCGTCCGCGTCGTACGCGCCGGCGAAGGTCGCCGGGGTCGATGCGAGGCCTACCTGGATGTTCCATCCGTGGCCCGCCCACTCCCACGCCGCGATCCACTTTGCGAGGTCGCTTGCCGTCGAGCCGTCAGGCAGCGTCCACGCGCGCACCGCGGCGTTCGCCGGGATGATCGCGGGGATGCGCTGAACCAGCTCGTAGGGGCGGACATCTGGGGGGTAGAAATTCGACATGCTGTTGAATCCTTCCTGCCGCGCCTAGTAGTGGCCGTGCCAGGCGTAGCGGATGTCCACGTTCGCGAGAACGGGGTCATTCGTTCCAGCAGCCACGACGCCCTGGCCGAACGCGAGCGGGAACTCGTCGGCCTCAATCGCGATCGACTGCCCGTACGCCTTGTCGAGGTTATCGACGAAGCCGTAAGCGAGCGCGGCGATGCGGTCAAGAACGATGCGGAAGCGGTGCGGGTTGGTGTCCACCGCAGCGATCGCGGCCGAGGTCGCAGCGCCGGAGCGCAGCTTCCACGACGTACCGTCGGTGAAGATCATCGCCGCGTAGTCGTTGGCGACAGCAGCAGAGCCGCCGTCCTCAACGAAGCCGATGCCTGAACCCGTTTCGTTCGCGTTCGCCGAGAAGCGAGCGACGAAGTCACAGATCAGGAACCGCGGCAGATCAGGCGTGCCGTTGTTGGAGATCCTGCCGACCAGTCGACTGACCGCAACACCGTGCGACCAGTCGCCAAAGATCGACGGGGACTGAATGACGTCTGAGGCGGTGTCCGTGTGAACGCCACCCGTCGTGCCCTTGTCGTCAGCGGTCAAGAAGTCCGCGCCGCTGGGGGCGATGTAGGGCGGGGCACCGGTCACCGTCCAGCCGAAGGCCGAGAGGTCGTTACCCTCGGTCGTCGCGCCGTAGGCGTCCACGTTGAAGTTTGCTGAGTACCGCAGGGCGATCTTCTCGCCCCAGTCACGGGCTCGGCTCGCGTGGTGCAAGCCGTACATGATGTCGAGGTACTCGCGGGATCCGATTTCCATGGGTTAGTTCTCCCTATGCCTGCTGCAGAGGAGCCTGGTTAATTAGGCCCTTCGCGGCAGGTCTCGAATCACCCGCACCCGACCGCCACCCGTGAACGTCCAGGTGATCGTGCCGTCGTTCTGGAGGAAGCGGCCGGCCTCGAGGATGATCTCCTTGAGGTCGTTCGCCGCCAGGGTGACGGTGACCGTGCCCTTGTCCTTGAGCGGGGAGGGCGGGTAGTCGCCGGCATCGAAGACGACGGAGCCGGTCGAGCCGGCGGTCTCCTCGATGATGAAGCGCAGCCGCTCTTCGCCGCTGAGGTACGGGTGGGTAGCGCGGTAAGTGTCCACCGAGCCGGTCTGGCCGGTAGTGAACGCAGTGCCGCTGCCGACGAGGTCAGCAGAGGCGACGTTCGGGGCGAGGTCAGTAACGGTGACAGCAACGTCAGCCATTGTCGTAAGTCTCCTTCTCGGCCTTCGTTACGCCGCGTACTGGACGTCGACGTAGGCGAGGCCCTGGGGCTGCGTCACCTTGCCACCGAAGACGAGCTGAGAGTCGACGCGCTCGTCGAAGTCACCAGCGGTGACCGGGATGTGGCGCATGTCGTTCATCTGCTCGGCGTAGGTGGTCGAGCCCTCCCACGCAAGCTGGATCCGGTAGGTCGAGCCTGAGCGGTAGGTGTTGTTGGTGACGTGGACGTCGGCAAACTCGACCTGGCCGATCGCCTGACCGCGGATCGTCTTGCGAGCCTCCGCGGTGTTGTGACCGGTGAAGCGCGAGTCCTTAGTCAAAAATCCTTCGAAATCGGGGTCGATGAAGACGTGCAGTTCCGAGTTCGGGACGTTCTGCTTCTTCACGGCCTTCACCAGGTCGACGATCGTCTCGTACGCCGAAGCGTTCATGCCGAGGCCGATCGTGCGGTTGGTCAGGATGTTCGACGACATGGTGCCGTTGTACATGAGGTCGCGGATGAAGTCGTCGACGTCGTCGGCAAGCTGCCACGCGCCTCGCTTCATCGTGCGATCCCACATCTTCGTGCCCGCGCTCGACGCCAGCTTCTTCTCCATGTCGTCGATCTTGAGGGCGAAGACCTGGCGCTGGTCGACGACCATGTACTGCTTGCCGGGGGTCGGCCGCACATACGTGATCGTCCCGTCGCGGGCGTAGCTGGTAGTGGTGACCTCGGGCTCGGTCAGGATCTCGAGCTGGTTGGTGTAGGCAACGTCGCCCTCGTAGTCCTGGTTCGTGCCCATCTTGAAGACGTGAGCGTCAGACAGCAAGTTCAAGAACTTGGCTGCCTGCTTCGCCATGATGACAGTGTCAAGAGCCATGGTTGATGGTTCCTCCCGGGCGTCCGGCTAGAGCGCTTCGACCTCGTCGGGCCGCTCGCGCGTAACCTGCGCCCGCTGCTGTGGTGTCATTGCCATGAATGATGCCCTGGTCAGCCGGCCGCCGGCAGGAACGCTGCGCTGCGATGACGGAGGCACTTTGTCCGGCGTCGACGCAGACTCTTCGTTCTGCTTTGCCTTCTGGTACTCGTCCCACTGATCCTTCGGCACCGCGACGTGGTCTTTCGGTAGCACGGGGTCTGAGGAGGGAGCGGGCCCTTCGGCCTTGGCGTCCATCCGTCCGAACTCTCGATGTAGCTCGAAGAGTTCGGTGAGGGTCATCTGACCAAGGTTGCGTTCGACGGTCGGGGTGACCTGGATCCCCCGTTCGACCAGAAGCTCGCGGGTGTCCATGCGGGCGGACTCGACGAGCGGAGCCGAGGCCGAGTCATCGAAGACCTGGCCGGTGCGGCGCTCGAAGCGCGTCTTCAGAAGCTCGAGAGCAGCGTCAGGCAGGGCCTCGTAGCCGAACTGGGTGAGCACGGTTTTGGCGTCCTCGATGAAACCATCGGGGGCCTTCATGATCGCCTCAGTCTTGGCGACTACAGCCTGCTGTCGCGCACTTTCCACCCGCGCGATATCACGCTGGCGCTGAAAGTCCCTGTTGCGCTGGTCGTCTCGGAGGGCGTCCCGGCGGGCGATTTCCGCGCCCGAGAGAGCCTCCTTCGAGGCCTTCGCATCAAGGTCTGCGAGCGTCCACTGGTCAAGAGGTTTCGGCGCTGGCGTTGCCGGTGCAGGCGGCTCCTCGCCCCCGTCCCCCTGAGTGCCGATGTCTCCGTCCGGCTGCGAGGGTACTGGCGTCTCTGCTGCAGGAGCAGGCGCTTTCGGCTCGTCACCCGAAGGATTGACGGGGTCAGGCGAAGGAGTGGGTGTTACCGGTGCGTTTTGCGGTGCTGCTTCAGCCACCAAAAGAAACCTCCCTACGTCGAACGTTTTGACGTAAGGAGGATGGAGTGTCTAACGACTACGTGTCAATTTCGCCCTAAGGCGTCTCGGGCGAATACCTCTCGTTGACCTCTTCGGCCCCGCGCTCTTCAAGCCACATCGGCCACGTCTTGAGCGCGGTTCCCCTGCAAATGTGCTGACGGAGAGAGCTACCGGCGATGAAGCACTGACTGCAGACGTCGACGAGGGTGCGGGTTTTCACCCCCATGACCGTCACCGGCATCCGCACGCGGGTCACGTTGTGGGTTCGGATCCGTTGTCGGACAGCCATCAGTTGAGGTGCAGCCCGTTGCGAGGCAGGACGATGTTCGGCTGCGCTTGAGGGTTGATCGGCAGCACGGGGCGCGGCAGCTCTGGGTGCGCGAGCTTCAGCAGCCGCCAGTCGCGCATGTCGTTCGATACGAACTCCCGCGTGTCGGGGTCAACCATGAGAAAGCGGCCGCCCATGCTGGGGTCGACCGCAAGCACCCACTGCCCGCGGCGCTTCTCGGGGTCTACGTTCTCGTCGTCCTTGTGGTAGACAGCAAATTCCACGGCAGATTCCTCCCTATTACTGCGTCGACCGCTGCGTTCGGAGCACCGCTATATCGCGGGAGTCATACAGACGACCTAGAGATGTTCGCAAGCAGGCGATCTTGCCTTCGTCAGTCATCTGTCGCAGTCGCTGAGTCGAAAGCCCCAACTCTTGAGCCGCTTGTGTTGGCGACAGGAGTTGGGGCAGATCCCATTCACGTTCCGTAGTCATGTGGTGTCACGCTCCCTTCTGCGGGAGCATATCACTACGCGACGCCGAGAAGCTCGTTGACCCGTCGCGAGGGCGGGGGAGGAGTCGAGCCCACCGGAGCAGGCTTGTAGCGGCCACGGCGCTGGTTCGAACGGCGGCCGCTCAGGAGCTGCATGATCGCCGACCCGACCGCGAGCTGCGTCTGCGGGCCCACCTGGGGGATGCCGGTGGGCGTGAAGTTCAGCCCGCCCTGCCCGTCGGCGCTGACGCCCTCCATGGTGCCGACCTCGCCGGCCTCGGCGTAGTGCCGGCCCGACTCCCGCCCGATGAGGTCGGCGGGCTCGTTGAGCATGAGGTGCGGCGTGCCGTCGGGGTTCTGCGCGACCATGCCGGGGTTCTCGCCCAGCATGGGGCCCGCAGTGCCGCCGGCGGCGTACTGGATGTTCGAGGGCACGTCGGAGCGGAAGAGGCGCTGGTAGACCTCGCTCTGCAGCGGGTTGAAGCCGGGGACGCGGTAGCCGGCGCTGAGGTCTTGGCCCTGGAAGTCGCGCCCGATCGTGTTGAGGTTGCGCAGGATGTTGCTCAGGTTCTGAAATCCACCGAACCGGGCCGACTTCCCCATGAGGCCGACGTCGGTCTCGTTGGGGCCCGTAAAGCGCGTGACTGCCTCGTCACGGAGACCGTCTGCACTGACGGGACGGTTCGTCTCGACCGACCTCGGGGACATGCTCCGCGGCCGCCACTGGTTCGCCGTCGAGTAAGCCTCTGCGGTGCCGCCGCCGGCGAAGCCGATCTTGCGGTAGTAGTCGCTCTCGGGGATGGACTGGCTGCCAGCGAACTCGTTGAACCCGTTGATGCGATCCCCGGCACTGAGGCCCTGCTCGCGGTAGTTCTGCCCCATATCGGCGAGGCCGACGCGGATGCCGGGGAAGTCAGCCGGCATGCCGGTGCGGGCGCGGAACTGCAGTTGCTGGAAGCGCGGGGTCTGCCAGTCGTTGAACGCGCTGATCGCGGTGCGAAGACCGGAGTCAGCCGACGCGCCGCTGTACATCCAGTCGGAAGGGTTGACCCGCGTGGCCTGCTGCTGCGAGGACGTCGTCGCCTGCGGGTTCCGCACTGACGAAGCCGCTGCAGGGGCGGCAGGGGCAGCAGTGCCGTTCGAGGCCGCAGCGGCAACAGCGGTGTTCTGCCCGTTGATCTTCGCCTGCTCTTCTGGAGTCAGGGCTCGCTGCTGGTAGCCACCGGTGCCGATCGCCGGGGCCTGCTGCGGCGCACGGGCCTCGTAGTCGCCGAGGAACTGCTGCGCACCCGGGTCGAGGACACCGCCTCGGCGCTTCACCTCGGCCAGATACCAGGCCCGCTCGTCATCGCTGAGGTACTGCTGACCGGTCGCCTGCTCGAAGCTGCGGCCGGCGGGCCCGACGCTGCCACCTTCTGCGAAGCCGAAGCCCTTGTAGTCTTTGGCCTCCATGCCGTAGTTGCCGGCACCGAGGAGCTTCGCCATGGCAGACGGGTTGGCTGCAGCGGGTGGGGTAGCTGCAGCCGCGGGGCCACCCGTAGTAGCGCCCGTGGGGTCACCCCCCATCAGCTTCGCGAGGATGCCCTGCTTCTCCCAGTAGTCGCTCGTGGGGACAGCCTGGTTGCCGCGCAGTTCACCGAAGCCCTGGAGCATGTCGGCGTTGAGGCCCTGGTCGCGGAAGTTCTGGCCCAGGTCGGCGATGTTCACCCGAAGCCCCGGGAAGTCTCCAGGCATGCCGGTCGCGCTCTTGAACTGCAACGACCCGACGCGCGGCTGCATCAGCTTCTTGAAGTTGTCGATCGCGCTTTTGATGTCCGTCTCGTTCCAGCCGTTCGCGCTGCCAGACGAAGTCGAGTAGCCCGAAGAGCTGCCGCCGTAAGGCTTCGCGCCGAGAGCGCCGAAGGGCTTGCCATCGTAGAGCACGCCCTCGCCCCAGTCCGTCCACTGGTCGGGGTTCTTCGAGACGAGTTTCCATGCGTTGATGAGCTGTTGCTCGGGCGGCGTCCCCGGGGGCGTACGCGAGACGCGATCCTGCACGAGTCCGTAGCCGTTGCCGCCGTCGCCGGGGATGTTCGGGTCGCCGCCGCTCTCGCCTTCGATGACGTAGAGCATCTTGTCGGCGAGCATCTCGGCGTCAGGACGCGCACGCAGCGCCGGCGGCATCGTGTCCATGACGAGCTGACGCCACTGCTCGGTGCCCTCGCTGTAGCTGCCGGGGTTGCGCCTGGGGGCGCTGGCTTCCAGCGTGGCGCTGTCCTGGGCAGCCATGAAGTCACCCGGCTTGGCCGTCGCTACACCGCCGGCGCTGGCGGTCTTGGTTGAGGAGGAGTCGGCCTTGGCGCGTGCATCGTCGATCATCGAGTCGATGATCGAGTCGCCGTACTTGCGGGTGCCCTCGGGGTTGAGGTCAGAGACGCCCGTCCGCTGGGACTGCAGCTCCATCTTCACCTGTGCCCAGGAGATCCGCCCTGCACGCGCCGCAGCGAAGAGCTGCTCAGGAGTGGCCCCCGACCATGTCGAGGCCGAACCGCCGCCGCCAGTGTCGCCCTGGTCGGCGAGACCTTCGAAGACGATGCCAGTTGCCGGGTTGTACTCAGTCCAAAAGCCCATAGCGGCCCCCCTTGCGGAATTACTTTACGGTTTCGCCGCCGTGCGTGCGCGTTTAATCATCTCGGCTCGAGCTGCAGCGCGAGCGCCGTCGACCGTCGCCCGTATCTGCTTCTTCTTCGCCTCGTCGGCCGACTTGCGGTAAATCGTGCCCGACAGCAGCTTCTCGAGGCGCTGCTCGGTCAGGCTGCCGGCAAGCGCCTGGTACTCGTTCTGCTCGTCAGCGGTCAGCGTGTAGGTGCCGATCTTGTCCGTGACGTAGCCGACGTTGTAGTCGAGCCGCGCGAGTTCAGCGTCGAGGGCGGTCTGGTGGTCACCCGTGACGCGTACCGGCAGCGGGATGCCCTGCTTGACCTCCGCGCCGAAGGCGTTGCGCTGCGGGCGCACCGTGCTCGACAGCCCCGGGATGCCGGTCTTCAGCGTCTCCACCGGGCCCGAGGGGTCGCGCTTCGTGGGGTCGATGACCTGGGCGGCCTGCCGCGCGGCACCGGAGAAGGGGACGAAGCCGCCCACCTGCCGAGTCGCGAACCGCTCGCCGTAGCGAATCGGGTCGCGCAGGGCGTCCATGAGGTCGGTGAGGCCGTTGAGGTACGCCTGGTCGTAGAGGTTGCTCGAGACGTTGGCGACCGCCTGCTTCACCTTCTCCGTCGGGTCTTCACCGGACTTGAGGGCGTCGCGCACGCTGGCGACGAGCAGCATGGTCGTGTTGACCGCGGGGAGGCTCTTGTACTCGACCCAGCCCACCCCCGGCACCTTGATGCTGAAGGCCGACTTACCCTCGCGCTGCCAGCGGTCACGCTCGCCGCTGTTGGTCGGCATGCCGGCAGTGAGGTCGATGACGCCGCTCTCGAGGCCGGCAGCCAGCGACGCAGCCAGGGCTGAGCCGAGGAACGCGCCGCTCAGTTCGTCGACGCCCTCGGGGTTGCCGTGCATCGCCTTGCGCCACGCGGGGATGTTGAGCAGGCCAAAGGGCGAGTTCGTGACGCCGTACTTGACCGCGTTGGCGGGTGTCTTCAGGAAGGCGATTGCCAGCCGGCCGGGGAGGCCGAAGCCGTCGCGGAGCTTCGTGAGGCCCTCGACGATCGTCGCCGTCTTGCCCTCGGGGTCGTTGCGGAAGGTCAGCTCGTCAGCCTGGTCAGCGGCCTTGGCGACTTCCTCGTCGGTCGCGTTGGCGATGAGCCAGTCGATGCGCTGCTTCAGCGCGGGCCCACGGAGACCCTCCGACTTCGCCTTCCGGACGGCGTTGGCTTCCTTCATCGCCTGGAAGTTGATGCTGCCGAAGAGTTCGTCCATGGCGCTGAGTCCGCGCAGGGGCAGGCCGAACGCGGTGCCGATGGGGCCCTTGAGCGGCGGGTCGCGCATGATCTCGGCCTTGCCGGCAGCTGCAGGGCTGATGCCGCTGCGCATGGTCTTCATGAACGCCTCGACGCCGGGGCCGAAGCCGTGCAGCGCTCCTGAGACCGCGGCCGGAGCTTCCTGCAAGAAGCGCTCAGCGGGGCGGCCCTGGATGAAGGCAAGGGGCTGCTCGATGGCGGCCGCTGCGCCGCGCTTCACCGGGGCGTACGCCGTCGTGGTGGCGTTGCCGACGACGTTGCGCGCCTGGGTCAGCGGGCCCGAGAGCACGTTGTTCTTCCAGTAATACTCGAGCTTATTCCAGAACGTCGGCTTGTCGGCGTTGCGCAGGAAGCGGTTCAGCTTCTCGGGCGTGTCGATGCTCGGGTCTCCCGACGTCAGCATGACCGCCAAGTTCTCGACGCGCTGCTTCGACCAGCCGACCTGGTCGAGCATCTTGCGCACGTCCTTGTTCTTCTTCGCGCCGGCGAGGACGCTGCCGATCTGCTTGTCGAGGGTGTTGGTCGCGCCGCCCTGCGCGTTGGCGTGGGCGATGACGGCCTGCACGAACTTCGCCTGAGCGCGCGACGAGTCGTCGCCGCTGACGATCGCGTCTGCGGCGTCGTTCACGGCCTGCGTCTCGCGGGCGTAGGGCTGCTGCGGCTGCGCCTGCTGCGCGGCACCACCGGGGCGAGGGCCACCAGCTGGCATTTGTGGGGCAGTGCGCGGGTTCGGGGCCATGCGACCGGGTGCTGCAGCCGGGGGCGCGAGGTTGTGCTCGCGCAGGAAGGCGTCGACTTCACCCTGGGTCTTCGCCCACGCGTAGACGCGACGTTCACCCGAAGCAGAGAACGCGTCAGGGACAACGCTATCGAGCATGACGTCGCCCTTGCCGGCACCCCGAGCGGCCGCTACTGCTCGACGCATGGCCTGGGCCTGGGCCTCGGTCACCGGGGCGTGGATCTCGAACCCAAACCCGTTGCCCACCATCCGCACAGCACCCGTCTCCGTCATGAAGTTCTTCATGTCGTCGTAGGCAGGGTTCAGGTTGTCCCCATACGAGCCGTTGACCGCAGGCAGCTCGCCGACGCGGACGTGGGCGTCCGTCTCGAAAGGCTGCTTGCCGCCGACCATGGTGCCGTCGTCAAGCAGGTACTTCGCCCGGGCCGGGTCGGTCGTGACGCCGAAGAGGCGCTTCGCCTGATCGACCTTCGCCTGCTTCGTCTGCAGGGGCGGCTGAGCGGCATCGCGTGCGCCACCAGGCATGGAGTAGGACTCCTCGCCTGCCGGAGCGCGGCCACCAGGCCCATTGATGCCAGCAGCGTTGCGAGGCAAAGGACGAGCGGCCTCAGCACGCCGGGAAGCGACGTCAGCAGCGAGGCGCTCCTGGGCCGCCCGTCCCCTTTCGCCAGCGGCGTTGGCGGCGTTCTCTGCGTCGAGGGCGTTCGAGCGCTTGGTCATGCGGCCGGCGCGCTCGAACTGCCGGGTACGAAGGTTCTGGTATTCGACCATCTTCCCTGAGGCGAGGTCTTTGCTGGCCTGCTCGATGCGGGTGATCTCGTCCTTCGAGAGGCCGCTCATGCGCAGCCGCACCGCGTACTCGAGGTCGCTCTCGTCAGCGCCCTGCATGAGGTCTGCGTCGGCGTCGGCCGGCAGGTTAGCAGGTTGGGCCGACGCCCCCCCGCCTTGCGGGGCTGATCCTGCCGGCCGAGGCTCCTGCGGGGTGGAGGCATACTGGCGCGACTCATCGATCAGGCTGTTAATTGTTTCGCCTTTTGCGTTGATGGCCTGGAGCCTGACCGGGAGGCTTTCAACTCCCGACTGCAAAGCAGCAGCGACGCGGTGATGTCCGTCTACGATTCGCAATTCGCCGTCAGCGAAGACCGACACGTCGATCGGCTCAGAGAAATCCATCCCGGCTGCAACCTCGGGGGAGACCGCGCGAACCTCGTACATGTTCATCGCCTTGAGGCTTCGGGGCGAAATCTGCGTCACCTCTGGGATCGGCGTGTGGTACTTCACGCCTCGCTCATAGGGCGTCGGCTCTTGCACCGCTTCACCCGGGAACGTCCCCTGCTTCACTGGCTCGTCTGGCGCGGGCTCAGGCGGGGTGGCCTGGTGAGTGGGCAGCATGCGCGGCTGCGCGCCCTCATCCATCGGCGGGCGCGGGCCCACCAGCGAGGGCGTGTTCGGCTTCATCGTCTGGAAGACAGCGCCCTTCGGCAGGCTGCCGCGGTCGGCGAGCGAGTCGACGTAGGTCTGGCCCTCGCGGCGCAGCTGCCCGATGCGGAAGCGCAGCAGGTCAGCGTGCTCCTCGGGCGTCCAGCCCGCCTGCGAGGGGTGACTGATGACAGGAGTCGCGCCGCCCTGAAGGTCAGTCAGCTCCTGGGCGAGGCGCTCTTCGTCAGCCTTGATGCCCTCAAGCTTCGCGAAGAGCGTGCGCTCGTTCTGAGAGTCGAGCCTCGCGCGGACGGGCGCGTCGAAGTTATTCGCGTTGAGCGAATCGACCGGCTGTGGCTCAGTCATATTCTTGGAGATTGCCGCGCGCTCGTCGCCCGACGCGGCCCAGTATGCGTCGTTCGTGCGGCCCTGATACGCCTGCTCGAGGGCGGGGTTGGCGCGAATCTCATGCCCAGCCACCGTGTCGAGGTTCTGCATGACCTCGCGTGCAGCCGGGTTGCCGCCACCAGGGCCGCTCCAGAAGCCCTTCGCCGTCGCCGGCAGGAAGTCGCCCTCGAACAGCGAGCGGAAGCGCCGAGCGATTGCGGGGTCGAGCAGCGCGTCTTCAGGCAGGTTGAGGAACTCGCGCAGCATTGCGTTGCCGCCCCGGCTGGTCGCCATCGCTGCCGGCAGGGCCTGGAGCGCAATCTCCCACGGCTTCGTGGGGATCGCCGCTTCGCCCGCCGTGCGGTTGATGCCGCTCCCTACGTCGCGCAGGGTGTTGAACGGGGCCTCGATGCCGAGGCGCGCCAGGATAGGGTTGCGGACGCTGAGGTCTTGCAGGCCGGTGTCCATGCCGAGGGCGTCGAGGCCTTGGCCGATGGTGCGGACGGGCAGGAGGGGGGCGTCGAGCGCCGCGGACGGGTCACGCAGGAAGCCGGGGCCCTCAGCAGCAACGTCGCCGACGAAGCCCTGCAGGGCCTTCAGCGGCGCGATCGTCCGGTCGTACGGCGCGTAGTTGTAGTCAGGGGCGACGTCAGGGGCGCGGTTGGCGATGATGCGCTGCGAGGCGCTGTTGAGCTGAGGCTGGGGCGGCCGGGTCGCGATCTGCTCCGTCACCCTCTCTACGAGGTCTTGGAGCCAGCCGTTCTTCCCGGGCAGGACGGGGGAAGCGCCGACGCGCGCCGGATCGCCCTTGCTCTGCTCGAGCCTCAGCCGCTCTTCTTCATCGAACCGGAGCCATTCGGGAGACATGACCATGGCGCATCACCTCGCGCCAGAAGAGTATCAGAAGTGATTTACGGGCAGTGCCCTTTTTTGTGGTCGTCTAGCGGCCTGCCGCAGTTGTCGCAGCGGCCGGTGACGTGCCCTGAGGCTGCTACGACGGGGTTCATTTGCTTGCACTTGGGGCAGGGGATGAACGCGCCGGCCTCGATGTAGTGTTCGTAATCGCGCTTGCACTTGCCGCACCTGGCGATCGCGAACTGCATCGTCAGCCTCTCAGCCGTTCCTGATCTTCGAGCACTCGGCCCACTGCGCGTAGGTGAGCATCCCGAGCATTGCCGCCTGCGAGTCGCAGCGACAGTAGGTGCCGGTGGTGCCGTCTTCGCGCCGCCAGACGATGACCAGTTCCTCGATGTCGTCGGCCTCGGCCAGCACCTCAGCGAGCAACGCGCGGGGCGAGTCAGACGCTTCGCCGATGAGTCCGTCCCAGTCGATCTCAGCCAAGCTCTGCCTCACATCCCCACCGACAGGCGATTATTGAGTACGCCTTCGCCAAGACGACTTCGAAGTCGACGTACTCGCTCTCGTCTCTCACGCCTTCATCTCCCGCGGCACCAGGCCCCCCTCGAGGAACTGGCTGTAGAGGTCGTAGTAGTCCTCGCAGCAGCGCGTCCAGTATTCGGGGAACTCAGCCGCCAAAGCCGTCCACTGCGGGTAGACCGCCGGCGAGACGACTTGCTCCTCCATCGAGGGCTGTCCCATTTCGTCGATCATCTGCTGCTGGGTCGCGGGGTCGATGCTGGGCACCATCTCGACGACGGGCCCCTGGTCGGGCGGCGGCGCACCCTCGGGGGTAATCGGCGGGTTGACCATGTAGACGTACAGGCGCTCGCTCGGGGCCCAGTCCTCGAAGGTCTTGAGGCCGAACATCGAGGCGATGATGCGCGTGTACTGCGCCATGCCCTCTTCGGCGTCGCGCTCGATCCACTTCTGCACCAGCTTGCGCTCGGCCTTGTCCTGCTCGTAGATGCTCTCGTAGGGCGAGGGAGGGAAGGCGGCCATCTACGCTGCCTCTCGCTGCCAGCGGCGCAGGTTGCGGACGTAGATCGCCGTGAGGATGACCGCGAGCGGCATCAGCCCCCAGGCCTCGACGGTGTAGTCGAAGTAGAGCCACACCGCCTGCGACGCGATGCCGATCTTCCACGCGAGCGGGTTCTTGTCGCCGGCCAACTTCATCGTGACCATCGTGCAGCCCATCAGGAACCACGGGATCAGCGCGTCAACCATTAGCCCATCCCCGAGGTTTCGAGCGTGCCCTGGTCGGACGCCGGCGAGGCCATGCGAACGATGCCGCCCGTGCTCCCGCCACCTCCACCACCGACGCCGCCGGCAGTGCTCTGCGGGGCCCCGGGAGGGACGCCTGCGCCGGCGCTCTGGGCCATGAGGTACTCGGTCGCGTCGACGCCGAGGGTGAGGGCGTCCTGGCGGATAGAGGCGGCGAGGATGAGGCTGTCGTGCGCGTCGCGGATTCGCTTGTAGCGGCCCTCAGCGCGGATCTGAGTGATGTACTCCTCGCTGTTCTCCTTGCCCAGGATGGTCGCCATCTCCTCGTCCGTAATCCAGACCGAGCCGTCCGGCATGGTCATGCGTTCTTTCGCGGCCTGGAGGTTGGTGAGGATGGTCGAGGCGCGGCGGTCGACGCGGAGGATGCTGCGCTCGAACTCGTAGTCGTAGCGCCTGCCCTCCCACTCGATCTTCTTGCCGCGGGGCGTCTGCTTGCCGTAGATGCGCTCGCGCCCGGTCGTGACGGTGACGCTCTTCTCGCCCTTCGGCGCGTTGTAGCGCCAGAAGTGATCCTTCATCTGCAGCAGCTTCAGCAGCACGTTGTGGTAGAGGCTGAAGGTCTCGACGTAGTCCTGGTCTTCGAGGTCAGCGACCTTGAGCAGTGAGCTGACCGGGGCGTTGCGCAGGGTGACCGCGGAGCTGTCGCCGCCGGCGAACGCGCCACGGGGGACGTACTGGTCGTGCTCCAACTTCTGCTGCTCGTAGAGCTTCTCCTCGTAGACGTTGGCCTCGGCGTCAACGTTGGTGACGGTGCCGAAGGTCGGGTTGACGCGCCCCTCGACGAGGTTCGACAGCGACTTGAGGAACGCCTCGCGAGTCGCCCCGTCAGCGGTCATCAGCTCCTTCTGCACGTCCGGCGGCAGGGGAGCTGCGTAGCGCGGGCGCTCGGCAGACCTCGAGGCCCACTCGCTCTGGGTGAAGTCGAGGTTGCGGCGGGACTGCATCATCGCCAGCAGGAAGCTCATGTAGCGGTCTTCAGGGCGGTAGGCCCCCGAGTTGTAGTAGCCGCAGGCGACGACCAGGGAGGGGATGCCGAAGGGGTTGGCCCACTCGCCCTCGCTGTTGAAGTCCTCCATCGGGGCGAGCTTGCGGCCCTTCCCGTCGCTCTGGGCGGCCGGCATGACGACGTAGTGCCGGATCTTCGAGCCCTCGTCGAAGAGGCAAATCTTGATCTTCTGGCTGCCCGCGAACGAAGAGGCCGCCTCGCCCATGCCGTAGCCGGAGCGCAGGGTCGCGAAGTCCTTGTCCCAGATCGAGAGGAGCGTCTTCTGATCGACCTCGTCGTCCTTCTTGTAGTCGCCGTAGTTCGTGACGAAGTCGACCACCGGTATCTCGTACTCGCGCACCGCGGCGGTGACGTTGAGTTGGCCGTCGTCGAGGAAGGCGGTGTCGGTGATGTCAGCGGACACCTCGACGCGTATCGGCTGGTAGCGCCGGCGGTAGGAGTCGCAGGCCCGGTTGTACTCGGCGGCCGTGAGGACGTTCTTGCCATCGCCGTTCTTCTCCCGCACCGGCAGCGTGAAGGCGTTCTGCTGCACCCAGACCGGCGCGTAGGCGCTCTGGGCCTGGTGACGGTGGATGGCGCGGCTGAGGATGCCCGAGGAGTCGACGCGGAGGAGGAAGTTGCCGTCCTGCATTTCGTGCTGGTCGGCGCGGGCCTTGTCGGCGTCGTGGTCGGGGTCGATGTGGACGGCGTACTCGGGGGCCGAGAGCGTCGCGACGACCTTGCGGGTGGCCCACTCGACCTCGTAGGAGACGATCGTGCGGATGCGGGGGTAGCCGAGCTTCTCCAGCTCCTTCTCCATCACGGGCCCGTGGCGGGCGTTTGCGAGGTCGCGGCGCGTCGCTGCGTCCTTGTGGAGTTCAGCGAAGTTGTTGCGCAGCTCCTGCACGAGCCCTTCGACGTCCGATGTCCCGTAAGCCATTACATGCGCCCCCCGACGGAGATTGAGTCGTTCTGCTTCTTTTCGTCCCGCGGTAAGTCTAGCGGAATGAGACTTGCGCGTAACAACCGGATAGCAGCCATCGACGTCGTGTCGACCTGGTCGTCGTGCGCCCCGTTCGGGAAAGCGGCGTGCTCGTCGATGAACTCCTTCGTCCAGGTCTTGCGCGGCAGGTAGAAGTTGCCCGAGTGCTGATAGGGCGAAGCGGCGATCGCGCGCACCGGCTTCGGGACGCCACCGGTGGGTAGCGGCACGACTCCAGGCACCCTGTCGCGCATCGTCTGGATGAGCGGCTCAGCCCACGCGGTCTCTTCGACGTAGACGGGCAGCGGGTACTTCGCGTGGGCGTCGATGAGCTGCTCGCATATCTCGCTGAACGTCCACCGGCCCTTCGCCGCCTCGAGCCAGTAGAGGTCTTTGCCGATGCGGATGACCGCGGCCCATGCGGCGAAGTCGGCGCTCTTCACGTCCTTCCAGCCGGCCGTGTCGACGAAAATGCCACCCGGCCACGCGCTGACGGTGGGGGCCTCGTCGTAGAACTGCCAGGTGCTGCGTCGGAAGACGTCACCCTCGAGAGGCGTCGGTCGCTGCTGATACAAGGCTGACCACCAGTACGCGTTGGTGCGGTCGCGTAGCCGCATCAGGAAGCTCTTCGGCCGGCGCTCGGGCCAGAGTGCCTCTCCCGGCTCTCGCCCCAGCGGGTCGTTCTCCTCGGCGAGGGCGGGCATACGCAGGACGAACCACTGCTCCTCGTCCTCCTGGTCTTCCTCGTTGCTGAGGATGCGGCCGAGGATGTCGCCCTCGTTCCAGCGGGTCATCGGGATCAGGACGATCGGCTCGAGGCCGTCGCCGTCAATCTCGAGACGGGTCGACAGCTCCGACTGCCACCAGTCCCACGCGTTGCCCTGGATGACAGGCGAGGCTGCGTCCTTCGCGCCCCTGACGAGGTCGTCGCCGACTGCGAGGTTGGCACCGCGGCCGGTGATACCGCCACCGGTGCCGGCCGTCATCATGCCGCCCTCGTGGCCCTCAATCTCCCAGTCGTTCGCGGCCTTCGTGCGCTGGCTGACGCGGATGCCGAAGCAGCGCTCCCCCAGGGCCTCGAGGACGTTGCGGGCTTTGCGGCCCCAGGTCTTCGCGAAGCCGTCGCCGTAGCTGGTGAGGATGACGTGGTGGTGGGGGTAGGTGCCGAGATACCAGGCGGGGAAGTAGCGGCTGCACATCTCGCTCTTGCCGTGCCGGGGCGGCTCTGAGACGCCGAGGCGGGTGAAGGGCAGCAGCTCGTCGTCGGAAACGTCCGCTGGTATCGGACGGTTGGTCTCGAGCTTGCGGAGGAGCCCCGCCGGCGCGACGCGCTGTGAGAGCCAGACGAGGAGGGTGTCGAGGAAGACGATGTGCCGGGGCTCAGTCCACCTCGGGTTGTGCAGCTTCGCCAGCGCGCTCGGGGAGGAGGGCGGATCCACCATCGCCACCTGGTACGGATTGACCTGAGCTGCCACCGAGTTCGAGCGCGGCGAGAAGACGAAGGAGCTTGTCCGTGGTTGTTCCCGCGTAGACGGCAAGCGCAGCGGCGGACTGGCTTTTGACCCAAGCTGCGTCCTGAGACGCGACAGCGACAGCTTCAAGGGTGTCGAACCAAGTCCCGACGAGGTTCCAGATTCGTTCATCGAGCCATTTCCAGTCTTTAGGCGGGCCGGATTTTCCCGCCCCTTCTGGCGCAGACCAGTCGTTGACTAGCTTACGCCCCGCCTCGCGCCAGTCGCGCAACGTCTTCTCGGGGATGGAGTATTCGCGGGCCAACGTCTTGATGGCCCCACCAGAAAGGAGCTTCGCGAGCACTGCTGCACGAAGCTCCGGGGTGTATTCGGGTTTGCGCTGGGGCATGGGTTAGACCTTGTAGCTGCCCTCCGTGCCGGCAGCCTGACGCTCCCGGGTGCGGGCGTTGAGTTCAGCGATCGCGAGGTCGAGGTACTCGATGGCCTTCGCATTGTGCGCGTTCGAGAACCTGCCGGCCGAAGGCTCGCCGTCCATCTCTGGGTGGTCACCCTGAAAGAAGCGGAGGCGGTCGATAGCGGCGCCGATGACGTCCTCGAGGACGGCTCCGTTGGGCCGCTGGACGCCGTTCTGCCACTCGATGCGGTAGCCCTGGCCCTCAGTCACGCCGCCTGTCGGGTTGCCCTCGGGGCTGGTGTAGAAGACGCTCAGGCGCTGCTGGCGGTCTTTGTGGACGGGGCTGTCGCTGTCGACGAAGAGCGGCTGACGGCTGATGTGAGTCTCTGTCATCGTGTTTCCTCCCTAATCTCGTGCTCGTTGCGGCGATGGTAGCACCTCAGTCGGCGTCAAAAACTCTGTCTCGGCCTTCGCGAGGGCAATCGAGTCCTGCCCGAAATAGCCGGCGAGGCGTCGGAACTGGTCACGGAGCCAGTCCATGAGAACGCCGTCCTCGGTCTCGAAGCACCAGCAGTCGTTCTGAAACTCGCTGTTGGTGAAGCTCATCCAGCGGCCATGGACGCGGATCATCGAGTGGATGAGCTTGCTGTCGAGCAGCGTGCAGAACCTCGCCCACTCTTTCTGGCTGAGCTTGTCGTCGCTGTTGCCGATGCTGACGTAGTAGACGCTCATGTCTTCGCACCTCCTGCCATCTTGACCTCGGCCCACGCCTCGAGCTGCCGCCGACGAAGGTCGGCGTATTCGTCAGCGAAGCCCTGCAGCCGCGCCCAGACCTCAGCGTCGTACGGGACGACGTCGAACGGGGCGAAGGTCACGCTCTTCTGCTCGGTGCCGCTGATGACGACATGGCCGTTCTCGGCGACCGATGCGACCTCGTTGACGCTGTAGTAGGTGGCGACGCCCGTGCGCCGCACGATGACCTTGTCGCCGGCCTTCATGACGGCACCCATCTTCGCTCGTACTTGCCGCACTTCACGCAATAGCGCCACTGATTCGGGTTGATCCATCCATGCTCAGGCCACCTCGAGTCGGAGGTGTGCGGGTCGTTCGGCGCTGACCACTTCGTCCAGCGGTGAAACAGCGGAAAGCACCAGCCCTTTTTCATCTCCTGCTTCATGCTGTCTCCTTCGGGTAGCAGCGCAGGCTGTCGGGGCGCTGGCCCAGGATGTTGCCGGGAGTTCGCACCTCGACGAGGTCGCGGTCGGTGAGGGTGGTGACCACTGCGCGTACCTGCGTCCACGTCAGGTCGGTGATGTCGGCGAGTCGCGGCACGGACGACCCCGGGTTGGCGCGGATGGCTGCGAGGACGGCCTCTGCGCGGGGCCTGAGCGGCGGTCTACGGACGTCTCGCGTCTTCATCGCCGTTCGCCGTCAAAAATCCTGCAGCCCATGCCAACTCGACATCTGTCACCGTTTGCGTTCTCCCTTCGACCAAGCCTTGTTGTCTGGGCAGGTTGCGTAGTGCGAGACGAGGCGCTTCGAGACGTCCTGCTCGTCGATGCCTGCGCCCTTGACGATGTAGAAGTCCCCGATCTTCGTCGCGTGCCCGTCGGCGAACTCGTAGGCTGCGGTCGGCTTGCTGCCTACTGCGGCCTGCACGTTCTCGGGGAGGTCTTCGCGCTTCTTCGGCACCTCGCTGGCCCAGAGCGGCCACCAGACGCGCTCCTCGCTGAGGGGCAGCTTCGCCCCGGTCGGGCTTATCGCCCAGGTGATGATGGCGTCGCAGGAGCGGCAGCGGTCAGCCATTGTCGCGCACCTCGATCCTGCATAGCTCGACGACCAGCGAGGCGTATTCGGGGTCGAGCTTGGGGTACGCCCCGCCGGAGTTGTTGACATGCCCTTCGGCCCAGCGGGTGAACGCGTGCGCCCACTCGGGGTGTGCGAGCGCGAGTTGCAGGCCCTGCACGAGGCCGTTCAGGTGAACGATTGCGCCCACTGGCTCGCCGTAAATCTCGATGAGCAGCCCCACCAGCCTCACTCCGGGGTTGCCCTCGCCGTCGGGTTCACTCTGCCCGAGAAGTTCGCGCCAGTTCGGCACTTCGCTCACAGCGTGGCCCCTTCCTGCCGCAGTATGGCAGCGCAAGAGTAAGCGAGGGCAGCGCCGACGAACGTCAGCATGTAGCGGTTCTCGCGGCCCTTTCTTTCGACCGTAGCCCACCCGGCCTCCACAACCGCAGCAGTTAGGTGCATGACGGTGCGCTGGGTGACCTTGAGGCGAGTCGCCAGGGCCTGGATGCGGACGTCCTCAGGCTCGGTGTAGAGCAGCGCCAGCAGCGCCCCGGTGGAGGTGACGAGCTGGCTGCCGCTGCCGATCTTCGATGATGTCGAGCGCCGACTTGATCGCGGAGTGATCGCCTCGCTTCGCGATGCTCTGGGTCTGGTTTCTGTAGTCATGCGGGGGTTTTTACGTCCTTTCTGTAATAACTACCGCCGACGCCGGCGGCTCTTCTCGATTGCGCTCTTGCGGCCTCGGGACTTCATCTCGGCGACCCGTCGCGCCGCTGCGACCTGGGCGCTGCCGGCACCGCAGACGAGGCAGACGACGACGCCGAGGGTGACGACGACAGCGGGGTCGCCGCACTGCAGGCACGTCGTCTGCGGCGGCGGGGGCGGGTCGAGGCTGAAGAGTTCGGGCTGCTCGTCGCCGGTCATCGCTACAGGGCGATCTTGCAGTGCGCGCAGACGTAGTGAATCCCGGTGTAGATGAGCGGGCGGCCGCAGTGCGGGCACTTCATTCGTCGGCTGCCTTCGCCACCACGTCATCCTTCAGCGCGTCGAGCATCGCCTTGCGCCCAGCGATCGCGTTGCTGACGGTGGCGTCGACGTCGCCTGCGTCGGCCGCGTCGGTGACGGTGAGTTCGTAGGCTTCCTGCCCGCCCTTCGTCGCGCTGCTCTTGAACTTGGCGATGACCTTCGGGCCGGTGCTGATGGGTTCCTCTTCGTGCTCTGACATGTTTCGCTCCCTTCGATGTGCGTGGGCTGAGAGTCGCCCGAGGCGGCGATTAGCGGGCAACGGGGGAGCCCGTTAACCGCCACCTCGCGGGGCTCTAGTTCGTCGTCATGCCGGTGAGTAGCGCTCCCTTGAGCCTCGGGTGTAGGTCGCTGAACCGCAGGGTGCCGTCGGCGATTGCCTTGCGCCGCGCCTCGGGCCACCACGGCTGCGCGTCCCACGAGCAGAGCCAGCAGACGGCACGGGGGCCATGCAGGCACTTCATCGCAGCGGTCGCCGCAGAACGTAAGCGTGCTGGTGAGGCGGCAGGCCGTCGTGAGTCGACACGATGCCGTGCTTCGTAGCGTCGCCGTCGAACAGGTGCGCATCGAGGGCTGCCTCGCCCTCTGCATCGCCGTCGGCTGTGTGCCACGGGGCGACCTTCGTCCCGGTGTCGCGCGGCCATCCGCTCTGCAGGTCGCGACCAGCGGGCCAGCCCTCGTCGTTGTAGTCGGGGCAGCCGCGACGGGCCCAGGCGAAGAGGCCGCTGTCCCACGCGACGAAGACGATGACGGCGCAGACGACGCCGGCGAGCACCAGCGGGATGATCTCGGGGTTCATGCTTTCCTCTCCCGCGGCGACGTGCGCCGCTCGTAGCTAACGCGCCATACGGCACCCGACCACCGGGCCCGGGCGTTCCACCAAGTTGCGTCCTCGAGCAGCGCCAGCGCCGTCTGCTGCGCGGCGTGCTGCGACTGGATGGACGAGTCCCCTGCCACCTCGATCGACGGCGGCACTGCGTGCTTCATCGGCACCGCGGTGTCGGGGTCGAGGGTCAGCGGCGGGCGGAAGTACAGCAGCTGAAACTCTTCGCCGGCGTCGATGAAAGGCGGGAGGTCGTCGAGGGAGTCGCCGGTCATGCTCGGTCGTCGACCTGACGTCGCGTGTAGACGTTGCCCTCGTCGCGCTGGGCCTCGAGGCCGGCGTCGGCGAGGCGGTCGTACTGGTCAGCGTTGGCGAGGTGGACGCGCGTGGACTCGACGGTCTGGCGGCGCTCCTTCGCGGCCCAGCGCTCGTTGCGGGCGAGCATCTGGTAGTACTCGGGTGTCCAGGGCTTCGGGTTCATCGGTTGATGCCCTCCACCGGCTTCACAACTGTGCCGCCGTGCGGGCCGGGGATGAGGCGGTCGAAGATGGTCGCCGCTCGAGGGCCGCGCCGGCCTCGAGGGAGCGGAGGGCGTAGACAAGCCCGTTCCGGTAGGACTGCTGCTCGCCGATGATGCGGCGGGTGTAGGCCAGGTCACGCCCGCTGTTGATGTTGACGAGGCAGAGATCCTGGAGGCGGGCGATCTCCTTTGTCGTTGCGGGCGATCTCGTCCTGAATGCTCTGAGCTGCGGAGTTGGCCTGGGTGGTCATTGTCGTTCCCTTCGCTAGCGCCGCCGGGGGGTTCCAGCGGCTGATGTCATTAATCTACACGCACCGAAAACCACTGTCAACTATTTTCACCTAACACCACCCACCGCATCAGCAAGCGCCCTCGGGCCGCAGTAGGGCCACGGCGCGACGCCTCGCAACTCGAAGAGCGCCCAGCCGCGATCGTCCTGCTCGGCCTTCGATGCGTCGCTCGGCAGCCCGACGCCGCCCATGCCCGCCCAGGTCGGCGGGTCGAACTGCAGGCCGCCGTAGAAACCGTTACCGGTGTTGATCGCGTAGTTGCCGCCCGACTCGCACTGACTCAGCGACGCGAGGAAGCGCCCACGGTCGACGCCGGAGCTGTCCCCGGCCGCTCCCATTCGCTCCGCAGGAACAGACCGCAGTGGCGGCAGAAGGGCGCGCAGGCTTCGAGGTTGTAGCGGTTCGGAGGCGTCGCCCACTCCGCCGCCCATGGCCCATTGAGGACGATCGGCGTACCTCGGCGCTTGCAGCTCTGGCATTGTGGCAGCGCCCGATAGCGCCGAAGAGCGCGGCAGAAATTCGTGAGCAATAGCAGTGACCCCAGAACGGCTGCCAGCGTCAGAAACATGATCGACCTCCGGTGTGATAGCTAGGGCGACGACGAGCGTCGCGGCGAAGACGTAAGCCATTACAGGTTCCTCCCACAGCCGCCACACCATATGCGCGGCGTGTTCGGGTCACGATAGCCCAGCTTGCCCCCGCAGCGGCACTTGATCGGCACCGCGGTCATGCGATCGGGGATCGTGTGGACGCTCGTCGAGGTGTCGAACTGCACCGGAATACTTTCGGGAATTTTTTGCGCCGCTTTTGCCACCGGTTCCCGTTTTCGCGCCTCAGGTGAGGGGGGAGAAACGGAACCGGTGTGCTCGAGGACATAGGCAGCCGTGTCGATCGCCTCGTCGTCATCGAAGGACGGCAGCTCGTAATCGTTCACAGCATCGGCTCCTGCACCGCGCTCTCGGTGGCGATGTCGACGTGGGCGGTGAACGCCGATAGCGATCGCCCATAAGCGGCATTCTGCAAGATGGTCGGAGCGTTGAGTGCATACGCCTGCGCCAGCAACTTGTGCGCGTCGGCGACAGCGTCCCATAACAACACCGCCTCGGCGCAGAGCTTAACGCCGCGCACGCAGCCGCAGGGCAGCTCGCGGCCCCACCATGCCGGCAGGCTCATAGCAGCACCATCTGCGCTGCGCCGCCCACGGTCTTCGGGGGCGGTGGCGGCTGCTCAGTGCGGTAGCGCGCGTCTGCGAGGATGACGGATGACCAGTGGCGGTGTGCCACGCAAGCGCCGGCCATGTCGGCCTCGAGGGGGCAGCCGACGTGCAGGCACTTCACAGCGTCAGCCTCCTCTGCGGCCCTGGTGCCGGCGGCTCCGGCTGCTTCACTGGCGTCGTCGGCTTCCACTCGGCCGATGGTGGCTTGAGCACCTCGTCGATCTGTCGACGGTGTTCTGTCGGGTAGGGGCCTTCCTCGACGACGTGCCAGTAGTCGATCGGCACGTAGAGCTGCCATCCTTCACCGTGCTGCTTACGGATCGCGGCGTCCGCGAACTCCGAAAACAGCAGCCGGTAGAGTTTGCCGTCGACCTCGTAATCGATCCACTTCGCTCCTCGTTCAAAAGCTCGGTTGAAGAGCCGCTCGTCGAAACTCAGCGAGTCGGCGAGCTTGTGCAGGGCCGCCCGCTTCCGGTCGAACTTCCGGTGCAGGACGAGCACGGGAGAAGCCTCGCGCGGCGGGCCCAGCAAGACGAGCTTGCCGATGACGTCGTAGTCGTTCTGGCCCTTTCGCCGGATCGCGAAGGTGTGGGTGGTGTGGTACTTGGGCTCGTTGAACATCCGTTGCGTTCCCTTCTGCGCCCTGGGGTGGGGCGCTGCTAACTCTACTACGCCGGCTTCCCCGCTGCCGAGCGCTGCCAGCGCCATACGGTGCGCGTCGAGACGCCGACGCGCTCAGCGACGACGTCAACCGACACGCCGGCGTCGAGCGACTTTAGCGCCGCTTCACGCCTGGGGTCGACCCCGCCCGCGCTCAGCGGCGTCACCGGCACGCTGTTGCCCTCCGGCGAGTCATAGACGCAGAACTCGCGCGGGCAGCTCAGGCACGCCGGGTGTAGCCGGCATCCGGTGTCGCGCCAGTTTCGCGCCTCGGGCTCCCACGCAGCCCCTACAGTGCCCACTGTACCGGCCCTTCGGTGACGTGCTCCTCGCCTTCGACCATGGCGGCCCAGTCCTCGCGGACTAGTTCAGCGGCCGTGCTCCAGCGGGCTCGCGCATCTGCGGCCGACTCGGCGATGGCTGCATCCTCGACGGCGTTCGCGTCGAGGATGACCAGCGCTTCAGCCTCGGACGTAAAGCTGCGCCGGCGCAGGCCGCCCTGCCGGTCGTGGTCGACCATGATGTTATAGGCGCTGCGGTACTCGACCTCGAGGCGGGCGAACATTCGCAACTCGCTGCTCAGGCCGGGGTCTCTCTGTAGGCCCATGAGGCCCTCGTCGGTCGTGTCTTCGAAGAGCACCTGGGCCCAGTACGGGATCACCCGGCGCTGCTGGTCTGCGCTGATCATCTTCGGGTTGTTTGTCATCGGTTCGTTCCCTTCTTCTTGGCCTCGCGGGGGTTACGCGAAGCGGTTCTTCAGTCGTTCGATCGCGGTCAGCTCCTGTGGGACTTTCGCGGCCGCCGCCGCGCTATCTTCCCCTTTCTCCTTCCTTTGTTTGTTCTTCAAAGAGTTGATCTTTGTGTGACGTGAGATTTCAGTAGGGGGTACTGAAGTGGTTTCCGTAGGGGTACTGAAGTGGTTTCCGTAGGGTACTGAAGTGGTTTCCGTACCTAACACTTCACCTATCGCCTCCGCAGACCACACTCTCCATGCCAAAAAGTAGAGGTTTGACGTCCATTCCCGGGCGCTTTTGCGTCGTCGTTGGATGCTCAGGAAGCCCCTCTCCTCGAGCCCCTTGAGGATGTCCCGGCAGCGCCGATCGGTCAGCCGGCACTTCGTCGCAAGGTGGTTCATGGAGGGCTTGCAGACCCTCGTTTCGTCGTTCTCCATGTAGGCGAGGGCCATGAGAACGAGCTTCTCGGACGCGGTGACTTTGTCTTGTTTCCATGCCCAGGCGAGGGCGTCCCAGCTCATGGTGTGGCCTCAAGGCGGGTTGAGGGTGTCATCTGTAACGCTCCTGTATCGGCAGTGCGATGAGTTTGCGACTGTTCTATGCGGTCGTGAAGCCACATTTTCTTGTGGCGAACGGGCGTGCTGGGTACTAAATCTAGGAGTCAGCCTTACCTGTAGCGGGGAGAAGGGCGCGGGCGCGGATAAGGACACACCCATCGCGATGCTTCAGCCCGTTACCGTCATAGGTCGGGTAATCGACGTAATGGCACCAGCGGCAGCCTGCAAGGGCTCGTGTCGCGTTGTAGTCGTCCAGTGCGTCGTGAGCAGCCCCCAGTGACGCCTCCAGTTCGCGTACTCGCTCCTCCACCCGTTCCATGATTTGCTCATTCGTCAGCGTCTCACCGTTGCCAAGTCGGGCGTACATCCTCGAAAGAGGCTCGATAATTCGTATGTACCGGTTGCGAATTTCGTTGCGCTCCTCCTCCAGTTTCCGGGCGCGTCGGGCAGCAGCGTGGTCGGCGACGATACCTAGAGCTATCTCCTCTGTCGCGATGAAGTCGGCGATCATTTGCCCGCCATCTTGTCCCTGCTTCTCCCATATCTGCCAGAACTCCCAGTCGGCAACGATGGTTGGCTTGACTTCCCACTCCTCCTCGTCCGCGTCCTGCTGGTTAGTCATGGAACACCGCCTTGTTATGAGCCCGCACGATCTCGTCTGCCCACTCGCGCTCGTAAACGACACCGATGACGCGAATCATGTTGTCGTCCCTGTCGCGAGCATTAATCGGCCATGCCTGCTCGTAGGGAACGGGGCGAGCATCGACCACCGACCAGCGCAGTCTCTGCTGGCGCTCCGGGGCGCTGTCCTGGGTCATCGGGAGGGCTCCTTCGGTTGGTCGTGACCACAAGAGCAGCAGGGCTCGCCGTCCCACCAATGTTCACAGTGCGTCTCGTCTTCACGCTTGTCGCAGTAGCCTTCACAGACACGGCAACCCGTCTGGCGTTCACCGTTCGTCAGGCCGCAAATCATGGCGCACTCATCAGTCATCGTTCCCCTCCTCGTAATACCAGCCGTCCATGTACCTGATGACGCCGCCTTGGATTCGGATGCCTTGTGTAGGCCAATTCCGTTCCCTGCGAGCAATGCGCTCTAGTAGCCTGTCTAGATTCTTGTCTCTTGCACGTTTTGTCCGCCGGGTCGTCGCCGGGATGATGCCGGGTCGTCGCCGGGATTCATTCGTCAGCATCGTTCCCCTCCTCGCTGCCGGGGCGCTGTCCTGGGGCGGAGAGGGCGTGGTCGGCGATCTGGGTAGCAAGCGGTTCATCACTCAGGATGCCCCACTTATGCACTTCTCTCAGCGCAGCCTCGTAACGCACTGCCTTCCCCTCTGCCGCCTCCAGTTGCGCCTTGAGGGTGGTGATGGTGGCTTCGAGGGCGTTAAGGTAGTCGGCTGCTTCCTCAACCTCACCTTTCTCGGCAAAGAACGCGAAGTACATTTCGTACTTGCCGTCCACCTCGGGGTCAAGCCAGCGGTGCAGGTGGCAGCTGTCGAGACCCTCATGCGGGTTGTCGACATACTCGGCGCTCGGCATCGCGCCCCAGATGTTCGCGTCGGGCCACTTCGCCCTCTGGTTCTCGCTATCGCTCATCGTCATAGCACCCTCAGCTTCACTAAAACCCCCGGCGGGGTGTCCGGTGGAGACGCGAAGAACTTCCGCGCCCTGACCTCAAAGACGAGGCCGTCATCCTTCCAAAGCTTCGACTCCGTGATCCCGTCAAATACTGCCCTCACGAGCTTGTCAACATCTTTCCGCCCCACGGTCGCGAGCCTGTAGAGCTTCGCGTCGGGATCCCACCAGAGCGGCGATCGGCGGCGGTCGCTGATGACGTAGAAGGTCAGGTCGACTTCGACTGCGCGGTCGAGGATCGGCGGCCGGAAGTCCCACGCGGCGCGTGCAGTCGTCCACACGAAGCCGCGCCAGCGGGCGAGGGCCTTGTCGTTCGCGTCGATGATCCGGCCACGCATGGTGCGAAGAGAGCCCTGCGTTTCGGGCTGGCCGGCGACGAAGAAGGAAACGCAACGGCCCGGGTCGGGGGCATTACTACCCGCCCGGGCCGTTGAGGCTATCGGCCCCTGGACGGCCGAAGGTGCGGTAGGCGTGAGCCCTTGAACCGCCGTGCAACCCGCTGGTCTATCGTTCCCCGCCGAGGCGGGTGTGCGAGTACCCCTACCCGCACCGATCGAATCAACAACAGCGGGCTCGAAGAGAACGTCGCCGCTGAGGGCGATAGCCTTCGGGCCGTCCAGGGGACGGGCGAAGGTGCCGTCCCCCTCGCCTGTGCCCGCCATGATCTTAGCTGCCCTCCGCGACAGCGTCGAACATGTCTCGACGATGCGCGTCCAGGCCGACCCAGCGCCGCGAG
>JAKFYB010000021.1 GCA_021731085.1 Dehalococcoidia bacterium
GCAGCTGCGCGAGGTGTACGACCGGCCACCGGTGCTGTTCGTGCGCGGTCAGATCTTGCCATCGGATGAGTGGGCGGTGGCCGGTCGTACACCTCGCGCAGCTGCTTCGGATACTCGTCGTCGTGCCAGGTGATTGCGCGCACGGCCTCACTGTGCAGGCGCGCGACCTCTGCCTCCGGGTCGACATCGGGTCGTGTCTGCGTGATCGCGCGTACTGCGGCGTCGTCGAGGCCAGCCGCCCGCAGTTCGCCAGCCGGCGCACGCCAGGCGTCGGCCATCGACGAAAAGTGCTCTTCGAGCTGCTGAAAGCGGACGCGCCCGATGCCGCGCACGCGGGCAAAGGCAATCCAGTACGTACGTTCTACTTCGTCCATCGGGCGAGTATAAACCCGCATATCACACTCGATCCAGCCATCATGGTAAGCCGCTCGTTATGACGACTCGGTCGGGCCCTATGAGGACTCGACCGTCGGGCTGGGCTCGATAGGCGCCAGCTTGCCGGCGAGCGTCCCCAATCGGTACAGCCGCCAGTCACCTTGTTCGTGTGCGAGCACGTAGCGACCGCTCATCCACTCCTCCAGCCCATCGAACGGCGCGTACGTCGTGTCCGAGAGCACGATGTACGCAGGCGGTTCGCGATCCAGATCCGCGAGCACGTCGGCCTTCGCGCCCGGCACAAGCTCGCCGAGAAACGACGTGTAGTACGACGTCGGATTCTCGTACTCGCCGACCGCATATGTCCACGGAAATTCGCTCCATGTGTAGAGCGTCGTGCCGGCGCCGTCTTCGCGCATCGTCGTCGAAATGTCGCGCACCGACTCCGCCTTGCCGTCGAAGAAGCGCTCGTACGTTTGGTGGTCGCGATCGCCGAACGTGTACGCGAGGTAGTTTCGGTAGTACGGCACCGGATGCACCTGCCTGCGCTCGTACAACGGCTCACCGAACTGCAACAGAAATGCTCCGGCCATGCACAGCGTCGCCGCCGCAACCAACAGCCGGTCGTGCGGGTCTCTTGGCAGCAGGATCGGCGCTGCCCCGACAGTGAGCGCGAACGCCGGCGCGGCTTGCTGAAGATAGTGTGGGAACTCAAGCGAACTCGATGTCGCGCCGGCGAACGCAAACGCGAGCCACAACGGCGGGAGGTGCCGCATATCAACCGCAAGCCCATCGCGCTTGCGCCCGACGAGCCACCAGGCGACCAGCGCCGCCGGCGCCAACCCGAGCACGCGCGTGACGGCGCCAGTCTCAGGCCCGAGATCCGCATATAGAGGCAGCGACCCGCCGACCGCATACCAGTAGTCCCCAAACGCGCCGGCCGCCAAAAAGTACGCGCTGCTCACTACTAGCGGCGCCGCAAGGCCGCCAAACAACACGACCGTCCCCTTCCATGGCGTCTCTGAGGTCAACCAGATCATCATCACGAGAGCCAGCGCATCGAAGGCGGCGACCTGCTTGTAGAGCATGGCCACGCCAAGGCAGAGCCCCGCGCCGAGCAGCCACGGATCGCGTTCTTCCTCGACCCTGCGAGACGCCAGCAGGAAGACCCCGACTGCAAGCGTCGTCGGCAGCATCATGAACGTCTCGGTCATCGCCAGGTTGCCTTCGATGACCGGCGTGCACATGACCACGACAAATACAGCGCCGGCAGCGAGCGAAACCTTTCGTCCGTAGATGGCGCACGCGATACAGACGACGAGCGCCAGCGTGGCCAGCACGAAGACCGTCGCCGTCGCATGAAGCGCGAACATCCCGTTGTCGAACGCCGACTGCACGGCCGTGTAGGTGTAGAACACGAGCGGCGGCTTGTTGTCCCACGCATCGCTGTATAGCGTGTCACCAGTGCGCACATTCTGAGCGATCGCGGCGAAGATTCCCTCGTCGCCGTACCAGTACGGCTCGTACAGAGATGGGATGCGCAGAATCACGGCGACGGCGAGCAGTGCGACGACGCCTGCCACGTACAGCCCATGGTCGCGAATGAAACGGCGTGAAGCTTCCACGTGCTCAGCCTAGCGGAGGGCGGCTTGCGGAAACGTTACGACGCGGCGACCGATGGCTCCTCGGAGTGTCTCGTGGCGCGAATCTTCTTGATCCGGCGACCCACGACGCTCAACACACGCAAGGTGAGGCCATCGACGCGAACCTCATCGCCTGCCACCGGCACCTTGCCGAGGTGGTGGTACACAAAACCGCCCACCGTGTCGTAGTCCTGATCCTCTTCGTCGGGCGCGAAGTCGAACAGGTCATCGAGCACGTCGATCGTCACGCGAGCATCAAGAATTGCTTCCGCATCACTGACCTTCTCGATCGGCGCCTCTTCGCGGTCGTACTCATCCTGGATCTCGCCGACGATCTCTTCGAGCAGATCCTCGATCGTCACGAGACCCGCTGTCCCACCGTATTCATCGACGACGATGGCGATATGCACCTTGCTCTGGCGCAGATCGGTCAGCAGTTCGTCTACGCGCTTGGACTCCGGGATGAAGAACGGTGGGCGTGCGATATCGCGTGGCGCCGGCCGTTTGCCTTCGGCCAGGTGGCGCAGAAGGTCCTTCGCGTAGACGATGCCCACCACGTTGTCGATGGTCTCGTTGTAGATCGGTATGCGGCTGAACCCGCGCTCGAGGATCACCTTGAGCACGTCATCCATCGATCCGTCGTCCTCGACTGCCGCAATGTCGATGCGCGGCGCCATGATCTCGCGCACCGTCGTCTCTTCGAGGCCGATGATGCCTTCGATCATCTGGCGCTCTTCCTCGTGCAGCGGGTCTCCGCCTGTATCGATGTCCGCCTCGCGTAGAAGCTCATCCGTTTCGTCAGGCACGTCGTGACCGTTTCGGCGTACAACGCCACCCAGCGCGCCGTTAATCGTCGCAGCCAGCGGACCGAACAACGTGCGCACCAAGTTGATGACGGGAAGCAGCCGGATACCCCAAGCCTCAGGGCTGCGCGAAACGACAAGCCGCGGCAGCGCATCCAGGCAGGCGACGATGCCCATCACGATCGCCGCGGTCGTGATCAGGATCATCCACGTGTGCCCGCGTTCTTCCGTGACGAGGAACACGCCCACCGCAGTCGCGACGAGGATGCCAACCGTCCGCGCAAGGGCCAGCGCCGCCAGCGTCGATGCGCGCCGCTCGGCGTAGGCGTGCAGCCTGCTGGCGCGCTTGTTGCCCTTTCCGGCCATGGTCGCGAGTCGCAACCTGCTAGCCGAGGCGACGGCCGCCTCGGACGCGGCGACAACGGCCACGAGCAAGAGCGCCAGCGCAAAGACGACGATGCCGAAATACTGATCAACGTCCAGAGCCGGGCTCCTCTTTGGATTCGGGCTCACCGATCGAACGGATACGTGCCGGCGCGCCGATAGCCATCATGCCGTCGGCCACATCCTTGTTCACGACGGATCCAGCGCTCGTGCGCGCGCCGCGACCGATCGTGACGGGCGCGACGAGCATCGTGTCGCTGCCAATGAAGGCGCCATCGCCGATGACGGTCTTGTGCTTGTTGGCTCCGTCGTAGTTCGCGGTGATCGTGCCGGCGCCGATGTTCACGCCTTCGCCCACCTCGGCATCGCCGATGTAGCTGAAGTGGCCCATCCTCGTTCCCGCGCCCAACCGCGACGCCTTCACTTCGGCGTAGTTGCCGAGGTGCACGCCTTCGCCGAGATGCGACTTCGGCCGCACGTGGCAGTACGGTCCCATCTCGACACCGTCTTCTAGAACCGACTCCTCAATCATCGAGTAGCGCACCGTGCATCGCTCGCCGAGCGTCGCATCGCGGATGTCCGTCCCAGGTCCGATTCGGCAGTTGGGCCCGATCGTCGTCGCGCCGCGCAGGTGGGTCTGCGGCTCGATCGTCGTGTCCTGCCCGATCACCACGCCAGCAGCGATGTATGTCGTTGCTGGGTCGGCGATCGTGACGCCCGCGAGCATGTGCTGTTGCAGAATGCGGTTTCGCATCGACGCCTCGGCCTCTGCAAGTTGCATGCGGTCGTTGATGCCGCGCACTTCCGCAGCCTCCGCTGCAATCACAGCCGCTGCTGGCGTCCCTTCGTCATACGCCATCGCCGCAAGCTCGGTGAGGTACCGCTCGCCGTTGGGCGCGGGCGTAATGCGCTCGAGGTGCGGCCATAGCCAGGCCGCACGCGCCGCGTACTGACCAGCATTGATCAGCCGCGGCTCCGTGCGGTCGATGCCTTCCGCGTGCTTCGTCTCGACGATGCGCATGACGTGCTGGTGGCCGGTCGTCTCAAGGTAGCCGTAGGACTCGACCGGCACTTCGGCCGTGAGGATGGCGAGTTCGCCAGATGTCTCGTTCTCGACGGCATCGCGTAGGCGGCGCAGCGTGTCAGGCAGCACGAGGGGCACGTCGCCATTGAGTATCAGCACGTACTCGCTCGATGCGACTGTCTCGCGCGCGCACTCGACCGCGTTGCCGGTACCAAGCCGTTCATGTTGGACGGCGAAGCGCACGCCCTCGCCCGCCGCCGTACGCACATCATCCGCAGCGGCATCCGGCCCGACGACAACGACGATGTCATCGACGCCCGCCGCGCGCGCTGCCTCGATTACGTGCCGCACGATCGGGCGACCGGCGAGTGCGTGCGCGACCTTCGGCAGGTCGGACTTCATCCGCGATCCGGCACCAGCGGCCATGACAATCGCCGTCCATCGTGCGCTCATCGCGCCCCGCCAACGGATGACGGCGCGCGTTCTCCGTCACGCGATAAAGCCAGGCCGCGCAGATGCAAGCGCCTGCGCGCGCTCAGACGCGTTCGACGTCGGTCGGTTGCTGCTGCCTGTGGAGGTTCGTCTACGTTGGTATGCAAACTTTGTTGTGCAGCCGGCTTCGGGAGCCGCGCGTATGTGACGTGCGACGATCGTAGCGATGGCCGCCGAAGGGTGTCAAGCGCACCCCGCCCGGTTGTCTACTCCGTTTCCCTTAGTTCTCGTCGCGGCCCAATGCATCGTAGCGCGGGCTTTTCAGCCCGCGGGTCGTTCTCGACGCGAGGTTCTCGGTTCCAGATTCTAAAGTGCTCCGTTCTTCGTTCTAGGTTCTACGTGCAAGGTTCTCTAGACTGCCGCCATGAACTCCGCGGAAATTCGCCAGACATTCATCGACTTCATGGTCTCAAAGGGCCACGAACAGATTCCGAGCGCGTCCCTCGTGCCGCACGGCGACCCGACGCTGCTCTTCACCAGCGCCGGCATGGTGCCCTTCAAGCCGTACTTCATGGGCCTCGCCGAGCCGCCCGCGACACGCATGGTGACGGTGCAGAAGGTCTTCCGCACGACAGACATCGGCGAGGTCGGCGACTACAACCACTTGACGTTCTTCGAGATGCTGGGCAACTTCAGCGTCGGCGACTACTTCAAGAAGGAGGCGATTGCCTGGGCCTGGGAGCTGCTGACCGAGCGCTTCAAGCTGCCCAAGGACAAGCTCTGGATCTCGATCTTTCTCACGGACGACGAGGCGCACGATCTCTGGATCGAAACAGGCGTCCCAGGGGAACGCATCAACCGCTACCCGGAGGAGAACAACTACTGGTTCAGCGGCGACGTCGGACCCTGCGGCCCCAACAGCGAGATCTTCTTCGACCGCGGCAAGCGTCCGGCCGCGTGCGAGTTCTGCGCCGCTGGCACGTGTAAGCCAAACCTCGAGCCCGACTGCGGTCGCTTCAACGAAGTCTGGAACCTCGTCTTCATGACGCTCTACCAGGCCGAGGACGGCACGCGTACTGAGCTTCCCTCGAAGAACATCGACACGGGCTCCGGCTTCGAGCGCTTGGCGATCCAGCTGCAGGGCAAGGACACCGTGTACGACACGGACATCTTCGCCGACATCATCACCCGCGTCGAAACGGTCACCGGCAAGTCCTACGGCGAGGTCGCGGGCATCGACTTCGCCATCCGCGTCGTCGCCGAACACACGCGAGCGGCGACGTTCCTCATCACCGACGGCGTGTTGCCATCAAACGAAGGCCGCGGCTACGTCCTCCGCCGCATCCTGCGCCGCGCCGTGTACTTCCTCACGCAGCTCAAGGGCGCGAGCGACGAGACGCTGCTCGACAAGGTCGCCGAGGCGGTGATCACGAAGATGGAGTCAGCCCACCCCGACCTCCGCGACCGCGCGTCCTTCACCACGCGCCTGCTCGCCGCAGAAGAGTCAAAGTTCCGCGAGACGCTGGAGCGCGGGCGCGCTCTGCTGGATGAGATACTCGCGGGCGCAGCGAGTACGAAGAAGGTCTCCGGATCACAGGCGTTTACGCTGTACGACACCTTCGGCTACCCGCTCGAACTGACGCAAGAGATCGCCGCGCAACAATCGTTCGACGTCGACCTCAAAGGCTTCGAGAAGGAGATGGCGGCCCAGCGCGAGCGCGGACGCGCCGCCGCGAAGTTCGACATCGACGCCGACCGCACGGAGCACTATGCCACGCTCGCGAAGCAGACGGACTCGCGCTTCGTCGGCTACGACCGCACAGCGCACGAGACGACGATCGCCGGCATCATCGGCCCCGCGGGTGTGCAGGACAGCGCGGAAGCGGGCGATGCCGTCGAGGTCGTGCTCGTCGAAACGGCGTTCTACCCCGAAGGCGGCGGCCAGGCAGGCGACGCCGGCGAGATCGTCGGCCCCAACGGGCGTATCGCCGTCGACGACACGCAGTCGCCGGCCGAGGGCCTGATAGTGCATCGCGGCAAGGTCGTCGAAGGGCGCATCGCCGTCAGCGACGCCGTTCGCGCGCTCGTCGACCCGGAGACGCGCCGCGCGTCGCAGCGCAACCATACCGCCACGCACCTGCTGCACGCCGCCCTCCGCGAAGTGCTCGGCGACCACGTGCGGCAGGCGGGATCTCTCGTCGCGCCCGACCGCTTGCGCTTCGACTTCACCCACATCGAAAGCACGAAGCCGGAGGAGCTCGCCGCCGTCCAGCGTCTCGTCAACGAGAAGGTGCGCGCCGACATCGACGTCCACTGGGAGCACATGCCCTACGACGACGCGCTCAAGGGCGGCGCAATGGCGCTCTTCGGCGAGAAGTACACGCGTGAAGTGCGCGTCGTCGGTATCTGCGAGCCCGCGCATGATGATGGCAGCGACAGTCACGAACACGAAATGCGCTGCTTCTCGAAGGAACTGTGCGGCGGCACGCACTGTCACCGCACCGGCGAGGTCGGCACGTTCATAATCGCCAGCGAGAGCAGCGTCGGCTCCGGCCTTCGCCGCATCGAAGCACTGACAGGTCCCCTGGCCGATGCGTACATCCTCGAACAACAGGCTTCGCTTCGACGTCTCGGCGTGAAACTCAACGCCCAGCAGCCGGTCGAGATCGAAGCGCGCATCGACGCGCTGCAGGCGGACCTCGACGGCGAACGCAAACGCCTGCAGCAACTCGAACGCGCCGCCGGCCGCTCAGAAGTCGACACGCTGCTCGCCGCGGCAGAAAAAGTCGGCGACGCATCGATCGTCGTCGCGCGCGTAACGGCGGCCAATGTCGACGCGATGCGCGAGATGGGCGATCTGCTGAAGACCAAGCTCGGCTCTGCGGTCATCGTCTTCGGCGCCGTCATCAACGACCGCCCCAACTTCCTCGCAATGGTCACGAGCGACCTCACGTCGAAGGCAAAGGCCGGCGACCTTATCAAGCAGATCGCCGCGGTTACAGGCGGCGGTGGAGGCGGCCGTCCCGACATGGCGCAGGCCGGTGGCAAAGACGCCTCCAAACTCGACGAAGCGCTCGCCCTGGGCAAGCGCCTGGCGAGCGAAGCCTTGTCCTGATTTCTTTGCGCTTTGCCCTACTCGCCGTCCGCTATGCTCAATGTGTGACATCCCGCAGACTTCTGGGCATTGATTTCGGCGAGAAGCGCATCGGCATCGCCGTCAGCGACGGTTCGATCGCCGTACCCCTGACCATCGTCGAACACGAGGGCCGCGAGGCCGACCTCGCGCGCATCGCCGCGCTCGCCATCGAACACGAAGCCACATCGGTCGTCGTCGGGTTGCCGCTGCTTTCGTCCGGCGATGAGGGCGAACAGGCGCGACGCTGCCGCCGGTTCGGTGATGCGCTCGCCCGCCGCGTCCACGTACCCATCGTTTATCACGACGAAACGCTCTCGTCCGTGACGGCAGCCGAGAGCTTGCTCGTCGGTGCCGGTCGCGCGCATCGCAAGACACGAATCGACGATCTTGCCGCCGTCAACATCCTCCAGTCCTACATCGACGAACACGGGGCTCCCGCTTGAACCGCATTCTCGTCGCCGTCGCATCTGTGCTCGTTGCGGCCATCGTCCTCGCCCTCGGTTGGTTCGTGTACACCACGCCGGACGCTGTATACGGCGACGATCAACCGACCGTGCGCGACGTTACACCAACCTCTGACGGAGATCCGCTTCTGATTACCATCGCGCCCGGCGAAAGTCCGCGCTCGATCGGCGACGCGCTCGAAGAACAGGGCATCATCACAAGCAGCCGCCACTTCGAGGTGCTCGTCGGCGTCACCGGCAACGCAAACTCACTCGAAGCCGGCGACTACGAGTTCGACCGCGGCATCCCCGTCTCGGAGGCCGTCAACCGCATCGCGGAGGGCCGCACGGCGTCGCGGCGCGTCGTCATCCCCGAAGGGCTGCGCGCGGAAGAAATCGGCAACATTCTCGAGGAAGGCGGCATCGTCACGAAGGACGCCTTTATGGCCGCCCTCGTGAAGTCCGACTACACGCACCCGTTCTTGTCGCAGGTGCAGTCCTCATCGCTCGATGGCTACCTCTTCCCGGCGGCCTACGAATTCCGACGCGATGTCACAGCGCCCGAGGTCGTAGATACTCTGCTGCTCGGCTTCCAGACAAACGTCGCCGACAAGCTCGAACTCGCCGGCCAGCCGTACACGCTCGACCAGGTAGTGACGCTGGCAGCGATCGTCGAGCGCGAGGCCACGGTCGAATCCGAACACCCGATCATCGCCAGCGTCTTCCTCAACCGGCTGGCCATAGACATGGCCCTGCAGGCCGACCCCACAGTCCAATACGCGCTGACTGAGGATCCGCTGAATCTCCTCGCGTATGGGTACTGGAAAGCGGAGCTGACGTTCGAGGACCTTGAGTTCGACTCCCCCTACAACACTTACATCTACCCCGGCCTGACGCCCGGCCCCATCGCGAACCCCGGGTTCGACACCATCCAGTCCGTCGTCCGGCCCGACCAGACGCCGTACCTGTACTTCGTCGCGAAGGGCGATGGCACCCACGCCTTTGCAGAGACACTAGACGAGCACTTCGCTAACATCGACCTATACCAATAGCCCCGAGAATTTAGAACCGAGAATCTGGAGTAGGCGAGATGAGCAAGCGTGCTGGCGTCATCGGACATCCCATCGGCCACACCGTCAGCCCGACGATGTACGCCGCGGCGTTCGCCGCCGCAGGCATCGACGCAACGTACGAGGCGTGGGATACCCCCGCCGACACCCTCGAAGGCCGCCTGAACAGCCTGCGCTCCGGCGATTACTTCGGCGCGAATGTGACGATTCCGCACAAACAGAACGTCGTGCCGTATCTCGACAGCACGGAAGGCGCGGCGACGACGATCGGCGCCGTGAACACGATCGTCCACAAAGACGGCAAGCTCATCGGCCACAACACGGACGTCGCCGGCTTCGCGCGGTCACTTCGCGAGGGCGGTGGCTTCGACATCGCGAAGAAGAAGACGATGATCCTCGGGAGCGGCGGGGCCGCGCGCGCTGTCGCGTTGACCCTGATCGAAGGCGGCGCGGAGGTAATCTTCCTGATGGGCCGCAAGCCGCGCAACCTCGACCGCATGGCCGTCGAGATGAAACCGCTGACGCCATCCGGCACGACAATCACGTGGGCATACTGGGGCGACGGCTCGTACCTCAAGATGATGGGCGAGGCCGACCTCGTCGTGAACTGCACGCCGATCGGCACAGCAGCCAGCGAAGACGCCGGCAAGTCGCCCGTGGATGCAGCGCTCATGCAGCCGCGCACGCTCTTCTTCGACCTCGTCTACAACCCCGCGGAGACGCCGTTCGTCGCAGCCGCGAAGTCCCGCGGCGCGAAGACCGTGCCCGGCCTTGGCATGCTCGTGTACCAGGCCGCGGAATCCTTCAAGCTCTGGACCGGCAGGGACGCTGACATCGCGAAGATGCTCGAAGCCGCGCGCGGCGCACTTGCACCCGCCTAGTCCTACCCAGAGTAGGCCTACGCACCGGGCGGATGTTCGCCGCACCGAATCTGCCATACTTGAAGCGTGAACCCGTACATTCTCGCCGCCTCAGACTACGGTCTCGTCTTCGCGAGCATGTTCGTGCTGTTCCTCTTCCTCGCCATCGGCTGGTTCATCATGCAGGGCACGCGCGCCCAGATGCACTGGCGCGACCGCGCTGAAAAGGGCGACGTCGACATCATCACCATGCTCGTCGAGGACGAAGTCATACACTGGCACACGATGCGGATGCCGAAGGGCACCGACGCCTCCGCATGGCGCGGTCTGCAGACGACCGAACTCGTCGAGGTCAAGCCCGATGGCTTCCGCCTGTCAGCGACATCTGAGGCTCAATACGGGATGGTGAATGGCCAGCGCGAGCAGATCAGCGACGCGCTTCACGAGGCGATGAAGGTCACGGCGAAAGTCGCCGACAAGGCGCTCTACGACATCCCCAACATCCGCACGAGGTGGGTGCAGGTGGACATCTACAGCGCGTTCCGCGACGACACGGGCGCCTCCCAGCGCTGCGTCCTTTCGACGACGGCTCAGCGTGAGATCGCCGACGATCTCGATTGGGACGAGATGGAGCCTGAGGAGGTCGTGCGGGCTTTCGGCGGCCGATACTTACTCGACGATCACGGCAATCCGTTGCCTATCAATCCGGATGGCGGCGAGCCAGTGGGCGTGCCGGCAGTGTTCTACAAGGACGACTGAGGACGAAGTAGTGCTGCGATTTCTGACAGCTGGTGAATCACACGGCAAGGGCCTCGTACAGGTCATCGAGGGGATACCCGCTGGCCTCGACCTGTCCGAGGATTACATCGCCGTGGACCTGCGCCGGCGACAGGGTGGCTACGGCCGCGGCCGCCGCCAGAAGATCGAGCAAGACCGGGCCGAGATCCTGTCCGGCGTGCGGCATGGCACCACGCTCGGCAGCCCGATCTCGATGCTCATCCGCAACCGCGACTGGGAGAACTGGACCGAGCAGATGTCGGCCGAGCCGATAGACGAGGCCGCAATTCAGAAGGTTACGCGCCTCCGCCCCGGCCACGCCGACCTCGCCGGAACCGTGAAGTACGACTTCGACGACACACGCAACATCCTCGAACGCGCGTCCGCACGCGAAACCGCATCCCGCGTCGCCGTCGGCGCCGTTTGCAAGCGCTTCCTCGAAGAGTTCGGCGTCGGCTTCCACAGCCACACGGTGCAGATCGGCGATGTCGACGCGCTCGTGCCGGAAGAGATCGACTGGGACGCGCTCGAAGAGTCACCAGTGCGCTGCTCGGATGCCGCCGGCGCGGAGAAGATGGTCGCCGCGATCGACAACGCGCGTAACGCTGGCGATACGCTCGGCGGCGTCGTCGAAGGACGGGTTACGAACGTGCCGATGGGACTGGGCAGTCACATCCAGTGGGACCGCAAGATCGACGGGCGCCTCGCGCAGGCGATGATGAGCATCCACAGCGTCAAGGGCGTCGAGATCGGCGGCGGCTTCGGCAGCACGCGGCTGACAGGCTCGAAGGTCCACGACGTAATCCTCCCCCGCGAGCAGTGGTCGGACCGCCCCTGGGCGCGCGCGACGAACAACGCAGGCGGTACAGAAGGTGGCATAACGGACGGCCAGGACATCATCGTCCGCATCGCGCTGAAGCCGATCGCGACGCTCCCGCGCTCGCTACCGTCAGCGGATCTGATGACCGGCGAGGAAATCCCGGCGCACTATGAACGCAGCGATGTCTGCGTGGTGCCCGCTGCCGGTATCATCGTAGAGGCGATGTGCGCGATTGTGCTCGCCGAAGCAGCGCTCGAAAAGTTCGGCGGCGACTCCATGGGTGAGACCCTGCGGAACTGGCGTTCGTACACTGATACAACGGGCCCGCGCTCCTTGCGCGAGTCCTGAGAGATACGAGAGAGACATGACAATCGAACGAATCTGGCTGACGGGCTTTATGGGCACCGGAAAGTCGCGCATCGCGCGGCCACTCGCTGCCGCCCTCGACTGGACCGCCCTCGACATCGACACGATGATAGAGCGCGAGGCCGGTGACAGCATCGCCCACATCTTCAAGACCGGCGGCGAAGGCGCATTCCGCGCGCTCGAAGCGCAGGTGGTCGAGACAGTGTCCCGCATGCCTCAGGTCGTCATCGCGACCGGTGGTGGCACCGTCCTCTCGCCCGCCAACCGCGACCTCATGCGCAAGGACTCGTACGTCATCGCACTCGACGCGCGTCCGGAGACGATCTTGTCCCGCATCAAGGAGTCAGGCGGCCACGTCTCAGAGCGCCCACTGCTCGCTGGTGGCGACCCGCACACTCGTGTCGTTGAACTCAAGCAGGAGCGCGACGCGATCTATCGCGACGCCGACCTCTTCGTCGAAACCGACGAACTGACGCCGGACGAGATCACGCACAAGATCCTCATGGCGTACCGCGAACGCACCACGCTGGCCGGCACCACCCCGTGATTCGCGTCACCGCGGACAAGGGTGCGTACGACATCCACTGCAAGTGGGGCGCCCTCGCTGATCTCGCCCCGCACATGCGCGATGCAGGCCTGTCCGGCACGGCGTTCGTCGTCACAGACAGCAACGTCGGCCCGCAGTTCGGCGAACGCACGCTGGCCGCGCTTGATGCACACGGCATCACCGCGGCGTTGTTCACCATTCCCGCAGGCGAAGCGAGCAAGAGCCTCGACACCGTCCGCGAGATCTATGACTGGCTCCTCGACCACCGCGCCGAGCGCTCATCTGCAATCATCTCGCTCGGCGGCGGCGTCGTCGGCGACCTCACGGGCTTCGTCGCATCGTCGTACCTGCGCGGCGTGCCGTTCGTGCAGTGCCCCACGTCGCTGTTGTCGATGGTCGACGCGTCGATCGGCGGTAAGGTCGGCGTCGATCACCCGCGTGGGAAGAACCTGATCGGCGCCTTCTACCCGCCGCGCCTCGTCGTGCAGGACACCAGCCTGCTCGCATCACTACCGTCGCGCTCGCTGCGTGAAGGCTTCGCCGAGGCCATCAAACATGGCCTCATCATGGATCCGCCGATGCTCGACATCCTCGAACACGACGCTAAGCGCCTCCTCAGCGTCGAACCCGAACTCACGACGGAGCTCGTCGCACGAAACGCCGCGCTCAAAGCAAAAGTCGTCTCCGAAGACGAGCGCGAGGGCGGCCTACGCATGACCTTGAACTATGGCCACACCATCGGCCACGCGATCGAGGCCGTGACCGGCTACACGTCCGTCCTCCACGGTGAGGCGATCAGCGTCGGCATGATGGCGGCCGCCGCAATCGGCGAGCGCATCGGCGTCACACCGCCCGCGATCGCAGAACGCCAGCGCCGCCTGTTCGAACTGTACGGCCTGCCCATGACCATGCCCGGCCTCAACACAAGCGCCGTGATGGACGCGACCAGAATCGACAAGAAGGTCGCCGGAAAGAAGCTCCGCTGGGTACTGCTCGAAGACCTCGGGCGTCCCGTCATACGCGACGATGTGCCCGACGATGTCGTTGCTGATGTCCTGCGCACGCTGTTCGGCGGCTAACTAAGCCGCGCGAGCACCGTCCACATCAATCCGCCGCCTGCCAGCAGCGATATCCGCCAATGCATCACCGTCGATGAGCAGTATCCCGTGCTCATCCGCCAGTTCGATTGCCGGCAACGTGAACTCAGACGTTGTGACGAAGATCCCGAGATCCGCGCCGTGATGTACCGAGATCATCCCGATGAACTTCTGCATCTCGGCCGAGCCCACACGCTGCCCCGGTGCCTTCCGCTTGCATTGCACGACGACATGCTCGCCCTGCCGCGTCCGCGCGACGACGTCCGCCATCAGATCGCCTGACCCGCCGACCACGCTCACGTCGCGATAGCCCGCTCGCCGCATCAGCCGCGCAACCGCGGACTCGAACTCAGAGGGTGAAAGTGCGAGCATCCCGTCCAGCGTCCGTTCACGCCGCCGCCGTCCCGTCACCGACGCGCGCCACAGCACGGTTGCGCCCACGATCGCCACACCAAACACAATCAGAAAAGCAAGCGTCGCAGCATCACCGTCATCTACCCAACTGTCGGCGATGAGCCACGAAACGGCCGCGAGTGCCAGGACAACCGCCAAGATGACAAACGCAGCGCGAACCAGCGTGAGTCTGAAAGGCGAAAGGAGAAGCGTAACCACGCGGCAGTTATAGCCGATTCCACCGTCGCGCTACCCGTGCACAACCTGCACCTTGATCGCGCCTGACGTCTTATCGTTAGCCGTCGCAAACGCCTGCGCGACGTCGGCAAGCGGAAATCGGTGCGTGATGCATGCACGCAGTGACTCCGCGTTGCGCCGCATGATCTCGATCGCGAGTTCGTAGTCAGATTGTCGCCCGGAACGTCCGTAACAGTTCGAACCAACAACCGTCGGCTCCTTCGTAAAGAAGGTGATCGGGTGGATTTGCACGGGTTGAGAGAACACGCCAAGAACGCTGATGCGCCCTCCGACACCGACGACGGTTAGCGCATCCGCGAGCGTGTTCGCGTTGCCGCCGACCGTCTCGACAACGACATCCGCGCCCTTCGTCGCCTTCCCGATAGCCCTGATGCCCGCAGCATCATCACCAAACACCTCGTCCGCGCCGAGCGCCAGCGCCATCTCGCGCTGCTGCGGGTGCCGCGCCGTCGCGGCGATGTACGTCGCGCCCATTGCCTTCGCCGCGGCGACCGCCATCAAACCGATCGTCCCTGCGCCCAGCACCGCGACCCTGTCCCCGAAACGCACGTCGACGAGCCGCAGTCCATGCACGGCGACGGCCATCGGCTCACACAGCGCGCCTAGCTCGAAGTCCACCTCAGGTGGCAGCTTGTGGAGGCCATACGACTGCACGGCGAGATACTCGCCAAATGCGCCGTTGTCCGTGATGCCGTTGCCCCTCCGTTTGGGACAGAGATGGTAGTTGCCCGAACGGCAGTGGCGGCACCGAAGACACACATCCAGCACTTCGACAGCCACACGGTCGCCGACCTCAAAGCCCGTCACGCCTTCGCCGAGCGCAGCAACCTCGCCCGCGCATTCGTGGCCAAGCACAAAGCCCGGCGGCAGCGGAAAGTCTCCGTGGAAAAAGTGCAGGTCGCTGCCGCAGACGCCGACGTTCCGGATGCGCACCAGCGCCTTCCCCGGCCCGGCGCTCGGTTGCTCGACCTCCTGCATCTCGAACTCGCCCGGCTTCACAAGCGCTTGTTGCTTCATGGTGCCTCCTCGTCGGTCTGGCCGATGCGGGCCATCGTGACCGCTATCATGGGCGAGTGAAAGCCCTGAATCAACCGGAATCGTGGTGGGGGTGGCACGGCTACAACCAGCCGCAAGCCCTCTCGATCACCCAGATCATGCGCGCGGGCACATTCACGCCCCGCATCGGCGCGATTCTCTGGCTCGCGATGGAGCACGGCCGCTCGATCATCCTCGCCGCCGAACCGCCCGGAGCTGGCAAGACGACCATCCTCACCGCGCTGCTCGCATTCGCGAAGCCGGAATCGTCGCTGTACTTCACGCAGGGATGGGGTGAGACCTTTCGCCTGCCGCCCATCGAGCCAGAAGACCCGCCGATCTACATCATGATCAACGAGATCAGCGATCACCTTCCGGTGTACTCCTGGGGTCCGTACGTACAGAAGGCGTTTGAGCTGATGGCCGACGGTTACTCGCTCGCGTCCACCATGCACGCCGAGACCGTAGAAGGCGTCATCGAGCAGCTCACCGAAGAATGCGACGTACCTGCATCAGACATCGGCCACCTCGCGTTCGTCGTCCCCATGTACATCGGCGCCGCCAACGGCCAGCGCGTCCGCCGCGTGTCCGAGGTCGCCGTCCTCGAGAAGCTCGGCGCATCCTACGATCGCCACACCATCGCCCGCTGGGATCGCGAGGCCGACACCTTCGACATCCTCAGCACGCCAGCGCAGATCAACGCCGTCTCCCGCCGCCTCGGCATAGACGAGGACGATTTTCTCGACGCCGTCGGCCACCGCCAGAAGCTGCTGGAGACGCTAATCGAAGAAAACGTGCTCGCGATGGACGAGGTGCAGGTGCGCGCGCTCCAATTCATGGGCTACGAAGTGGCGGAAGAAGAGCCCGAAGATATCGCCTAGTCGCTCTGGGCGGCCTCACGTCGTCGGGATCGTCTCGAGTTCAGGCCACTCGGCCGAAGCACTGGCACGGGATCGCCCGTATCTTGAGAGCATGGCGATCGGCATCCTGCAGGGCCCGCAGAGACACGTCCACACCATGGGCACGCGCGGGATCCTCCTGCCGTGGACCCTGGCAGTCTTTCTCGGCGAGACGTTGGGATTCACGGCACCCGCCGCCGTTGGCGCGCTACTGTACGCCACGAGCGCCCCATCCGCCGTTCAATTAGTGCTGCTCGTCGCAGCGGGCGCCATCGAAGGACTCGTCCTCGGTGGATCGCAGTCGATCGTGCTCAGGCGCTATCTCGCTGGATTCCGGCCGACATATTGGATCCGAAACACCATGCTGGCCGCATCATTCGCATGGTCAATCGGCATGATGCCCTCCACCCTCGGCACGGCGTTTCTCGACTACTGGTACGTCACGCTGCCGCTTGCCGTAGTTCTCGCGCCCGCTCTCCTGTTGTCCATCGGTTTTGCGCAATACCTCGAACTCCGCCGACTGGTTCCGCACGCGAACTGGTGGATCTGGGCGAACGCTGGTGCGTGGCTCGTCGGTACCTCCTGGGTTTTCGTAGCGATGGCATTCGTGAGCGAAGGCGATCCAACATGGGCGATCGCCCTTGCCGGTCTCATCGGAGGCGCGCTGATGGCCCTGACAGTCGCTGCATCGACGGGTCTCTGTCTGGCGGTCCTCCTCAGGCATGCGGAACAACGCAGTCGTGACCCGCTGCACAGCTAGACGACTCTTCAGGTGCCTGCTGAGAACGCTGATCCATTGACAGGCCCTGCGGCCGCCCTACCCTCATCGCCCAACCGGCGGCACAATGAAGGTCGCAAGCAGGGCATAGCTGCCGAAGTCGGCGGCGCAACGAAAGGACTACGGGCAGTGGTGACGCGAATCGGAATCAACGGCTTCGGCCGCATCGGACGGCAGGTCTTCAAGGCGATCAAAGAGCGCCACGGCGACGAACTCGAAGTCGTTGCTATCAACGATCTCGTCGACAACAAGACCAACGCCCACCTGCTCAAGTACGACAGCACGTACGGCAAGTACTCCGGGACGGTAGAAGTCGCAGAAGGTGGCCTGGTCGTCGACGGCAAGCCGATTGCCATCTCGGCGGAGCGCGAGCCCGGGAAGATTCCGTGGGGCGCCACCGGCGTCCAGATTGTCATGGAGGGCACCGGGTTCTTCTCCGACGGCAACGCCGCTCGTGCCCACATACACGACACCGTAAAGAAAGTCGTCATCTCCCAGCCCGCGAAGAACGAAGACGCGACCCTCGTCCTCGGCGTCAACGCCGACTCGTACCAGCCCGCGACGCAACACGTCCTCTCGAACGCTTCCTGCACGACGAACGGTCTCGCGCCTGTCGTGAAGGTCATCGTCGATAGCTTTGGTCTTGTGAAGGGCCAGATGACGACCGTCCACTCCTACACCAACTCTCAGAAGCTGCTCGACGTCCAGGCCGGCGACCTTCGCGACGCGCGCGCGGCCGGACTGAACATCGTCCCGTCGTCCACCGGCGCGGCCCGGGCGCTCAAGGTCGTCATACCCGAGGTCGACGGCAAGCTCGATGGCGCCGCCTACCGCGTCCCGACGCCGACGGTCTCGATCGTAGAAGTCGTTTGTCTCGTCTCAAAGCAGACCAGCGTCGAAGAGATCAACGAGGCCATGCGTGTCGCCGCGAACGGCCCGATGAAGGGCATCCTCGGCGTCTCCGACGAGCCGCTCGTCTCCATGGATTTCAAGGGCGACACGCGCTCGTCCATCGTCGACGCCAGCGTGACAAACGTCGTCGGCGGTGACCTCATCAAGGTCGCGGCCTGGTACGACAACGAGTGGGGCTATTCATGCCGAATGTCCGATATGCTCGCCTTCGTCGCCTCGAAAGGCGTCTAAGGCTCAACCTATTCATGGCGAATGTCCGCCTTCGTCGCCTCGGAAGGCGTCTAAGGCCCAACCTACGGCTGCCGGTGTCGCAACAACTACAAGAGAAGCGCCGGAGGGCGGACCGTTCCTCGGGTACGCTGGTGGGCCGTTGCCATGACCGGAATCGAACCCTCGAATTCTCCCCCTCCCTTGCCGCGCTGGTTCGGACCTCGAGCCAGCCCCGATGACCCAGGCGTCTCGGCCCTGATCGACCGCGTCGCGCGAGGGGCCGGTTGGGCAGACATCGGCGGTGCGTTCAACCTCAACGTGCGTATAGACGCTGAGCCGCTGGTTATCCTCCGCGTTCATAGGCCCTGGGTCCGCCGCGGCCGCGTAGCCGGGCTGCGGCGCCTGCGCGAGCGGCTCCAGCAGACGCAAATCAGCGTCGCTCGGCCGATTCAGATTTCCGGCTGCGGCATCCTGAGGGTCGCTGATCGTTGGGCTGAGCTTGAGGAGTTCATCGATCACGTCCAGCCTCGGGCGGACGAGGGCTCCTACGTCCGCCTATTTGAAGAACTCGGACGTGTTCACACCGCACTCAAAGCAGTCTGGGAGCCCGGTCCGCCCGAACCCCTCGACGACCACAGAACCTTCGGGCAACTGCGGCACTCGATCGGCTTCACACGCCGCAGACTCGGATCCCGCAGCGAGCCGGTCGTGCAACGGATGCGCCAACTGACTGGCGAGCTCTCCACGTTGCGGAAGGAGGTGGAGCTGCCATGCGGGCCGATTCATGGTGACTTCAAGTTGGGCAACGTGGGAGAATTGCCCGACGGCGCATGGGTAGCGTTCGATTTGGATTTCGTGAGGGTCAGGGAGCGGCTGTACGACATTGCCGCCAGCCTGAATCACGTCGCACGGAGCGGCCCCGATGGAGGAGGCCCGCCGGCGGAATTGCTCGAGCCGCGACGGCTGCTCGATGCCTATGAACGTACGGCTCCGAAACCGCTGACTCGCGACGAGCACCGTTGGCTTCCCGCCGCTTTAGCGCTTATACCCTTGCACTGGGCTGCCACAGCGGGGCTCGCGGGCGACGGCATCCACGAGGCCGAGAGCGCAATGACCGCCGCCGAGGCTTGGTGGTCGCGCCGGGCTGAACTCTCGTCGTAGTCCGGCGGCCGCGCATGCTGGGCGTTCGTAACAGACGTCTCTAGCCCGCGTTCGAACGTACCTCTAAGTGACCAGCGGTCTTGACAGCCGCAGGCTATCGGCGGATAGTAGTGAAACTTCACTATCCGCCGTTTTGGTGCCGGTCCGGACACGATGCGTGAGGGGTGCGGGATGCGAACAGGACAAGGCAACGGACAGAACGGTCGCCCCGTTTTGCGAGCGAACTCGCGCACGTCGCGCCGAACATTCATGGCCGGTGCCGCTGCGACTGCCGCCGGCGCCGCGGCGTTCGCATGCAGCGGCAGTTCATCTAGCACCACCGCTCCACAGGTAGACCCAAACGAGACGCCGCAACCCGGCGGCACGCTCAAGTCCGCCATCTTCTTCGATCCCGACAATCTCGACCCTGCACAGGGCGGCTTCGCGTGGATCGTCTTCCAGCGGCTCTACAGCTACCTTCATCACATCGACGGGGTCACTGGCGAGTACATCCCCGACTTAGCGACGAGCTACGAACAGCCGGATGAACTCACGTACGTCTTCACACTTCGGCCTGGCGTGAAGTTCCATAACATCGCCCCCGCGAACGGCCGCGAAGTCACCGCGCAGGACTTCGCCTACAGCTTCAACCGCATAAAGGAAGTACTGAACCCCATCGACCCCGGCTTTATGACGCGCATCGTCGAGAACGTCGAGGCTACCGGCGACTACACCTTCAAAGTGACGACGAAGAAGCCGTACTCCTCCGCACTGCAGCTTATGGGCGGCTTCTGGTACGCCGTCGTCAACCGCGAGGCCGTCGAACAGTGGGGCAGCATTTCGAAACAGTCACTCGGCTCCGGCCCATTCATGCTCGACAGTTTCGAGCAGGAGCAGGGTGCACGAATGGTGCGGAATCCCGGCTACTACAAAACCGGCGAGCCCTACCTCGAAGGTCTCGACGTCACTGTCATCACCGACAGCACGAACGCGCTCGCACAGTTTCGCTCGAAGGCGCTCGACGTGAACTCCGCCCTCATCAGCAAGCCTGAATACGACTCACTCGTTCGGGAACTCGATGGCGTCCGGCACAGCGTGTCGCCCGGCTTCCTCGATCCATGGGTTGGCGTGAATCTCCGCCGTCCACCCTGGAACGACCCGCGCGCGCGCGAGGCGCTGGACCTCGCCATCGACCGCCAGCAGATGATCCGCAACCTGGCCTTCGGTGAGGCCAAGCTCAACGGCCCGATCCCGTGGGGCAACGAACGATGGGCGCTGCCGCAAGACGAACTGACCCTAACGTACGCCGTCGACAAGGCCAAAGCGCGGGCGCTGTTCGAGGCCGCCGGCGTCGGCGAGATGACGCTGCAGCATCGCGTCACAACCGCTCTGCCGTTCGGCCGCGAGATTGGCGAGTTCATGAAGGAGCAGCTTCGGGAGTTTGGCCTGAACGTAGAGATCAGCGTCCACGAACAGAACGACTGGATCCAGACCACCATCCTCAAGCAGGACTTCGACACCTGCGGCTTCGCCTGGTTCCCCGTCCTCGATCCCACCGTCTCGCTGCGCTTCATCGACAGCGCGGACATCTTCTCCGGCCAGATGTTCGGTTTCGAGGACCCCGAGATAGCGTCGCTCTACGACAACATGCAAGCGACGTTCGAGTACGACGCCCGCAAGGCCGCGATGGACGACCTACAGCGCGCCGTGCTGAAGTTTCACGGCCCCGTCCTGCATCTCTTCGATGGCTATCAGTACGCCCTATGGTGGCCGTGGGTGCGAAACTGGCGCCCACAGGTCCCCGAGCTCAACTTCTACAACTCCGAGATCTGGCTCGCGGGCCGGTCGTAGAATCAACGATGCGCAACTACATCCTCGGCCGCCTGATCATGCTCGTCCCAACGCTCTTCGTCGCGTCCGTCCTCACATTCCTGATGCTCCGGATCGTCCCCGGCGACGCAGCCGTCGCGCGGGCAGGCCTCGCCGCGACCGAGGAGAACGTCGCCGAAATACGCGCCGAGCTCGGCCTCGACCGCCCGTACTTCCCGGCACAGTTCGAGGGAGAAGCACCCTTCATCTCGTTCCACAGCGACAGTCAGTTTGGTGATTGGTCGTCCGACGCCATTCGCTTCGACTTCGGAACATCATCCACGTACGGCGAACCCGTGCGCACTGAGATAGTCGACCGCCTGCCCGTGACGATGGAGCTCGTGATCCTCAGCACGCTGCTCACCATCTTCATCGGCGTTCCGATGGGCATCGTTTCCGCCGTGCATCAGGGCACTTGGCTCGATGCGATGACGCGCACCGTCAGCGTCTTCGGCGTCTCAATCCCCAGCTTCTTTCTCGGCACCATCCTCCTGCTGTTCCCGGCGATCTGGTGGCAGTGGGCGCCGCCGACAACCTACGTCCCCTTCTGGGAGAACCCAGTCGAAAACCTCCAGATGTTCCTCCTGCCGTCGATCGCACTCGCCGCCGCCTACACCGCAACCGTCATGCGCCTCACCCGAAGCGCCATGCTCGACGTCCTCCGCAACGACTACGTGCGCACGGCATGGGCGAAAGGCCTCCGCGAGCGGCAGGTGATGTCACGCCACGCGATCAAGAACGCGATGATCCCCGTCGTCACCTTCATCGGCCTCCAGATCATCACGATGATCACGGGCGCCGTCGTCATCGAACAAGTCTTCAACCTCAACGGCATCGGCAAGTTGCTGTTCACGTCGATCTTCGCGCGCGACTACGCGATGGTACAGGGCCTCGTCCTGTTTTTCGCCGTCATCGTGCTGTTCACGAACCTCGCCATCGACCTGCTCTACGGCTGGCTCGACCCCCGCGTGCGCTACGCCTAGGAGCGACGAATGGCAAGCGCGACAGAACTCATGACGCTGCCCGTCGATGGCTACGACGCCGCGCGCGAGCGGACCCTGCGCGACGTATTCAAGACGATCTTCACGCGGCACATCGTCGGCGCAATCGCCGCAGCCATCATCGTCGCGCTCGTGCTCATGGCCATCTTCGCGCCCGTCATAGCTCCCTACTCACCCACCGCGCACGACGCCGCGCCGTTGCTCAGCCCGTCCGCAGATCATCTCGCCGGGACGGACAACACCGGACGCGACGTCTTCAGCCGCACGGTCTACGGGGCGCGCGTGTCGCTCGGCGTCGCGTTTCTCGCCGTCACGCTCGGAACCGTGATCGGCGTGTTCGGCGGGCTGTACTCCGGCTTCTCAGGCGGCCGAACCGATCGCTTCAGCCAGTTCATGCTCGACGTCGGCCTTTCGTTCCCTGGCATCCTGCCGTTGCTCGTCGTCGTCGCCGCGTTCGGCGCGTCGTTCTGGGTCCTCACGCTGGCCATCGCCTTCACGTCGATCCCGCTGATCATGCGCGTCGTCCGCGGCTCAGTGCTGAAGGAAAAACAGTCGCAGTACATCGAGGCCGCCCGCGCAATCGGGTCCACCGACCGCCGCGTCCTCTTCCGCCACATCCTGCCCAACGTCGCGCCCGCCATCATCGTGCTCGCCAGCGCCGCCATCCCCGCCGCCATCCTCGCAGAGGCCGCCCTCAGCTTCCTCGGCCTCGGCATCCGCCCGCCGACCCCATCCTGGGGCGGCGACCTCAGCGGCGAGGCCCGCCGCTACTTCGAGCTGCAGCCGTGGATGGCCCTCGCGCCCGGCATCGCCCTCAGCCTGTCGGTGCTCGCCTTCAACTTGCTGGGCGATACGCTTCGCGACGTGCTCGATCCCCGCATGAGGGGTGGAAAATGAAGCCAAAGGTATTGACAATCGCCTCCGGGAGGCAGATAGTAGTGAAGATTCACTATGCAAGCAAGATCTGATGCTCCCGCCCGCACTCGCGCCAGGCGCCTCCCGCCCGAGGAGCGTCGCCAACAGATCCTCGACGCCGCCGTCGATGTCTTCGCGCGTCTCGGCTTTTCGGCCGCCGGCACATCCGACATTGCAGCCGCCGCCGGCATCGGCGAGCCGACCATCTACCGCTATTTCGCGAACAAGCGCGATCTCTATATCGCCACCATCCAGCGAGGAAGCGAGGAGATCCTCGACGAGTGGCAACGCATTGCCGACGAGGCCGACGACGAGCTAGCAGCGCTCCAGCAGATCGGCATCTGGTACTTCCGACGGCTCCAGGAACACCCGGAGCTCCTCCTCCTACGCTCACGCTCGATCAATGACACCCAGGATGAGGAGGTCGCCGGAATCGTCCGCGACCAGTATCTGCGCATTGTCCGCTTCGTCGAGGCCGTGCACGACAGCGCGAAGACGAAGGGACTCATCGCCGCCGATGTCGACACGAAGACGATGATGTGGATGTTCATGGCCGTAGGGTCGCTGCTCGATCAATCCGTGCTCCTCGGCTTGCAAGACGAACTAACACCAGCGCAGGTCATCCGCATGGCAGCAATGATTCAGCCGCAACCGACGGCGTAACGAAACACGCGAAGCGCCACGACGCCGCGCAGGAAAGGAAAACAACCATGGTCGCCGAAGTCGAACGAGCCGTCAGCCCATACCTCAGCGGCAACTACGCCCCCATCCGCGAGGAGACGCAGGCCGAAGACCTGCGCGTGATCGGCGAGCTGCCGGTCGAGATGGACGGCATGTACGTCCGCACCGGCCCGAACCCGCAGTTCGACCCGATGGGCCAGTACCACTGGTTTGACGGCGATGGCATGCTGCACGGCGTGCGTGTGAGGGACGGAAAGGCCTCGTACCGCAACCGCTACGTCGTCACGAAGGGCTACCTCGAAGAGAAGGCCGCAGGCGAGAACCTGTTCTACGGCATCATGGAGATGGAGAAGAACTTCGCCACAGGACGCGGCTACAAGAACCAGGGCAACACCGCCCTCGTCTGGCACGACGGCCAGCTACTGACCCTCATGGAGGGCGCAGAACCGCACTCCGTCGGCCTGCCCGGCCTGACCACCAACGGCACTTACGACTTCTGCGGCAAGCTCATCTCATCCTTCACCGCCCACCCCAAGGTCGACGAGAAGACCGGCGAGATGATGTTCTTCGGCTACAACCCGATGGCCGCGCCGTACGTGCAGTACAGCCTCGTCTCGAAGGACGGCGAGTTGCAGTTCACGCGCCCGATCGATGTCCCTCGCGGCGTCATGATGCACGACTTCTCCATCACCCAGAACTACACGATCTTCATGGATCTGCCGCTGACCTTTAGCGTCGAGCGCGCGATGAAGGGCGGCCCCGTGCTCGCGTTCGAGCGCGATCTGCCTGCGCGCTACGGCATCCTCCCCCGCCACGGCGGCAACGAAGACATCAAGTGGTTCGAGATGGCCGCGCACTACATGTTCCACACGTCAAACGCCTTCGAGGATGGCGATGACATCGTGCTTCACGGATGCCGCCTAGCCTCCACCAACGTCCTCCAGCCCGCCGAGATGCCGAAGAACCGCAACGGCGACGTCGACGGCGGCGACCCGGACGAGAGCCAGGGCCTCATGCACCGCTGGCGCTTCAACATGAAGACCGGCACGTACAAGGAAGAACAGCTCGACGACGTCGGCACCGACTTCCCGCGCGTCGACGACAAGCTCGTCGGCTACGGCAGCCGCTACTCCTACAACGCGCGCTTCAACAAAGTGCCGTACGGCGAGCAGCCGTCCTTCGAGGGCATCAACAAGTACGACCTCAAGACCGGCCGGATGGAGGCCCACCTCTTCGGCAAGGAACGCTTTGGTGGCGAGCCCGTGTTCGTCGCCCGCAATGGCGGCACCGACGAGGACGACGGCTGGCTGGTGACGTTCGTGTACGACGAGATCGAAGGCACATCGGAGATGATCGTCGTCGACGCGAAGAACATCACCGCAGCGCCGCTCGCGCGCGTGATGATTCCGCAGCGTGTCCCATACGGCTTCCACGGCGCCTGGGTCACCAACGACCGGCTGGAATCACAGACACAGCACCAGATGGCCTGGCAGCCGCCGGTGTAGTCGCTTCCGGAGCGCGGGTTTTTCGGCCCGCGGACAGAGAAGACTGACGGGAACCACGGCTCTCCACACCAGCCGCGGGACCTGCGTCGATGTGGGGGCGGGCGACTCGCAAGAGCGCCCGACCTACCTCTACCATCCGAGCCGAATGCTATTCTGATCGCCGAGCCTAGGCTCGGCCTGCCGCGGCGTACACAGCGCCAGCGCACCAGGGCGATTAGCTCAGTTGGCTAGAGCATCTCGCTTACACCGAGAGGGTCGCAGGTTCGAGTCCTGCATCGCCCACCACTTCCACCTCCACGACGCGGCCTGCACGCGCGTAGTTGCATTGAAATTCCGAGGCTACACCAGTGCTAGCGGAGCTTCAGCTCCGCCGCAGTCTCCGGCCGAAACCGACAGGTTGGTCTCTTACACGCCGCACGAACCCACAGCAACCGTCATTCAGAGCGAAGCGAAGAATCTACGCCGGCCCAGACCTTGGGTCTCATACCAGCCAACGGTCATCGCCCAGAAGCGGACCGCGACCACCGCGACACGGAAGGCGCACCTCCAACCCGATAGATCGTCGCCCCCGGCCCTTCGTACACACTCACAAACCGCGGATCCGTCTTCAACGCCAACCACAGCGACGTGCAACAGATCGCATCAGCCTCCGGCGGCACGCGTGGCGCGATCGACGCGATGTACACATACTCGAAATCCCGCCCCGTCAGCCGTGACCACGCCAACAGGCAGTCGCCGTTTTCCAGCGCGCAGTCCTGCAAGGAGTCGTAGTCGGCCTGGCTCGCGTGATACCGCCCCTTGATCCACTCGGACCCCTGCACCGTCGCGACGCTCTCCCGCCCGGTCAGTACCGGCAGCCATTCCGACGTCCGGTCGACGGCCCACCCGTCCTGCGTGATGATCGCCAGGCTGCTGCCTTCCGGCGTGTTCTCTGCGACCCACGACATCGCCGCGCGCTCGTCCGGGGTCAGCCCTGTCAGCAGCTTCGGCGTCACGAGAAATGCCGACAGGATCACGTAGCAGACGACAACGAACCCCACCGCGCCGGCCAACACAAGTGGGCTGCTCGACGCGGCATTAGCACGCACTGAGTTGGGACCGGCGACATGCGAGGCAAGGAACAGCAGCGCGTCGTTCAACCCGATCGCCGCGAGTAGCGCCAGTGCGACCGAAGAACTCGTCGGAAACGCGCGTGGATCGAGAAGCGCGACCGCGAGCACCCACACTGGCAAGACATACTGCCGCCGCGACAGCGATGTCACTATGCCCAACAGCCCCAACGCGCCGACCATTGCGAACAGCGGCTCCACAGCGATGTCGTACTGCAACAGCAGTAGGGGCCCGACGAACGGATTACTGCCCGAGTCCAGCGCGGCTCTGAACGGCTCCACACCGTGCTCAGCGATGACGGTGGCCCACCACGGCGCAGTGAGCACAGGAACGAGGATGATCACGGCGAATGTGCTGATAATGCCCTGCCGGTGCCGCCCCTCGGCGACGAAGAACAGGGCACAGCTAAAGGCCGCCAGCCACCCCATCTCCAGATGGCTCGCGATGGCGCACGCTGCGAGCACGGCAACGAGTGGTGCCCGCCACACCGTGCGCCGCTCGTACATCTCGTGCGCCTGCCAGATCGTCGCGATCGCGAACGCGAACCCGAATGATCGCGTCAGCCCTCCGCCCATCACCATCCACATGAACGTCGGGCCCAGCATCGCGAAGATCAGCACAGCAGAAAGAATCGCGATCCGCGACTTCAGAATCGATGCCGCAAACGGTACGAACGCAACGACGATCAGCGTACTGCCGAGGAGCGGTAGCCAGCGGAACGCGCTCACCTCGCTCATGGAAGTGACGTCCGTCAGTGCGGCTGCTACATACAGGGTGAGCGGCGGATATCCGAACGGGATCCCGGCCTCGTTAAACGACGTGAACGCCGGGATGGCGTAGCCGTTCGCCTTAAGGTCCAGGACCATCTGGTAGAAGAGGCCGCCATCGTTGAGCGGGAAGTCCGACCGCATGATCAGGCTCAGTCGCAGAAGAAACGCCAGTCCGAGGATCCCGGCCAGTCCGGCGATGTACCGCGCGCGGGAGAGATCGTGCTGTTCAGCCCTCGGTGGCGCAGCTAAGGGCTCCGCGGAGGGCGTGACAAAGCGAAGCTGCGGGTGCGCGGCATCCCTGGCATCGGTGCGTCGTACCTGCAATGCGTACTGCCTCCGAACGAATATCGGCCCCTTCTCAGTCGTGGCACAGGTTCGAAGCGCCCTGCTGTTGGCCTGTTCGCGCGGAGGGGGCCGGCAGTTGGATGTGCTGCTGACCCGTCAGAAGTGAACTTGTAAAAGAACCCTTAAAAATCCCTGATAATCCCGCCCAGAAACCCCTACGGATACTCCCACCCCCCGCCGACACTCTTCATGCAACGGCCAAGCAAGGCCCCCCGGCAGTCGGGGAACAGCCGGACCTCAGCAGTTGCGCCGTTCGCCGGTTCCGAGGGCCGAACGGCATGCGACCTCCACCCGTCGTGGGGGAAGCGCATCGGGCTCGGGGGCCCTCGGACGAGCGAGTATTCCGTTCACAAGGGGGAATCAGCATGCTTCAGAACGTCGGTATCCGGGCAGTCGTGGCCTTCCAGGGCCTCATGAACGCAATCGAGTCCAAGTTCCAGGACGAAGAAGGCCAGACGCTGGCTGAGTACGGTCTCATCATGGCCGTCATCGCGGTCGCCGTGGTCGTGGCCGCTGGTGTCGCCTTCCGCGGCGCCATCATCGGTGCCTTCGACAGCGCGACAGAGTGTCTGTCCGCCGCCAGCACGACGGCCGGCTGCTCGTAAGAGTCAGTCTCGTCACAAGACCGGGAGGGGCGTCGCGTTTGCGGCGCCCCTTTCGCGTGTCCAACACATCGACCTGCGGCGCCCGCAATCTCCGGCCGAGTGTCATCCGACGTTTGGAGATCACCCCGCGCCCAGCGCATGATCTCCGCGCAGCACTCGCGCACCTACGGAATCAGGTCAGGACAGCAGGGCCGCTCCAATGATCGTTCCCACGGCCCACAACCAAATCAATCAAACGCCCAGACTCAACACTTCGATCCGCATCCGCCACGATCCACCACCGCCAGATTCAGACCCGTCCCCCGCCCAAACTCACGCGAAAACAACCAACCAATGAGAACGCACGCCAACCGACCTGCACAACACAAAACTGCCAAACGAACTCCGCCTCCCCGCCCCGCACGACACAAAACTGCCAAACGAAGTGCCAACCGAACTCCCACCTCCCGTCGCCACGCCACGCCGCGCCGCAGCCGCGTCAATGACGGCGAACGAACCTCTCTATACGCACCCCGAAATTCTTGATCGCCTTTCGGGGCTGACCTATCATGGATTTGTTGGATTGTGAGGGGAGGCACAATCTCGGTCGCCCCTTGGGCGAACGTCCCGACCGGCCTCACCCCATCGAAGGAGCCCCATCGTGAGCGTGAATCTACGGATCCCCGGCCCGACCCCCTGCCCAGACGACGTGCTGCAGGCAATGTCTCGGCAGATGATCAACCACCGCGGGCCGGAGTTCCGCGAGATGCTCGGCCGCATCACACCGGCCCTCCAGCGCATGTTCGAGACCAAAAACGACGTGCTGACGCTGACCTCGGCCGGCACCGGCGCGCTCGAAGCCGCCGTCGTCAACACGCTCTCCCCGGGCGACAAGGCGCTCGTCGTCTCTATCGGCGTCTTCGGAGACCGCTTCGCCGATATCGCCAAGACCTACGGCGTCAACGTCGAGAAGCTGTCCTTCGAGCAAGGCACCGCCGCCGACCCTGACCAGATCGCCGATGCCCTCAAGAAGGACGGCTCCTACAAGGCCGTCCTCGTCACCCACAACGAGACCTCCACAGGCATCACGAACGACCTCGGTTCGATCGCAAAGGCCATCCGCGGCGTACGTCCGGACATTCTCATCCTCGTCGATGCGATCAGCAGCCTCGGATCCGTCCCGCTGCCGATCGACGCGTGGGACCTCGATGTCGTCTTCACCGGCTCCCAGAAGGGCTGGATGGTGCCGCCTGGCATGGCGATGGTCGCCGTCAGTGAGCGCGCCTGGAAGGCGGCCGATGAGGCGAAGAGCCCGCGCTACTACTTCGACTACAAGAAGGCGAAGAGCTACCTCGATAAGGGCGAGACGCCGTGGACGCCCGCTATCTCGGTCTACTTCGCGATGGATCTCGTGCTCCAGAAGCTCGAGGCTGAAGGCCTGCACAACATCCACGAGCGCCACGCGCGCCTCGGCCAGTTCACGCGCGACAGCGTGAAGGCGATGGGCCTGAACATCCTCGCCAAGGATGAGCGCTACGCCTCCAACACGGTCACGTCAGTGCTCGTGCCGGACGGCGTCGACGGCCCCTCCCTGAACAAGATGATGCGCGAGGAGTACAACACCGTGCTCGCCGGCGGACAGGGCCCGCTCACGGGCAAGATCTTCCGCATCGGCCACCTCGGCCTCGTCACGCAGGAAGACCTCCAGGCGTGCTTCGACGCGCTGGAGAAGGCGCTCCCGCGCGTCGGATTCTCGTCGCCCGTGGCCGCACGCTGACCGAAGCACCGCATGAACACATACGGGACGGGGCTTCGGCCCCGTCCTTTTGTTATGGCGACAGGCGCCCCGCGAGTGGCGCGAGTAACCTGAGGCACACATGAACAAGATTCTCGTCGCAGACCCCATCGCGCAGGACGGCATCGCGATCCTTGAACGCGAGGCCCAGGTCGATGTCCGCACCGGGCTCGCCGTCGACGAACTGCTCTCCATCATCGGCGACTATGACGCCCTCGTCGTCCGCAGCGAAACGAAGGTTACGGCCGACGTGTTCGCCGCCGGCAAGAAGCTGCGCGCCGTCGGCCGGGCCGGCGTTGGCGTGGACAACATCGATCTCGTCGCGGCGACGGAACGCGGCGTCATCGTCGTCAACGCACCGCTCGGCAACACGATCGCGAACGCGGAGCACACGGTCGCCCTCATGCTCGCCCTCGCACGCCACATCCCAGGCGCCAACGCCTCCGTGAAGGGCGGCGATTGGAAGCGGTCCAGCTTCGTCGGCGTCGAGCTGCGCGGCAAGACGTTCGCGCTCGTCGGCCTCGGCAACGTCGCATCGGAGGCCGCGCGCCGCGCCAAGGGCTTCGAGATGAACGTCATCGCCCGCGATCCGTTCGTGTCCGCAGAGCGAGCGCAGATGCTTGGTGTCGAGCTCGTTGATAGCCTCGACGAGTTGCTCGCACGCGCCGACTTTCTGTCCACCCTCACCGTCCTCAACGCTGAGACGCGCCACATGATCGGTGAGGAACAGTTCCGCAAGATGAAGGCGACGGCGCGCGTCATCAATACCGGCCGCGGCGAACTCATCGACAACGAAGCGCTCGTCGCCGCGCTCGATGCGGGGTTGATCGCCGGCGCCGCACTCGACGTGTTCCCGCAGGAGCCGCCGGACATGGCCAGCGCATTCCTCCATCACGACAAGATCATCGTCACGCCGCACCTCGGCGCATCCACGGCGGAGGCGCAGGAGCGCGTCGCCGTCGATGTCGCCGTCCAGATCCTCGCCATCCTGCGCGGCGAACCGGCTATGTACGCGGTCAACGCGCCGATGATCGCAATAGAGACGATGAGCGTGATTGCGCCGTACATTCCCGTCGCAGAACAGGCCGCATCCCTCGCGACGCAGCTCGCCGCCGGACAGATGGGCGACATCGAGATCGAGTACCTGGGCGAGATCGGCGGCGGCGACACCACGCCACTCAAGGCCGCCGTCATCAAGGGCCTGCTCGCGCCGATCAGCGAGGAGAACGTCACCATCGTGAACGCGGGACTCATCGCCGAAAACCGAGGCCTGCGCATCATCGAGCGCAAGGGTCCGAGCGACGGTGTGTACGCTAACCTCATCCGCGTCCACCTGCACACCAGCAAGGGCGAGACGGACGTCGCCGGCATCGTCGCCCACGACGGCCCGCGCATCGTCGAGGTCAACGACTTCGATGATGTGGACGCCTCGACGAAGCCCGGCTGGCTGCTGCTGCTGGAGAACCACGATCGCCCCGGCACCGTCGGCAAGGTCGGCACGCTGCTGGGCGAGCACAACATCAACATCGGGACGATGAGCGTTGGACAGGACATCGCCCAGGCCCGCGCCCTGATGTGCGTTCGAGTCGATCAGGACGTGCCGCCTGACGTCCTCGAACGCCTCCTCAGCATCCCCAACGTAATCTCGGCGAAGGTCGCCCAGTTCAAGTAGCCGCGGGTCGTTAGAATCACCATTGTGAGACGATTGCAGATTCTGCTTCTGGGGATGCTGACACTTCTTGCGTCCGCCTGTGCATCCGGCGCCGATGCCCCGCAGGACGACTCGACGCGGATCGCGCAACCC
>JAKFYB010000044.1 GCA_021731085.1 Dehalococcoidia bacterium
CCGCCGATGAAAACCGTGATCCTCGCCGGCGGCCGCGGCGTCCGCCTCCGCCCCCTCACGTACACAATCCCCAAGCCCCTCCTACCGATCGGCGAGAAGCCGATCCTCGAAGAGATCATCGAACGCCTGAAAACGCACGGCCTCGACGACATCATCATCGCAGTCGGCTACCGCGCCGAACTGATCGAGACGTACTTTCGCGACGGCGCGCACCTCGACGTGCAGATCAGCTATGTGCGCGAGACGCAGCCGCTGGGCACAGCCGGTCCACTCGCTCTAGTGCGCGACACCATTGAGTTACCAAAGGGCGAACCGCTGCTCGTCATGAACGGCGACATGCTGACCGACCTCGATATGCGCGCCTTCATCGACGCGCATCGCAAGTCCGGCGCCGAAGTCACCGTCGCTACGCGCGAGTTCGTCCTGCAGCACCCGTACGGCGTCATCCAGGTCGAGGACGGCCGTATCACCGGCATCGTCGAGAAGCCGTCCGTGACCGACACGGTAAGCGGCGGCATCTACGCCATCCAGCCTGAAGCGCTCGATGTCATCCCCTCCAACGAGTTCTTCGACATCCCCGATCTCGTCAACAGACTGCTCGCCGCCAACCGCCCCGTCGCGGCGTACCCCTTTGCCGGCGAATGGCTGGCCATCGACAACATCGACCAGCTCGAAGATGCCGCCCGCATGATCGCTGAGCGCCACGCGTGAACGCCCTGTACGGCATCGCGATCGTGATCGCTGGTGTCTTTGTCCTGTGGGCGAGTTCCAACATTCCAAGGCGTGGCCCAAAGTCATTTGAGCGTCCATCTTGGGGGATGATGCTCCTGAGCTCTCAACTGCATCGTGCCCTGAGCATGGTCCTGATCGCATCAGGAGTTGCAGTTCTAGTGGCTGAACTCCTGCGTCGAGTTTGACGCGAGGCGCCACACGTGTCCCGTATACTCCCCCACAGCATGAAGCTCTCCATCATCATCCCCGTCCGCAACGAGCGCGTTACCGTCGTCCCCCTCATCGAGCAGGTGCGCGCAGTCGATTGCGGGATGCCGAAGGAGATCATCGTCGTCGACGGCGCCTCCACTGATGGCACGCGCGAAGCCCTGCTCGCACTCCCCACGTCGGACGACCTGATTCTCGTGTTCGAAGACGCCGCGCGCGGCAAAGGCCGCGCCGTCCGCACGGGCTTCGACCGCGCGTCCGGCGACATTGTCATGGTCCAGGACGCCGACCTCGAGCTGGAGCCTTGTGAGATCCCATCGCTCCTCGCGCCCATCGTCGCCGGCAAGACGGACGTGGTATTCGGCTCGCGGTTCCGTGGTCGCGGCAAGGGCACGACGCCGTGGGTCGGCTACATCGGCAATTTCGGACTGACGTGGGCGGCCAACATCCTCTACATGACGCGCCTCACCGACATCCTCACCTGCTACAAGGTTCTCCTCGCCGATGTCGCGCGCTCCCTCGACCTCCAATGCAACGGCTTCGACCTCGACGCCGAGATCACCTGCCGCCTCCTGCGCGACGGCCACAAGATCGTCGAGGTGCCGGTCACGTACAATCCGCGCTCCGTCGAAGAAGGCAAGAAGCTCAGCCCCGATGTCGGCTGGAGCGTCCTCCGCGCGATCGTCCGCACACGCTTCGCACCGAAGTCATCGCGCACGACGGTTGCCTCCCTCACGAACACGGTCGCGCCCGAACGCGAGCCCGTCGCGTCGTCATCAGCAGATACCGAACGGTAGCGGCGGGCGAGACACGCTTCAATCGGCGACCGACCTTGATAACGCTACGGTGTTGTTGTTCGACCACGCGGGCTGAAAGCCGCCAAGGGCGGGCGCGCTCCGTCATCCGTTGTCATGGCTGCCCGCTGACAGGCTGACGCGCTGACCAGCTTGATCTAGAATGACGGCGGTGGAGGGATCACAGTTGTCGATTGAAACCGTCATTACGGCGCTGCAGGACGAGCAGGCGCCGCCCGCAACCTCGCTCGCCTACCTCAGCAACGCACCCGAAGACGAATTCGCGCAGTTCGTGAGCATCTTCGGCACGTTGAGCATCCAGCGCCGCCGCGAAGTCATCGACATCCTTGCCGATCTCACCGAAGACAACGTCGAGTTCACGTTCGAGCCGGTGTTCCTGCTCGGCCTCAATGACCCCGATGTGCAGGTGCGCTCGCAGTCCATCCGCGCGCTCTGGGACTACGACGACACCGACCTCGCCCAGACGCTCGTCGGCCTCCTCGAAGACGAAGAGGCCCTCGTGCGCGGCGAGGCGGCGCTCGGCCTCGGGCATTTCATGATGCGCGCCGAGCTCTCCGACGAAGACACCGGACAGACGAACCAGATCGAGTCCGCACTGCGCGGCCTCTACTACGACGAAAGCCAGCTCGTCGAGGTACGCGGGCGCGCGCTCGAGGCGGTTGGCGTCCGCAGTCACGACTGGGTCACCGAGATGATCAACGACGCCTACGGCAGCGGCGACCGCCGCCTGCAGATCAGCGCCGTCCACGCGATGGGCCGCAGCGCCGACCCGCAGTGGCTTGAGACGCTGTTCGACGAGACGATGTCCGACGACAGCGAGATGCGCTTCGAAGCCGCAACCGCGCTCGGCGAGATGGGCGATGAAGAGGCCGTCCCCACCCTGACCGACCTCGTCGCGGACGACGACGCCGAAGTGCAGGAAGCGGCGATCACCGCGCTCGGCGCGATCGGCGGGTCGGCGGCGAAGGAAGTCCTGCAGTCGCTGCTCTCCGAGTACGACGACGAGCGCGTGCTCGAAGTCGTCGCCGACGCACTGACGACAGCCGACTTCCTTGACGACCCGATGGCCTTCAAGAGTTACCTCGACCGCGCCGCTGCCGATACTGGCGAAGAAGGCGATGACTTTGGCGATGGAAGGGACGACGAGTGACCGCGCGCTACGACGATCTTCGCGTAGAACAGGCAGTTTCCGCAGGCGGCGTCGTGTTCCGCCACGGCGCCCGCGGTGTCGAGATCGTTCTCTGCGGTCGAACCGCCGAACGCCTGTGGGCGCTCCCCAAAGGTACGCCCGAACCCGGAGAGTCCTTGCAGGAGACGGCACTCCGTGAAGTACGTGAGGAGTCAGGTCTCGGCGTAGCCATCGTCGAAGACCTCGGCAGCATCGAATACGAGTTCTCGCGCCCCGCGCAGGGCGTACGCTTCGAGAAGACAGTGCACCACTTCCTCATGCAGCCCGACGGCACCGGCTCGACCGAAGACCATGATCACGAGTACGATCGCGTCGAGTGGTTTCCGGCAGAGGAGGCGTTCCGCCTGATGACCTACCGCAACGAAGCAATCATCGTCCGCCGCGCGCTCGACGTGATCGATGCGGCCGAAGGCCCCATCGACGGTGCCGCCGCGGGAGCGGCCTGATGACGATCGCAGCGAACGGCGAAGTCGCACGCGGCGAACGCATCGTCCTCCGCGAAAAGCGCCTCGGCGACGCGCACAACGACTTCTCGTGGCGCACGAACCCTGACCTCGCGAAGTACGACGCCGCGCGCCCGTTTTCGGCGACCTACAACGACTACCTCGCCCTCTACCGCGACGACCTGATGTACCCCAGCCCGTACCGCCGCAGCCTGGCGATCGAGGACCTCGACGGCCGCCACATCGGCAACGTGATGTACTACAACATCGACACGATCCGTCGCGAGGCCGAGCTTGGCATCACGATCGGCAATCACTCGTACTGGGGCCAGGGCTACGGCCGCGACGCGATCAACACGCTCGTTAACCACGTCTTCCGCCAGACGGGCTTCCGCCGCGTCTATCTCAAGTCGCTCGACTGGAATGTGCGCGCTCAGCGCGCCTTCGAGCGCTCCGGCTTCCGCATGTGCGGCCGCATGCGCCGCGGCGGCAACACCTTCATCGTGATGGAGTACATGGCCGCGTGGCTGGATCTCGCCGAACAGCGCTAGGTTCGGCCTGTAGTCCCTTACCTCAGTCCTCATTCCGCGCACGCCGCGTTCCCGGATCCGCCAGACGGAACGTCGCCGTACCCATCGCCACGCGCGCGCCCTTATCGTCGAACACATCGACCTGCGCGATCGCGATCGAACGCCCGGCGCGGACCATGCGGCCTTCGGCGAGCAGGTACGCGCCACTCGCGCGTTCGAGGAAGTGCACCTGCATATCGATCGTTCCGCGGATACGGTCGTCCGGCCTCGTCCCCGCCGCGATCGCCGATCCCGCGGCAGAATCGATAAGCGCGCACACCGTCCCGCCGTGGGCCGCCCCGAACGGATTCATCACGTCATCGCGCAGCGCCAGCCGCATCCGTGCCCACCCCGGGCCCGCCGCCTCAAGATGCAGGCCGAGGTACTTGTTCAGCGACGCCTTGCCCTCGAACATCCCATGACGTTCGCGTAGCCATGCGTCCCAGTCGAAGGTATCGTCCGTCACGGCACCGTCACCTCGCCCGCGACCGGCCGCCCTGCGCCGACATCCGCGAGAAACGCGAGGGTCTGCTCCGCGAACACATCGCCGCGCCACATGTTCGTGCCGTGGCCGCTGTTCTTCAGCAGCACGAAGCGGCTGCCCGCTATGCGCCGGTGGATCTCGCGGCTCGGCTCGCGCAGGTTGTCGTTCTCGCCGACCAGCACCAGCGTCGGCACGCTGATCTCCGACAGGCGGTCGAGCGTGCCGGGCCAGTCCTGCATCGACTTCGACCCACCGAGATACCCATCGACCGACATCTTCCGCATGCCTTCGACATGACGCCCCACTGCAGCAGGCACGCCAGCTCCGCCTTCCACACCCATCGACTTCGCCATCGGCGAGTTGCGCATCATGTCGACGATGGCCGACATGCCCTTCGTGCGGGCGATCGTCCCCATCATATTGCGCATCTGGTCGAACTGCTGCCGCTGCGCCGGGTCGCGCATCATGCCCATCCCCGGCCCGGTGTCGAACAGCAGCAGCGCCTTCACGCGATCCGGATGCTGCAGCGCGAACTCCTGCGCGATCATCCCGCCCATCGACAACCCGCCGACGTACGCCTGCTCGATGCCCAGGTGGTCCATCAGCGCCAGCTTGTCCGCGACGTAGTCCCGCGCGAGTGAGTACTGGTCCATATCGGTCGGTGCCGTCGACGTGCCGTGACCGCGTGTGTCGTAGATCACAAACCGGTACATCGACGAAAACGGCTGCACCTGGTCCTGCCACATCCTCAGCGACCCGCTGTATCCGTGCGCCAGCACCAGCGGCGTGCCCTCGCCGTGCACTTCGTAGTTGATGTCGATCCCGTTGAGTTTCGCGATGGTCATGCACCCCTCCTAGACGACGCCGTACTTCGCCTCAGCCGCCCGCAGTTCTGGCACGCCGACGATCTCCTCGAAGTCGTGGAACTTCGTCAAACGATCGATCACACCCGCCGTCGTCTTCTTCTCGAACAGCTCCGCGTATACCGCCTCGATCGCCTTCGTTGCGGCGAGCAGCGCGCTCAGTGGGAAGACGACCATCTTGTATCCAAGCTCCTGCAGCTCCTCGTACGTGAGCAGCGGCGTCTTCCCGCCCTCAACAATGTTCGCGAACAGCGGCGCATCCGGGATCGCCGCCTTCACCGCCCGCAGCTCGTCGAGCCCCTGCGGCGCTTCGACGAAGACCACGTCGGCGCCAGCGTCGCGATACATCTTCCCGCGCCGTATCGCCTCATCGAGCCCCAGCGGCGCCCGTGCATCAGTTCGCGCGATGATCACGAGATCGTCGCCGTCACGAGCGTCGGACGCAGCGCGGATCTTCGCGGCATGATCCTCGGCGGCGATGACGCGCTTGCCCTCGAAGTGGCCGCACTTCTTCGGCCACTCCTGGTCTTCGAGAATGATCCCGCCCGCGCCCGCCGCGATCACCTCGCGCACCGTGCGCTGGACGTTGAGCGGATTGCCGTACCCAGTGTCCATGTCAGCGACGACGGGCACGTTCACCGTCTGCACGATCTGGCGCACGCGCTCCATCGCTTCCGACATCGTCAGCAGCCCGAAGTCCGGCTGCCCCAACGCCGCCGCGCTGAACCCGAACCCCGTCGTGAACATCGCCGTAAACCCCGCTCGCTCCGCAAGCCGCGCGGACAGCGCGTCATAGGCGCCGGGTAGGACGACAATCTCCGGCCCATCGAGCATGCGGCGGAGGGTGGTGGCGGTGCGTTGTCTCATGTGCGTGGTCTTTCCGTCTTAGAAACTGTTGTTGAGCGATCCTAACAAGAGGTGGCGGTCTCGGCCGTAGATCGCAGGAGTTCGTTCGGCAGTTTTCTTGTTTTGTGCCCTACTAAGCGGTCTTGTTGCGACTCGCAGTCTGAAATTGCTCGGCAGTTTTGCAGTTTTCGCAGGGATCGGCCCCGTGCTGTCGCGGACAGACCCGTCAGGCGGAGCACGTCCGTTACAGGAGGATACGGGCGGCGGCGGCGTGCTCAAAGCGCGCGATGGCACTCGTCCAGCGGAGAGCGGAGGGAATCCGTCGTCCATTTCGCATCCGGCTGTTAGCTGACTGCCAAAAGAAGGGCGGCTCCCAAGAGCCGCCCCTATCACTTTCAACCGAGTCCTTACAACCTACGCAGGCTGGATGTTCTGGTTGAACCGGAATACGTTGTCCGCGTCATACTTCGCCTTTACCTCCCGCAGTCGGCGCAGCGTCGCCGGCGGGTACGAGCGGTTGATCGCCTCGGCGTCGTGGTTCTGCTGGAAGTTCACGTACGCGCCCCGGCCCTCGCCCTCGATCTTGCTCCACAGCTCCGAGGCCCACGCCGTGTTCGGCCCGACGCTCTCGTCGCTGCCGTCGAACGACACGGCGATAACGGCGACGAAGTACTTCTGCGTGCGGTGCGCAAAGGCCGTCGCATCCTCGTCGACGCGAGAGACCGCGCCGCCCATGCCGCGCAGGTGGAAGTCGTTGACCGGACCTGGGCCGTCGGCCACCGCAGCCAACGCCGCGTCGAGCGCGTCATCGCTGAGGTCGTCGGCGAACATCTGGCGGATGGCGATGCCGTGTGGCGCCGTCAGGTGGTCGGTGTAGTTGTAGATCGCCGGGTACGGCATTGGCGCCACCGTGTCGACAATCGGCTCGGCCAGCGCCCGCAGCGGTGCGATCGCCTGCTCGCCCTCGGCGAGGTCGCCCGTCCACGTCACGAGCACCATCACCATCACCATCACCTCACCGACGCGGTCCTCCGGGATGAAGGGCGCAGGCGGCGCGCGGAGGACATCGACGATCGTCGTCAGACCCTCTGGCGCGACCGCCATGTAATCGAGGTAGCCGCGCAGCACTTCGCGCGTCGGCGGCAATACGACGACGCCTCCAAGAATCATGCCAACGTCCGAGAGCTGGAACTCGAACTCGGTGATGATGCCGAAGTTGCCGCCGCCGCCGCGGATGCCCCAGAACAGATCGGGGTTCAGGTTCTTGGAGGCGGTGACGATGTTGCCGTCCGCCGTGACGACCGTCGCAGATACGAGGTTGTCGATCGTGAGGCCGTGCTTGCGCGCCATCAGCCCGACACCGCCGCCGGTCACGAGCCCACCAAGTCCGACCGAGGATGTGTCGCCGGTCGTAAGCGCGAGCCCGTGCTCTTGCGCCGGACCGGCAAGGTCGCCGGAGGTCGCACCAGCGCCGACACGCGCGCGCTTCGTGACGGGGTCAATGCGCACGTCCTTCATGCCGGCGAGGTCGACGGTGACGATACCGTCGCGCATGCTGAGCCCGGGAACGCTGTGCCCGCCGCTGCGTACGGCCAGCGGGATGTCGAGCCGGCGCGCGAAGCGCACGGCCTCGGCGACGTCGTCAGTGCCTGCCGCCCGGACGATCGCCCGGGGCTTCTGGTCGTAGTTGAGAACGTGGACGCCGCGCGCGTCCTCGTACCCTGCGTCGGCGGGGAGAAGAACCTCGCCCTTGATGCGGCTCCGCAGCCCGGCGATCTCGTCCGCCGCGCTCTTCTTGATGTTCGGGATGGTTACTGTCGGGATAGATGTTGCGATTGCCATTTCGATGTCTCCTTGTGTGCCTGATCTGCACGAGCAGACGTTTCGCTCGTGTCTCAGGTAGTTTCGCGCCGGAGCAGGCGCGCCGAATCGAGCCCTGGGCCGACATGGGCTAGGACTTTAGGCGGAGGAGTAGATGTCGGACGTGTGGCGGAGGGTGGGTCTCGTTCAGGAGGCGTCGGTGGGTGAGAACAACGCCGCACGCAAGACGGAATTGCCATGCTCCCACGTGTGCTGGAACGTCTTCGTCGCGACCCACGCGGGCGAGTGCGGTGCGTTGCCATGCAGCCCCGAACCGAACGCGGGCGTCCAGCGGCGGTTGAAGTCCGCGGTCGCGAACCCGGCGACCAGCTCGCACTGGCGGGCGCGCGACGCTTCGAGCCGCGCAAGCATCGCCTCGATCGGCTCGCTCGACAGGGCGACGGCGTCGTTGTAGAACCAGTTCTCGTTCGTCGTGCGGACGCGCGTCGTCCCGTTCTCGCCCGCCGCCAGCGACTCCAGGATCGGCAGCGCGATGCCCTCGTCGTACATGACGAGATGCGCGAGATTCATCGCCACCGTCCACGCATCGTCCGGCAGCCCCGGCATCAACGTGTGGGTGAAGTCCGCCGGCACCATCCGCGCCGCCCACGCCACGGTCCCGAATGACTCGCGGATGCGCAACGCGGTCTCAGCTTGGTCGAAAGAGGGATACGGCACAGGGGGAGCCTATAACTCGGGGTAGTCGAAGTCGTCGACCCGTACCGCCTCGACGATCTGCACCTGCGGGAAGCGGTCCTGCACGATGCGCTCGATCCCCAGCTTCATCGTCACCATCGACATCGGGCAGCCGTGACACGATCCCGCAAGCTGCAGCCGCAGCCGCCCCTCGCCTTCGTCCCAGTCGATGAGGTTGAGTTCGCCGCCATGCGAGTGCACGTACGGCCGCATCTCGTCGAGACAGGAGTCAAGTTCGGCGAGAAACGTCTCGGAGTCAGCGGTGGGCGTATCTATAGTCATGTGCGCTTTACAGACTAAAGCGCATCAAGGGGCGGATCAAACGCCTTCAGATACCATGAATCCACATCCAACCGCCGCGAACGGTGATCCTTGACCGCTGCCAACACGACCGCCGCATCCTCTCGCCGCCCCGGATTCGACCTGTGGGCGCCCATCTGGCGTCTGCTGACTTCCGTCCGCATAGCGGTCTTCTACATCGGATTCCTCGCGTTCGTTGGCTTCCTCGGCGTCGTCCTGCCGCAGATTCCCGAACCGATGCGCGGCAACGACGCGGCCATCAACGCTTGGGTCGAGACGCATCGCGGGACATACGGGCCGCTCACGAATGTCATGTACGACATCGGGCTGTTTTCGGTGTTCCAGGCGCGCTGGTTTCTGTTCGCGCTCGGCTTCCTTGTGGTGTTCGTCACCACTTGCACGATGAACCGCTGGTCGCCGACCTTCCGCAACGTCTTCAACCCGCCTACGAAGGTGCCGGACTCGTTCTTCGACCGCGCGCACAACCGCACCGTGCTCGCTGCCGTACCCGCGGACGCCCTCGAACGCGGACTGCGCTCGATGCGCTTCCGTCGCGTCAATGTGGAGCAGCGTGACGGCGCGACGTACTTCTTCGCCGATCGTTACCCGTGGACGCAGCTCTCGACCTTCGTCAGCCACCTCGCCCTCATCCTGTTTATCGCAGGCGGCATGGTGACATGGGCCACAGGCTTCACGTCCGACATCTTCGCCGGGGAAGGCACGACGACGCCGGTGTTCGCCGTCAGTAACGCCGCGCAGCTCCAGGTGCGCGTCGACGATACCGTCGGCAAGTTCGGTGATGCCGGCAACGCGCTCGACTTTCGCACGCACCTCACGATCTTCGAGAACGGCGAGGAAGTGAAGTCCGGCGTCGCGACCGTGAACGACCCGTTGCACTACGGCGGCTATCGCTTCCACCAAGTCGCCTTCTTCCCCGACGGCGCCGCTCTGCGCATCGAGGACACGTCGACCGGCAACACCGTCTTCCGCGAAATCTTTCCCATGCAGGACGTCACGGCCGCGCCCGTCGTGACGATCACCGACGCAGCGGGACGCAGACTCCTGCAAGACACGATCGCCCCGACGGACTTTCTCGACATCGCCAGCGGCACCGTCGTGCAGGTGCCGGACGGCCCGGCGATCTGGGTCGGCCTCACATCGACCGACGACGAGACGTGGCAACTCGTCGCCTTCGACCCGCAGCTAGGCGACAGCGGCGACCAGCTTCGCATCGAGCAAGGAGCTCTAGGCACCCTCGGCGACCTCACACTGCGGCTGGACGACGTTGTCTCGCTGCCGGCGGCGGTGGGTGTTGACATGCCCGACGGCAGCGACGAAGTTCTCGCGCAAATGACGACTGCCGACGACGGCAACAAGACGCTGCTGCTCGTTGCCGAGAACCGCCCGGCGATCTATCTAGGCGAAGGCGATCCGGTGACGCTCGGCGGCTTCACGTACACGTTCGAGGGACCGCGCGAGTTCAGCGGCATTTCGGTGAAGCGCGATAGCGGCGCGTGGTTCATCTGGATCGCGACAGCTATGCTCGTCATCGGCCTTGCGCTAACCTTCTACCTGCCGCGCCGCCGTCTCTGGATTCGCCTGACGGACGCCGGCACGCAGATCGCAGCGCTCGCCGAAAAGAGCGGCGGCTTCGAGAAAGACATGCGCAGGCTGGCGCAACGGCTCGGCGTGGATACGCCGCCAGACCTGCAGGAGGAACGCTAGGTGCAGTTGGCGCAGCTTCTCGCGATCACCATCAGCTGGGATCCCACCATCGCCGAGTTCGGCAGCCTGCAACTGACGTGGCACGGCGTGTTCACGGCCATCGGCATCGCCGCTGGTGTGTACCTAGGCGCGTGGCTCGGGCGCCGCCAGGGCTTTACGGAAGACGATGCATACAGCATCGCGCTCGTCGGCGTGCCGGCGGGCATCATCGGCGCTCGCCTCCTCTACGTCGTCGAGAACTACGAGCGCTTCCAGGGCCAGTGGATCGACGTCCTCAAGATCAACGAGGGCGGCATCTCGATCTACGGAGCTGTCATCGGCGGTGTACTCGGCGCGGTGGCGTACGGCGCATTCCGCAAGATGCCCATCCTGCGCGGCCTCGACGCGGCGGCCTTCGGTCTGCTCCTCGGCATGGGTATCGGCCGCATCGGCGATCTGATCAACGGCGAGCACGTCGCCAAGACGTCCGACCTGCCGTGGGCCGTCATCTACACGCACCCGGATAGCCCGTCGTGGCTCGTCTGGGGTTCGGACACGTCCAGCCACCCGGCCGCAAGCTACGAGATGATCGGAGACTTCCTGATCATCGGCATCATGTCCGTTGTGTTCGCGAAACTGTGGCGGCACTGGCCCGGCGTGACGTTCTTCACCGGCCTCATCCTGTACTCGGCGATGCGATTCGGTGTCAGCTACCTCCGCATCGATAGCGGTCTAAATTGCCCGAACGCCATCGGCTGCCCGGAGTACGTGATCAAGAACTGGATGACGTTCCCGCAGGTCGTCTCGACGATCACGTTCTTTGTCGGATGTGCGGGTCTCGCCTGGACCATCCTGCGCGGCCACCAGCCGGGTCCTAAGGATCATGCCATAGAGCCCGCGCCAGAACCGGCCTCATCGCGCTCGACATCCGCGCGCTCCAGCGCCTGACACCTCACGGACACCGATCGTGGATCGCGAAGTCAACCCTTTACACTCGCGCGGAATGCCACCTCTGTAACGATGCGGAGGCCATGCTCGCGCGCCTCGCGCCTGATCTCGGCTTCACCGTCGTCAAGCGCGACATCGACGCCGATCCCGCGCTCCAACAGCGCTTCACGGCCATCGTTCCGGTCGTCGCCGCCGGAGACACCGTCGTGGCGGAAGCGCCCGTCAATGAGGACGTGTTGCGAGCGGCACTCGAGTCAGCATTCCTTGCGGCGGAGCAGCGACGCTAAGCTTTCAGTCTCTGTGCGAAGAACGCCAGGATCTCGTCCCGCGCTGCGATCGTCGGCTGTCCCTCTTCGTCGATGAGGTGCGCCGTCACGACGCTGTGCGGGTTCGGTGCGGCCCCTGCCGTGAAGAACGGCGGCAGGTCGGTGTTGGCCGCGCTATCCGGTAGCACCCGCGCCACGAAGCGGTCGCCAAGCGCCTCGGCGTAGGCCGCGAACCGCTGCGCCTTGCAGAACTGGTCGCCCTCGAACCGGAACGCCATCACCGTGAGGTCCTCGCGCTGCATCCGCTCCTTCACCGTCGCCAGCTCCTCCGGCGCGATCGCCATGCCGGCCGGGTCGTTGAGCGGCAGCGACGGCTGCGACAGCACGGGCGCCAGCACTGCGGGTTCGAGCATCATCGTCAGCGCGAAGTTTCCCGTGAAGCACATGCCGATCGCGCCCACGCCCGGCCCTCCGCACTCCTCGTGCGCCAGCCTCGCCAGCGCCATCAGCCACTGCGTCACTGGACTCGATTCGTTCGCAGAGAAGGCGCGGAACTCTGCGCTCACGCACGCCTTCTGGAAGATCGGCCCGCCTTCCTCCAGGTTCGGAACAGCGCCATCGCGCCCGAACAGCGACGGCATGTACACCGTGAATCCCGCATCCCGCACCCAGCGTGCAAAACGGCCGACGTGCGGACTGATTCCAGGCATCTCCGCCATAACGATCACGCCCGGCCCCGCACCCGCCACATGCACGACCTTCGCCATGCCATCCAGCTCGATCTCCCGCGTCGTGAAGTCCTCCAACGCATCGTCCACGAACATATCTTGGGCCACGATCCCTCGCTTTCGGGAATTGAGCTTGCTTCCCCTCCAACATCCAACATCCAACCTCTAACATCCAGCCGGCCCCTAGCCCCTAACCCCTGACCCGATAGCCTGCACGCGTGAACGAACCGGCGATCTCCGTTCGAGGTCTCCGCAAAGCGTACGGCGCGAACGAGGCCGTTCGCGGCATCGACCTCGATGTCAGCGCAGGCGAAGTCTTCGCCCTCCTCGGCCCCAACGGCGCCGGCAAGACCACCACCGTCGAAATCCTCGAGGGCTATCGACACCGCGACGCAGGCGACGTCGCCGTCCTCGGCACCGATCCCTGGCACGCCAACCGTGCCTTTCGCGAGCGCGTCGGACTCGTCCTGCAATCAACCAGCGTCTCTGCCTACCTCACCGTCGAAGAGACCGTCGAGCAATACCGCGGCTACTACACGAGCCCGCGCCCGCTGGGCGAGATCCTCGACGTCGTCGGCCTGACCGAACAGCGCGACGTGCGCGCGAACCGCCTCTCTGGCGGACAGCAGCGGCGGCTCGATGTCGCCGTGGGACTGGCGGGCGATCCTGAACTGCTGTTTCTCGACGAACCGACAACGGGCTTCGACCCGGGCGCGCGCCGCAACGCCTGGGACCTCATCACGAACCTCAAGGCGCTCGGCAAGACCGTACTCCTCACCACGCACTACATGGACGAAGCCGAGCATCTCGCCGACCGCGTCGCCATCATCGTCCGCGGGCAGGTCGTGGCCGAAGGCGCGCCGCGAGATCTCGCGAAGGGCGAGCACGCCGCCGTCATCCGCTTCGCCCTCGCCCAGGCGTCGCCACCGCTGCCACCGACCATCACCGCACACCGTCACGCCAACGGTCTCCTCGAAATCGAGACGGAGTCGCCGACGACCGTGCTCCACGAACTCACATCGTGGGCCGTCGCGAACAGCGTCGAGCTCGAAGGCCTGACCGTAGCCCGCGCCTCCCTCGAAGAGACGTACCTCCGCCTAACCCGTGAAGCCGAGCGAGAGGCCGCCGCCGAAGCAGCGGCGACGACCGGCGAGCAAGCCGCCACGTCAGGCCGCCGGCGCCGACGAGGTAGCAGATGAGAGACGCGCTGCTCGTCCTCCGCCAGGTCCGCTACGAGAACCGGTGGTTCTGGCGCAATCCTCCCGCCGCGTTCTTCACGTTCGTGTTTCCGCTGATCTTCCTCGTGCTATTCAATGTCATCTTCGGCAACAACGAGATCATCATCCCCGGCGGCGTCACGAACGAGGCGACCTTCTACGTGCCGGCGATCTGTGCGCTCTCCATCATCACGGCCTGCTACACCAACATCGCGATGACCATCTGCTACACGCGCGACGACGGCGTTCTCAAGCGCATCAAGGGCACGCCGCTGCCCGTTGCTGCATACGTTATCGCCCGCGTCCTGCACGCCGTGCTCGTTGGCTTCTTGCTCGTCGCCATCGTCGTCGTCTTCGGCTACGTCTTCTACGATGTCACCATCCCAACGAACACGATGCCCGCATTTATCGTCACCGTGCTCATAGGCTCTGCGTCATTCGCAATGCTTGGCGTCGCTATCACGGTGTTCATTCCCAATGCCGAGGCCGCGCCCGCGATCGTGAACTTCACCGTGCTACCACTGTTCTTCATCTCCGACGTGTTTATCAATCTGGAGAACCCACCGAGTTGGCTCGACATCGTCGCAAGTGTTTTCCCCGTGATTCACTTCTCGAAGGCGATGCAGACGGCCTTCAATCCGTTCGAGACGGGCTCGGGCTTCGAACCGGTGCACCTGGCTGTCATCGCAGCGTGGGGTGTGGCAGGATTCATCATCGCAGCCACGCGATTCTCGTGGGAGCCGCGCACATGACGTCGATCCTCAAGCGCAACGGCCGCAGCGTACACCTCACAGCGCACAAGGCCATCCTCTCCGGAGACCACCACGGCAACACCATCGGCGCTATCCGCGAGTCCCTCGCGGCCGGCGTCTCCCGCCTCGAGATCGACATCCACTCGCTCGACGGCCCCGACTACGCCGTCTTCCATGAACGCCGACTCCAGACCGAAACAACAGGCGAAGGCTCGATCGGCAACGCTACGCGCGAACAGATCCGCGCCTCGCGCTTCCTTCATGACCAAGAAGACCGCCCGCCGCTGCTCAGCGAGGTCGTCGAAGCCGCCACCGGCACCGATGTGCAACTGCAGCTCGATCTCAAGGACTGGCGCCCAATGGCCCCGGATCGCATTCGCTCGCTGCTCGACGTCATCGCACCCGTCCACGATCAGGTGATCGTCACCACCGGCCAGGACTGGAACCTCCTCCGCCTCCACCGCGCCGATCCGGAGCTCGCGCTCGGCTTCGACCCGGGCCACTACTTCGACCACGCGATCGAAGGCTCGCAGATGTTCCTGCCGAAGTCGTTCGGTGCGTACGGCTACCGCGACGATCACCCGATGGCCGTCGGCAAGACGGAGGACGTGCGCGACTACCTTGCCGAGCGCTGGTCGATGATGCTGCTACAGGCGCCGTGGGCGAAGGAGTTCTTCGTGAGCTGGATCGTGCTGGTGCAGATGCTCGACGACGGCTTCGACCTGATGGCGTGGCTGCACGAGCACCACATCGCCGTTACCGCCTGGACGCCCGACTACGCCGGCGACGGGCACGCCGGTGGCGAGAAGTCGCTCGCCGCCCTCGACCGGCTCCTCGCCGCCGGCGTCGACCGCATCACGACCAACACGATCCCGGCGTGGCAGGCGGCCGCCTCAACCAACGGCTCGGCCGCTGCTGGCTAAGGCCGGCGAGCATCGGCCACGCACGAGTGGAATCCGTTCGGCTACGAGGGCCTAGTCCACATCTTCGCGTTGACGCCATACGCCGACGGCGGCGACTAGCCCCGATATACTCCACCACTGAGGAGGAGTCTCGGGCCCATGCTGCTGACCCTCGACATCGGCAACACCAATGTGACCATCGGCGTCTTCGACGGCGACGCCACCCGCGCAACGTGGCGCGTCGCCACCGACCAGGAGCGCCTCGCCGACGAGTACGCCGTGAGCCTGCTCGGCCTCCTCCGGGCTGAGGATATTGAGACCTCCGACATCACGGCCGCCGTCATGGCATGCGTCGTCCCGGAGCTCTCGACCGTCTTCGAGCAGCTTTGCAAGCGCTACTTCAAGGTGGAGCCGCTCGTCATAGGCACGGGCACAAAGACAGGCGTCCGCATCCTCTACGACAACCCGCGCGAAGTCGGAGCCGACCGCATCGTCGACGTCGTCGCCGCCATGCACGAGTACGGGCCGCCACCCCTGATCATCGTCGATGTCGGCACGGCCACTGTGTTCGATGCCGTCTCCGCGGAAGGCGACTATCTCGGCGGCGCGATCGCTCCTGGCATCGGAATCGCCTCGGAAGCGCTGTTTTCGCGGGCCGCGAAGCTCTACCGCGTAGAGCTGGAACGGCCGAAAACAGCTATAGGGAAGAACACCGTGGCCGCGATCCAGTCCGGCACCCTGCTGGGCTACGTCGGCCTCATCGAAGGCATGGTGGCGCGATTCAAAGCAGAGCTCGGCGGCGAGGCACGGGTGGTCGGCACGGGCGGATGGGCAGCGCTCATCGGCAAGGAGACAACCGTGTTCGACGCGATCGACGCCGACCTGACCCTCAAGGGCCTGCGACTGCTACACGAGATGAACGCGCCCCCGAGCGGCGCTCCAGCGGCCGGCCGGCGGGACTGACATGACGCGGCGCATCTGGACCGACAAGCCCCTCGAAGGGCGGCGCGTCGTCCTCGGCGTCACGGGCAGCATCTCGTGCTACAAGGCCGCCGATGCCGCCAGCAAACTCACGCAGGCAGGCGCGCTCGTCGATGTCATCCTCACCGAGTCGGCGCAGATGTTCGTGACACCGCTGACGTTCCGCGCGCTCACACAACGCCCCGTGTTCACCGACATGTACGACCCGCAGTCGCCGTTCGCCGAGGAGCACATCGCGCTCGCCCGCGCCGCCGATGCGATGCTCATTGCGCCCGCCTCAGCGACGACGATCGCGCGCCTCGCGCACGGCATGGCCGACGACATGGTGGCGCTGACATACCTCGCGACCACCGCGCCCGTGATCGTCGCACCAGCGATGGACGCACAAATGTGGGCCCACGCTGCCGTCGTCGCCAACGTCGCCACCATCCGTGAGCGCGGTGCGACGATAGTCGGCCCCGCAGAGGGGCGGCTAGCTAGCGGTCACGTCGGTCTCGGCCGCCTCGTCGAAACGGAGACGCTGGTCGGCGCCGTACGCGCGGCGATCGGCGTAAGCGGCGATCTCGCCGGACGGCACATTGTCGTCAGCGCCGGCGGCACGCACGAACCGCTCGACCCTGTGCGCTATCTCGGCAACCGCTCATCCGGGAAGATGGGCGTCGCCATCGCGGAAGCCGCACGCGATCGAGGCGCGCGCGTGACGCTCGTCTGCGGCCCGATCGCGCTGCCGACGCCGTACGGCATCGACCGGATCGACGTGAAGACGACGGCGGACATGGGCGACGCCGTCCGCTTCGTGACGGAAGGCTGCGATGCGCTCATCATGGCCGCCGCGCCCGCCGACTTTCGACCCGCGTCCACGTCCGATCAGAAGATCAAGCGCACCGGCGAGGGCCTGACCATGGACCTCATCCCGAACGCCGATATCATCGCCAGCGCGACCGGCTCGTTCGTGAAGGTAGGGTTCGCAGCCGAAACCCAGCACGTCCGTGAACACGCGACCGAGAAGATCGCCAAAAAAGGCCTCGATTTCATCGTCGCGAACGACGTCACCGCACCGTCAGCCGGCTTTGCCCATGACACCAATCAGGTCACCATCATCGACGAAGGCGGCCGCACAGAAGACCTGCCCCTCATGTCCAAGTACGAAGTAGGCCACCGCATCCTCGACCGCGTCGCAGCAATCATCGCGACCCGCTAGCCGTCCAAGACGCACTCAGTCCTCATCCCACTCCGGCAACAGGACATCCCAGTTCGGCGTCCAAATGATTCCTTCGCGCCGCAGCCTACTGTTTCGGATCGACGGCAGATGGCAAAGGTTCCCGGAATACTCAGCCATCGACAAGGCGGAAACTGCTGCATCGAACGAGTCTTCACTAGTCAAGGCCAGGTTGCGTGCGAATCCAGAAACCTGCGGGAACATCTTGTCCATGAATGCTCGTCGTCCTTGCGGAGACGTGTTCGTCGTGTCTTGCGTAAAAAAGCGAGGGTAGATCTCCACAACCGTTGGCCGATCCTCGGCCTGATTGTGAAAAGGCCAGATGCGGAACCCGCCATTCATCAGCGTTGCCAAGTGCTCCATGCCACGGATTGAGCCCGTACCGACTGCTCCCGCTCCGCCGATCTGGAATACCGACTTTGGCCGAAGTTTGCGCGACCTCATTCCACGTAGGCGGTCTTCCGTGATTCGAAACGCGTTTGCCTTAACGAAGTCGTTCGCCTGGTGACCCTTCAAGCGGCCCCAGAAGTATTCCCTGGCATCTGCCGCGAGCCAGTCGTACTTCCTTGCTGCTAGATCTGCCCACAACTCCTCAGCGGTTGTCGATCCGAGTTTGTCGGTCAAGAAACGTTCCGGCACGGAGAAGGAAAAGTCGAGCCCAACAATCACGCCCGGCGTCTCATCAGCGGCTTCGCGAATGCGTTCGATGATTTCCACCCGCGTGTATCCGTTATAGAGGTCGACAAGCTCAGTGTCGCGAACGTCTGCAAGCCAGATCTTCTCCGAGGACGATCGGTCATCGACGCCGCCAGACCAGTCGATCGCAATCACCCGCATCAGCCGCCAACCTCCAACGGAAACGTCGCCAGCGCCCGGTACACGGCCCCGCCGCGTTGCAACGTCGACTCCATCAGCGCAATCTGCTCTACTCGGATGACGGCACCAGGTTCCGTCGGACTGTCCGATACGACTCGATGAATTCGCTCCCGATCACCAGCGCTCACGTCGTCGCGCACGCGCGCTAACGTCAGGTGCGCCGCAAATGGTCGCGATTCGCGCGGGAAGTGCAGTGCCGCCATCGTCTGGTCGACGTTCGTTGCGAGCGACGCAAGCGCATCCGTCTTACCAGCGACGCCAGCCCACACGACACGCACATTGCGGTTGCCGCCGAAGGTTCCGAGGCCACCAAGTTGCAGACTGAACGCAGCATGCTCGCGCACGGCCTCGCGCAGCGACGACACAATTGCCGGCAGATCTTCTTCGTCCGTCGCGCCGAGAAACTTCAGCGTGATGTGAATGCCCTCTGGCCGTACCCAGCGCAAGCCATCATCGACGCCCGCTGCCTTCAAACGCTCGATCGCCTCAGCCAGCGCTGCGCGCACCTCTTGCGGCAGTTCGATCGCGACGAAGAGGCGGAGGCTTTTCGCGTCAGGCGTGCCGTGTTCAGACATAGGCTCCGCTTACGCCTTGCGCTTGGCGACGAACACTGGGATTGCGCGTGAGGTCTTCGTCTGATACTCAGCGTAGGGCGGGTATGCGGCGACGGATCGCTCCCACCACTGCGCCTTCTCGTCGCCGCTGATCTCTCGCACATCGACAGCGAACGGCTCCGGGCCGTCCTGTATCAGGACTTCGCCCGGATGTGCATTGATGTTCGCGTACCAGGCTGGATGCTTTGGATCGCCGCCCTTCGAGGCGACAAGCGCGTACTCGCCGTTGTGCTCGACCCGCATCAGCCCGAACTTCCGCACCTTGCCGGACTTCGCGCCGCGCGTCGTCACGACGATGATCGGCATGCCTGTGTTGAGGAGCGTGTTGCCCTCTTTGCCGCCCGTCCGCTCGTACAGCTCGACCTGATCGTTCACCCACTTCCACGATCCCGGTTCGTACTCGCCGTCAATCTTCGCCATCGATCCACGTCCTTTCTTTCGACGTCTTGTGGTCGTTCGATGATGGGCGAGTCAGCGACTCGCCCTACAGAACGCTAAAGCTTCACAGCAGCAGTAGCTCCGCGGCATTGTTGCCGCAGATCGCCGCCATCTCGTCCTCTGTCACATCCGGCGCATCGCGCGTGCGGTCCAGCGCCTTCGCCTGCGATGTCAGCGGGAAGTCGCTGCCGAACAGCACTTTCTCGATTCCCACCAGATCGATCACCCGGCGGTAGATCATCGGGTCGTACAGCAGGTGGCTCGCCGACGTATCGAAGTACACGTTCTCGAGCGCCGCGTTCACTTCCGGCATGAGGGCGTAGAACGGCAGTCCACCGCCCCAGTGCGCCGCGATCACCGTCGCCCCGGCGGCATTGCGCGCAAACGCCGCGATCGACTCGATCGAACCGCCTGCCTTGCCCGCGTAGTGGTGGCCGACGGGCTCACTGGCGTGCACAAGCAGCGGCATGTCGAACGCCGCCGCCGCCCACGACAGTAGGTCTGCTTCATCGCTGTCAGCAAGCGAATAGCCAAGGCTGTCCGGCCGCAGTTCGCCAAGCCCGCGCGCGCCCGACGCCGAAAGATCGCGTAGGCGCTCGCGGACGCCGCCCTTCGCGGATGCGGGCGCTTCTTCCATGTCGGAGCGCCCGTGCGCGCCGGCGTTCTCCGGGAAGTACATCGAGACGAACGGAATGATGCGACCTCCCGAACGCTGCGCCCACTCGAGCAGGTAGTCGTTCGTCGCCTCGACGAGCACCTCGCTCGACCAGGCAAAGTTGCAGGCGACGCTGTAGTCGATTCCCGCCTCGTCCATCGACGCCAATAACTCCTCCGCCGTCGCGATCTTGGCGTCCGGGTTGGCGTAGATCTCGGCGAAGGCGGGCTCAGTCGCGACGAGATCCTCGCGTCGTTCGCGGACCCGCGGCGGCATGATGTGCGTGTGTGCGTCGATGATCATGGTCACCTAGAACTGTAGCGCGGGCCTACAGACGGCTGGGATAACCTTCGTCGGTCGTCAGATAGTTCGTGTCGGTAGCGGCCCCAGAAGAGTCACGTCAAACCTCTCCGCGAACGCTTTCACAGCGCCGGGTATCTCCCACTCGGGGGAACCGGCAAGCCGCTTCCGTTCCACAAACTGCATCTCGGTGCCACCGGGAGTGAATAGCCCGATCTTACGCCCACCATCGGGACCAGCCCGGAACCCGTGCGCGATACCCGCCGGGACGAAGACGAAGGCGCCCGTTGGTGCGTCGTACCAGACTCCGTCCACAAGAAACTCATAGGCCCCCTCCAGCACATAGAAGGCCTCAACCGCGACCGAGTGCGCATGCAATGCCGCGCCCAGCCCGGGCGCATCCGTGTTCTCGAAGAAACCGATCGCTCCGCCAGTGTCCTCGGCCGACGCCTTGATGTTGCCCAATCCACCCGGAAACAGGCCTGCAAGACCCTCGCCGGGTTGTACAACAAGTGGCCTGGGTTGGTTGTCAGTCAATTCCAGCCTCCCGACGATTTCGGACTAGGAAGCCGCCTTCTCCAGGGCGCGGCCGAGACGGCGGATGGCTTCCGGGATGTCGGTCTCGGCGACGTTGCTGTAGCAGAGGCGAATGTACTCCGCGCCCGTGCCATCGGCAAAGAACGCCTCTCCGCCGACGTAGCCAACGGCCTCTTCGTTCGCCGTGTAGCGCAGCTTCTTCGTGTCGATGCCGTCGTTGAGCTTCATCCACACGAAGAAGCCGCCCTTCGGCGTCGACCACGTACCAAAGCTCGAACAGCGTTCGTCCATCGCCGAGAGCATCACGTCGCGCTTGCTCCGATAGATGTCGATCATCGCCGGGACGTGCTTCGCGTAGGCGCCGCTGAGCGCGAACTCGTGCAGCACACGCGAAGTCCACGGCGAGACACCCATATCGAACCGCATGCGAGTCACCGCATCGACGACGGCCTGCTCGCCCATCACCCAGCCGACGCGCAGTCCCGTCGCCAGCGTCTTGCTGAAGGTGCCCATGAGGATCGCGCCGGTACCGCCCGCCACGCTGAATAGCGACGGCAGCGGCTCCGTCTCGAAGTTGATGCCGCCGTACGCATCGTCCTGCGCGATGAGGATGCCGTGCTCGCGACAGATCTCCGCGACAGCCTTGCGGCGGTCGAGCGACATTGTGCCCGCGTTGGGATTCTGGAAGTTGCTGATCGTGTAGAGGAGCTTCGGCCGGCGGCCTTCCACCTTGAGCTGTGTTACGACCTGCCGCAGGTCATCGATGATGATGCCGTCGTCGTCGATGCCGACGCCCGCGATATGGCACATGATCGATCGTGCGATGCGGGTGCTGCCCGGATAGCACGGCTGCTCGAGGATGACGGCGTCCTCGGGATCGACGAACGTCGTCAGCACATCACTCAGCGCCCCCGCCGACCCGCACGTCAGGACGAAGTTCGCCGCCGTCAGCGAGAGGCCCTCGCGGGCGTTGATGTCCTCGGCGAGCCATTCGCGGAGACCTTCATAGCCCTGCGGGCCACCGTACATGAGTGCGAACTTGGCGTCGCGGTGGAGGACGGCGTCGTTTGCGGCGATCAGTCCCTCGACGGGGAGCGACGGCGGGTCGGGGATGCCGCCGGTGAGCATGATCGGCTTGATGGGCGGCGGCGGAAGCTGATCCATCCACCATGGCGACCACGCCGACGCCTGCCCGCGCTTCGAAAGCGCCGCCTCCCAGTCGTAGCCGTCGGCGACCTCTTCGATGGTCGAGCCGCCTGCTTCCCACGGAACCTGAGATTGAGTCATGTTGTTGTGCCCCGAAAAAAAAACGGTGTAGAAAGAAGTTTCCGAATAATAAGTGGTCAACTTATCAATTGGGTTGTCCTGAATCGCCATCGGCGGAGCGACGACATTCGGTGTAGGCAGCATACGGACTCGTGGGACGAAGTCCTAGCGGCCGGTGGCACTTTGCGCGGAATGGGTGGACTCTGGTGCTCCCCTGTACCACGGACGCGCTCGCGCATGAGGCGACGGCGGTATCACGACAAGATTCTTCGCGTGCGCTCAGAATGACAATGCCCAGGTCGTCAGCGCTGGCGCCAGGTGTTGTGCGCATCAGACGACGACGGGGCAATGTGACCGCCGCTTGGGTAGGCGACCCGCGCGGGCTGAAGGCCCGCGCTACAGATATCGCACGACGCAGCGGACTACCTTCGATCGCCCGCACGCGACGGGCGGGGCGCCCGTCCTCCTGTCGACGGAAGGACCGGCTTCGTGATCAATTCGTGACGGCGGAATTGCATACGGGGCGCGCGCTAGAACACGAGGCCGTGGCGTTCCATCAGTGGTCCCGTGGCTTCGAAGTCGGCTTCGCAGCCGTAGCGCGCGGCGATTTCGGCCATTTTCTCCGGCGTGAGGGCGTCGCCGAGCGCGTGTATCTCGCGGAATGCTTGCTCGAATCCGCCGGGTGAGATGATCTCGAGGATGATCGCTGGTTCGTCGCCGGCGTTCCAGAACGTGTGCCACTGTCCTCGTGGCTTGAAGACGAGTTCACCGGCGTCCGCGAAGACTTCTTCATCGCCTAATATCGCACCGAGGCGGCCCTTCAGGACGAAGCTGTACTCGTCCTCGCGGCTGTGGCGGTGGAGGGGTGCGGCGAGCGCCTTCCCCGGCATCAAATGTTGCAGCAGCGCGAATCGGCCCGCTGTCTCTGCGGCTTCGATCATGAACCGATCGCGCACGGCTTCGATAGCTCCCAACACATCGCCATCCCCGACTCGTAGCACTCGCGTCGCAGTGTTCGTTTCCACGTGATCCTCCTCTACGTACTCAGGTTCGATGACAAGTAGGGACGGGGTGAGACCGACGGGCGAGGGCGCCCGTCCTCCGTCGTCCCAACGGCGTTTTCGCCTGATCCCACGCTACGCCGGGCCACGTGCGCCGCCTAGTCCAAGATCAGAACTTTGGGCTACACTCGTGGACATGTACGAATACGCCAACTACTGCCCCGTCGCCGCGACAACCAGCGTCGTCGGTGACTACTGGACGCCACTCATCGTGCGCGAGTTGCTGTACGGCACCGTGCGCTTCAACCAGCTCACCCGCAATCTGCCGACGATTTCACGCAGCCTGCTCGCCAATCGACTGCGCCGGCTCGAACGCGCGGGTGTGATCGAGTGCGCGCGCGAAGGTCCGCGGACGACGTCGTACCGCGTGACGGAGGCGGGCCGCGACCTGCAGCAGCTGATCGACGTGATGACGGCATGGGGCACGCGTTGGGGCCAACGTGAGCCCGACCCGGACGACCTCAACCCCGTGCTCACGATCTGCATGCTGAAAGATCGACTGCGTGGCGATGAGCTTCCGGAGAGCCGCGTCGTGATGGAGATCGTCGCGAGCGGCACGCCTGCCGCGCGCGCATGGCTCGTGTGCGAAGGCGGCGGTGCATCAATGTGCTTCGATCCGCCGGGCATGGAGACAGACATCACCGTCACGGGAAGCGCGGCGGTGTTTTATGAAATCTGGCTCCAGAACGCGACGATGGGCACTGCGCTAAAGCGAGGTGACATCACCGTTGAGGGTCCGCGGGCGTTGGTGCGATCGGTCGCGGCGTGGTTCGACGGTAGTCCGCAAACCAGGCGTCGAGCCAGCTAGAACCTGCGGCGTGACGTCTTGAACCAGAGGTAGCCGCCGATGCCTCCCTGGACACGCAGGATGAGTTCTCCGTCGCCCAGCTCTTGCGCCAGCTCTTTCGCGCTTTCGAGCACCGGCAGCACTTCCTCGACTCGCAGATCCAGCGCTACGGATGAGAACTTGAGCGAGAGTTCGATCATCCGTCGCTGAGCCGCAGGGTCCGGCGGCAACATTCCAAGCGCTTCGACGGCCTGGCGATATGCCGCGGCCGCCTCGCGGTTGGCGTAGATTCGCGCTGCGCGATGGCCCGCCACCTCCGCGAACTCTGCGGCCTTTACCCAATCCTCGCCCAGCGCGAAGTGATATGCGAGCAGGGGGGCAAGCTCCTCACGTCGCTCGGCTGCGCGTTGCTCGAGCCAATTGCCAACACGAAGGTGTGCGGAACGGCGCACGGATTTCAGCATGCCGGCGTAGGCGACCTCATGCACGAGCATGTGTCGGAACGTCCACTCCCAGTCGCCGTCGAACGTAGCCGGACCGACCGAGTCGATGAGCGCGCGTTCCTCCAGCCCACGGAGGCCTGTGTCCAGCGAGGCGCCGCTGGCGGTGAGGTCGCCGAGCAACCCCTCCCAGAACACACGCCCGATGACGGCCGCCATCTGGAGCGCTTGTTTGTTGTCTGAACTCAGACGGTCGATCCGTTCAGCCAGCACACCCCAGACCGTGTCCGGCACAGTGACGTCATCGATCGCGCCCGACAGAGACACGTGCCCGCTTTCATCGTCGCGGACGATCACGCCTTGATCGACGAGCGTGCCCACGATCGCCTGCACGAAGAACGGATTGCCCTGACCTTTGCGGATGATCGTCAGAAGTGCATCCGGCCACGCTTCGAGGCCGGGCGCAAGCGCGCGCACCAACTCCACGCAGCTCTCGGACCCCAACTCCTCCAGGACAATGCGCGCGGTCGCAGCCGACAGCAACTGCGCCTCCACTTCGCGCGCCTTCACGTCGTCGTCCGTGATCGGCCGGGTCAGCGTGAGAAACAGGACCCGGCTCTCCTTTAGTTGTCCGGATAGATCCTTCAGCAACTCGATCGACTGGATGTCCGCCCAGTGCAGATCCTCGAAGGCGAGGACAACGGGCGAGCGCTTCGCCATCGCCCGCACGACCGTGACGATCGCGGTCGTTATGCGAGCGCGCCGCGCCCGTGGCGCGATGTCCGCCGCCGCGGCGTTGTCCGATTCGATCCCCAAAACCGTCGCGAGCGCATCGCCGGTGGCCGCATCGTCGATGTTCAGGTCGCGCAGACGGTCGTCGAGGCGCGAGCGAATCTCCGAGTGTGCATCCAATCCACGCACGTCGAGCGCACCGCGAATGAGATCCGCGACGAGGTGATATGGCGTCGTCGAGGTGTGCGGGAGCGCCGCTCCGACCCGCAATACTGCGTCGGGCCGATCCGCCGTAGCCCATGTGCGGAACTCCTCGAACAGCCGTGACTTTCCGATTCCGGCCGGTCCGACAATCGCGACGGAGCAGGATCGGCTCTCGGCAGCGACCGAGTCGAACATGTCCTGCAGCGTGCGGAGCTCATCTGAACGCCCAACCAGCGCAGTCGGTGCCTGGCGATGCCGCGTCGTCTGCGCGGTCTCGGTCACTGCCGTGAGTTCAAACACATCGACCTGTTGCGCGCGGCCCTCTAGCGTCAGTGCGCCACGCTCGTCGAACTCGAACCCCGGGCCGACGAGCCTGCGTGTATCGGCGCCGACGAAGATGGAGCCGGTGGGCGCCTGCGCTGCCAGCCGTGCCGCAACGTTGACGGGATCGCCCATCACCGTGTACTCGCGCTTCGCTTCGAGCCCCATCCCACCCGCGATCACAAGGCCGCTGTTGATCCCGAAGTGCATGCCGAGCGGCTTGCTACGTAGCACGGCATGTTCGCCGTTGAACACGACCAGCGCATCCCGCATTTCGAGCGCGGCCAGCAACGCGCGCGAAGCGTGATCCTCGAGCGACCGCGGCGCGCCGAACAGAACCATCAGCTCATCGCCGATGAACTTGTCGATGTAGCCGCCCATGCGCGTCGCGATCGACCCGAGGCGCTCGAAGCAGGAGTTAACGAGGTTGCGCACATCCTCGGCGTCGGCGGTCTCGCTCAACGTCGTGAAGCCGGAAAGGTCGGCGAACATGACCGTAACCTGCTTCCGCTCGCCTTCGGGCGATGGTGCCGAGGCAGCGGGAGTGTCGCCAAGCGACGCAAGACGTGCGCGCAGCGGCGCGACCGTACTCTCGACAGCAGCGGCACCGAGGATGTCCTTCTGGGCCTCGATCGCGCGTATAGCGGCGAGCAGGTCTTCCCGCTCCGACATTGATGTCCTCCGACTTGGGCGTAGCCCGCCGGCTGTACGCTCTCGCAGCCCGCAGTATGTGTGCGAGGCACGTAACAGCACCCTTGCAGGGCGCAGTATGCCGCATGACACCGCGCGCCTATACTTCCGCGAAGCGTCGGTCTGAGCGTTTGGAGAGGATCAGCGAATGGAGCAGTTTGAGGGCAAGACGGCTGTGGTCACGGGCGCGGCGAGCGGCATGGGGCTAGCACTCGCCAGCCGCCTCGCTGACGCCAAGATGCGCGTCGTGCTCGCCGATGTCGAGGTGGAGCCGCTCAAGAGGGCCGAGGAAGCGTTGCTCGAACGAGGCGGTGACGTCCTTGCGGTGGAAACCGATGTGCGCAAGCTCGATTCTATCGAGAACCTTCATGCGAAGGCGATCGATGCGTACGGGAAGGTCCACGTGCTTTGCAACAACGCGGGCGTTGCAAGCGGCGGGGCCCTCTGGGAGCAGACGCCGGAGGAGTGGGAATGGGCGCTGGGCGTTAACCTCTGGGGCTTCGCGCATGCCGTTCGCACATTTATTCCGGGGATGATCGCGCACGGCGAAGAAGGGCATGTCGTCAATACGTGCTCCGTCGGAGCGCTGATCCCGATGCCATTCGGAGGGGCATACAACGTCGCAAAGGCGGGTGTCCTCGCGCTCTCCGAGACGCTGTTCCTCGAACTGAAGGTCACCGAGGCACGCATTGGCGTTTCGGTGCTGTGTCCGGGACTGATGAATACGAACATCATGGACTCGGCACGCAATTGGCCGGAAGACCTCGGGCCGCGACCATCCGACAAGCGAGATCCAGCTGAGGTTGTCGCGGTGCGCGAGATGATGGCGAGCGCCATGTCAACGGATGCTGTTGCTGAAGGCGTCTTCAACGCGATCCGCGCGGATCAGCTCTACGTCCTGACGCACCCGGAGTACGACAGCATGATCCGCGAGCGGATGGACGCGATCCTCGAACGGCGCAATCCGGCTCTTCCGGGTATGTAGTTCGAGGCCTACGATCGTTCGCAGTAGGCCTTGAAGCCGGCGGCTTCGTCGCGGAGGTTGTCGCGGGCGACTTTGCCGATGTAGAAGCCGAGAAGCGTCGCCATCAGGCCGCTTGCCTCGAACTTCGTCGTGACGTCGGAGCCGCCTTCGGGTGATGGCGCGACGATGTGGTCGGCGAGGGAGTGCACGCCGCGCGAGTCGTTCTCCCACACAAAGCGGCGTCCGGGTTCGAACTCGGTGATGGTCCAGATGCCGGTGCCGCCGCCGCGCACGTTCAGGCGCGCCTGCTTGCCGATGCCGAACGGCCCATCGTCGAGCGGTTCGCTGAGGGACATCGTCGGTGACCAGACGTGCCAGTTGGCGATGTCTTCCCACGCTGCCCAGATCTTCTCCGTCGGCGCGTTGATGTGGATTTGGTGCTCATGTCTCGGCATACCGACCTCACACTCGCTTCGAAAGGATAGCGCGGCGATCCGCGCGTGATCGACCGACGCTCACCGATCTGTACAACACGCGACAGGGCCAACAAAACCTCACAACGATCCACTCGATCCTCGGTGCCTCTGTGACTCTGTGTTTCCGTCCCCGACGACCGACGCTACGGCGCGGTGGGGGCGACTTTTTCTTCAGAGCGGGGCTGCGGTTGGGGTGCGCGGGCGGGCTGAGCGCCGTTTGTCGCCGACGCCGCCGCGGTGGCCGCACGGCGGGCGCGGGCTTCTGGGCTGTTCGCGTTGGGCAGGACGACGATGAACTCCGTCCCGCGCTCTTCGCTGCTGACGGCGCGGACGGTGCCGCCGTGCGCTTCGACGATCTCTTTCACGAT
>JAKFYB010000034.1 GCA_021731085.1 Dehalococcoidia bacterium
CCACCCGTCCGCCCCGCACCGACGACGAAGCCCCCAAAAAGGGGGCTTTTGGCCGATACTTAATCCACTAGCGTCGAGAACCTGCCGACCGCAGAACCAACACAATAGTGAGCACTGATTGAAGTCACATGGGTAGTCCTACTCTGCACGAAGTATTGAGGGCGTTCTCTGAGGTGCGGAACGTACTCCTTGATTTGGCGATTCGCCTCGGCCGCCTCGAGGCGGTAGCCAAGACTGAGCGCGATCTAGATTTCTGGCCAAGCCCTGCCATGTCGTGGTGCGTCGAGGCATACAGGCACGACGGCCGCGTGTTCTCTTGGAATCTCGATTTTAGGCTTGAAGGAAATCGGTGGGCAATCTGGTCCAACCTAAGCGTGAATGAACCGGATGACAACAATGGATCGATCACAGTCGCGGCACTTGAGGATCGCCACTCCACTGACGATGAAGGCGCCTTGGTTGAACTACTCAAGGGAGCAAAGGAATTGGCCGCTGTGGAAATGCCCGAGTGAGGCGAACACTGCACGCGTGCGAATCGCTATTCTTCAGAAGCGGAACCGCTAGCCGTCAGGCCGAGTTCGGGCTATTAAGTCGCCGCCTGCATCATCGGAAGTATCCGATAGTGATCGCTATCCGACGACGAAGCCCCCGAAACGATTCGGGCGAGTTACGCTTCGGATGTGGAAGAGAGACTTCTGAAGTGGGGCTGCGTTAGCGTCATCGCCGCGGGCGTCCTGACAGTGGTCGCGATAGTTGGGTTTGTTGGCTGGATCCTTTGGGGGCTGGAGCATCCGCCAACTCTCACAATCAGGAACGATTCAGATGCCACGGTCCATGTGGCTGTGGACAAGTCCTCCGCCAGAGTCGAAATGCCGCCACGATCCGACGCCACGATCACACCAGAGTTCTATCACGACTCGAACGTTCAGATCCGAGTTGGCACAGAGTCAACGTGGTGTGACTGGCGAGCAGTGCTTGATAACGAACCACTCATAATCACCAATGACGGACCGAACTGCATCGAGGTGCGGACCACGCCGACACCAGCAGCAACACCATGAGCGCGTGTCAGTCTCCGTTTGCTCCATCAGAAGTATCCGATAGTGAGTCCTATCAGGCACTTAGAGGGAGAGAGGCCGGGCAGGGCCTCCCTCCCATTTCGACAGCGGCCACGGGGGGCTGACTCCCTCATGACCACGTTGTCGTATCTACACGACGCCTGCACGGAAGGCGTCAGGGTTGAAGACTCCGCCACCGATCCGGTCGATGAGCACGACGCCGACCTGATCGCTGTCAACGAACTTCTCCATGAGTACCATCGAGACCAAGCCGCGCTGTGCGACCACGTACCCGTTGAGGTCTCCGATCAGCACGACCTTGTTAGCGTCGGTTCCCTCCAGCGGGATGTGCGGTGAGTCCTCAACCGGATAGCCGATCAACTCTCTCCTGCCGTCCGGCCCACGTCGGCGTGGGAACAGGAAGCGTCGGCTGGCGTCCACCAGCTTGTTGACGCTCGCCTCTGTCGCGCTGGCAGTGACCAGCACCGCGTCCCGTTGGTACTGGGCAGGCAGAGAGCCAGCCAGCGTCAGCATCTTGCTGCCTGAACCATCGGCCCCGGTGGTGTTGCTGATCGTGTTGGCGGTCGAACCTTCCACGTCGATGGCGGTGATCCCTCCGTTGAGGATTCCCTCTGGCTGACCGTTGGCCCCAGAGCCGTTGAGGAAGACGGCGTCCTCCCCCGCGGCGAGGTTGTCTGCTCCGTTGCTGGTGAGCCACTCGACACCGCCGACATCGCGCACGAGGTCACGCGAGAGCTTGGCTCCGATCCTCTGCTTCTTCACGCTGATCGTGAAGGCCTCGATGTTCGGATCGGTCTCAGTCCACAGAGGAACCTCTGGCACCCACGTTCCAGTGAATCCCGAACTGTAGACGCTGCCGTTGGCGGCGAAGGCAGGGATGGTGAGTTGGTCTCTCAGAGTCGGGAAGACTCTGGCTCCACGCCGAACGATGGACTTCGCAGCCACTCGTGAGAGCATGGTGCCCATGTGATCGGCAGGAACCATGAACCCGCCGCCTGAGTCGTTGCCCTCCATGAGGGCCTTCCTCTCCCGCTCAGAGAGCAAGGAGTAGGCAACGCTCTTGGACTCATTGCGGAACGCGAGGTCGAGGTACTTGGTGAACGCCCTGCTGTAGTTCTCATCGAGGATCGTCGTGACGTGCTTTCGGTGGGCCGTGATCTCTGCTGAGTCCTCGTCGCTCGTGCTGAGGATCGACGCCGGCCAGAGGGCTGCTCCCTTGTAGGAGATCACCTTGCCGTCGCTGTCGAAGCCTCTGCGGACGAGGGACTTGGTGGACAGGCCCAGGTCGAGGTCTTGCGTCACGTCCTCCAAGAACGTGCGTGATTCAAAGTTGAAGAGTTCGGTCATCTTGACTGAGAGTCCTTTCTGCGCGAGCAGTGCCTTCAGTGGTCCAAAGGGCATGTGCAACTTGCCTTGTCGGGCGAGGTTCATCAGGTACTGCGTGTACTTGTCAGCTAGAGCTAGTTGGACCTTCATCCAACGATGCCCCTCCGCCTCATCCACGCCCGAGATGATCACGGAGTACTGATCGAGGTCAACGAGTTTGTTGGCTGCGTTCATCCCTGCTCCTTTCGTAGGTCGTAGGCATCGAGTCGCGATGCCGCGTCTATGACGAGTCGGAACTTGTGCATGACGGGATGTTCTGTCTCCTCGGTAGTGCACTCATAGAGCCGACCGCCGATGGCGACCGGTGCGGTACGTCTGACACGCTTCCTGATCCGGCTAGGCCAACTCTCGGAGGCCAACGGTTGGTGGGGGAACGAACCCGATGGGTGGAGAGAACTGAAGTGCGGACGGAGAAGTCCGTCAACGAGTTCTTCCAGCCCACTGATCTCACGTGGTGCTCGTTCGCCTGCGTTGTGACCGCGGAGCCATCGAGCAACGGTTCGCCAGTCCAACTCAGAGAGGGCCTCCTCCAACATCGACGAGAGAGCTATGCCATTCGCCTGCACGTCGGCCTCTACTTCTGCTGACAAGGAGTCTCGTGCGATCTGCTGACCACGAAACAGGAGGAAGTCTCCGGCGTGTTCAACGACGGCATCCGACAGGTCTGCACATCGGTCGAGGTACGCAGCGAACCGAGCAGCGCGAATGACTTTCCACTCGGCCTCCTGCTCAACGGTGACCGTCGCCTCTCTCGCTGTCATTCCTCACCTCCAAAGATGCGGTTGAGGCTCGCGCCCGCGCAGCAGCTCTCCCGTTCGGGGTTGCAGTAGGCCGAGCAGTTGTAGACACGCTCTGGCTCCTTCGTGGATCGATCCATGGCTTCCTCGCCTTTCTTCACCGACGGCTTAGCGACCTTCGGTTGCCAAGCTGTCCTCCTCCTCACCCGCCGCTTCTTCGGCGTTGGCGACGGCTGGACCAACTTGCTGAGCAGTTGGCGGATGCTCGTTCGTTGAGTCGTGGGCGCAGCCGGTGCCGTTTCACCCTCTGCCAAACGCAGGAGGTCAACGACTGACTGCGGTTCTGGATCCTGCCGACGGCGTGCTAGTTGCTGTCTGTCCTTCTTGCTCATCCCTCCACCTCGATCACCCTTCCCTCCATCGCCTCGTTCACCAAGAACCACGCGCGGGCCTCTTTGCTCAGGGCGCAGAAGGTCGAGACCCGGGCAGGCGTGTTCGGTTGTAACGCCAAGTCGTTGGTGAGTGAGGAGATCGCCATCAGCCAGTCGGAAGGAGTCGCAAGCGTGATCCCCGCCTTGAGGTACTTGCCCTTCATCTGGGCCAACTTCATGCCGACGGTTCTGGCGATGTGAGCTCGCTGAGCGATCAACGGATCGTCGGAGTGCATCATGCAGATCGTCGTGCCGACCATCGCCGGGGAAGTACACGGCTCGCCAGCGTTGGTAGTGGCCGTACAGGAAGCGTTGGCTGCCTTACGCCCAGCGGTCTTCTTCGTCACGCCGTGGCCTCCGTTCTTGCTTGGGTGTTCATGGATGGTGGTGGAATCTGAAGGCCCCTGGACCCCGTTCGAGTTCTGCCCCAAATATTCGCGCCCCTCTCCCCCTCGGAAGACATCAAGGCCCCACGGCTCGCTACAGGTTCGCTGTCCCTATCTCCTCCCTGATACCCATCAGGCCCCCCGGCTTCGGGCTTGGGCATGACGATGGCGACTCTCGCCCTGTGCAGAAGGCAGGGCTGAGGAAGCTGAGGGCGAGGCCCTTCCGGCCCGATACCGCTCAGGAAAGGGGAGTCTCCTTCCAGTAGGCCCTTTGGCTCAGGAGACCGCTTTCCGCTTTCCGCGTTCCTTAGAGAAGACCGAGGGGGTAAAGCGGAGGAGAACCTAGAGGTTCTCTCCTCTCCGCCTTCCTTTCCCGAGCCTCGTTTTCCATTTGGTAAGGCGGGGGGTAAAGCGGTCGGAGAATAGACTCGATTTTCGCTTTCTTGTGCGGCGAGCGGGGGGTAAAGCGGTCGCTTATTCATCCACCCTCCAGAGCGTCAGTTTGTGTTGATCGCCGATCTTCTCCTCCCGCATTCCGGGCCGACTCCGTAGCGTCTTGCCCCCGTTGTCGGTGGTGGGCTTCGCGAGCGCGTTGCGGATCATCGTCTCGGTGTAGCCCTGCTCCTTCGCCAATGCCTTCAGGCTGTCAACCGTCTGCCGCTCCCCGTCCCGCAGAAGGTCGTACAGGAACTCGACGCATTCCCAGCGACGGTTGAACTCCTCTAGCCGTTGCTCTTCGTAGGTGCTCACGGTCAAGGACATCGCGCCCGGTTGCGGAGTCAACATGAAGGAGACCTCCACCTTCTCGGCCGCCCATCGGTTTTTCGTCTGCTTTACGAGGTAACGGTTCGGGACAGCACTGAGTTGGAGGATGGTGTCAGCTGCGGTCTCGATGTCGCCGCTGCCTCTGCTGCCCCTCCCCTGCTTGTCCGGATGATGTGACAGTACGGTGGTCGCGCCGGTCTCCCTGCGGATCCTCTTGAGCTGGCCGTAGACGCCTTCGATCACGTCGGAGCTGTTTTCCTCGCCGCGATAGATCCGCCGTAGCATCTCGATGATCACGACGCCGATGCTCCGCTCCTTCACGGTTGCGATCAGGTGGCTGACCCAGCGACCTTCTAGGACGTTCACCCCTTCTTGCACGAGTAGGAAGATGGGCAGAGTTGAGGGGTCCAGTCCCCGACCCGCAGCCAGCAGAGGCAGCCTCTGCTGATGAAGTTGGAGGATGTTGTCTTCGTCCACGATCAGGACGTTGGTCTGTCTCGTTGCACGCCCCAGCCACGGCTGCCCTGCACTCAGTGCTACTGCGAGGTCGAGCAGCGCCCAGCTCTTGGCGGCACCCCATTGACCGAGGATCAGGTTGTGGCCCTGATCCTTGATCAGCTGCATCACCAGCCATAGGTCGGCGAGGTGATCCATCGCCAGCGCATCGGCCAATGACAGCGCGGAGGGCAGTGCCGACTTGGCGTCCCCGATCTTCGCCAGTTCCTCTAGCACGCGAGTCCTCGCGCGATCAGGGTCACTCTCCGCCGCCTCGATGCTGTCCTTCATCAGGCGTTGGAGCCGACGTGTCTTAACGTCTTTGACGTGCTTGCCTAGCCAGTAAGTTAGGGAGCCGTTGATCGGTTTCCACTCGCCGTCCGTGTCCCAGCTTTGGAACAGTTCGGGCGTGGGAGGTTCTTTGCACTCCCTGAGGTACTTCACCGTAAGCCGGTAGATGCGCGGATACATCACAAAGTCGGTCGGCACGATGTCTGCCGCTTCAACCATCTGCGCATCGTCTTCGCTGCGCATCGCCGCGATGAGGCCTCGCTCCACCTCGGCAGAGGTAAGGGCCTTCTTCGGATCCATCGGCGCGTCTTGCGCGTCCAATGAGGGAGGTATGAAGGATGGGTCGTTCACAGCGCCCATCCCTTCTCCTCTGCACGTGCAAGGTTGATGACGACGTACCCGTTGTGACTCTGGAACCAGTCACGTTTCTTCGTAAGAAACAAAAACCGACTGCCGTCCTCCTGATCCACGAGGACCAGTTCATCAGACGACTTCATGACGGAGCGAAACGCGGCGGCGTCAAACATCACGGAAGGCTCTGAGAAGAATCTCGTGTCGATCCTGCGCCGGAACCATCGCTCTGCGGTTCTGTGAATCTGCTTGCAATAAGAGCGGCCATCCTTGCCCCTGTGCCAGATTGTGAGTGGTCGTTCGAATCCTGCGATTGCCATGCTGCTTGCCATGTCGTGCCTCCGACGGTGCTGACGGGCACAGTTGGTAACGAATCTTGTACGTGAAGTGAGAGAAGGGCCGAGCAAGCCACTAAATGAACTCCACGTCTAGATCGTCGTAGTCCCTCGCAAAGTAGTTGCGGAGGGTCTCCTCCGTCGCGTTCATAGCCTCGGCCAACGATGGATAGGTGCGGCCGGTGTAATCGCACGCGGGAGTGAACACCCATGCGCTGTCAGGCTCGCCCGGGTTCACCGGCTCACCTCCGACGGCCAAGACGCCATCGTTCCCATCGACGGCAAGCGGGATACTAGACTTGCGGATGTCCTCCAAGAAGTTGGGGATCGCCCTGAACGGCCGAACATCAAACTTCAGGATGCGCTGTTGGGAGTTGACGCCCTTTCGGACGTAGACCCGAACCCTGTCGATGTTCTGCGCTCGTAAACAGTCGCCTCGGGCAACTCTTCCCGCTTCCCAGTGATCGTGCTCTTCGCCTGTTGGGAACTCTGTCTGCTCCGTCACGTAAATCCTCATGCCTGTCCTTTCTCTCTGTGCTCTCGCTCGCTCTTGGTGCCCGGCACCTTCTCTCGCTCTTGTTCGCTCTCGTCTGCGAGCTGCGACAGCACCTTCCACACCCGCGCGAGGCGGGCTGTCCTGTCGGACGCTGGAAGGTCAGTCGAGGGGTTCATCGGTCAGTCGATTCCTGTCATCCGCTTTCGGAACTGCTCCAATGTCATGGGGTCGAACCTCATCTGGCCGCCCGGAGTTCTGCCGTGGGGGACTGCCCCTGCTTCCGCCCAACGCTTGAGGGCGTGAACGTCGACACCAAGGACCAGCGCTGCCTCCCGAACCCTGAGTGACGCTTTCGTTGTCATTGCTGATCCCTCTCACTAGGAATATCTGTGTTTCCGACACCCGTGACCGGAGACACGAAAAAGGCCCCACCGTCGGCGACATTTCTGTCGCAAACGATGGGGCCTACCATCCCAGCTCCCCGCGCTAGCGGTTCACAGCTGGCATTTCACTTGCTTCGGTTTCTCCTCTTGCGGGAGTCGTCCATCAAAACGGTGGAAGGCAAGTCCGGTGCGTAAAGCCCTGCGCCTGAGAGGCTGGGCAGAACTGAGGTCTGGGTCACTTTACCTCTGAACAGGCCGGAAATCTTGGAGCAACTTAACATCCTCACGCAGCGACCTTTGCGAGGAGGACCACACCCATAGGGGTGGTAGTCCCAACTAGGGGGCAAGAGCACGTGAAGCGCGCGATGGAAGTGGCAGCGGCGGGCGGCCACAACCTGGCGATGTCAGGACCGCCTGGATCCGGCAAGACGTTGCTGGCGCGTGCGCTTCCGTCGATCTTGCCAAGCATGACGCCCGACGAAATGCTCGAAGTCACGAAGATCTACTCCGTCGCCGGACTGCTTCCGTCTGACACGCCGCTGATCTCGCAGCGTCCGTTTCGTTCGCCGCACCACACGATCAGTCAGCCGGGGTTGGTTGGTGGCGGGCGCAATCCGCGGCCCGGCGAGATCACGCTCAGCCATCGTGGGGTGCTGTTTCTCGACGAGCTACCGGAGTTCGGGCAGCAAACGCTGGAGGTGATGCGCCAGCCGCTCGAGGATCGCTGCGTGACGATCTCCCGCGCGCAGGGGACAATCACGTATCCAGCGAACTTCATGCTCGTCGGCGCGATGAACCCGTGCCCGTGTCGGTTTCGCTTACAGCGAAGTTGTATTCGACGACGACCTTTGCGACCTTCTTGCCGTCGATCCTCTCCGTATGGACGGTCACGCGCCGAACGAGCAGGGAGCAGATCTCCTGCATCTCTCGCTCGGACAGACCGTTCCGTACCCGCTCGCGAATCTCTCTCAGCAACCCTTCATCCGTGACAAGGAGTGGAGGTGTCTCAACGACAGGTTCAAGTGACGCCAGCCTTTCCCGGAGCCGGCGCTCGTCGACCTCGATGTCGTCCATTTGGCTATCGAAGGCTACCTGGGTGGCGCGGCCGCGGGTGTAGGCGTCAAGTGCTCGCCGGCGCTGTTCCCCGATATCAACGAGGGCGCTCTCGATCATGATCCGTTCGGACTCGGCGACTGCAGCGACGCCATCCGCCTGCTGTTCAGCGACGAGCTCTCCGATGACGTCGCCGGGGTCGTTCAACCAGCGGAGCAGGTCATCCCGGACGAGCGGTTCGAGCACGCGACCATCGATGCTCTTGGCACCGCACTTCCCTCGGTAGGCGATCTGGCCATTGCAGCGATACCAGGTGACGCCTCGCCCTTTCGTTCCACAGAAACTGCGACCGCAGACGCCGCACCTGACACGGGACTTCAACAGAAAGACATTCGCCTTGTCCTGAGGTTGGCAATAGTGGCGCTCGAGAGTGCGCTGAGCCGCTCCCCACACTTCATCCGAGACAATGCGTGGCACAAGAGCAGATATGGGTGTCCGGTTCTTGCTCCGCTTCCCGTAGACGTACTCGCCCTTGTAAACGGTGCTGCGCAGGATCTGCCGCACCCGGCCGGGCGTCCACTCTCCACGTGTCCGCTGTTTCCGCACGGATCGTCCTGCTTGCTGGTACGCCGTGGGAACACCAAGGGTGTTCATGTGGTCGGCTATCCGCCGGGCGCTCCAGCCTTCGGCGGCGCTCCAGTCGAAGATTTGGCGGACGACGCCTGACTCGGTCAGGCCGTGCCACATGGGTTCGTCGCTGATGGCGAGTCTTGCATGTTGCTTTTCACCGACGACCTTGTAGCCGATGGGGCAGATACCGCCGCAGTAACGACCCTCGCGGGCGGCACGCTCCATCCCGCGGGATGAGTTATCGATTAGCGTCCTGCGCTCCTCCTCCGCGACCACAGCCTTGATACCGAGGATGAAGCGATCCTCCACGTCCTCGATCGAACCAACCAGTTCGATCTCGAGTTGGTCAAAGATCTCCACTGCGTTGAGGATGTGGGTCGCTTTGCGGCCGACGCGATTGGGCCGTGTGAAGATGATCTTCTTGAAGCGGCCGGCGCGGGCATCCCGCACGAGGTCGCCGCCGTGTGGACGTTTGTCGAAAGCAATCGTGCCTGAGACGCCGTCGTCCTGGTAGCGCCGATAGAGGCGAAGGTCCGGATGCGCCGCGAGGTAAGCATCATTCGCGTCCATCTGTGTCTTGATGGACTCTTTCTCGCGCTGTTCGTCTGAGGAGACCCGCTCGTAGATCGCCACCATGATGATGTCGTCGCTCATGTCACACCTTCGTCGGTTTGCGTGAAGGGCCTCTTCAGCCCCAACGCGAGCCGCAGAGCAGCCAGCATGGCTTCGCGGTCCGGTGTGTATGAACGCTCTACCTCGAACGGCTTAGCAAGTCGCCGGCGGTTCTCCATGACTTGAGACTACGTTCGCGCGGGCTCCGCGATCATCACAAGAATCCCATTGAGAGTTAATAGGAGAGCAAATGGGAGACCGGGGGAGGAGACAAGTGCTGGTGCCAAGCGCACCGGCCCTCCTCACGTCGCAGCTGCGAGCCGTTGTAGCGAAGCGAAGCGAACCGCGCGATCGGCGGAACCGAGGATACCAATCCAGGATTGTTGAGGAGGTATGCGGCAGTCGCTTTGTAAAACTCGTTCACGGTGAGGAATGACGTCTCCAAGTGATGGCAGTTGACCCAACAGTCGAGGAGGGAGCCTAGCCCTCGGCCTCGCGGCCGGCCAGCTCGAGACCGCGCCCCTTTGTTAGTTGTTGATGCGGAACTGCCGTCAGGAGTGAGAATTACCCCGTGGTCGTCGACACCGGCGAGAAAGATTCTCAACTCGTTGAGCCGGTTCGCTTCGGCAATTGTCGGTTTCAGATTGCGACCGCAAATCAGATAACCCTTTGCGCCCTGATGTTCATGGACAAGGCTTCCAACCTCCGAGCGGGCTTCTTCCCAGGACGGATACAAGGCGAAGACTGTCAATCTCTCGTGTGCATCAAGGCCGAGCAAAAGCAAGCGTCGCCTCACGAGTTCGGGATTGCCTCTGGTGCCGTTCTCGCGGGCAAGCAGCGAAGCGAGTTTTTCTAGATTGACTCGCCATCTGCGCAGTTTGGTGACGTCAACGGGAATTGGTTCAAACTCGGGGTCTTCCGGGTCGAAGAGTTCACAGCCGAAGCCGTCGTCGGCGACGTCCAACACCCGCCCGTCCGCGGTCGACACGCCAAACGCCGATGGGTCTATCGGTAGCGCCTGAAGCAGGTCGTTGGATTTCGACCAACTGAGGAAATTGAGTCCGTCTGAAGTCGCAAAGTCGCTTTCGGAGAATAGAGACTCCGGATTGTGTTCAAGGCGTGCCAGCAGCGCGTGGATCATCTGAGTACGACACCTTGATCCTCCAGATACCCCATCACGAGATCTCGATCGCGACGATCCGGCAGGTCAGACCTGGAAGGCGGGCTAATCGTGAAGGTCCGAGACGTCGGACGTTCTCCGGGATACTGGATATGGAACTTAAGCTTTGCGCTGAGAAGTAGCCCATTCTCAAGAGACAACCCCTGCATGTCGTGCTCGAACGAGATGGCGACGTCTGGAGAGCTGATATTGATGATGGGCTCCGTGACGCCGTACAGACGCATCTTCACGTGGCGTAGCTGAACACGTGTGATTGGTCCAGCGCCCGCGTAGCTGAACTGATCTGATTGGATCGGACTAAGTGTGAACACTTCCTCTGATTCCGCTTGCTTCGCGAGTTCCTCGTCGCCCAGGACGTGCAGCGCAAACAGCCGAATGTACTCTCTTCGCTCCTTCTGCCCGCTTGCGCGAATCCGAAGAACGCCCTTCTCGCGTTCAAAGACAATCAGGTCTTCGAGGGCTGGACGTAGGGCAGCAACCGCAAGCTGATCCTCCAACCAATGCGGAAAGGCTCGGAGGTATGTTCCGTGACGGATCAGGAGAATCGATTCGCTGCCATCGTCGAAGTGTGTGATCTCGCACTGTTGGCCCTTGGCTTGATCTGAGAACCAAACACTGAGCCCTCGCTCAAAGGACCTGATGCTCCCTTCTGAAAAGTCCACCGTCTTTGCGGTTGCCGCGTGCACACTAAGCTTGGCCGTGCCGGCAAAGAGCAGGTAGCGGCTCCATGCAAAGTCAAATGCCTTGCGGTTGTCTAAGAACAGTCGGAACGCCAGATCTTCTGCAGTGAGTTCTTGGTCCACGGCGATGCCGGCCCGCCGGTAGGCCCGCAGGATAAGGTTCATCCCATCGCTGCATACATCATTGACTCGCTGGAAATCCTCGCGAACGATGGCGGCGATGGTTTGGTTCTCGCGCCGCGAAAGGTACTTGTCGAACTCCTCGCCATTGATCTCCGCCCAAGCGGAGGGAGGAGTGTTGAAGTCCAGATCAGCTATGTAGCGCCGAAGGTAATCCGGGTCGACGACGCTAACGAACTTTGTGGTGGTGAGGCTTCTGTGCTGTCTCGCCATGGGCACCCCCTTCACATAGCTCGATTCTAGAGCTTTTCGCGACAATTGAAGGGATGGGGGCCTCGAAAACGTACTTACGAGATGCCGATCGCCTCAGCAACCTTCGCCCACGACTTGTCTTCCTGCCCCTCCAGCCGACGCAGGTACGTGGTCGTGACGGCGAGTGACGAGTGGTCGAGGAAGCGGCTGACGTCCTCGATGCTCTCGCCAGCATCCCGCCGGAGCTTGGCCGCTGAGTGTCGGAAGATGTGGACGCCAGCGGCCGGTAGTCCGGCCTGCCGCAGGTATCGCTGGAGGTTGGCGTAGAACGTGCCCGACGTGAGCGAGCCCGTTCGGCCTGTCGCGGGCCACAGCGGCGCGTTCGCTGCCAGGGTGGCCATATCGTGCCCGAACGCCGCAAGCGCCACGACGATCGCCGCGTGTGCGGGTTGCGCCAGTTCGCGCTTGCCGGTCTTCCCTCCTTTGCCGCGATAGCGATACCAGGTACGGCCGTCCTCGTGCGACAGGTCGCCGACCGTCATGTTCAGGACCTCCTGCCTGCGCCGACCCGTAAGCGTCAGGGTGAGCACGATGGCGCGATCGCGCAGGCCAACAGGCGTATCGGGAATCGCAGCGAGCAGCCTCCGAATATCGTCTCCGCCCAGTCCGCGAGGTGGTGCTACTGAGACCTTCGGGCGTTCAAGCGCGTCGCAGGGATTGTGTTGAAGGGTGTCCATGCGGATCAGGAACTTGTAGAACGAACTGAGACAGGCGAGACGGGCGCCGATGGTTACCGACGACGGAGACTTGCCCGAGAGGCCCGTGCTGTACGCCCAGGCGAACACGTCCTGGCCCCTGACGCGATCTGGTGAGGTGCCGACCGTGGCGAAGAAGTGCTGCAGCATGCGGCTGTAGCCTTCGACTGTCCGGCCTGATCCTGAGCGGCGTTCCTTCTCGGCGAGGAAGGCGTAGAGTGCGCGGTTCCAGCTGTCGGCGTCGGTGAAGGTTGTGATCGTAGCTTGCATGGTGCGGCTCCTTTCGATTTGAGTCGCACCATATTGGCTCTGACGCGCACGATATCAAGGTCGTCAGGACCCCCTTTGGGCTCGCCGAGTCCCCGAGGCACGCCGAAGATCTGCTCGTCGGTAAACCCTTCGCTCACGCATGGGTCCTCCTTGCCAGGAGATCAGGGCCATATCCCGGAGGACTCGCATTTAGAGGGGCGCAGGTCAACTCCCGTCCTCATGACTTCCGATAGCGGCAATCGACGCGGGGCGAAACATCGCTGTGCCGACTTCAGCGAATGTCTACAAGGTATAGGCGAAACTCCGATCCAGCAGGCATTGCTACGATCTTGGAGCCGTCAAGTTTGACTATCTCGAGTTCAGTAGGCCATTGGTCAGCCATGTGCAAGAGTATGTCAATCGGAACCCCGTCCGCGTCAGTCGCTCTTGCAGCGGCGACTACAAAGTCGGCGGCAGCATCGTCACCATCGATCCTTTGAAACTCGAGACTTCCGTAGGTGTCGGCGTACTCTTCGATCGTGCGAACAGGCGTGCTTTTGCATGTCTGTAGTAGGTCACTCGATTTATGGACATTCAGAGGGAGCAGGGCATGGATCAACGCAAGCTCCTGTTCAGTAACATCCCTCCATTTACTTCCAGGCATACAGTCCTCTACTTTCTTACGAAGAATGTCCCGACGTTTACCGAGCCATCCGGTCGGAGGAAAGATGAATATTCGATCACTTTTCCATTTACGATGATGAATGTTCCGCTCCACGGTCATGCAGATCAAGTCCCGCTACGTGGATAGAGGGTCTGCTAGAAAATCAGGACAGGATGTCCAACGCTGCCAGCATGTGAAGCCTTGCGTCCCGCTGGACGTTCGTTAAGCCGGGGGAAGAACCACTCTTCCACAGCGTCAGAAGATTGGCTGGCTGCGCAAGGCGCTCTAGCTCCGGCATCAACCGCACTATGAGTTCCACAATTTGACCTTTGGTCGGATTTATCGGCGAATCATTGACACTCCACCAATGATCGCTACCAGGTTCGGCTCCGAGCCGGATTCGCCAGTCTGCGTCGTCAATCGTCGGTTTCCGATGGGCCATGTCGACACCACGCAGCGCGTCAATTGACACGGCGACGTTTATGCAAAACAAAACTGTATCCCGCGTGCTGCGCCGACTCCGTTGGAATTCAACGAGGATCTTTGCATCTCCAAGTTCGCGAACCAGTAGTGATTGACTTCGCCGGAATCCTAACGGTCGCAACGCCAGCGAAATGTCACCAATGAGGCCCTTGTAGTTTGATGCGGCGGACTTTAACTTTTGCATTCGGTCATGGCTTCCGCACTAGATTCACGGGGTATCCACCACGTTGCAAGTACGCATCCTTGGCGCGCTGCGATGGCGTGTACCGGGAGGAACCTGTCTTTGTTTCGATTCCGCCGAGGACCGTGCCATCGGAGCGCGCAACCTCGACATCAATCACACGGCGTCCAAACGGCGTATTCTTTGGAACCTCGACTTGGACCCTATAACCTAGCGATTCGAGGCGATCGCCTTGCCGGCCACGCTGTAGTACTTTGTGGCAGTGGCACCTTTCAGCTCGTAGATGCCGCCAACGTACACGGTGCTCGCGCCAGGCTCCGTCTTCTTGAGCAGCCCGCTGTCGCCGTCGTAGACATAGTTGACGTTGCCACCGGACACAAGCCGCTGTGTCATGCGGTTCTCTGCGTCATACGTGTACGTCTTGCCATCGCTCCGGCTTGTGAGGTTGCCGTTCGCGTCATACGTCAAGCCCGCGAAGGCCGGCCCTGCGTCCAAGTAGGTTTGTCGGGGCTGCAATCGCAGTGACTTGTTCACCCTATGTACGGCCCGCTTGTTCCGCATAAATGGTCGCGACGCCCGTGGCGACGAGAGTGTCTTCAACAGCCAGACCTGAAAGGTCGGGGATGCAGGGCGTAGCTTGTGAAACGAGCAGGTCTGGCGGTTCATCCTGCGAATCATGGGTGATCAAGGGCAAGCAGCCTATAAGCCTCTTGTTCTCGTCTCGGAATACCCAGAATCGCGTTGCTTTCGGGTCAATCGAAGTGTTCGGTGTAATCGTCTCCCCAGGTCCAAGCTCGACGTCCGCGCCCTTCTCAGTGCATTGATCGTCACGACAGAACGCCGCAATAACAAGCGAATCAGTGTCGTTGGATAGCCTGTACCGCACGGTCTCTCCGTCCCAGTCGCATGCATCGAGGATGACGGGCACGAGAACCAGCCAAAAAGCTAAGACGACCCTACGGATGTATATCAATTCCGAACTCTCCCGTTTCTTCGTGAAAACCCACGCCCGGCAGCCATGTACCACCGGTAGCCGGCATGAAGGGAATACGAGCAGCAAATGATTGCGCCTCTGGTGGTATGACCTGTCCACGTTTCCGATCATCTAGTATCGGTTCGTTCGCGCCACCTATTGCGGTCTCGATTGCGTCACCAGCAACGTTCACAGAGAGACCGGCGACTTGGAGTCCGATTGCGAGCGCATGACCTTGTGGACCCATTCTGGTGCGCACAGCGATCTCGGCTGGTACGGGAAGATTGCTGACACCAGTCATGGTTTGATGGCTTGCGTAGTAGGGCACATATCCGACACTTGATATAGTCCGCCCCACACCGCGGGCAGCCCTTCGCCCCGAGCATGCGAGACACCCCAATCCACCTAGGGAAGTAGCGGCAGCCGCGAGTCCTGACGGCGACGATACGTCGTCAACTGGGCCGCTAGTTGAGCCGGCTCTCGTCGTTTCAATCTGCCTTCCATTAGCCCAATTCAAATACTGCAACGTCGCGACCGTCTGCGCGTGCTGGATCGCGGCGACGGCGTGAAGGGCGTCAACCATCTGTTGATGTGCCGCGTCGGCGAACGCATCGGCAGCGACCTGCATTTGGCATGCTGCATCGCAGCCGTCCCGCGTTTGCTCGATCGAACGACTGTCCGCCCATGATTCGACGGCTGTTTCAAGTAGCTCAGTCTCTTGCGTTCCTTGATCGCCAGGACAATCGATGTCCGGCAGACACATCCCACTTGGGTCGGTGTACCGCATCGGGTTATTTGCCACGTAGGAGTACGGATTCAGCCGCTGTGGATTTGACCCGGCAATCGGATCTACGCCCAGGAACCGCCCCATCAGCGTGCTATATACCCGTGCGTTGTAGTGATACATCTCGAGGACATCGCCGGGCTCCTGCTGCTGGCCGGTGTACAGCTTGTCTGTCGGCACCGAGCCCGTCGTTGCGCGCGTCATGCCGAACGGCCAGTACTTCAGCGTGCCTGTCACGACCCCATTGCTGCCTGTCAACGTCGTACTGCTCCCGAGGTGGTCGCTGAGGAGGTAGACGATAGACAGACCCTTCCGCATGGCGATGGTCTTGCCGGCGACGCTGTAGTACTTGGTCGCAGTCCCACCTTTCAGCTCGTAGATTCCACCAACGTAGGCAGTGCTCGAACCAGGCTCCGTCTTCTTGAGAAGGCCCCCATCGCCGTCATAAACGTAGTTGACGGTACCTCCCGATACCGGCCGCTGCGTCATGCGGTTCTCGGCGTCGTAGGCATATGTCGTGCCGTCACTGCGGCCTGTCAGATTGCCATTCGCGTCGTATGTAAGGCTCGCAAAGTTCGCGGTGCCCGAGAGGGCGGTTGCAGCGTGCGGACGCGTGGCACCCTGACCGGAGGTTGGGTACGTCATCGTCGCCGTGTTCGTGCCCTCCACCTTCGAGAGGAGATTGCCGATCTGGTTGTAGGTGTACGTCGCCTGTGATGTGGTGTTGATCGACATCGCGGTCAGACGATCGAGCTGGTCATACGTATAGGCCAAGCTCTCACCTGCGACGGAGTCCGATACCGCAACGACGTTGCTCGCGTCATCAAAGGCGTACGATAGGTTCTGGATGGAGGTGCCGTTGGCGGTTGTGATATTCGACAACCGTAATCGATGGTCAAACGCGTAGCTCGTGACAAGTGCGTTCGTTGTCCCGAGCGAAATCGATGCCGTCGCGCCCCACGGTGTGCGAACGATGTTCGTGACGAGGTTCTGGACAGGGAACTGCACCGTGTCCGAAGACATGCTTGTGATGAAGCCCTGGTCGTTGTTGACGCCGTAAGTGACAACGTCGTTGTCCGGGTACGTCACCGTGCGTGCCTGCCCGAGATTGTCGTAGTTTGAGAACTGCGTTGTGTATGCAGTTGAATCGATGTACCGCTTGTTCTTTTCGACACGTCCGCGGATGTCGAAGCAAGAGAGCGCCGACTTACCTGCGCCATCGCTTCCGCCGCCGTCCGTCATGCGCGTGAGCTGGCCCTTGGCAGTAGCCGTCGCACCTGCACAGAAACCCGTGTCCTCGTAGCTGTCGTAGTGGTAGGCAACACTAGGTGTTCCTCCGCCGCTGTACGACTTCGTTGTGAGACGGAGGTTGTCGTCGTACCCCAGCGTTGAGGTGATGCTGCGCGCGTCGGTCTGCGTCAGCAGGTTCCCGGCAGGCCCGTAGGTGTACGACCATGTGCCCATGTCCGGATCGACCATACCAGTTTTGCGTCCGCCCATGTCGTAGGACATCGTCGTTTCGTTCATTAACGCGTCGCGTACTTTGACCAGTCGCCCAAGCTTGTCGTTGGTGTACACGGTTTGCGCGTCGGTGGGCGCCTGAGTGACGACTTCGACCCACGCCTGCGTGACGACAGGCGCCGAGCCTGTCGCTCCGGTCTCAAAGCCGAACTCGAGTCCGTTCACACCAGCCAACGTCCAGGGAAGATTGGTCACTGGATTGATCGGCAACTCCCAATATTCATCGACCCAGCCGTCGGCCGACGTGCGATGGTGCAGCGGGCCGAACCGATGCTGCAGTGCCCAACGCAGGAAGGGCTTGACGCCTGTGTCGGCAGCACTCGTCGGTGGAACATCCTGTTTCCATCGGAAGTGGAAGATCACATTCGAGATGCTACCGGACGTCAGGTTGGCGTTGACGTATCGGTGTGAATCCCTCGCGCCCGGCGTTGTCGACGTGATGTACGTCGCGACGTCGTCGGGACTTGTGTCGTCGACGTTCAGGTAGTGCGCAACGGCCGGGTTCGCCGCCCACGCTCCATACCCGCCCTGGCCGTTGGATGGATTTTGTCGCAAGGTCAACGATACGAGCGGCTCTGTTACGGTCGTGGTCAAACCGCCGATGTTCCGCGTGCTGACCGTCCGCCGGTACTTCTCGTCGATCGAGATGCTGGTGGTGCCGTTGTCGATGTACCGCGTGTGCGGCCCGACGGTTTGTCCGTCGTCAATTTGCATCGCGACGGACATGTTGCCGAGCGGATCGTATTGATACGTCGTCCGCTCGACGCTCGAATCGATGAGCGGAAACGAACCCGGACAGCCAATCGTCGAACCGTTCACTTGCGGGTTAGTGACCACCGCTTGGTTGCCGCGGGCATCGTAATCGAGGCGCACCTTGTTCACGGCGTTCGCGTCGTAGTGTTCGGACGTTTGGAGCGTGCGCCCGAAGCCGTCCATGCAGGTGATGGACTGCCGAACCTTCGTGGTTCCAGACTCGACGCGCTGTGTCACCAGCGTGCTGCTAGGCAGCGTCGAGCTCCAGGTGTATGAGAAACTGACGGTCGGCAGGCTCGACGAGTCGAGGTTATCCCAGGCGTGCGTCGTGCGCCCGAACGTGTCATAGCGGATTTCTGTCCAGTGGGCGTTGGGTTCCGTAATCTTCGTGGGCTTGCCAAAGAGATAGTTGCCATGAACCGCGTCCGTGTAGTCGTACGTTGTTGTGAGCGTTGTGATAGGCGACGTTTCTGTAAGCGGGAAGAGGTGGTAGGTGGAATCGAACGTGGACTCGCTGAACTTCACGCCGGACGGAATCCAGCCGAGGGCCGCACCCTGGCTGTACTGATTGGGCTGGCCAGTCATTGGCACGGATTGCTTGAGCCGGTTGCCCCATTGATCGTAGACGTTGTACGTGCTGCTCCAGTCCGTTGCGTTGAGCTTCGCAGCGGAAGCCGTCAGTAGCCCGTCGGCGGGGGGCGAAGCGGGTGAATACAGCTGGTTTCCATCGTAGTAGAACTGCGAACGCGACAATTCGGTGCCGCCGCTGTCCTTAACGACAGACAGCCGTGGTTGAAAGAGCCACTCCGTCGTGTTCTTGTTGTACGTCGTCTCCGTCCGCACGTAGGCACCCTGGCTGTTCGGGTCGCCGAGATCCTCCACCTTCGTGAGCAGCCCATAACACGGAAACGGCGTGGTTCGACAGGTAACCGCGGAGGCGCCGTCGTCGTACGTGTTCACGGTCTTGAGTAGCTGGCCGTCCTTTAGCGTTGTCGTCTGCGAGTCGGCGTACACGAAGTTCACATACCAATGGTTGGGGTCCGGGGGTGGGTTCCCAATCGGACACGATGGCCAACTACACAGCGTGCTTTCTTGTGCGGCGACCTCGCGCACGCGCCAATCAGTTTCGATCTTCTTCCACTGCACGCCCGCCGCGTCCTTGATTGTCGTGCTCTTCTCCCGACCCGTGAGGATCTCGTCGTTCCAGTGCGATCCATCCAGGTCGGTTGTGTAGTAGGAATGCACGATTTGGTTGTTGGCGCTGTCTGACTCGGTGACCGTGGGGAAACCACGATAGGCCGCCTTGAAGGTGTCAGTGAAACCCCAATTTGCGAGATTGGTGTGATGGTTCCAGTCTGGCCCGGAGCCGGCGGCTCCATAGTCAAATGTCGTAATGATCGGAGGCTGCGACGCGCACGCCGTGATGGTGTGGCAGGGAATATGTTTCTCCTGTGTCACCACCTGCCGCGACCATCGTACGCCAGTTGTCGTCTTTTGCTTCTCTGTGTACTGAAATTCCACGCGACCGCCGAATCCGTTGTCGGCTGCCGTGAGCAAGGGCAGATCGTACGGCACTGTCGAGTAGCCGTACTGCGCCTCGTAATAGGTCCATTGCTTGTTCTCGTAGTCGAAGTCCATTTGGACGAGCGTCGAGGTGTCTGTCGTATTCCGTAGCTGGACGGAATCGAGCTTTATCGTGCCAGCCTTAGGCCGCCACGGGTGGTGCGTTCCTGGGGCGCACGATGGGTAGCAGCTTGTGCCCATGGTGTCAGGGTCGAAGTTAGTGGTTATATACGTGAAGTCGTACTTGCGCACGCGCTTCCATTGACTGCCGACCTTGACGTTAACATCGACACTGTCCAGGCGGTGCGTCTCCAGAACGGGAGGCGGGATGAATGTTTCATTTGAGGAATTGCTAAACAGGTACGGACCGTCGGCCCGCGTTTCGATATTCACGCTGCTGCTGCCATACCAGCCCTGGCCACGTGGCGGCCCGTCAAACTCGCGATTGAACTTCACCTGTGCGAGTCCACCGTTGTAGGTGACCGTGTCCGGATATGAAGAAGCAATCCACTGGTAGTAGTTTCCATTCGTGAACATCTGTTGACTTTGCTGGACGTACGAGACGGTGATCTCGTTTCCGAGCGTGTCTTGGATCTTGCTCAGGTCATACCGATAGTAGAAGCGTTGGCAGATCGGAAAGTCGTAGTCTGGAAGGCAGTAGTAGCGTCGCGCGTTCTCAGTTGCTCCGAAGATGTACTTCGTCCCACTTTGATCCGTAACTGTGTATGCGCAGACATCTGGGAATTGGTTGTGCCATTCGTAGCAGGGAGCGCCATAGCTGATCTTGAGGTACGGGTTGTTGGCGAGCTTGCCCTGGATGATCTCGCCGCCGAAATTCCCAGCGTTGAGGAAGTATCTGGAATACGAGCCCTCATCAGGATCTTCTTCGTCGTAGGGCACGTCTGACACATCGATGCTGCCCACGCCAAGTTCCCATCCGGTCCCCACCCAGCTCGCCATGCTCGTGTACTCGCGCTGCTCGGCGACTCGTCCGGAGTCGTATGACAGGTTGAGACTGGGAGCCAGCCCGTTTCGGCCGGGCGGAACAGCAATCGGGATGTTCAGAGACGATGAGCCCGTGTGCAGATCGGTGAGTCGGCCATCTAGGAGTGGCGCAAGGTCGGTGATATTAGTCGCGGTCGCCGCATCGATGCTGAAGTGATTGACTCGGATTGTCATGGCGCGTTCGACGATATCGACGCTAGCCGGTATTTTCTCCCACCTGCCTTCGTCTTCGTTAAGCGTCCAGAACGCGAGGCTTGCGACGTTGAGGCCTGCGAGTTGCGCGACGCTGAAGCGCGTCGTGATGCGAACGTCGCTATCAAAAGTGTGAACCGCGTCGCGACTGCCCGTGGCCACGGCGTCAAACTGCCACACACTTACGAAGGTCTGATCGGGCGACACGCGATCGAACTCAGTCTTGCTTCGCTTTGTGATCGACACACTGAGCTGCTCGCGCGTGGCGCCAGCAGGAAAGTCAATCACCACCCGTCCATCAGGTGAAGCAATGCGCCCGCCATCTGTTCCAATCGTGGCCGTCGCGACTGTAGCGGGATTGTCGATGTCGTCTGAAAGGGCGGGAAGGTCGTCGGGGAGCACTTCGGTTGGTGTTGGCGTGAAGGGAACTGAGGTTTCAGTCGGTGCCGGCGTTTCGCTCGGTTCAGCGGTTGGCGACGGCCGTTCGGACGTTGCAGTTGCCGATGCTTCCTCGACCACTGGTGATGCTTCAACCGTGGCCTGCGGGACATCTTCGTCGACCGTCGCGGTCCCTGTCGGTGTGGGCAGGTCAGGGATGCCAGGTGTTTCCTCTGCTGGCCCGGCAGCGATGGTCGGCTCAAACGCACCAGCATCGTCTGACCAGCGAAATCCCTCCGCGTGCATGTGCGAAAAGAAGACGAGTATGCCAAGCACGATACTCGGCAGCACGAGAGCCTTAAGAAACGCCACGCAGCACCTCCGTGCCAGCGGCGTCAGCCTCGCCACAGGTCGCCTAACTGTCCTGAGTTGGCGGGATAGTACGCGTGAGTATGTCTCGTGTCAATGGGTTGGCGTTAATTCTGAAGAGAGGGCTACAAAATGTAGCCCTCACCATCGGGACATAGTGTGCATGGTTCGAGGCGCGCCGGAGGGTCTGGGTGTCTGCGCGGTTAGTGGGATGGCGAGACCACCATGCTCCGAATCTCGGCGTAGGCAGGAAGGTCGCGCTTGGCCAATCTTCCCGCAAGCTGCCGAGATCGCGAGGGCCACAAGTTGGCGTTGAATTGCATCGGGAGATGCGGAATCGGCGTCGGATTCCATTCACATCTTTCATGCACTAGCAGGCCGTCGACACGCCAACGAATGATGTGAGGCTCCCACTCGATTTCGTACCGGTGAAAGTCGGCGGTCGCATCGAAACCAAGGTCGATGAGCGTTGGCGTTCCTCGATACCCAAATTCGAGCTTAGTTCCTTCCATCCCAGGATTGAAGTAGACGTTCAAGAGCAACTTTGTCGGAGCGTTGCCAAGAAACTCAATGTCGATCTCTTGGCGTGGTGTGTCGCGATGAAGGAAGATCCCAGTGACGAGACCGGGAACTCTAGGCGGCTTGAGAACGGCCGCATAGCGTCCGTAGAGATGACGAGCTCGGGACGCGATCGCGCCCGATGTGAAGTTTCTGACTGGTGTGAACTCTTCACGCAAACAGATTCGGGTGACATTGCCAATAGTGGAGAGGTTCTGGGGCCTGAAGAGAGCGAGGTTACTTGGAAACGTGTCGTCGCGCAGCCACCAGCGGTCATCGTCGAGCCCCGCGGATTCGAGCGTGTAGCATTCCTTTTCAGTGCTTGGCTCCGAGCTTGTCGGAGCACTGATCATGAGGCCCCGCCAGCTCTTGTTCGGAATCACCCATGGCGACGTATCTCCCAAAAGGCCCTGAGCGCTATGCTTCCCGACCATGTTGTCATTGTTTCCATTCAATAGACGCCTGGGCCGATCGATACACGATGGATACTGATGGGCGGGGTACGCAGTGCCAAGGAAGTTGCGCAGTAGTTCCCACTTGTCCGGCTCTTCCTCTTGTAGAACGAGAACTTGGGCGTTGATGGCGTTGAGCCTCGCCGCCACCTTCGTCCAGTCGTCCGTACCGGCTTCGTCGTTGTAAGCCAGGGACGCATGTGTTGATTCCGATGCCGAGAAGATGAAACGCGCATCGGAGTAGACCTTAGCTAGCTTCACTAGAGCATCACCATCAAGCGCGCCAATGTTGACGTAGGCATCAAAGATCCGACCGCGTCCATCGCCAAGCAGCTCGTGCAACTCCTGTGACGGGAGATCGCTGAGATCACTGCAACACCGATATCCCAGCATCAGTAAGGCGCTGGCGAGACCTGACAGACCTGAGGCCTGATCACCGAAACCGAACACCGGCCTGGGCAAACGTTCCCCTTTGAAGTGGTTAGGCTTTTCACGGGAGAAGACACCCAAAGCCGTTAGAACGGGTAGGACGGAGTAGGAGTTTGATGAGGGCAGATCGACTCGCTGTTTCACGATCGAGTCCCGTGTTGCATAAACTTGGAGGCGCTGAAACTGATGGTTGAGCCAGAGATCCACAGGTCCTCGCACGGGAAGCAGATCTAGCAGGGCCTGCGCACCACTCCGTGACAGGATGTAACCCGATAGCTGCCAGAGGCCGCTGGATGGACGAAGCCAAAGTCGAGATTGATGCTCGAACGGAGGTTGATACAAGGCTTCCTGGTAGGAGACATACAGCATTTCGATTCCGGTAGGCTCTAGCTCACCATCCAGTAAGTCAAACCATGTGCGGTCCATGACGCGGGCGAATCCACGCCTGAAGGTGACGTCATCTTCGAGGACGAGTGTGTAGGACCTGTCATCCTGGGCGATGCGCCTCCACACACCGATGTGCGAGAGCGCGACGGCGATCTCTTGGCGTGTCATCGAGATCATCCGCTCATGAGGATCGACCAGGCCCTTCAGGAGCGGATTGGGCTCGACGAAGAGCTGATCTGCGAGCGAGAAGGACGGCTCAACGACCTGCCGATCTGGCAGATCACTCAAGTACCTCGCGTCCACCGCCGAATAGCGTCGCGTCATCGCAAGCAACGGATTCCCTGAGGAGTCCTGAACACCGCCAAGCTCCTTCATCATCTGGCGCCATCGTGCGGGTTGCCTGTCGAGGTTGATCACGTAGATCCGTTGGATGGCGTCTCTGGTCGTGGCAGAGAATGCCGAAGACATTCTCCTTTCACCCAGATATCGCGTCCTTGAGATGGCGTGGTTGACGATTTGCTGGGCTAGTCTCGAGTGGCGAGCAGTATTCATTGAAGATCGAATCCGGACGTGAGCGGAGTTGCGAATGGCGATGACGTTCTGGGGTGCGAATGTGCCGAACTATGGCGGCGTCCATAGTCGCCAGTTCCGAGCATCAAGTCGGTAGCTCAAGGGCCAGCGACTGACGGCGAAATCGTCCCAGTGCGCTATGAAAGCAAAGTCTCGTGTCTTTCCAAGTCGTTCGCGCCGAATATTGTGCTGAACAAGGCTGGCGGACAGATTGCCGGGACCTGTTGTTGACTGTATGTCGGTCACGGGATTGTCGTTGGCCAAGAGCATTCGTGTGGAACGTGCTAGGGCTGCACAGATCACAGGATGCGATGCTGGCGCCACCAGCGGGTTGTTGTTGACGTAGAAGATCCAGTCTGTCGAATCAACACCGCGTTGACTGAACGTACGATACTCGACCATTGCTCCCCGGGAGTTGTCGTAGCAGAGTGGTTGCAATTTAAGATTGTCGTTCTCAAACAAGAAGTGGCAATCGCCACCCTGATACACGTCATCGGCGTCTATGTAAACGCCACCCTTTTCTGCGAGATAGCAGAGTCGAAAATAATCAGATCGCATCGCGGGGTGAAGGCATCGGTCGAATGCCTGAAGAGATCGAATTCCCAATCTTGCGTGAATGAACTTTCGGGCTTCAGCGTCGTCGAACAGTAACCGGCGAAAGCCGTGGCTACTAAGGAATGGTGACCAGCTTTCGACGCACTCCCGTACGTCTGCCGGCATCGTGGCTGCATCGTCCCAGAACTGGATTAGTACCGGTGGGATTGTTGTCGGAGATCGTCGTCCTTGCGTTGGCACCTGACTGTGAATGAGTCTCTGCATCTCGCGCGAACGAAGATGGTCGTTTTCTGCGATTACCTGCGGGTCCTGCATAAGCCTCTGCCAGCACTTGCAATCTGAGATTCCTGTTTCAATTCGCACACACGATCAGGCAATAGTGTGCATCAGCGCTACGGCACCGCGACAATTTCCCACGTGGGCAGGATCACCGTAGCAGCCCGGTTGGCGTCATACGTTAGGGCTCCTGTTGCGAACACGCGATCGCCTTCAGTAATCCCCCACTTCGGCAACAGGATGATTCGGCCCCCATTCGATGCGTATGGTGGTGGAACGATCGCGACAACGGTGGTTCCATCATCTAGTGCCAAGAGCACGTGGACGTACACGTCCGGCCCAGCGGCCCCGCCGGCTGGGATGCGCTCGTCAAAAACGGATCTAACCGTGGCGGTCACGCTGTAGCACGCATCGACGATGGACAGCCCCTCTCTCAGAATGGGGCGGATCGTCGTGTTGATGGGGTCGTCGAGACAATGCTGCTCGGGCAGGACCGCTGCAATCGTTGGGCTTGGTGCTGGTGGTGGGGGCGCAGCGGTGTTCGCGATGGGAGGTGCTGGTGTCGAAGTTGGTTGAGCAGCGGGCGGTATTGTCGGCGGCGGCGCCGACGGGACACCAGTTGGCGAATTCATCGGGGTGGCAGTTAGCGCAGCAACCGTCACAGGTGCCGTTGCCGTGGGTGCCTTTGGGGAACCGGCCTCTCCAGGCGCGACGCCAGTGTCGCTGCTCCCACATCCGATTGCTGCAAAGGCGGCCACGGCGCATGCCACGGGTGCGCCCATTACTCCAATCTTGAATGGCGTCAACTCTCGCACCCAACGCCGTCGTGATCTCCGTCGAAGCCGTGAGGGTCAGGAGACAACACGGTGAACCGTTTCTGCGGAATCTGGCCGCAGTCGAGATCCGGCGGCGGCGGCGGAATACAGAAGTCCGGGTAGGACGC
>JAKFYB010000038.1 GCA_021731085.1 Dehalococcoidia bacterium
GGGCCCGTCCGTTATCCTGCCCCCACACGCCCCCGTAGCTCAGAGGATAGAGCAGTGGTTTCCTAAACCATGTGCGCAGGTTCGAGTCCTGCCGGGGGTACCACCACTCCACTCCCACCCCGAACACGCGATTCCCGCTAACGACATTGCTGCCATACTCATGCCGAGCGCGTCCCGTCCAGGGTGACGCTGTCACGGAGGACGCACACCGTTGGCCGGACTGACCGACAGACTCCGAAGCGCCGCGCCCACGCCGGACGTCCTTAAGAAGGACGGCATCGCCGGCGTCGTCAACGCCGTCGTCAGCGTCCCCGACGGCCTCGCCGCCGCCGCGATGGTCGGCGTCAGCCCCGTGTACGGACTCTATGCCAGCATGACGGGCCGGCTTGCGGGCGGCGTCCTCGCAAGCTCAAGCCTCATGCAGGTCGTGACGACCAGTGCCGCCGCGCTTGCCGCCGGTCAGGCCATCCCCCTCAACACCGCCAACCGCACGGAGGCCGTGTTCCTGCTCTGCGTTCTCATCGGCGTCTTCCAGATCGCCTTCGGCCTGATGCGGCTCGGCACGCTCACCCGCTTCGTCTCGCACTCCGTCATGACGGGATTCCTCACCGGCGTTGCCCTGCTCCTCATCCTCGATCAGCTCGCCCTCTTCGCCGGCTACGAGCCCGAGGGCGATAACGAGATCAGTCAGACCGTCGACCTCTTCCAGAACTGGTCGGAGTTCCACATCGCAAGCCTCTTCATCGGCGGCATCGCGCTCGCCATCATCATCGCCATGGGCCGCACAAAGTTGGGAGCCATCGGCCCGCTCGTCGCGCTCATCGTTCCCACGCTGATCGTCACCATCCTCAACATCGACGACATACAGCTCGTCGAGGATGTCGGCGGCATCCCGCGCGGCTTCCCGCCGTTCGGCATTCCCTCGCTCGATCCGCTGACGTTCAATCTCGTCACGTCCGCCATGGCGATAGCGGCCGTCGTGCTGGTTCAGGGCGCTGGCGTCGGGCAGAGCTTCCCAAACAAGGACGGCACCCCTCCCGACGCCTCGCGCGACTTCATCGCGCAGGGCGCGGGAAATGTGACTTCAGGCCTCTTCAGCGGCATTCCCGTCGGCGGTTCCGTCGGTCAGACCGCTCTGAACGTCTCAACCGGTGCCGTCTCCCGCTGGTCGTCCGTCATCGCCAGCATCGCCATGCTCGCCATCGTCCTCGTCGTCCCCGGCCTCGTCGAGATCGTGCCGATGGCCGCGCTCGGTGCGCTCATGGTGATGGCCGGCCTCGGCGCCATCAACGTCGTCGAGGCGACCTCCATCTGGCGCACAGGCTGGGCGTCGCGTCTCCCCATCCTCGTCACCTTCATCGCCACCCTGCTGCTATCGATTCCCGTCGCCGTGCTGCTCGGCGTCATGCTCTCCGCCATCCTCTACCTCGCCGCAGCCTCTGACGTCGCCATCGTGCAGATCGAAGAGAACCACGACGGCTCGGTGAGAGAACGCCCCGTCGACGCACGCCTCCGCCCCCGAACTCCAACGGTCATCGTCGTCTACGGCAGCCTCTACTTCGCCGGCGCACGCGTGCTCGCCAGCCACCTGCCCTCGCCAGCCGGCGTCGAGCACCCCGTCGTCGTGCTCCGCCTCCGAGGCCGCACGCGCGCAGGCTCGACATTGATCACCGTGCTCGAGAAATACACCAATGAAATGCAAGCGGCCGGCGGCCGCCTCTACCTCGCCGGCGTCTCACCCGAGTTCAAGACCAACCTCATCAACTCCGGAAAGCTCGACCTCGCGAACTCCACCTTCATCATGGACGCCGAAGAAACCGTGTACGCCTCGACCCGCGCAGCTGTAGCGGACGCAAAAGCCTGGCTAGGCACTCAGGCCTGATCCTGAGCCCGGGCCCCAAGCCCAGCCCCTCACCGTGCGGCTTGTCCGTCATGGCCGTGCCGTCCATCATGGCCCAGATCCGGTGTTCGCCCGAAGTTGGAGGATACGACTGTGAAGCTACGACTACTGATGACCGGAGCGGTTGCCCTGACCTTCGCGGTGGCAATGGCCGCCTGCGGCGGCGAAGATCCCACCGATCTGGAGAGCGAGGGCGCGGGCAGCGACGGCAGCACATTCAACTACACCGTCGTTGCGACCGACTTCGCGTTCAACGTCGACGAACTCAAGGTGAAGCCAGGCGACTTCATCATCGAGTTCGACAACCAGGGCGACCAAACGCACACATTCAGCGTCTACAAGGACGCCGGGTACACCGACCTCGCCGAAACAACCGGCAACCTCAACGGCGGCGAACGGAACCAACACGACTTTTCGCTCGAAGCAGGCACTTACTTTGCGCGTTGCGACATCCACCCGACGCAGATGACCGCATCGGTCGTCGCTGAGGAGTGACACAGCGGGATCGAGTCCGATGAGACACTAGGCGGGCAGGCGAGCCGTCACGCGCGTACCCACGCCAACCTCGCTCTCGATCTCGACCTCACCGCCGAGCCGCGCCGCCCGCTCCGGCATCGACAACAACCCGACGTGCCCCGGGTACGTCGCCTTCGCATCGAAACCGCGGCCGTCGTCCTTGATCGTCAGGCACAGGTCGTCGCCCTCGCGCTCCAGCCGGATCTCGACGTTCGTTGCCTGTGCGTGCTTCACGATGTTGTGCAGCGCCTCCTGCGAGATGCGGTAGAGCGCCTCCTTCACGTCGAGCTTGCAAGCAGGCTCATCCATCAACTCCATCGTGATCGAGAGGCTATGGCGCGCCTGCATCGCCGCCACCTGCTTCTCGAGCGCCGCAACCAGGCCCTCGTTCTCAAGCGACTCAGGCCGCAGTTCAAAGATGAGGGCGCGCATTTCGGCCAGACCCGCCTGCGCAAGCGACATTACGTACTCAATGGGTTCCGCCGCCGTCGCCGGATCGTTGTCGATACGCAGCCGCGCCGTCTGCGCCCCCAACGCGATCCCAAACAACGCCTGCGACACTGAGTCATGCAACTCGCGCGCCAGCCGCTGCCGCTCCTCAAGCGAGGCGACCTGCTGCGCGCGCTCGTACAGCTCGGCATTCTTGATGGCCACCGCCGCTCGGTCGGCGAGGGCCTTGTACAGGCGCTGCTCCTCGTCCGTGAACACGTGCTCCTCGCGGAAACTCAATCCAAAGACGCCGAGCGTGCGCTCCGCATCACAGACTGGCACCGACATGTGTGACGTCACGTCTTCCTTGCCGAGCATCTCAGCGATGAACGCGGGCGCTTCCGCTATATCCGCGTACACAACGGTCCGTTGCGTCTCCGGCGGCGGTTCCTCGTGCGGCATCGTCGAGAGAACCTTATTGAAGGATGCAATGTTCTCAGGCGTGAAGTTGCGCGACGCACGGATAACGTCAACCTCACCCTCGTGCAGCAGCACGACGCTCTTGTCGACGCCGAGTACGTCAACCGCAACATCAACCAGCGCGCGCAACACCTCGTCCAGAGTCAACGACCGGAACAGCTCAGCATCAGCACGAAGCAGCGCTTCCGTCTCGCGGCTTCGGCGACGCGCCTCCTCCGCGAGTTGCGCATTCTGGATGGCGACGCCCGCTCGTTCGGCGATCGCCCGTACGAGCCGCAGCTCCTGCGCCGAAAAGTCGTGTGCCGAGGTATACGCGATGCCAAACGCCCCAACCACACCCTCAGGCGTTCGAATCGGCGCGTCCAGCGTGGCGCGAATCCCCTCCGCCTCAACCAGGCTACCGATGTCGGCGCTCTTGAGGTCTTCGTAGTCACGGACAGTGAGATCCTGCACGAGTACTACGCGACCCGCTTCTCGCCGCTCCTCATACATCTCAAGCAGCCTTGCGATGGTCTCCGGTGCAAGGTTGCGGGACGCCCGTATCGCGATCCTGTCGGATCCGGGCAATTGCAAGGAAACCACGCACTTGTCGACGTTCAGGTTGTCTACCATCACATCGACGAGAGCACCAAGCACAATCTCCGGGTTCAGCGACCGATGCAATTCCGCGTCGGCGACGAGCAGCGCGTTAACCTCATTCGTCCGCTGCACTGCCTCCTCGAAAAGCCGCGCGTTCTCGATCGCCACCGCTGCCTGCGCCGCCACCGCCGTCGCCAGTTCGATGTCGCGCTGATCGAAACTTCCGGGCTTCTTGTGGGCGATCGCCAGCATGCCAATCACCTGGTCGCGTGCCGTCAGCGGCACCGCGGCCCACGCGCGAACGTAGGCAACCGGCGTCAGGTCAAGGTCGACATGCAATTGTCCGCGATATGCCTGTGCCATGGGTGTATCGTCGCGCACATCATCGATCACAACAGGCTCGCCGCGCTCGATCGTTTTCCAGATGGCCGAGTATGCCTGCGCCGTGTTTCCGACCGGTGCCGTGTCGACTGCCATGCTTTGCGGCCGGCGTACGGCAAGCTGCACCAACTCGTCGCCTTCCACGAGCAGCACCGCAGCGCCATCACAGTCAATCAGCGCCTGAAGGTGGTTCAGGATGTCGTCGAGAAGTTGTTCCAGTTCCAGCGTCGACGACAATGCCTTCGATGTATCGAGCAGGGCCTGCAGCTCGCGTGTGCGCTGATCGACTCGCTCCTCCAAAGCCCGCTCCGACTCACGCAGCTGATCTACCATGCTGTTGAACGCGACGCCGAGCTCAGTCAGTTCGTCCCCACCTGAGCCAACATCCACGCGCGCATTCAGGTCGCCCGCCCCGACGGCTCTCGCCGCGGAGACGAGGGAGTTGATCGGCCTGACAACGGCGGTCCGATTCAGAACGCCCGCTGCGAGCAGCCCGAGGACGAACAGGACGGCCATCGCGACGAGCATGACCTGCAAGGTGCGGGTCGCTTCGTCGTCGATGCCGGATGCAATCGGTGCGGCAGCGGCCGTGATGTCGGACACGGGCGCCGCGGCCGCGAGCGTACCACCCAACCCTGGCACCTGGGCGTACGCGAGGTAGTAGTCCTGCCCCTCCAGCTGCATCCGTACGGCCTGGCTCCCGAAGTCGCCCGCCTCGGTAGATGCTATGTCTTCGAGAACTGTGGCAAGTTCGCGGTTGGTCGCGGACTCCGCCGTTAGGCGATCAAAAACATTGCTCCGCACCAGCGTGCCTTCACTATCGACGTAGAAGGCAAAGCCGCCCGGTGTCGGCTTGAGCTGGTCAATCTGAGCGATGATGTTGGCCAGCGGCACATCAAGTTCGACAGAACCGCGGAATGTATCACCGACATACACCGGCGTTCTCGCCGTGACGACGAGTCCTTGCCCGGCGAGGTCTTCATATGGCGCCGTCCAGATTGTTTGTCGGTCCGGGTTCTGCTCCGGCCCCAGGCTCATCAACGGCTCCTGCAAGTCAATCTCGACAGGAAGCAAGTCCTGGATGCCGGCGGGTGGGTAGTAGCGTGCAACACCTGACGGACTGACGAAAACGATTGACGTCGGGTCGAAATTGCGCCCACTCACCTCTCCCTCGAAGCTCTGCAACAACACAGGAAAGATCGCTTCGAGGGGTGCGGAGAAGGCGATGTCGTCGCGGACAAGCGGGTCGTCGGGCGATGAGCTGCTGAGCACAACCACATCAGTCACACGGTCCGGACTTGGATCGTAGTAGTGGCCAGAGGCGGCCTGCGTGAGCGGTGGGATGGAGGCGGAGGCGTCCGGTACCACGGATGCAGCCTCGACGTACAGCGCCGAACGCCGGCCGACCTCCGCGGCGGATTCGAACAGAATGCCACCTTGCTCGGCAGCCCCGCCAGCGACGGCACGAAGAGCCAGCTCGCCGCCGCGCTCCAGTGCTTCACTGCTACGTGCGTCCGCGTTGTCACGCGTACGGTTGAATCCGTACAGGAGGATTGCGACGGTCGCCGCGCTCAAAGCGATGAAGAACGCCAGCAGTGCGATGTTGAGCTTCGCCGCAAGCGAGAGAGAACGTATGCGGCTCACGACGTTTGGAGGGGTGCGAGGCCTATTTGTGCAGCGTAGAGGGCGGCCTGCGTCCGGCTCTGCACACCGAGCTTCATCAGGATGTTGCTCACGTGCGTCTTCACGGTCTGCTCGCCGATGGTCAGCGATGCCGCGATTTCTTTGTTCGCCTTGCCGCCGGCAATGAGGCGCAACACGTCAGTCTCGCGCTCGGTGAGGGCCTGCGGACTTTCTGGTGCTCGCACTTCGCGCACGAGCCGCGCGGCTGCCTTCGGCGTCAGGTGCACCTGCCCGGCGGCCGCTGCCTTGATCGCCCGCCGTAGTTCCTCGGGCTCCGCTTCCTTGAGCAGATAGCCGATTGCGCCGGCCTTCACTGCACCGACCACGGCGTCGTCAGAGAGCACGCTCGTCAGCGCGATGACCTCAGTGTCCGGCAGTTCGGCCCGAATCTTGCCGATCGCCCCGATCCCGTCGAGCACAGGCATCAGCAGATCCATGAGGACAACATCCGGTTTGAGGACGAGCGATTGCGTGACGGCTTCCTGGCCATCGCCAGCTTCCCCGACAATCTCGAACTCGGGGTCATCCGAGAGGAACATGCGGAGGCCCTGCCGAACAACGGCATGATCATCCGCGATGAAGATTCGAATCGGCAAGTCCGGCACCTCCGTCGGTGTTCAATCGGGACGCAATATACAGCGATTGCGCTCGACTTCACCCCAAACCTACACGGAACGTAGCCGTCCCCGCATCCCCCAAACGGTGGAGCAGTCCCCTCACCCACAAGTGGACGCCATTCTCCCCACGCTTGCTGATTCCATCTCAGGCCGGTGTCTCGATACTGGCTACGTGATGAAACAGATTCGATTGCTCCTGGTAGACGACGAGCAGGCGGTGCGCCGGGGACTGCGCATGCGGCTCACCATGGAACCCGACTTCGCCGTCGTTGGCGAGGCGGGCGACGGGCAGGCCGCCCTGGCCGCGGTCACCGATGTGCAGCCCGATGTCGTCCTCATGGACCTCTACATGCCCGTACTTGACGGGATCGAGGCAACTGCTGCCCTTCGTGACGCAGGCGCCTCGTGTGCGGTGGTCATGCTCACGATGCAAGACGACGCGGCCACGCGGGCCCGGGCCCACGCTGCTGGCGCGATCGGCTTCGTGTCCAAGCACCAGATCGAGGGCGAACTCGCGGGCGCCATTCGGGCGGCCGCCGACCACAAGGAAACGCCGGACGCGTCTGAGAACGCTATCAGCAGAGGAGTGGACTTGAACTAACGACACCGCCGCACACACCTTCCACACAGCAAATAAGAATCCGACGAAACAAAATCAAACACAACAGGAGATAACACAGTGGCACTCATGCTTGAAAGACAACCCAGAGTCGAATCCGCACCGGCACTGACGCCCGTGGAGAAGGCCACAAGGCAATCCACGATCATCGAGCTGCAGGACGTCGTGAAGTCGTACCGCAGCGGTGGCGTAGAGGTACAAGCACTGCGCGGCGTTTCCCTACAGGTCCAGCGCGGAGAGATGGTCGCCATCATGGGCGCATCTGGCTGTGGCAAGACGACGCTGCTCAACTGCATGAGCGGCCTCGACTCGATCGACAGCGGCGTCGTAAGCATCGATGGCACCGACATTGCGACGCTCAACGACAAGAAGAAGACTTCGTACCGTGCGCAGAACATGGGCTTCATCTTCCAGACGTACAACCTTCTCCCCGTCCTCTCGGCCGTCGAGAACGTCGAACTTCCGCTCGTCGTTTCTGGCACGAACGCTGGGGAGGCGCGCAGGCGTGCACTCGAAGCCCTCGAGCGCGTAGATCTCGCAGTGAAGGCGAACCAGCGCCCTGCACAGCTCTCCGGCGGGCAGCGGCAGCGCGTCACAATCGCCCGCTCCATCGTGAACAACCCCGCCATCGTCTGGGCCGACGAGCCCACGGGCGCGCTCGACTCGAAGACGGCCAACGACATCGTCACGCTGATGGAGACGCTGAACCGGGACCACAACCAGACATTCGTATTGGTCACGCACGACGCGGCCATCGGCAAGCGCTGCCACCGCCTGGTGCGCATGAGTGACGGCTCGATCGTCAGTGAGGAGCGCGCATAATGGACTCCCTGTTTGGAATCTCAATGGACGTCATCATGTGGGCGCTCGTCGCGATCTTCGCGGTCGGCGTCGCGGCCGTCGGCTACATTGCCGTCACCAACCGCACCATGTTCAAGATGGGCCTGCGCAACCTCCCACGTCGCGGGCTTCAGATCGGCCTTGTCGTGATGGGGCTCATGCTCGCGACGCTGATTACGACGGCGTCGTTCACAACGGGCGACACGGTCGACCACTCGATCACCAAGATCACCTACGACATGCTCCAGCGATCGGACCTCGCCATCAATTTCCAGGGTGAGGACGCCGCGGAGTCGACCGCCTCGAACTATGCACCGGAGTCCGCGGTCACTGCCCTCGAATCTGAATTCGTGGGCGACGCGGACATCGACGGCTTCCTTCCGTTCCTGCAGGAGCCTGTCTCCGCGCAGAACCCGCGCTCGCGGCTGTCCGAGCCGTCGATTGTCCTCTCTGGCGTCGACCCCGAGCGCCTCGGGCGGCTTGGCGGCCTTCGCCTCGTCGGCGGCGGCGCTGCCGACCTATCGCTGCTCGCAAGCAATGCGATTTTCCTGAGTGACACAACGGCCGACGACCTGGACGCCGTGGCGGGCGACACACTCACGATCTTCGTCGGAACGACGCAGTCGGAAGTCACCGTCGTCGGCATAGTCGAGGATGAGTTCGCGAGTGGCGTCGCGGGCGGCGCGATGCTGCTGTCCAGCGTGCAATCGATCACCAATCACCCCGGTCAGGTCAACCACATCAACATCGCGCTCAAGGGCGGCGTGCGGGGTAGCGTCACGAACTCTGATGCGGTGGCCCTCCGCGTGCAGTCTTTCGTGCGAGAAGACCAAGGTTGGTCGCTCCTCGGCATCGACGGCGCCGAAGTGACCGTCGACACTATTAAGCAGGACGCCCTCGAAGAAGCCCAGGCGACGGCCGGACTGATCACCTCGTTCTTTCTCTTGCTGGGGCTCTTCTCTATCGCATCGGGCGTCATGCTCATCTTCATGATCTTCGTGATGCTTGCCGCTGAGCGGAAGGCGGAAATGGGGATGGCGAGGGCCGTCGGCGCACAACGCTCGAACCTTGTGCAGTCGTTCGTTTCAGAAGGCATGGCCTACAACCTCATCGCAGGAGCGATCGGTGCCGCGCTGGGTGTCGCCGTTGCGTTCATCCTGGTCGTCGGCTTCCTGCGCTGGAGCGGCGGCGAAGAGTTCGCGTTCCTCGAAGCAAACGTCACCATGCGTTCGCTCATCATCAGCTACTGCCTCGGCGTGTCGATCACGTTCGTGACCGTCGTCATGGCATCGTTCAAGGTCAGCAACGTCAACATCGTCTCCGCCATCCGCGGTCTCGATGACGAAGGCCAGCGCGAAGCACGCCGGAAGACCAACTGGAAGTGGGTCGCCGCCGGCGTGATCGCGATGATCGTTCCTCCGCTGGGGATCTGGTTCCTCTTCTGCAAGGGCTTTAGTGTGCCGTGGGCGTGGATTCTCGCCCCGATCGGCGTCGCCATCGGTGGTCTCGCCATCCTCGGTGCGAAGGGTGGGGGCAGCATGAGCGAGTTTCTGGCGGCGTTCGGGTTTGCCATCGTGCCGCTCAGCCTCGCGATGCTGGCTTCGTACTATCGCGTGAACGGTCGGGTGCTGTGGACGGTTGTCGGGGCGTACCTCGCAGCCTACTGGCTGCTGCCATTCAACATCGCCGAAGAGATTCTCGGCACGGAGCTGCAGGGCGACTTGGAGATGTTCCTGCTCGCGGGCATCATGGTCGTGTTGTCGTTCACGTTGATCATCATCTTCAACGCGAAGCTCCTCACGACGCTCTTCCAGCGGCGCAGCGGCAGCGCATACCTGGTGCCATCGGTTCTGGGGCTGGCGACGCTTGCCTGCGTCGGCGCAGGCATCGCCTTCGGAGACAGCGCCGACAGCGTCGGCCAAGTCATGTACCTGTTTGCGGCGCTCGTCGGCCTGGCAGCGGCGACGTCACTCGCGGCGGCACGCGTTCCACAGCTGGCTCCTGCACTCAAGATGGGCGTGGCGTACCCGCTGGCCAACCGCTTCCGCACCGGCATGACGATCGCGATGTTCTCGCTCATCGTCTTCTCCATCGTCACGTTTAGCGTCGTCAGCGCTAACTTCAACGCAGCGACGACGGGCAGCAGCGGAGACGGTGGCTGGGACGTCGTAACGACGTCGAACCGCAACAATCCCGTCCAGGATGTCCCGCAGGCGCTGAGCGACGTGAACGCCGAGATCTCAGCCGCCATCGTCGATACGGGCCGCGTGACGCTGTTCATCGGCAACCAGCAGGTCCGCAGATCGACGGATGACGCACTCGATTGGAACACGTATCCGGTCATCGCCGGCGATGATGCATTCTTCGCAGCCGAAGATGTGACGCTCGACGGCCGTGCGACCGGCTACGAGACGGATCGCGCCGTCCTCGACGCGGTGCGGTCGGACAAGAAGTTTGCGCTCGTCGACGGCGCAGACTGGGGACCCTATGACATCCTGATGAACCCGAACCTGACGGATGACACCTTCGAACCGTTCGAGGTCACCATCAAGGATCCGGTTTCGGAGAAGTCCGCGACTGTGACCGTGATCGGCGTGCTCGCATCGAAGCTTCCGGGAGAGGTGGTCTCCGGCGTGTACGTGAACGAGTCGGCGTACACGGAGGTGTTTGGCACGCCGGACTTCCTGCGCACGTACATCCGCCTCGACGACTCGATCAAGCCGGTGGACGGCGCACGCGACGTCGAAGCCGCGCTAAGCACGCACGGCGTGCAGGCTGAAGGCATCAGCGAACTGATCAGCGAATCCGCTGCTCAGGATCGGGCATTCAACCGCATGTTCCAGGCGTTCATGACGCTCGGGCTGTTCGTCGGCATCACGGCCCTCGGCGTCATCGCCTTCCGCTCCGTCGTCGAACGGCGACAGCAGATCGGCATGCTGCGGGCGATCGGCTACCAGAGCAGCACGGTCGCCTTGACCTTCGTCCTCGAGTCAACGTTCATCGCCTTGATGGGCATCCTATCCGGGGTGGTCGGCGGCGTACTCATCGCGCGCAACCTGTTCACCACCGGCCAGTTCGCAGGCGAGGGCATCGAGTTCTCGCTTCCGTGGATGGAAATTCTGCCGTTCACCGCAGCCGCGCTGTTCGTGTCGCTGCTGATGACGTGGCTACCAAGCCGCAACGCAGCTCGCGTGCCCGTCGCCGACGCGCTGCGGTACGAGTAACCAGATTCATGTCGATGCAGATACAGAGGGTGAGCGTACGCGCTCACCCTCTCTCGTCGTCCTCACACGAGACAATGATGTCTCACTTGTGGTCGAATGGTCCGGCGATCTGCGTGGCCGCAATTACGCCGCCGAGTATTGCGCCAAACAGCGCACCGGCAATCATCATGAGCCAGACGGCGGCTCGGTCGTCAAATGCGGAGTACAGGGCTCCGCCCAATGTGCCCATCATCGCGCCGACCAAAATTCCCGCCAACGCCGCAACGCCCACGGCGCCGAAGAGAAAGCGGTCGGGCGCGTTTGTGTCCCGGTTCGGTTCGCCCGCGTTGTTCGTCTGCATGGCATCTCCTTCCGCCGGCTTGTTGGCGCGGACTCAGGAGAAACGTAGCTGTCGGCGGCGGGCCACACGGTAACGAAGCGCACGGCGTTCGTGACAATGCTGTCGCACCTCGCACAGCAGCTTACTCAGGCAGTTGCGGATACCCAGGCGGCCCGATTTCGATCGCCGGCTCGAGGTCCGATATGTGCTGATCCAACACCTTCGTCGGCACCAGCCGAATGAGCAGCGCCAGCCCCACGACGACCACGACGATGTCATCGATCTGGCCGATCACCGGGATGAAGTCCGGAATGAGGTCGATCGGCAGCGCCAAGTACAGCACCAGCACCGGCAGCAGGATGCGCGCGGTGAGCGGCACGCGCTCGTCACGCATCAGCGCGCCGGCGAGCGTGAGCTTCGACCGCCACGGCAGCGCCCCGATTCGCCCAGACAGCTTCTTCGTCCGCCCGGACGCCATCCGCCAGACGATGAACGCGCTGACCAGCACGGTCAGCACCATCCCAAGCAGCGTGAGCAGGACGATCTGCCACCATTCCATGCATTCATCCTAGCGCGACGACCTCGCCCGGCGGGCCGGTACATTCGCACCATCATTGCGATTCCATCTCGAAGCACGCTTGACCCACCCCCCGCGGCGCGGGAGCATGAACGCATGGTCACGATCCACATCAACGGCGCCCCCCATGAAGCCCCCGAACCGAACCGCAATCTGCTGAGCTTCATCCGCTTCGAGGCCGGGCTCACCGGCTCCAAGTACGGCTGCGGCGAAGGCCTTTGCGGCGCCTGCACCGTCCTCGTCGACGGGCAGGCCCTCCGAGCCTGCATGTCCACCGTCGGCACCGTTGCCGGCGGCCACATCACCACGATCGAGGGCCTAGCGGACGGCGACGACCTTCATCCCGTCCAGCAAGCCTTCGTTGACGAGTCCGCCATGCAGTGCGGGTACTGCATCCCCGGCTTCATCATGACGTCGGTCGCCCTCCTCAACCGCGAACATTACCCAGACCGCCGCCAGATCCGCGAGGCGCTCTCGCAGAACATGTGCCGCTGCGGCACCTACCAGCGCATTCTCAACGCAGTCGAGTCCGCTGCCAGCAACATGGCCGGAGGCGCGCAATGACCGACGCCGCGCCGCCCACCGCCACTATCGACGAGCCCGGCCTGCACATCACAGGCGAAGTTGCCCTCGGCTTCCCGCCACCACCGCGCACCTACAGGAGCGTCGCCTACGCCAACACCTCGCCCGATGTCGAACACGCACGCTGGCTCACCGTCCGCCCCGACGGCACCGTCGTCTGCTACACCGGCAAAGTGGAGTACGGTCAGAACATCCGCACCGGCCTCGCGATCGAGGTCGCCGACGAACTGCGCGTCCCGCTCGATGCCGTCGAGGTCGTGCTCGGCGACACAGCGCTCGTACCGTGGGATATGGGCACGTTCGGCAGTCAGTCCACCGCGCGCGTGGGCCTCCAACTGCGCAAAGCGGCCGCAACCGCTCGCAAAGCACTGATCGAGATGGGGGCAGATCGCCTCGACCTCCCGGCGAGCGACGTCACCGCCACCGACGGGCGCATCGCCTCAAACGCTGACTCTTCCCGAAGCGCATCTTACGCCGACCTGATCGCCAGCCAGACCATAACCAACCCCATCGAAGACGAAATTCCCCTCACGCCGAAGTCCGCATTCACCGTCATGGGCGCAGACCACAAGCGCATCGACGCCATCGCGCGTGTGACCGGCGCGGCGAAGTACTCGCAGGACATCACGCTCGATGGCATGCTGTTCGCGGCCATCCTTCGCCGTCCAGCCCGCGCCGCCACGCTCACGTCCGTCGATGCATCGATCGCTGAACGCATGCCCGGTGTCGCACACGTCGTCCACGACGATGACCTTGTCGCCGTTCTCGCCGACACCGACGAGCACGCTGCCGCCGCCGTCAACATGCTCCAGTCGCAATGGCAGGAGAACGCCCCGAAAGTCTCGACCATCGATCTGCCGAACATCCTCCTTGAAAGCGGCCACGACCCGTACCTGATGCAGGAGGCAGGTGACATCGATGCCGGGTTCGCGTCCGCCGCAAACATTCTCGAGGCGACGTACTTCATCCCCTACGTCTCCAACGCGCCCATGGAACCCCGGGCAGCCGTCGCCGCCTGGGACGGCAACAACCTCACTGTCTGGGCCGGCACCCAGCGGCCGTTCGGCATCCGCCAGGAACTCGCCCAGCGCTTCGACATCCCGGAGCCACAGGTGCGCGTCATCGCCCCCGAGATCGGTGGCGGCTTCGGCAGCAAGAGCCCCTACCCCGCCGCACACGAAGCAGCGCGCCTCGCGCGCATCGCCGGCGTCCCCGTCCGCGTCGCCTACACGCGCGCTGAAGAGATGATGTACACGTCGATGCGTCCCGCCGCCGTCATCACGATCAAAAGCGGATTCACAGCCGACGGCAAGATCACCGCGTGGCAGTTCGACGCATATCACGCCGGCGACCGACCGTTCCTGGGCCGCCGCGGCTCCGACACGCCCTACGACTCTCCGAACATCAAGGTGACGACGTACACATCCGACAGCCCGCTCGCCACCGGCTCCTATCGCTCGCTCGGCGCCGCCGCCAACCACTTCGCCCGCGAGGTCCACATCGACGAGATCGCCGCGACCGTCGCCATCGATCCGGTCGAGTTCCGCCTGCGCAACCTCTCACACGCCCGCTTCCGCCGCGTCCTCGAGACCGCCGCCGACAAGCACGGCTGGCAGGCAGCCGCAGGTTCGTCGGGCAGCGGCCAGGGCATCGCGATCGGCGTCGATGTCGGCAGCTACTGCGCGACGGCCGTGACGCTCGATGTGAAGGGCCGTGAAGTGCAGGTCGATCACGTCACGGGGTCGCTCGACTGCGGCCTCGTCGTGAATCCGGAGGGCGCGATCAATCAGATGGAGGGCTCGATCGTAATGGGAATGGGAACCGCCCTCTACGAAGCGATCGACTTCCAGGATGGCCGCGTCCTGAACGCCGGCTTCACGCGCTACCGCGTTCCCCGCAGCAACGACGCACCGCACATCGATACGCTGCTGGTCGGCGATCCCGAGACGCCATCAACCGGCGCCGGCGAACCCGGCATCGTCCCCATCGCCGCCGCCATCGCAAACGCCGTCTACGACCGCACCGGCCAGCGCCACCGCGAACTCCCCCTCCACCGCTACCTCAAGTAGGGTGCGAAGCAGTGGGTAGCAGGTGCTGTCAGTTTGAGCGAAGCAAAGAATCTCGTCGGCCAGCGTCGGTGTCAGAATTTCAAGAGAATCAGCAGCCAAACCGCTGTCGATCGCACGGGTTGATGCTCCAGCCCGTCGGCGTACGACTACGCCTCGTCAGACCCCGGCCTTCGCGAGCATCGACAGCGCCTGCGCAGCAGCATCCTCTCCCTGATACATCCCGACGATCTTCCCGTCATGGTCGATCACACCAACAGCAACAAGCTTGCTGACGTCCTTCACGCCGAACGCATCGAACGCGGCCGCGTCCCAGTCCGGCAGGATGAGCACGTAGTCCTCAGCCGTCCGCCCTGGCTCGAGACCATCGACGGCGTCCTTGTACGACGACTTCATCAGCAGCTCGACCGGCTTCCGCACGAGCTTCGGGATGCCACGCACATCAGCCATGTTGCAGATCAGCACCTGTTCGACGGTCGGATACACCTCGCGAATCGCCGACACGATCGGTTGCGGCTGGTTCGATGTCTCGCGGCCCGCGAACATCAGCACTGCAGGCACGCCCAGCGCGTCAAGCTGAATCTGCCGCCCATGCCCAATCGCCTTGTACGGCGCGCTCGGCACAACGCCTGTCGTCGTCTCGTCAGTCATGATCCTGTCCTCCAGAGCGGATATCGTGCCCTCGGAAGCAGTGTCCGCGATTGACCCCGCAGCGACCAGCACGCCAGATCTGCGATTCTCGTAACCTTCCTCAATGCACCGAGACCGCATCAGTAAGCAGAAGCTGCTCGCCAGCCTCCCGCCATCGGGCGCCCCGGGCTCGACGCGCTACACCGCGCCCAACACCGCACCTCCACTCGATGTCCCGTGGCTCGACGCCGAATCCCGTGACGAGCTCACCACCGCAGCGGAGGGTTCCGAGACCGGCAGCGTGACCTTCATCACCGCCGACACTGTCACACTCATCCTCCCGCCGTTCGCGGTTCAAGAAACGCGCACTAGCAACGAAATCGAAACCGCACCCCTCGTCGCCCTGCTCCAACGTGCATACGCCTACTCCGCCTTCCTCCTCCGCCGCGGCGGCTACACCACCGGCTTCTTCCGCGGCGACTTCCTCGTCGCAAGCAAGACCGGCAATCGCTTCGTGAAGAACCGCCACAAGGCAGGCGGTCAATCGCAGGGCCGCTACGACCGCATCCGCGACAAGCAGATCCACGAGCTTCTCGAGAAAGCCTGCGACGACGCCCGCGCCACCCTCACGCCGTACGAGAAAGAGATCGAGCACGTCTTCCTCGGCGGCGACCGCCTCCTGCTCATCGAGTTCCGGAAGCAATGCAACTACTTCGACCGCTTCGGCGACAAGATTGCCGACCGCACCCTCCCGCTCACCGGCGACCCCCGCCGCGCCACCCTCGACACGATCCCTCGCGAAGTCTGCTCCAGCACCGCCTACACCGTCGAGCGCCACACGCCGTAGTGGCGGCCCTGCGTGGCCGCCCGCTCTAAGAACAGATCGAGCTTCTCGCGAACGTCATCGCCGCCCGATTGCGCTCCACCCGATAGCCTGATTGACTACCAACACCCCCAAGCGCTCGCCCGAACAGGCGAGCGTTCCTTATGTATCGAAGCGCCGCCCGGAGCCAACCACCGATGACCGACGACCGACGACCGACGACCGACGGCCACACCTGGTGGAAGCACGGCGTCGTCTACCAGATCTATCCCCGCTCCTTCCAGGACTCCAACGGCGACGGCATCGGCGACCTCCAGGGCGTCATCGACCGCCTCGACTACCTCAACGGCGGCCCCGACTCGCTCGGCGTCGACGCCATCTGGTTCTCGCCGACCTACCCGTCGCCGATGGCCGACTTCGGCTACGACGTCGCCGACTACGAGGACGTCCACCCCGACTTCGGCGATCTCGCAACGATGGACCGCCTCATCGAGGAGGCGCACAAGCGCGGCATCCGCATCATCCTCGACTTCGTCCCCAACCACTCGTCGCACCTCAACCCATGGTTCATCGAGTCGCGCTCATCCACCTACAACCCCAAGCGCGACTGGTACATCTGGCGCGATCCCGGTCCCGCCGGCGAGCCTCCGAACAACTGGATCGCCGTCTTCGGCGGAAGCGCCTGGGAGTGGGACCAGCACACGCAGCAGTACTACCTCCACATGTTCCTCAAGGAGCAGCCCGACCTTAACTGGCGCAACTCCGAGGTCGAGCAGCGCATGCACGACGTCCTCCGCTTCTGGATGGACCGCGGCGTCGACGGCTTTCGCATGGATGTCATAGACCGCATCGTCAAAGACCCGGAACTCCGCGACAACGCCCCCAACCCCGAACGCAAGTGGGCAGTCGCCTACGGCCAGACAGCACTGCAGATGCACACGCAGGATCAGGACTGGCCCGACGTGATCGACTACGTCCGCCGCATCCGCACGACGGTCGACGATTATCCCGACCGCATGGCCGTCGGCGAAGTCTTCGGCACACCCGAGAACATCGTCCGTTACTACGGTGGAGAAGCGCTCGACGGCCTCCACCTCGGCTTCAACTTCCCGCTCGTCCGCATCAACGACCGCCGCTGGTCAGCCGAACGCGTCCGGCGTCTGGTCGATGAGTTCGAAGCAGCGCTTCCGGCCGGCGCGTGGCCGAACTGGGTGCTGGGCAATCACGACAACGACCGCGTCGCGACGCGGCTCGGCGGCGGCGAGAAGGGCCAGGCACGGTCCCGCCTGCTTGCGATGCTGCTACTGACCCTGCGTGGCACGCCCTTCATCTACTACGGCGAAGAGTTGGGCATGGAGAACGTCGACGTGCCCGAGGACAAACTGCAGGACCCCGCCCGCCTCTACGGTCCCGGCCGCGACGGCGAGCGCACCCCCATGCAGTGGTCCCGCGAACAAGGCTTCGCCGCACCCGACGTCGAGCCATGGCTCCCGTACGGCGACCCCGCAGTCAGCGTCGAATCGCAGGCCGCCGATCCGACGTCGATGCTCAACTTCTACAGAAAGCTGTTGAAGCTTCGCCGCAGCTCCGAAGCCCTGACCCACGGTGACTACGCCCCCATTGAGACACAACAAGGCGTATTCGCGTACACCCGCAAGCTGGGAACAGACCGCGTCCTCATCGCCCTCAACTTCACAGATCAAGATCAAGCCTCGCCAGACAGCGCGCCGAAAGGCAAACTGCTCGCGACTACGCACATGGACGCACCATCGGGCAGCAGCCTGCGCCCACACGAAGGTCGCATCTATCGCGCGTAACCGAGGGCGAGGCCGTTCTGCCTCGCTCAACGCGCGCGTTTGCCTGTCACCAGCCGGCGCATTGGACTCCACTGCCGGTCAATCTCGTGAACGTCCGCAAATCCGACGCCATTGACTTTCGCGATGATCTCGGTCGCTGTCAGCAAGGAGCCACCGGAGCGCACGGTCATCAGCGCATCAAGCGCATTCGTTAGCGCGTCGGGCGAGTCGTTGAATGCACCCACAACGATCTCACCACCCGGCCGGATGAGCTCGAACGCGGTATTCAGCACGTCGTCGATGGCAACCGCCGGAATGAAGATCGCCGGAAGCCAGATGAGATCGAACCCAACATCGTCGCGGTAGTCCTGGATCGCAGTCTCGACAACGTCAATGCGCGCATCAAGCCCTGCCACTGCGACGTTTCGACGTGCGAGTTCCAACGCTGGCGCCCACAGATCGACGCCAACAACGGTGGCATCCGGAAATTCCGTACAAAACGCGATCGAAAGCCCCGCAACCCCACAGCCGATATCAAGGATGCGCGCCCCGGACCGGCCAACTCCCGCCCTCTGAATCGATCGCGCGATGTCGGCAGAAGCGCTTCCTTGTGCCTGCAGCAGCGCGGCATCGGTATGCGTCCATCCACCCATCCGCTGCGGCTCTTCGACCAGCTCCAGGATTTGCTTCAGTCCTGTCCGTATCGATGCCGAGAGGGAAGCCCGACGGTCTGGCGCCAACTCACTGAGATCACCGACATCGAGGCATTCCACCACACGACTGAGGTGCTCCCATTGCGCCGCATCTCCCTGCACGCCCAGCTCATCCAACCGGATGCGCGCGGCCAGCGCACCAAGCGCGCGCGCCTGGAGGGTCAACCTCCTGACGATGATTCCAACGTCTTCCATTGTTCACCCTTACGGTTGTCTACGCGCGAGCAGTCTCTGTGTGAAGGCAATGCTGAAGCTTTCAGTATCAGCTTCCAGCGATCGCCACAAACCGTTCGAGCATCGCGTTGATCTGGTCCGGTACCTCCAGCTGGTGGAAATGCCCGGCGCCGACGGTCCTTCCGACCATCACCGCGGGCGACAGCTCCCGCAAACGCACGACATCAGTGATCGCTGGCTCAGCGCCGACGAACAACAGCGGCTTCGTCAGCGCCTGCAATGCAGCGGCGCTGTCAAACTTCGCCAGGTTCGCAAACGCGGAGCCAATCACATGCTGCGGCGTCTTCAGAGCCGCCTCCGCCAGTCGGGTCTTCAGCGCAGGGTCGCTGGTCGGCAGGAAGAACTGGCCCTCGAAGAACTGCTTGAGTGTCGCCAGCCCCTCCGGCCCCGCGAACACCGGTGCGAGTTGCGCCAGCAGCGCCTGCGACTCCGCCGGAAAGAGGATCGCTGGATCAAGCATCGCGGCCGCGCGCGTTAGTTCCGGCCTCCGGACCGACATCGCCAGCACGATCGCGCCACCCATGCTGTGCCCGACGAGCACGGCATCCTTCACAGCAAGCTCATCGCAGATTGCAGCGACGTCGTCCGCGAACCCCTCGATCGTGTATTCCTGCTCCGGCGCGTCGCTCTCACCATGCCCTCGCAGGTCTACAGACACACATCGGTGCGATCGCGAAAAGCGCTCGACCTGCGGCACGAAGTACGACCGGTCCGACGTCCATCCGTGCACAAGCACGATCGCCGGCTCCCCAGAACCAGCCACCTCATACACCAACCGCACGCCATCTCGAACAATCTGTGCCAAATTGGAACTCCGCTTGCTGTTTGCTCTTTGCTCCCTCGTCAGACCTGCTCGAAGTACCGCGCCCGCTCCCACGCCGTGACAGCCCGCCGGTGCTTCTCGATCTCCCACCGGCGCATCTTCACGTAGTGATCGACGAACGCGTCGCCGAACCAATCGCGCGCAACCGCGCTCACCTCAAACAGCGCGATCGCCTGCTCCAGTGTCCGCGGCAGCTCCGGCTGATCCGTGGCCGCGTACGCGTCCGACTGCACCGGTGACGGCGGTTCCAGCCCCTGCTCGATGCCCCACAGGCCGCCCGCGAGGCACGCCGCGAACCCCAGGTACGCATTCACATCCGCGCCAGGCACCCGCGTCTCGATCCGAATCGCGCTCGGGCCGCCCGCGATCACGCGCAGCGACGACGTCCGGTTGTCGACGCCCCACGTCGCCGACGTCGGCGCCCAACTTCCGCTCACGTAGCGCTTGTATGAGTTGATGTTGGGCGCGTATAACGCGAACAGCTCTGGCATCGCTCGCAACGCACCGGAAAGATACGACCGCATCGCCGACGACATGCCGTGCGCACCGCCTTCGTCGTAGAACGCGCTTTCGTCGCCGCGCCACAACGACTGGTGGATGTGTCCGCTGCAGCCGTCCATCTCGTCGCTGTACTTCGCCATGAACGTCGGGACGACGCCCGCCTGCGCCAGGATTTCCTTCGACCCCGACTTGAACAGCATGCCGCGGTCCGCCGCCTCCAGCGCCGGCGCGTATCGAAGGTTCATCTCGTACATACCTTCGCCATGCTCGCGGTTGTAGCCCTCGACCTCGATCCCGTACGCGTCCATGTTCCGTCGCAGCGCGCCGACCACGTCGTCGTCGATCGTCGCGTGACTGATCGAGTAGCAGTTGAAGCCGGGGTTCAGGGGCCGCAGATCGCTGTAGCGCTTCTCCCGCAGCGACTCCTGATCCTCGCGAAAGATCCGGAACTCGTACTCGACAGCCATCGCAGGCTCGAACCCCATCGTCCGTGCCCGTTCGACGACGCGCCTCAGCACCGCGCGCGGCGACTGCTCGACGACGCCGCCGTGCTCGGTGTACACATCGCACACCACCGCGGCAACGGCAGGCTCCCACGGCACGACGCGAAACGTCTCGAGGTCTGGCCGCAAGAGAATGTCCGCGAAGCCCGTGTCCGCGCTTCCCATCGCAAGATCGAGCCCGGTCATCACCTCTTCGGCGATATCCCACCCGAAGATCACGTCACACTGCGCAAACCCGGATCCATCGAAGCCCGCAAGAAACTGCTTCACCGACACGCGCTTCCCGCGATAGACGCCGTCCATATCGGGCGTGCCGATCTTCACGGTTTCGATGCCGTGCTCTGCAATAAGCCGCCGAACCTCATCCTTGTCCATCGTGCCGCGATTCTACCCCAGCAATCAGCCAACAGGAACCAAAGCAACGAGCGGCGCCTGATTCAGACGCCGCTCGCTTCCACTTACGTTCTCACCTCGAGCCGGGGCTCACCGCCTACCGTGACGGCACGTCGGGATATCCACCAGCACGATCTCAATGTCGCGCCAGTCTATGTCGCCGTCGTGGTCGAGGTCCCACGTCTCGTTGTACTTCCAGTCGCCCTCTTCCGACCCGAGCCGCCAGACAATCTGGGCCAGCGTCTGGAGCTTGCGGCCGATTGTCCAGCAGAAGTCTGGCGTCGGCTCAGCAGTCATCGTCGGCACGACCGTCCGCGTGACTACCGCTGTCCGCGTGACTACCGCTGTCCGCGTGACCACCGCTGTCCGCGTGACGACCGGCGTGTTCGTCGCTGTCCGCGTCGGCGTGTAGGTCGGCGTCTTGGTCGCCGTCTTCGTAGGCGTTGCCGTCTTCGTGGCCGTCTTCGTCGGAGTCGCCGTCTTCGTCGGCGTCGATGTCGGCACCGGCGTGTTCGTCGTCGGCGCGATCGTCGGCGTCACCACAACCGTTCGAGTCGCGACAACGGTCCTCGTCCGCTGTGGCGTTGGCGTCACGACAGGCGTGCGCGTCGGCCGCGGCGTCTGCGTTGCCGTGACAATCGGCGTGCGCGTTGGCGTCTTCGTCGGTGTCGACGTCTTCGTCGGTGTCGACGTCTTCGTCGGTGTCGACGTCTTCGTCGCCGTCGACGTCTTGGTTGGCGTGCTGGTCGCCGTGTTTGTCGGCACACCTGTATTCGTCGGCACCGGCGTGTTCGTCGCGGTGTTCGTCGGCGTACTCGTGTTCGTCGGCGTACTCGTTGGCACCGCCGTATTCGTCGGCGTGTTCGTCGCGGTGGCCGTATTCGTCGGTGTATTCGTTGCCGTCGCCGTGTTCGTAGGCACCGCAGTACTCGTCGCGGTGCTCGTCGGCTCCGGTGTCTCCGTCGCAGGCTCCACCGTCGCCGTGGGTGTATTCGTCGCTGTTTCGGTCGGAGTCGCTGTTGGCACAGCCGTGCTTGTTGACGTCGCCGTCGGCTCCGGCGTGTCGGTCGGCGTCTCCGTCACCTCAGGCGTATTCGTGGACGTCGGCGTGTTCGTCGCCGTCTCCGTAACCTCTGGTGTCGCAGTCGCGGACGCATCCGGCGTATTCGTCGGCGTCGGCGTGTTCGTCGCTGTGTTCGTCGCCTCCGGCGTGGCCGTGGGCTCGGGCGTGTCCGTTGCTGTCGGAACCGGCGTCGCCGTCTCCGTTGCTTCCGGCGTGTTCGTTGCCGTCGGCACGGCCGTTGGCGTCTCTGTCACCTCAGGCGTGCTCGTCGATGTCGGCACCGCTGTCGGCGTGTCGGTCGCTTCCGGCGTGTTCGTCGGCGTGTCTGTAGCCTCAGGCGTACCCGTCGATGTTTCGGTCGGGGTCGCCGTCGCCTCAGGCGTGTTCGTCGTGGTGGCAGTCGGCGTCGGTGTGTCCGTTGCCGTCGCCACGGCCGTCGGCGTATCCGTCGCCGTCGGCTCCGCTGTATTCGTAGCAGTCGGCTCGACCGTGTCGGTCGGGGTCGGCGTGTTAGTCGGCGTACTCGTGGCAGTGCTTGTCGCCGTTTCCGTCGGTGTGTTCGTTGGCGTCGCGGTCGGGTCTTCGACCGTCAGCTGTGCGTCACTACACACACCGCCCACCGTCAGATCCGGCCGGCACGACATGATCTCCGCAAGATCCCCGTCGTACACCGCCACCTGATCCAGCGTCAGCGCGCTGATACCAGCACTCCCGTTGTAGTGCACCGTCGCCAGCAGCACCTCATCACCGATGTTCACCACCGGACCATCGCCTGGTGGCGCCACGGCGTTGAAGCACGAGATGAAGCTCACCGCATTTGTCGGGCTCAGATCCTGATCCGCTTCCGGCGTCGGCGGGCTGCACGCCCACGCGCTTCCCGCAAGACCTGCGTTGAACTGCGGGTTGCAGTCCACCGTCGGTGTGCAGGCGCCCGGCAGCACCGGTGATAGCACGCCCTGGTCGGCCACCAGCTTCAGGTTGAAGGACCCCAGCGTCCGCGCCAGCGCAGACACGTTCACGAGGTACACGTCCACATCCACCGGTCCGGACGTCGTCGTGCACGTCGCCTGGATCCCCGGCGTGTTTACGTCACAGTCCACCCGCACCGCCCACGCCGTCGTCGTCGGCACCGGCGTGTTCGTCGGTGTATTCGTTGCCGTGTTCGTCGCCGTCGATGTGTTTGTCGCCGTATTCGTGGCCGTCGATGTGTTTGTCGCCGTACTCGTGTTCGTCGGTGTGTTGGTTGCCGTATCGGTTGGCGTCGATGTCTCCGTCGGCGTGTTCGTGGCCGTGTTCGTCGGCGTCGATGTCTCCGTGGGTGTATTCGTTGCCGTATTCGTCGGCGTCGAGGTCTCCGTCGGTGTGCTCGTAGCGGTCTCCGTCGGGCTTGACGTCTCAGTCGGCGTATTCGTTGCCGTGTTCGTCGGCGTCGATGTCTCGGTCGGCGTGTTCGTCGCCGTGTTGGTGGCTGTGTTGGTCGCCGTATTCGTTGGACTCGGCGTCGCCGTCGGGTCTTCGACCGTCAGCTGCGCGTCCGAGCACACACCGCCCACCGTCAGGTCCGGCCGGCACGACATGATCTCCGCCAGATCCCCGTCGTACACCGCCACCTGGTCCAGCGTCAGCGCGCTGATCCCGGCACTCCCGTTGTAGTGCACCGTCGCCAGCAGCACCTCATCCGTCGGGTTCACCACCGGTCCGTCTCCCGGCGGCGCCACCGCGTTGAAGCACGAGATGAAGCTCACCGCGTTCGTCACGCTTGGATCCTGATCCGCCTCAGGCGTCGGCGGGCTGCATGCCCACGCGCTCCCCGTCAGTCCTGCGTTGAACTGCGGGTTGCAGTCGAGTTCCGGTGTGCAGGCGCCCGGCAGCACCGGCGACAGTACCCCCTGGTCCGCCACCAGCTTCAGGTTGAACGACCCCAGCGTCCGCGCCAACGCGCTGACGTTCACAAGGTACACGTCCACATCCACCGGGCCACTCGTCGTCGTGCACGTCGCCTGGATCCCCGGCGTGTTCACGTCGCAGTCCACCCGCACCGCCCACGCCGTCGTCGTCGGCACCGGTGTGTTCGTCGGGGTGTTTGTCGCCGTATTGGTCGGCGTATTCGTCGCTGTGTTGGTTGCTGTATTCGTTGCCGTATTGGTCGGCGTGTTCGTTGCCGTGTTGGTTGGCGTCGACGTCTCCGTCGGCGTCTCTGGCGTGTTGGTCGCGGTGTTCGTCGCCGTGTTGGTCGCGGTGTTCGTTGCCGTGTTTGTCGGCGTGTTAGTGCCCGTGTTCGTCGGGCTCGGCGTTGCCGTATTTGTGGCCGTAT
>JAKFYB010000027.1 GCA_021731085.1 Dehalococcoidia bacterium
AGCCCCTAGCCCCTAGCCCCGACCGGAGGTCCCATGCCAACCACCATCACCACCATCCGCAGCCGTGTCCGCCAGGATCTGCACGACGAGGACAGCGGCGGCTATCGCCGGACGGACGCCGTCCTCGACCGCCACATCACGCGTGCCGTCAACGACTACAGCCTCGAAGCCCCCCTCGAGCAGAAGTCCACGCTCACAACGACGGCGGGCAGTCGCAGCATCAGCGTCGCATCGCTCACGAACATCATCGCCATCGACGCCGTCGAGTATCCCATCGACCAGTACCCGCCGAAGTACGTCCCCGTCAGCCGCTGGCAGGGCGTCATCACCCTCGACCTGCAGGCGCTGCCCGCTGGCGTCGAGAACGTCAACGTCTACTGGACCCGCGTCCACACGCTCGACGGATCGACATCGACGATCCCCGTCGCGCACGAAGAGATCATCGCGATCGGCGCCGCCGCGCATGCCGCACTCGACTGGACGTCGTTCGCGACGAACCGCACCAACACCGGCGGCGAGGACGTCTGGGGCCGCTACAAGGCCTTCGGCGAGAGCCGCCACCGCGACTTCCGCCGCGAACTCGCAAGGATCGTCCGGGCCAACCGCGTCCGCGTGCGCAAGCTCTTCACCCCAGGCGGCTCCATCGCCGAACAGCGCGACCGCGTCTACGGCCCGTGAGAAGCGGAAGCCACAAGAGGCTGTTCTAGCGGAGCTTTAGCTCCGCCGCACACTCCACCCACCACCGACGCGTCGACCCGGCGACGACGCCCCACGAGCAACACCTGCTGACCGCTGAAAGCTCACCAATGCGAACCCTCCCATCCCCACTGACCGCCGCACAACAATCAGCCTCCGCTGAACCCCACGTCGATGTCCTCGTCGAGAACTCCGTCGGCGGCGTCCGGCGTCTCGACTTCACGCGCATCGACAACACCGCGCACGCCATCGCGAAACACGACGCCGCCGTCGCCGCAGACGGCAGCGTGACACGCGTCCGGATCGAGTCCGGCGCCGCAAAGCAGCAGCGCGTTACGAACCCCACCCTCGGTCCGTGGAACACCTGGAACAATCTCGCGACGGGTATGGGCACGCTGATCGCCTGCGCGGCAAAAGGCGCGCGCGTAGCCGTCGTCTACGTCGATGCTGCCGGCACCGGCATCAAGCTGCGCGAGTCCACCGACAACGGCGCCACATACGCCGCCGAGGTCGCCGTCACGACAGCCAACGCTGCCGTGACCGATCTGGCGGTGGCCTACAAGAACAGCAGCGGTGATCTCGCGATCGCCTGGGGCGCGGGCACGACGATCGCGATCATCAAGCGCACATCCGGCGCGTTCGGCGCCGCGACCACCACCTCGCCCGGCCTCAGCAGCACGAACGGCGTCGCGATGACGTACGGCTTCGACTGGGACATCGTCGTCACGGGCGTCGAGGCAACGACGCTGCGGCCCTCCCTCTGGACGATCGTGTACGGCGACGGCAACGATGTCGCCCTCAACACCTGGGGCGCGCTGCAAACACAACAGCAGGCCGAGTCCGACGCGCTTGTCACGTACAAAGCGCCCTCCATCATCTTCACTGACACCTACCGCATCAACTTCGTCGAGGCCGACGCGTTCACGGGCGGCGCGACGCGCGTCTACCGCACGTGGCTCCATCCCGCGGCGACGTTCGCGGGCGGCGCGTTCACGATCCGCACGCCCCGTGCCTGTGGATTACGGCGGCGCCGAAGGACTGGTGCTCGCCGCAGATGCCGCGGCCGCGGGCTTCGTGTACGAGACAGCGCCCGATGCCGTCTACCGCGCCGCGCAGTCGCAAGTCCAGCTCACGCTCAAGGCCGACGTGCTCGCGATTGCCATCGACGAGCGCCCATACGCGACCCGCGGCCACATCGATCTCGACAACAGCATGGCCAGCGGCGGCGCTGGCCCCTATGCAGGGCCGCCAACTCCGATCGCCATCGGCAATCTCGTCGCAATATCGTGGGGCTACCGCACGGCCTCGGGCGCACAGTCGTCGCGCATGGCCGACGTCTGGATCGCGGGTATCGAGCATCGGCGCACGGGCGGCGTATCGACACTGCGCCTGCACGTCGAGGGCGCGTGGGAGATCCTGCAACGCAACACGCAGCGCGCGCAGATCGTGCATGCCGGTGGCGAGAGTTACTTTGCGGTCCTCACGCGCATCTTCGCACGCGCGGGCCTCCAGCTCGCGGGCTCCAGCGTGTCATCGCGCGCGACGAGCGTCACGCCGCAGTTCACGATCGCGCCGGGCGCGTCCGGATTGGAGGCCATACGCGCCGCCATCGCAGTCCTGGCCGATCGCGTGCGCCTCCCACCACTGGCCGCCGCCCTGCTCACGGAGCCGCTGCCCTCCGCCGCGACGCAATACACGTTCGGAGCAGCGCACGCCTTGCGCGATGTCCGCCTGCGCAGCGAACCATCACGCGCGCGCGAAGTACAGACGTTCGGCGCGGCAGCCTATGGCGAAGCGATCGACTTCCCGAACGCCGCTCTCGGCCTCGGCGAGTGCATCCAGCGGCGCGACCTCACCAGCAGCACAGGCGGCACGGCCGCAGCAACCGCTCTCGCGCATCTGCGCCAACTCGCGCTCGACACCAACGCCGGCCGAATCACCGTACCACCCCACTGCGGCCTCGAACTGCTCGACGTAGTCGACTTCACCGACGCACTGATCTCCGTCACCACAATCAAGCGCCGCGTCGCAGGCATAACCTGGTGCCTCGACCGCACGCGCGGAGTCTATGAACAACACATCGAGTTGGGCGCCATGTAGCGCTCGGAATCCTCCGACATCCGATTTCCGGCATCCGGCCAACCGAGGAGACGACCATGATCGAACACGGCATCCTGAAAGCGTTCAACGCCGGCGCGTACACCGCGACCGTCCAGCTCACCGGCTCCCTCGCGCAGTGGCTTGGCGCCGTCCCCGTAAGCCGAGGCATCGCCACGGGGGAGATGACTGCCGGCCGCAAGGTCGCAGTAGCCGTCTTCGACCACACAAATCCCTCAGACGCCGTCGTCGTCGCCGTATGGCCGTGAGTGGTCGCAGCAACCGCGCATAACCGTAGGGGCGGCCCTATGTGGCCGCCCGCTCGCAGTTGGTGACGGCGAAGGACGCGCCTCGCATCGACGGCATCGGGCGGATTGGTCATTGGATGGCAGTTCTCGCCGTCCTCGCCGTCCGCCACCCATGCCAGCATGCGAGAGCGCGCACCTGTAATGAGAGCGACGGCGGGCCGTTAGGACGAGTGAAGGTTCTTGCCTTCACCGATGCGCCCGATATCTCGGCCGAGACGGGCGCATCTCTGCGTCCGCGCCTTCAACCTACGGACACTGCCCCACAGCCGTCAGGCTCGAAGCGATGCCAAGGTCGGCGACGTTGACGACGCCATCCTTGTTCACGTCAATATTCGGTGCATTCGTGTTGTTGTAGGCGCCAGCGATGATTGCCATGTCTGCCCCATCCACAACGAAGTCGCTGTTCAGCGAAGCGATCTCGCATCCATCGCGCACGCCGTCCCCGTCGGAGTCTGTATTGTTGGCGCTGGTGTTATAGAAGCAGAACTCGATGCGATCGGCGATCCTGTCGCCGTCAGAGTCAACGACGGTATTGCCGCACATCGCTAGTGTTGGTGCAGACCATCGACCGGTCGGATGCGTTCCCAAGCCACACTCGGCACCATCCGTAAAGCGATCATGATCGCTGTCCATCAGCAAACCCGTCGTATACGGGAGACTGGAACCGCCAGCGCACATCCATGGCGAACTCTCCATGTATTCCGCCACATCCGGGATGCCGTCATTGTCGTCATCGTCATCGCAGATGTCACCGAGAAGGTCGGACATGGGGCGGGTGACATCGATGCCGTGCTGCCACATGCTAACGGGCTCGAAATCCGTGTTCGTTTGGCTCGGGTTCGCGACAGTGGGGCAGTTGTCGACGGTGTCTGCCACGCCATCGCAGTCTGCATCGGGACAGGTCGTGGGAGTTGCCGCAATGCCTTGAACAGTGATTGTTGTGGAAGAGCAAGCCATCTGCACCGAGATCACGTCGTTACAGGAACCTAGCTCACCAAAATTGTTGTCGTAGAAGTTTCCGCGGCGGATGCTGAGTGTTGCCGAACCGGTCTGCACGTCGTAGAGAATTGAGCCGAGGCGCAACCACGCGCCCGGTGTCATTAACGGGCCATCTCCAGCTCCGTTGTAACATCCGATGAACGAGTCCGCGATCGTCGCAGAAGGGTTCCAATCTGCCCTTGGAGCCGGCCCCCCACAGCTCCAACCGCTGCCGGTGACGGCCACGCCGTTGAAATCCGGATTGCAGTCGAGCCCCGATCCTCCGTCGCATGCGGTCACAACGGGATTCAGCACAGCTTGGTCCGTCACAAGGTTCCAACCGAATGCGCCGATCTGTGCGCTCCCCGAACTCGCGTTCTTGACCACGACATCAACGCTGATCCGACCGGCACCCACCGTGCACGACGACTGCACACCCGCCGCCACGGGATCGCAGTCGATGTGGAACTCCCAATCCGGCACCGGTGTGGATGTCGGCGTGTTCGTGATCGTCGGCGTGTTGGTAATCGTCGGCGTGTTGGTAATCGTCGGCGTGTTGGTAATCGTCGGCGTGTTGGTAATCGTCGGGGTTCTGGTATTGGTCGGCGTGCGCGTGACCGTGGGTGTGTTGGTGATCGTCGGCGTCGGTGTGATGGTCGGCGTCCGCATCTCCGGTGGTGCCTGCTGGATGTTCACGGCGAGATATGCCCAGTCGTGGCCTTCGAGGTCCCAGTACTCTCTGACGACACTCGGAGCACCAGCTATCCAGCTTGTTGCACCGGACACGTCGTCGTCCGTGCCGGGTCCATCGGAACGGGACCAGCTAGTACTTTCGCCGATATACCTGTCGGGGCCCGGATATTGCTCCATCAATCCAGTCGCGGAGATCGAATCAACTACCATGTTGCCGACAGCAGAATCGATGTTGAATAGTGGCTCGCCACCGGTACCAGTTGCGTCGAACATCGAACCGAAAGGATTTGCCTGGTCGACGTTCACATATGCGGTCGACTGACATGCCACCGCGCTAGCGGGTCCGCTTAGTGTCAGGCTGATCGGTAGAGATCGAAGCACCTGCGGTTCGACAAGGCCCCACATCTCGACGCGCGCGTTCGCATCATTCTGAGATGCGCCGATGAATTGCATAGGGACGCCGCCCGCTGTCACTTGCTCAACAGTGGTTCCCTCAACGCCGGGATCGAATTCTGCGCTCACAACCAGCGCGCGGTTCAGCCCCCCATACATCCGGTGGTACCAGTTGAACACTTCGCCTGCGCCTGGACTGCATGCGCGATACGCGACCCAGTTCACGCGCCAAGGATCAGGAGTCGGCACTGCGGTGCGTGTCGGCGTCGCGGTCGCCGTAGCAGTCGCAGTGTCCGAAGCAACAACAACACCCGCACCCGACGCAGGCTCCGCATCCCGCATCAAGGCAGCGCCCAGTACCGCCAGCACGAGCGCGACAGCGCCGGCCGCGAGCAGCGGGCGCGCAAAGCTCTTACCGTGACCGTTCGGGGTTATACGCATGATGCTCCCTCGTCTGCGAACTGTGATCATACGGACGCACCATCCCTCCGGCAAGCCCGATCCGCCGCATTTGACACGAAGATTGCAGTAACCTTCGACCGATGAAGTCCGTGGACATCGTGATCCCCTGCTACAACGAGGAGAAGATCCTCGCCCAGAGCGTCGCCACCCTCCGCGCCTGGTGCGCCGCAAACATCGCCCACTACGGCTGGCGCATCGTCATCGCCGACAACGCCTCGAAGGACCGCACGCACGAGATCGCCCTCGGGCTGGCAGCCGAACATCCGGACGACACCGCCGTCGTGCACCTCGACGAGAAAGGCCGCGGCCGCGCCCTCAAGCGCGCCTGGGGCGACAGCATCGCCCGCGGCGCCGACGCCATGTGCTACATGGACGTCGATCTCTCGACCGACCTCTCCTGCCTCCCGCCGCTGCTGGAGGCCGTGCTCGAAGATGGCTACGACATCGCGTACGGATCGCGCGTTGCGAAGGGCGCCGACGTCGTCCGCTCCTTCAAGCGCGAGGTCAACTCGCGCGGCTACATCCTGCTGTTCAAGGTGCTCTTCCGCACGACGTTCTCCGACGCCCAGTGCGGCTTCAAGGCCATCACCGCCGCCGCCGCGAAGGAACTCCTCCCGCACATCGTCGACGGCGAGTGGTTCTTCGATACAGAGCTCCTCGTCTTCGGAGAAAAAGGTGGCTGGAAGCTCAAGGAAGTGCCCGTAAAGTGGGTCGAAGATCCCGACACCCGCACCCGCTTCCCCCAGGACGTCATCAACATGACCAGCCAGATGGCCAAACTCCGCTTCCGCAAAATGCCCAAACGCACCTCACCTCCGCCTCCCGCGCCATCGTCGTAGGGGCGGCCCTACGTGGCCGCCCTGCTCCGATGACCCTCCCATGCGATTGCGCCGAACCTATCGCCGTAGGGGCGCCGCTTGCCGCGCCCTCCTCGGTCGATGCAACACCGCAGCGACAGCGCCACCTCGTCCAGTACCCGCGGAGCTTTAGCTCCGCCGCAGTCGCCGAACCAAACGGAAAGCTCGCTCGCAGAATCAGCCGCCGTGCCACGTCATCCTGAGCAGGCGAAGGATCTTGCATGCCCAGCGCCAGCGCGTACAACGGGGCTGACAAGCCTCCGTTCAGCGACCCTCCACTATGCGACAGCGCCAAGACGTCCCCAAGCGCGTCATCGTGAGCGAACGCGAAGGATCTTCTATGCCCACCGACGACGCCACATGCGCCAGCGTGAACAACAGCGCTGGCTAGTTGACTAGTTGACGAACTACCGGTGATTCAGATCCGTACTCCCCACAACCACACCACCACGCACGTACACGCGCGGCACCCGCGCGCTGATCCCCGCCAGGATCTCCCACGAGATCGTGTCCGCGATCGCCGCCAGTTCATCAGCGTCGATGCGTTCGCCACCCTGCTCGCCGATCAACACAGCCTCATCATCAACCGCCGCACCGATAACGTCCGTCACGTCGATCATGCACATGTCCATCGCGACCCGTCCCGCGATCGCCGCCCGCCGTCCACGCACCAGCACTGACGCCCTGTTCGACAACGCGCGCCTGTAGCCGTCCGCATACCCGCACATCACGAGCGCGATCTTCGACGGGCGCCCCGCCACCCACGTCCGCCCATACCCCACGGTCCCGCCCGGCGCGACATCGATGATGCGCGCGATCCCGCTCTTCAGTGACAGCGCCGTCCGCAGCGGCACATCACCCGCGATCCCCGGCGCTGGTTCGTACCCGTACACCACCAGCCCCGCGCGAACCATCTCCAGCCGCATGTCCGGCGCGTTGAGCACGCTCGCCGACGCCGCGCAGTGGCGCACCGGAATCCACGGCAGGCGCGCCGAAGCCTCCATCAGCGCGTCGAACTGCGAGCGCGTGAACGTATCGTCGCCCTCCTCCGCGGCAGCGAAGTGCGTGAACAGGCCTTCTACTTCTATAGAGGGCAGCGCGCGCACCCCCTCGGCGAACGGCACCAGCTCCTCCAGCGGCAATCCGTGGCGATTGAGCCCGCTCTCAAGCTCGATGTGCACGCGCTGCGTCGCGCCTTTCGCCGCCGCGAACCGCGACAGCGCCAGCGCCACCTGCATCGAATCCACCACCGGCGTCAGCCCCAGCTCGACGATGCGCTCCGCCTCCGCCGCCGTCGTGTACCCCAGGATCAGGATCGGTGCAGCGATGCCCGCAAGCCGCAGCTCCTCCCCTTCGTCGACGCACACCACGCCAAGCCCCGCCGCCCCAGCCTCGATCGCCGCGCGCCCAACGGCGACAGCCCCATGCCCATACGCATTCGCCTTCACAATGCAGAACAGCTTGGCCGCCCCGACGCCAGTCGGCGCCGCCTTCGCAACAAGCGCACGCACATTCGCCTCGATCGCATCAAGATCGATCTCGGCCCAACAAGGCCGTCCATTCCACCGTGGCGTACGTGCTTCGTCTGTCACGACGGGCGACTTTCGGACGCGAGAGCGTGCAACCCATCGGCGTAACGCTCGATCAACTCCCGCTGAACCAACCGCTCCCGCCACTCCGCCGGGATACCATCGACACCGTAGTACGCCCCCGCAAGCTGGCCATAGATCGCGCCCGTCGTGTCGGCGTCGTCCCCAAGATTCACCGCGAGCAGCAAGCCATCGCGAAAGTCCGTCCCGCGATGAAACGCCCACAGCGCCGCCTCCAGCGCCTTCACGACGAAGCCGACTCCCTTGATCTCCGGCGGACCACGCTCGATGAACGACCCGCGCGCGATCTCGTCGATCTCCGGCGCCAGCGGTTCCGCATCCCACAGCCCCGCAACCGGCGAGTACCGCGGCGACAGCACCTCGTCCTTCGAAGCGCCATGCACCGCACCGACGATCAACCCGCCGTAGTAACGGCACGCATCGATAGCCGTCGGCGCGCCATGCGTCGTCCGCGAACTCTCGCCACTGCGCTCGAGCGCCAGCCGCGCGTCGTGCGCGAACGCGAGCGGCGCCGGTGCCAGCCGCATCAGCGATCCATTGCCCGCCATCCACGGATCCGGCGACCCGCAGTACGCATCACCCGTCGCATCGAATCGGCTCAGTGCGTCCATCACCGTGTTGCCGATGTCGAAGCAGGTGCCGGTGCTGCTCAGGTGCCCTTCGCGAAACCACCGCCGATACCGCGTGAGCTGGTCCTTCGGGTCGAAGCCGCCACACTCAATCAGGCTCTCCGCCAGGCACAGCGCCATCGACGTATCGTCGGTCCACTCGCCCGGCTTCAGCCCGAACGGCCCGCCGCCCACCATGTCCGTATGCCGCTCGAACGACCCCGGCGACTTGAACTCCAGCGTCGTCCCAACAGCGTCGCCAACGGCCAACCCCAACAACGCGCCGCGGTACCGATCACGCATCTCCATCCCGCGATTCTACCGGCGGCCATTCGCTGATGCTCGAACCATTCTTCGAAGAGCCATCCGCTCGCGACCCAGCAAATTCCACCCAGGCGGGCTTTCCTCTCCAGGTCGTGGAGAGGGGCCGGGGGTGAAGTGCCGTGCCACCACCATGCCCCCCGGACGACCGATGCCGATCCTTGAAGATCCGCCCACCGCGAGCTAACATTGATGTCGGGCGGCATCCCCCGACGCGCAAAGAATGAAGCGCGCGAGATGCCGTCATTTCTTTTGTGGCGGCCCCAGCCCTGCACAGGAGCGCATGCCCAAGTACATCTTCGTGACCGGCGGTGTGATAAGCGGCGTCGGCAAAGGCATCACCACAGCGGCGCTTGGCCGCATCCTCAAATCCCGCAGCGTCTCCGTCACCCTTCAGAAACTCGACCCCTATCTCAATGTCGATCCCGGCACGATGTCGCCGTACCAGCACGGCGAAGTGTTCGTCACCGATGACGGCGCGGAGACCGATCTCGACCTCGGTCACTACGAGCGCTTTATCGACGAAGAGCTGACCAAACTCTCCAGCGTCACCACCGGCCAGATCTACCAGTCAGTGATCAACAAGGAACGCAAAGGCGAGTTCCTCGGCGGCACCATCCAGCAGATCCCGCACGTCACGAACGAGATCAAGTCGCGTGTGCGCGAGGTGGCTCGCTCGACCGGCGCGCAGGTTGTGATCGTGGAAGTCGGTGGCACCGTCGGTGACATCGAGTCGCAGCCCTTCCTCGAGGCCATCCGCCAGATCCGCCGCGAGGAGCGCCCCGAAGACACGCTCAGCATTCACGTCACGTTTCTCCCGCACGTCGGCTCCACGAACGAAATCAAGACGAAGCCGACGCAGCACTCCGTCCGCGAGCTGCGCAGCATGGGTATCCAGCCCGACATCATCCTCTGCCGCGCCGACCACGACGTCACCGCCGACATCCGCCGCAAGATTGCCCTCTTCTGCGACGTTGAGGAGCGCGGCGTCATCGCCATGCCAACGATGGAGAGCATCTACCAGGTGCCCATCGTCCTCCAGGACGAGAACCTCGGCGACTACGCGATCGAACTCCTCAAACTCGACGCCGCGCCCCGCGATCTCACGCCCTGGCGCCAGATGGTCGAGCGTCTCCAAAACCCGGACAGCGAGGTCGAGATCGCCGTCGTCGGCAAGTACGTCGAACTGCACGACGCCTACCTCTCTATAAAGGAAGCGCTCATCCACGCCGGCATCGCCCACAGCGCGCGCGTGAACATCCGTTGGGTGCACAGCGAGCGCCTCGAGCAGGAACCGGTCGAGTCGATCCTCGACGGCGTTGACGGTATCCTCGTCTGCCCCGGCTTCGGCGAACGCGGCATCGAGGGCAAGATAGAAGCGGCGCGGTTCGCACGCGAAAACAAGATTCCGTACCTCGGTGTATGTCTGGGCCTCCAAATGATGGTGATCGAGTTCGCGCGCAACGTGCTCGGACTCGCCGGCGCTAACAGCACCGAGATCGACCCGCACACCCCCCATCCCGTCATCAGCTTGCTCAGCGAGCAGACGGGAGTCGAGGACAAGGGCGGCACGATGCGTCTCGGTGGCTACCCCTGCAAGCTCATCCCCGGCACCAAGGCCGCAAAGGCCTATGGCACCGACTCTGTCATCGAGCGCCACCGCCATCGCTGGGAGTTCAACAACAAGTACCGTCAACAACTCCACGACGCCGGCCTCATAGCCAGCGGCACCCTGCCTGACGGCTCGCTCGTCGAGATCGGCGAAGTCGTCGACCATCCGTTCATGGTCGGCTCGCAGTTCCATCCGGAGTTCCGCAGCCGTCCCGACCGCCCGCAGCCCCTCTTCCGCGACTTCGTAGCCGCCGCCCTCCACCGCCGCACCGCCAAAGACAGCGGCCTGATCGAAACAACCGCCCGCGAACGCGTCCCCACCGCATGACGAGTCGATCGGCGCACAAGAGGAATGTACCCGCGTAGCTTTAGCTACGCCGCAGTCACCCATGTAACAACACAGCCGCTAACCTGACACCAGAAGCATGGCAACGGCCAACTACGAACTACTAACCACGAACTGATACCTCCCAATGACCTCTCTCGACATCCTCCGCGCCATCCACTACCTCTCGCTGTTCCTCATGATGGCCGGCCTCGGCGCCGTCATCGTCGCCCTCTGGCGCGGCTGGACTGAGACCGAAGCCGAGCGCGCCATCATCGCCTTCGAAGACGCATCGACCGGCCATAAGGCGGGCCTCCTCCCCGGCACGATCGCCGTCGGTGCAACCGGCGTCTTTCTCGCAGGCGACGCCGGCTACAACTTCATCACCACCGGCTGGCTCCTCGCCCTCGAAATCCTCTATCTCTTCATCCTCTTCATCTGCGTCCCGATGCTCGGCTACTCGCTGAACCGCATCAACATCGAAGTCCTGAAATCAAAGAAGAAGGGCGAACAGACCGACGCCCTCAAAGAACTCGTCAACGACAACGTCCCCATCGTCCTCTGCATCCTCATCGTCTTCGCCATCCCCTTCATGGTCTGGCTCCCCGTCTTCAAACCGTTCTAGTGATCCTTCGGGCTCACCAGTTGTGCGACGCATGCTTCAGCGATTGCACGCCCGCCAGTGGCAGCTCCTCCATGCGCTCCGTCACCACGTTGACCGCCCGCTCCTCGCGTTCGATGTGGCCGTGCACGATGATCGCGCTCGCGTTCTCGATGATCGCCTTATAGCGCTCGACCAGGTATGGCTTCGTGATGATGTTCATCAGCCCGTAGTGATCCTCCAGCGTGTGAAACACGAAGCCCTTCGCCGTCTCCGGTGCCTGCCGCACGGCGACGAATCCCGCTACCGTCACCGGCTCGCCGTGCTGCATCTTGTCGACGAGGTTGCTCGGCGTCACGCCCTCGTGCAGCGTCGGCAGCGCCAGATCCATCAGGTGCCCCCGCGACACGATCGCGCCCTCAGTGAACGCAAGATCGGCGGCAATACGCTCGGCCTGCGACATCTCCGGCAACGCAATCTGGTCGGCCTCGTGCGGCAGTTCCATCGGCAACTGCGCGCCCAGCGTGCCACCACGAAGCGGGCGATAGAACAACCCGAGCTGCCACAGCAGATCGCGCTCATGCAGCCCCGTAAACGCGAACGCCCCGAGCCGGATCAGCCGCTCGATCGGCTCACGCTCGATCCGCGTCCGCCGCCAGAAGTCCCATAGCGAGGTGTACGGTGTGGCACCGTCCCCGGCTGTGAGACCAACAACAGCACGAGATTCCTCGTCCAGCCGCTCGCGCGTCTTCTCGCCGATCCCACGCACGTAGTTGAAGCCCAGCCGAATAGCGCCATCGAAGACACCTTGGCCGGCCCCACCATCGTGGGCTCCACTTTCGCCGTCGTCGTCTTCGATCGTGCAGAAGCCGCGGCTCTTGTTCACATCCACGCCACGGATCTCGACGCCCCGCCGCCGCGCCTCATTAGTGATCACGCCCGGACTGTAGAAGCCAAACGGCCATTCGTTCAGCCAGCTACAGTAGAACTCCACCGGGTAGTAGCGCTTCACCCAAGCGATCTTGCCCGCCGTCTCCGCCATCGCCGCCGCGTGTGACTTCGGAAAGCCGAACTCAGCGAATGCCACGATCTTCTGGAAGATGACCTGCGCCGTCGCGTCATCGACATGCCCGACGTCGCGCGCGCCCTGCATGAAGGCCGTCCGCAGCTTCTCCATCTCCTCGCGCGATCGCTTGCGGCTCATCGCTCGCCGCAGCGATTCCGCCTGACCCGCCGTAAACCCCGCGATCACCATCGCCGCTTCCAGCACCTGCTCCTGGAAGATGATCACGCCCTTCGTCTCGGCCAGCACAGGCTCCAGCGCCGGATGGTCGTACGTGATCGCCTCCTTGCCCTGGCTCCGCGCGATGTACGGATTGACCGCGCCGCCCTGGATCGGGCCGGGGCGGATCAGCGCCACCTGGATCACCAGATCCTCGATACACGAGATGTTCAGTCGCAGGATCGCCTGCAACTGCGCGCGCGACTGGATCTGCACGATCCCCAGGATGTCGCCGCGCTGGATCATCCCGTACACCTCCGGATCGTCGAGCGGGATGCGCCCGACATCGATGCGCAGCCCGCGCCGCTCTTCGATCATCGCGACGGCACGATAGAGATGGCCGAGGCTCGGGTACCCCAGAAAATCCATCTTGATGAACCCCGCATCAGCGACGGAATCCTTGTCCCACTGACAGATGAACCGCCCGGGCATCGCCGTCGGCTGCACCGGCACCTGTTCGACGATCGGCGTGCTCGAGATAATCACACCGCCGGAGTGCTGACCGAGATGCCGCGGCTTCCGCTTCAGTTCTTCGACCAGCCGCACGAACTCGCGCCACAACGGCGTACCCATCGCGCCTCGCAGCTCCGGCATGTCGCGCATCTCTTCCAGCAGCGAGCGGTGGAAGCGCCCGCGCATTTTCTTCGCCAGCTTGTCCAGCGTCGCCTCCGGCAGGCCCATCGCCTTGCCGACATCGCGGATCGCCATCGGGTACTTGTATTCGATGACGTTCGCGACCATCGCCGCGCGCTCCGTGCCGTACGTCGCGAAGACATGCTCGAACATCGCCTCGCGTGCCTCGCGCGCAAAGTCGATGTCGATGTCGGGAATGTCCTCCTTGCGCCGCGCTTCGTTCAGGAAGCGGCCGGAGAACAGGTTGTACTTGATCGGATCGATGCCCGACAGCCCCAGCAGGTAACACACCAGCGAACCCACCGACGACCCACGCCCGCGGCTCGCGAGCTTGTGCTCCCGCGCGTACTGCATCAGCGCCCAGTTGCGCAGGAAAAACCCCGCCTGCTCCGACTGCCGGATCAGTTCTAGCTCATGCCGGATCTTCCCCTCGACCTCCGGCGTCAGGCGCGGATAAAGAACGCGCGCAGCATCGAGACAAGTCTTCTCCAGGAATCGATCAGCGTCTCCAGCATTTGCCTCACCGCCTTCAGATTCCTCCCCCGTAAAATCCGGGAACACGTACGTCAGGTCCCGCGTGAGGTCGAACTGGCACCGGTCCGCGATCCCTCGCGTGTTCGCGATCGCCTCAGGCAGCTCGCGAAAGATGCGCTCCATCTCACCCGGCGACTTCAGATAGAACTCCGCGTTCGGCCGCCGCAAGCGTTCCGACGCGTCGAGCGTGCTCCGGTGTCGCACGGCCACCATCACGTCCTGCAGCCGGTGCTGCGCCTGATCGTGATAGTGCACGTTGTTCGTGGCGACGGCGCCGAGCCCCACTCGGCGTGCAATCTCAACGAGCGCCTTGTTCCGTGCACGGTCCCCGCGCACGAAGTTCTCCTGCAGTTCGATGAAGAATCTCTCGCGGCCGTAGATGTCCGCGTAGCGAGCAGCAACCTCACATGCGGCGTCGATCTCGTCCGCAGCCGCCAGCCGCGCGATCTCGCTCTCGCGACACCCCGACAGCGCGATGATGCCCTCGGCCCACAACGAAAGCTCCGGCGGATCGAGTGCAACATCATCGCGCGGCGAATTCAGGTGCGCGTGCGATACCAGCCGGCTGATATTCGCATAACCACGCGGATTCTCGGCAAGCAACGTGATGTGCGACGCGAGCGGGAGATCGCCTTCTCCATCGTCGGTCTTCCATCTTCCATCTTCGCTCCCATTTCTCACATCTCGCTTCTCACGTCCCAGCGTGATCTCAGCCCCGATGATCGCTTTGAATTCCCAGTCGCGCGCCTCCTGCGCAAAGATCATTGCACCGGCAAGCGCATCGTGATCAGTAAGCGCAAGTGCGTCGTAGCCGAGTTCGCGCGCCGTAAGGATCAGCTCAAGCGGCGTCGATGCCCCCTCCCGAAACGAAAAGCAACTGTGGCAGTGCAGCTCGACGTAGGTCATGACGCCGCCAGTAGCGGCGGAACGTTAGCTCCGCACCAGAATACGCCGCTATCCCACTTGGCTATACTGCACCGATGGTTACGCAACGAACACCCAAGGCCGCGAAGCCCAAGCGCGCTCCCCAGCGGAAACGCGCGCCTAAGCGTGAGCTCTCGCTTTCGGAGCGAATAATCGCGATCGGGAAGAAGATTCCGTTGGAGGAATTGGAAAAGCTGCCAAAAGATGGCGCTGAAAACCTCGACCACTACATCTATGGTTCGCCCAAGCGCTACTAGATGCGAAAAGTCTTCGTGGATGCCGTCTACTACATCGCGCTTCTCGCATCTACAGATCGGTTCCATCTGGTAGCGCGAGCGTTTGATGACGCTGCCACAGACCTTCAGCTCGTGACAACTGATGCTGTCTTCACAGAAGTTCTCGCATACATGTCGGCGAGAGGCGCGCACATGCGGACGGCGGCGGTTGAACTCATCGACGAACTGCTCAGCGATCCGCGCATTAACGTCGTCCGCCAGACTCCCGACCTCTTCGACGAAGCGCTCGCGCTCTACCGCCTGCGACCAGACAAGGCATACAGCCTGGTGGACTGCATGTCGATGGTGGTGTGCCGCCAGATGGAGATCGCCGAGGTGCTGACCCACGACCGCCATTTCCAGCAGGAAGGCTTCACCGTCCTGCTCTAATGCCGTGCGTCCGCAGCGTCCAACCTCCAGCATCTAGCTTCCAGCCTCTACCCCACCCATAAGCCGCCGCTCCTCCAACCACCGCGTGAATTCCGACTCCGGATCCCCCACACCGAGGTTGTCCGCCGCGCGCCGCCGCGAATGAATCCCGCTCGCCACAAGCGTCCGCTCGTCCTCGACCTGGCGGCTGCGATCCAACGGCAGCACGCTCCCCCAGGCGATACGCGAGCGATATGGCGCGTAGCTCGGGCGCGGTTCGGCGTAGCGTTCGAGGATGCGCAGGATCATCTCGTTCCGGCGACGGTACGCCGCCCCACGAATCAGCCGCTTGCGCGCGACCTTCTTCAGCAGCGGATCCAGCTCGACGTTGAGCGCAATCCCCGACAACCCGGCACGGTTCTCGCCGAACGACGTCCGCGGCGACTCACCGAGATCGTGCAGCGCGCGATACACCAGGTCGACGTAGTCCGCGTGCAGCTTCACGCCACCGCCCTGCAGCAGATCGAGCAGGTACGCGCGCGCACGCTCCGGCAACTCCCAAACCGCCCCAGGCACCACAGCGATGTCCGCCGACTCGCTGACGTTCTCCAACACCGCGATCGGATTTCCCGAGAGTTCCAGGATCATCGACAGCTGCGTGAGCGCACGGTTCAGCTCACGGACCGGTTCCTTGATCGGCGGCAGATCGCTCGCACCCCAGAACTTCTTCGGCTCGCGGATGTTCGGATACAGCACGTACGGAATGAACCCGTACGGATTCTCACGCGCCTCCACTCGCTCGCCGCCAACCCAGATCTCAAACGCATCCGCGGTCCACACCTCCACGATCTCGACCGCACCTTCTGTAGCGCGGGCCTTCAGCCCGCGCGGTGGAGACGCTGACGAAGCATGTGGCACAGCCGTCCCCGGCTGTGAAGTGGTCGAACCATTGCGATGTCCGTTTGCGACAACGGGCGAGCTGAAGGCCCGCCCTCCATCTGCCTTCGCGCCATACATCTCGCGCGCCGACTCCGCATCGAGCATGTACCTGCTCGCGACGCGCCACACTCGCGACACATCATCGCCCGCCCACCACGCGAACAATCCCTGCACATCCGGCGCCGTCACACGCACCCGGCGCTCGGCCGCATCCCAAGTCACCTTGTACGCAGCATCCCCCAGAATCGCCGCGTCGATCTCCGTATCGAAGTCGAGCTGGTCGAGATTGTTCTGCTCGTACACGGCGAGAAGCGCGCGTTCCGTCGCCACTGCCCGAGCATGCGCCTCCGCCGTCTCGTCCTCCGGATCGACGGCGACGTTCACGCCCGTCATCAAGTACGACGCCGTCTTATCGACGATCGCCTTCGCATAATTGAACACCAGCCGCCGGTTCCGCGACCGCAGCATCGCAGCCGGCCACTGATCGCCGTTATAGAACGCAAGGTTGTCGGCGTACGCCCGCAGCCGCTCCCCATCCATGCGGCGAATCTGTTCGGGGAGAGTCATGGTTGTTGTGGTGGTCATGGGTGCCTCGTCTTGTCAGTAAGTCAGTGTGTCAGTGGCTCAGTCGTCGGTCGTCATCCATCCCCTATCGTCCATCCTCGCCCCGCCGTCCTCCGCAAGAATCCGGAACACCGTCCGCCGCGACACCCCGTACGTCCGCATCAGCGCACTGATCGGCGCCCGATGCTTCCGCCGCAACACCACGATCTCACGATCGCGCGCCGCGAGCAGCCACGTCCGCGCGCTGTTCGGCGCGTCGTACTGGCACCGCGGCAGCGGACACGACAGGCAGGCCATCGCCAACTCGCAACCCGTGTCGACGTACCGCTCCGGCCGGTCCGGCAGCGCATCCTTCCGCACAAGAGGCAGCATCTCCCCCGGCGCGATCCCCCGCGGCCGAAAGATCGAGATGATCGCCGGCCCCGGCCCGCGCCCATTGTCACGAGGCCCCTGCCTCCCCGGCGCTCTTCGCCGTCCATCGTCATCCTGTTCGTACTCCCGCAGCGCTACCATCCATCCACCTCCTCATGTCCACCCTCTGCGTTTCTGTCCGTCTGTCCCAGTCGTCAGTCGTCAGTGCTTCAGTCGTCGAATCTGTCATTCCGAGCGCAGCGAGGAATCTTGTTTGAACGCCTCCCGTGCCTCCATGCGATAGCGCCACAACAACCTCACCTAGTCAAAGTCGATCCTCTGTGTCTCTGTGTCTCTGTGTTAACCGTCCGTTACCGCACCCGCCCCGTCGCAACACGCCGCACACGATCCCGCGACGCATGCACCACCAGCGCCGCACTCACGACGTAGTCGTCGTGGCCGTCGCTCTCCTCCACGAAGAAGTTCATAGTTTGGTTCGCGCGATACGCCGCCCGCGCGAGTTCACACTGGCGCCAGAATTCGCCGTACTCGTGCGACCCGTCGCCGCGGTACATCTTCAGGCGGGCGCCGTTGGCCGACGCCAGCAGGTCGAAGCCGAGCTGTGACTTCGACGGGGCGGTGAACTTCACCGCCTTCACACGCGGCTCGCCGATCGCCTGTGCCACCAGCCGCGCCGTCGTTTCACCGAGTCCGGTGGCATCGATAGCGACGCAGCCCACCTTCCACAAACGGAGCAGATCGATGATGCGCGGCAACAGCGTCTCGTGCGGCTCCCCCGTCCACGCATAGTGCTCGACGATCTCCACCGTCGGCTCCTGCACGCTCGCGGCGGCGAGCGCATACACCAACCGCCCGATCGTCAGTACACTCGCATCTCGGCCCGATCCCCGTGTAGGGGCGCCGCTTGCTGCGCCCTCTCCGGTTGCGGCATCATCACCGCCAGCGAGATCCAACCCCGCCACATACGACGCGCCCCCCGCCGGCGCACCCTCCCGCTCGTGCGTGCCCATAAGCTGCGCCCGCTGCACATGCGAGAACAACCGCCCTCCGCCCGGGACCGGTTGCAGGCAATACTGCGTCAGAAACTTCGGGTGGTTCTCCCCCAGTCGCGCGCGCTCACTCTCGATCCGCAGTGCATAAGCCGGGTTCCGCCGCGCGATGTACTGCCAGTCGAATGAGAAATGCCGCCGGCGGCCGTCACGCCGTTCGAATTCGAGGTTGCGCTGCTTCGCGCGTTCCAGCAGCGTCCGATCATCCCAGGGCGTGCCGTACATGACGATGGTCGCGTTGGTCGTCGCCGTCATCGGCAGGAAGTCGCGGTCGAACTTCTCCTCATCAACATCCTGCGCCTCATCAACCTCGAGGAGGAGAGACGCCGTATGTCCCACGACGTTAGCGGTTGGCTCGGCGGACAGGAACACGATTCGCGCATGGCCCACGGTGATGGTGTTCTCGCGCTCCTGCGCCAGCGCGCTGAGATGCCCCACCCGCAGCCGCGACATCAGCCGCCTCATACTCACCCGCAACTGCGGCCGGAACGTCGGCGCGCACTTGATCGCCTCCACCGCCTTGTCGTGGTGGCGATACAGCACGTACGCCTCCAGCACCGCCGACAGTTCGTTCTTGCCGCCCTGCCGCGCGAACTCCACGGTGATCGTGTCGCCGCGTTTCTCCAGCACGGAAGCCAACGCCGCCTGAAACGGCAGCCGCTGGTAGCCGCGCAGCCGTGGCTCCCACCAGCTGCGTGTGTCCTCCGCCGTCGCGCGTGCACCGGCCGGCGTGCTCGTCTTCATCCGCCACCTACCCCACCAGCCGCAGCACGACCTGCGTGATCACCGCGCCCGCGACGACGAACAGCAGGCCATTCACCCGCGAACGTACGTCCATCATCTCGCCCTCCAGCCTGCGCAGCCGCTCGGCGACGATCGCCCGGAACGCCGGCGCCGTCATCGTTTCGAGTGTCCCGCTGTTGCGTGCGCGCGAGTCGCGCTCCTGGCGGGCCCGCCACCGCTCGGCGATCCGTCCGAACGCGATCATCGCTGCATCGTCATCGCGCACCCGCTCGCTGTTCGTTTCCATCACACGTCTTCCTCCGCCACCGGCGCCAGCACTTCCTCATGCACATAGCGAAACATCGTCTCGAACGCAGTCGAGAACTCGGTCGCTTTCTTCGGACTCAAGCGATACTTGACGGCCACCGCGCGCACGATCTGCGTGACCAGCCGCGCCATCAACTTCACCGTCGCCTCGTCCCGCCTCGCATTCCCCGACGAGTCGGCCGACGCGTCGACCTTTTCCTCCTTGATCGTCTCCATCAACCACAGCCGCATCAGCGTGATCTCAACATCAACGCCCTCGAACTCCGACGCCTCCGTCATCGCGCGGTCGATCAGCGGCCCGTAGAGCGTCTCCGCCGCCTCGGCCAGCGTTGGCAGCCGGACGATCTCACCGGTCGTCATCACCGCCTCCTTCGTCGAGCAGCTCCAGCAAGTCGTCGATCGTCTCATCCGGCATCGAACGCGCCGCCAGCGAAAGCCCCAGCGCAAGCAGCAGCGCCGCCCGCTCCCAATCGTTACTCGCGATCGCGAGACCCAGCGCGTCCACCCGCGACCCCTGCATCCTCAC
>JAKFYB010000040.1 GCA_021731085.1 Dehalococcoidia bacterium
TGATGGTAGAGATCGAGGACCCCGTCCTCGGCAAGACCCGCCAACCCGCCCTCCCCCTAACAATGCGCAACCACTCCGGCCGCATCGGCGCCGCAGCCCCAGCCCTCGGCGCCCACAACAACGAGGTGTTGGCAGAACCGTCATTCCGAGCAGACCAACCTTCATTCCGAGCCGCAGCGAGGAATCTACGTGGGTCAGGACGGGAGCAACAAGATCAAGCAACAGCTGCCAATCAAGATCCGTCCAACATCCAACATCAAACATCAAACATCGCCCCGTCCGCCCCCAACGACCAACGACCAACGACCAACCCCCTAAGCGGCGTCACCGTGATCGACCTAAGCGGCTTCATAGCCGGCGCCAGCGCCAGCATGATGCTCGCCGACCTCGGCGCGAACGTCCTCAAGATCGAGCCTCCCTCCGGCGACGGCTGGCGCACGTCCGGCCTCGCCTTCCTCGGATCGAATCGCGGCAAGCGATCCGTCATCATCGACCTCAAGCGCCCCGAAGGCATCGAACTCCTGCTCGACCTCGTCGACAAAGCCGACGTGCTACACGACAACTTCCGTCATGGCGTCATGGAGCGCATGGGCCTGACGTGGGAGATGCTCTCCGCGCGCAACCCGCGCCTCATCTGGTCATCGGTCACCGGCTACGGCCCCACCGGCCCGCTACACCACCTCCCCGGCTTCGACCCGATGATGCAATCGCGCGGTGGCATCATGCGCGCCCAGGGCGGCCCATCAGAACCGGTGTATCTCCAGATGCCCGTCTGCGACTTCGGCACCGCGCTCACATCCGCTTACGGCATCACCGCCGCGCTAGTCGCCCGCGAGCGCACAGGCAGCGGCGACCGCGTCGAGACATCGCTCGCCCGCAGCGCCTTCACCGTCCAGGCTGGCGAGATGATCTTCTACGACGGCCCCGGGCCGCGCGAGCCATCCGAACGCGAAGGCGGCCGCGACCTCGCCGGCCATCACGCCCTCTACCGAATGTATCCGACGTCCGACGGCCATCTCATGGTCGCCTGCACCACCGAAGCCCAAGCAACAGCATTCGCGTCAACGATCGGCATCGACGTCCCGTCGCCAATGCTCGAACAACCAACGCACGGCGACACAGCCGCGAGCATCGAAGCCGCACTCAAGACACACACCGTCGCCGAATGGATGGCCATCTTCCTGCCCGAGAAACTCCCCGTCGCGCCATGCACGCGCGTCGTCGACATGTTCGACGACGAACACCTCGCCGCGAACAACCTCTGGTGGGACGCCGAACATCCACGCTGGAGGCACGTCCGTCAGACAGGCGCCCTCATCCAGTGGGACCGCATGTCGATGTCACTAAACCACCGCGCGCCGACCCTCGGCGAGCACACGCAAGAGTGCCTTACAGAGCTTGGAGTTCCGGACGCGAAGGTGCAGGATCTGTTGGCGTCAGGAGTCGTGGCGCAATCCTAGCCGATTGTCACAATGGCACTCGAATGAGCGGCGGGCGTCGGCGTCGTGGTGGAGATCTTCGAACTATCACTTGGCTCGTCGAGGATGATCAGCACGGCGCCAAGCAGCGCGACGAGCAACACAACAACGGATGCGATGACAACATTCCGGTTCATTACCAGCGCAGCTTCGGCTTCCGCGCCGCCGTCGCCTCGTCCAATCGGCCGAGGGGCGCCGTGTGCGGAGCCGTGCGCACCAGCTCCGGATCCGTCTCAACCTCGCGCGCGATCGCGAGCATCGCGTCGCAGAAGGCGTCGACCGTCTCCTTCGACTCGGACTCCGTCGGCTCGATCAGCAGCGCCTCATCGACGACGAGCGGGAAGTACATGGTCGGCGGGTGGTAGCCGTAGTCGATCAGCCGCTTGGCGATGTCAAGCGCCTTCACACCCGCCTGCGCCTTCTGCTTCTTCGCCGAGAACAGCGCCTCGTGCATGCACGTCCGCTCTTCGTGCGCGAGATAGTACGCGTCACGCAGGCGCGCCCGGATGTAGTTCGCATTCAGCACCGCCGCCTCGGACATCGCCCGCAGCCCCTCGCCACCAAGGCTGCTGATGTAGGCGTAAGCGCGAAGAAGCACGGCAAAGTTGCCGTGAAAGGCACCGAGCCGGCCGATGGAGAACGGCGGATCTACGAGGGCGAAGCTGGAAGCTGGTGGATGAAGATTGGACGATCCGCGATTCGATCCAGCTTCCAGCGTCGAGCCTCCAGCGTCCAACACGACATGCGGCGACGGAAGGAACGGGACGAGATGCTCTTTCACCACGATCGGGCCCGCGCCCGGCCCGCCGCCGCCGTGCGGCTGGCTGAACGTCTTGTGGAGGTTGATGTGCATCACGTCGAATCCGAGATCGCCGGGCTTCACCTGGCCGGTGATTGCGTTGAGATTCGCGCCGTCGCCGTACATCAGCGCGCCGTGGCCATGCACCACCTTCGCCACCTGCACGATGTTGCGGTCGAACAGCCCCAGCGTGCTCGGCTGAGTGATCATCAGCGCCGCCACAGTCGGGCCGTGCTCTTCGAGCGCCTCGCGCAGGTGCTCAAGATCCATGTCGCCGTCGGGCTGTGGTTGCACGGCTACGACGTTGAAGCCTGCCATCGCCGCCGTCGCCGGATTGGTGCCATGCGCCGAGTCCGGGACGACGATCGTTGTCCGCTTCTCTCCGATGCTTTCGAGGTATGCCTTGATGACGAGCACGCCCGCAAGTTCGCCTTGCGCGCCGGCGAGCGGCGCGAGCGATGCGTCGTCCATGCCCGTGATCTCGGCGAGAATGCGCTGCAGTCCGTGCATGACCGCCAGCGACCCCTGCGACTGGTCCGCCGTCTGCATTGGGTGGGCGTCGGCGAAGCCGGGCATCGCCGTGATCGCGTCGTTGACCTTCGGGTTGAGCTTCATCGTGCAGGAGCCCAGCGGGTACATCTGCGTATCGATCGAGTAGTTGAGTTGCGACAGCCGCGTGTAGTGGCGCACGACGTCGAGCTGCGAGATCTCCGGCAGGCGCAGTTCATCGCGCAGAAGTTCCGGCGGAATGTTCGCTCGGCGCGACGGCGCGGGCATCGTCACGGCGACGCGTCCGGGCCGCGAAAGTTCGTGCAGCGTTGGTTCGAGGCGGTTGTCGTTCATCGCGACACCTCCGCCAGCGCCTCGACCATGCGGTCGAGCTCGTCTGCCGTGTTCATCTCCGTCACGCAAAGCAGCATGCGATTTCGGATGTCAGATACGTCGAGTCCGCCGATGATCCCGCGTTCGAGCAGCGCAGCATTGATCTCGACCGGCGGTTTCGGTGTACGGACGACGAACTCGTGGAACCACGGCTCGTCGTCTTCGACACTAAACCCCGGCAGATGCTCGATGCGCGCCGCAAGCTCGTGCGCCTTGTCGAAGCACAGCTCTCCGACGCGCCGCAGGCCGGTCGGCCCCAGCGTTGCGAGATACATCGCGGTCGAGAGCGCGATCAGTTGCTGGCTGGTGCAGATGTTGCTCGTCGCGCGCTCGCGGCGGATGTGCTGCTCGCGCGTCTGCAGCGTGAGCACGTACCCGCGCCTGCCGTTCGTGTCCGTCGTCTCGCCGACGATGCGGCCGGGCATCTGGCGGGTGTACTTCTCGCGGCAGGCGAAGAGCCCGACGTACGGCCCGCCGAACGACAACGGCACGCCCAGCGACTGCCCCTCACCGACGACAATATCGGCACCGTACTGCGCCGGCGCCCGGAACAGCCCCAGACTCACCGGGTCAGCTGCGACTACGAATAGTGCGCCAGCATGGTGCGCGGCATCACCCCACTCGCTCGCCGCGACCGCCATCCGTCCGAGAAAGTCCGGCTGCTGGACGGCGAGACATGCGTACTCATCCGAGAGTGAGAACTCGCCGTGCGGCTGCACCTCGACCGGAATGTCGCGGCCGTGCGCATACGCCCGCACCGTTGCGATCGAGTTGGGATGCACACGGTCGCTGATCGCGATGCGTTTCCGTCCGGTGACCGCGCATGCCATCAGGCATGCCTCGGCCAGCGCGGACGCGCCGTCGTACATGCCTGCGTTGGCGACGTCCATGCCCGTCAGTTCGCACACGAGCGACTGGAACTCGAAGATCGTCTGTAATGTGCCCTGCGCGACCTCTGGCTGGTACGGCGTGTACGACGTCAGGAACTCGCCGCGCATCACGAGCGGGTCGATGAGCGAAGGGCGGAAGTGGCGGTACGCACCCGCCCCGAGGAAGCAGGCGTTGTCAGCCGCCGTACGATTCCGCGCCGCGAGCGTCCGCGTGTGGTCGAGTAGCTCGAGCTCGGTGAGCGCGTCGGGCAGGTCGATCTCCGGCCGAAAGTGCTCGGCCGGAATGTCCGCGAAAAGGTCGGCCGTTGCCCGCACGCCGACGGTCGCGAGCATCGCCTTGCGGTCGTCATCAGTCAGCGGAATGTACGGGTGCTGCACGATTGGAGTATCGCCGAGGCGGCGGTTGGGCGCATCCGGGATTCGGGCCACATCAATGGTCATCGTCGGGAGGAATCCTTCCTGTTCAACGCCCCGGGCTAGGCTATCCGAGCCCCTGCACGAATGCGTCGTAGTCGGCGGCCGACATCAGCTTGTCGGCTTCCGCCGTGTCGCCGGTCTTGATCCTGATGAGCCAGCCTTCGCCATATGGATCCGTGTTCACGAGTTCCGGCTTCTCGACCAGGGCCGCGTTCGACGCCGTGACCTCGCCACCGGCCGGCGAAAACAGCTCCGAAACCGCCTTTACCGACTCGATCTCGCCCATCTTCTCGAACTGCGCCACCGACGAACCAGCTTCAGGCAGGTCGACGTACACAATGTCGCCGAGTTGTTCTTGTGCGTATTCGGTGATGCCGATGGACCCTTCGTCGCCGTCGGCCTTAAGCCACTCGTGCTCTTTGGAATAGCGGCGGTCATCTGGTGTTGGCATTGCTCGATCCTGCCTTCCAACTGGCTCTACACAGAGGGATGGTTACGTGGATGCGACGTTGTCACCGGCGTGCGGGACGAATGGCCGTCGCCCGACAACCGCGGGCAACATCTTTCCTCGCACGTCGATCGCCAGTTCCGTCCCGTACTTCGACAGCGCCTTCGGCAGATACGCCATCGCGATGCTTGTGTTCAGTGTGGGCGAGTGACTGCCGCTGGCAACGATACTCACCTGCTGACCGTCGTGCATGATCGGAAATCCGTCGCGAATCACGCCACGCCCCGCTGCCTTGATGCACGCAAGCTTTCGATCGACGCCATTCGCCTTGATGCGCGCAAGCGCGTCGCGTCCGGCGAACTCTGCACCGTCGTCCAGTGACACCACCCATCCGAGGCCTGCTTCGTAGGGGTTCGTCGTTTCGTCGATATCGTGTCCCCACAGCGGCAGAGCCGCCTCAAGGCGCAGCGTGTCGCGCGCGCCGAGGCCGCACGGCTCGACGCCCGCCGCCATCAACTGCCGCCAGATCGCGCGTCCCGCCTCAACCGACGTCACGATCTCGAAGCCGTCTTCGCCCGTGTAGCCTGTGCGCGAAACGAAGAGTTTGTACTGCAAATACGGCAGCTCCGTGCATGCGCGCTTCTCGATCGCGGCGACCTCCGGCCCGATGATGCGCGCCATGTGGCCGCTCGCCGCTGGGCCCTGCACGGCCAGCATAACCGTCTGCTCCTGCCGGTCGAGCAGATCCACGTCATCGCCAGGCGCAACGAACGACTGCACGCGCTCGGCATCCCGATCGCCGTTCGATGCGTTGCCCACGAACAGAAACCGCTGCGAATCGAGGCGATACACATACGGATCGTCGATGATGCCGCCCTCATCGTTGCACAGAAGCGTGTAGTGGCCGTGACCTTCCGCGATCGTCGCGACGTCGTATGTAACTGCGCGCCGCAACAACGCCTCGGCGGCGGCGCCGACGACGAACAGCCGACCCATGTGCGAGACGTCGAACACGCCCGCCCGCTCGCGGACAGCGCGGTGCTCTTCGACGATGCCCTTGTACTGCACTGGCATCGACCATCCGGCGAACGGCACCATGCGTCCACCGAGCTGCTCGTGCAGGTCGGCGAGCGGCGTACGTCGCAGCGTCGTCGTCGGGGCTTCGGACATGGGTGGTCACATTGTAAGTTGGCCGTCGGTGAAGGGCTACGGCCCGTGGCCCTGGCTGCGACTCCGATCTTATGATCTCCTGCGCGCATCGCCGGATCGACGTCAGGCGGGGCCGCGCAACACTCAGAGTGCTGCGCGGCCCGCACACGTTACTGGCGCCCTATGCGGTCATTTCGTGCGACCGGAGCGACCGCTTGTTAAGGCGAGCCTCGACCATCGGCAGCCGCATGACGGCGCCGAAGTCGTCGTCAGCCGCAACCCGGCAATGCCGCTCGAAGCCACAGCCCAGGCAGCGATGCACGATCGCCTGCTCGCCGTTACGCCGCGCGAACACACCGACGGGCGCCATCCGCGAGCGGCAGTCGCTCGCGCGGTCGCCTGGCGTGGTGCCGTCGACGTGCAGGGAGTGCAGACAATACGAGCAGTGGTTTCGATGCCGCCCACCGAATCGCGCGGGGCCAGCGTGCTGTCCGCAATGCCGGCACCGGAATCCGTCACTTTCCCTTCCGTGAACAAACGATGTGCGGCTCCCTCGCCGCGAATTCGCCCGGCCCTCCGGACGGTCTTTGTATGTGCGTGACACGTAGCGTCGCCTTTCGCGCGCGCAACCGAGCGTTGCCCGGGGGCGCGGTGAAGTTGTGGTGGACGGTGCTGCGTGTGATCGCAAGGGGTTGTCGCATGTTGCTACTCCGCTTCTAGCGCGGGTTGCCGCGCATTCGTGTCCTTGTGTTGTTGATTGGTGGATGTCGCCAAAAGCGACGACGGCCACAGGATCAGATCCTGTGGCCGTTCCTTCGGTCATCCCAACGACAGCGTCGGTCGTGTGACCGACATGAGTACAGCAATGCTGGCGCCCAACTATCGTGGATAGCACAAAGGCCACAGGCGCCGCTGCACTCCGTGGCCGACGTCAGCAAGTGTTCGTCGTGAACGCTAGGAGGCGTGAGCAGCACAGGATGCAGCGGCCGGGGCCGTCGTGGCGACAGTAGGCGCGGTTAGCATCAAGCCTGCTTCCTAGAGCGCCGCTGGATCCGCCTCGAACCCTTAGCGCGTCGAGAGGATTCTAGCGGCCGCGGTCGGGCGGTCGCAAGCGCGGTTCGGTAGGATTGCTACAACGCTCCCGCGCTCACACGATGCAGCGGCTGCGAATCCCGGCCGAAGTGGCGGAATGGCAGACGCGACGGTCTCAAAAACCGTTGGGCTTCACGGCCCGTGTGGGTTCGACTCCCACCTTCGGCACCAAATTTCGAATCTAAGTTTCGCTCGTGAGCGCTTCAGCAGCGCAGACCGCGATCGGCGGCTCGACCCTGAACTTCTTGAATTGCGCCCCCGGTGTCGGCATTTTGGTCCAGATTCTTCTGTTTCGCTTCCTCCACACCTCACGCAACATGACGTATCGCCACGTAACGAAACGCAACGTGATAGGTACAACGGTCTCTTCGGTACGAGTTTCTCAAAGACACCGTTGGGCGTGGTGCCCAGCACCCCGAGCAACGTCAATGAACGTGAACAAACGAGAACAAATCATCTGGATTCTCATCCAAAAGCCTAGTATGGTAATTGCAACTAATGGGAGAAACACATAGCCGTGAGTTGTGAAACTGAATTGGTAGGTGCCCTTCGCGCGCAGGGCCACAAACTGACACCGCAGCGCATGCTCGTCGTCCGCGCCCTGAAGCACGCTTCTGGCCACATCAAGGCGTCCGAGATCCTCGACGAGGTCCGGCAGGACTACCCCTACGTCGACATCTCCACCGTCTACCGCACGCTCAACGTGCTCAAGGACATGCGTGTCGTTACCGAGACGCACATGGGCGGCGGCGAGGCGATCTTCGAGTGGGTGCCCATCGAACGCCACCACCACCTGATCTGCCGCAAGTGCGAGGGCGTGACACAGATCGACCACCAGTATCTGGACACGCTCGCAACAGACATTCAAAACGCATCCGGCTTTCGCCCCGACATCGACCACTTCGCCATCTTCGGCCTGTGCGTTGACTGCCAGCGAGAGCTCACAGCCGAATAGCACCCGACCCTGGCGCGGCGCATCATGCACCGAAAAGAGGAGAAAAGATGAAGAGGACGTTACTTCTACTATCGACAGCTCTCATTGCCAGCGCCGTCCTGTTCTCAGCCTGCAGCGACGATGACAGCGGGGATGACGGCGGCGACGCATCACCGACCGCGGCTTCTGCGACTCAGCCCGCCGCCACTGAAGCATCGGGCACGCGCATGAAGGTTGTTACGACGGTCGCGCCGATCACCAGTCTTGCGGAAAACATCGTCGGCACGGCCGCGGATGTTGAAGGCATCGTGCCTGAGGGGGTCAGTTCGCACGAGTACGAACCGCCTCCGTCCATCGCGACGCTGCTTGCCGAAGCCGACATTATTTTCGTCAACGGACTTCAGCTTGAGGAGCCAACATTCGAACTGGCCGAGGCCAACAAGCCGGAGACTGCGGAGGTCGTAAACCTCGGCGACTTGACGATCACGGAAGCCGACTGGAAGTTTGACTTCAGCTTCCCGGAGTCCGAAGGTCACCCCAATCCCCACTTGTGGCCGAACCCGCTGCACGCTGCAGAATACGCACGCATCATTCACGAAGAGATGGTTGCGCTGGATCCGGCCAACAAGGCGACTTATGACGCGAACTACGCCGAGCTCGACGCTCGCCTCGACCAACTCCACGAGACGATGCTGGTTGCGGCCGCGACGGTCCCGGAAGCAAACCGCAAACTCGTCACCTACCACGACTCATGGGCCTACTGGGCGCCCGTGTACGGATACACGGTGATTGGCGCAGTCCAACCGTCGGACTTCGCAGAACCCTCCGCGCAGGAGATCGCGGGCATCATCGATCAGATCCGCGAGGAGAATATCCCCGCCATCTTCGGCTCGGAGGTGTACCCGAGCGACGTGCTGCAGCAGATCGCCGATGAGACGGGCGCCACGTTCGTCGATGAGCTACGCGACGACGACCTGCCAGGCGAACCCGACGGCGAACGCCACACGTACATCGGCCTCATGGTCCAGAACATGGAGATCATGCTGGCCGCACTCGGCGGCAACGCAGACGCGATGGCCGACGTGCCGACGGACCTGGTGTTCGAAGGCGAAAGTACGGCGGAGTACCCGCAATAGGAGAAGGATGGGTACGGCGCCTGATGGGAGCCGCACCCGGCCTTACAAACATCATGAGAGGCACACCGCTCGTCACAATTACAGGAGCTTCGGCCGGCTATCACCAATCGCCGGTGATTCACGACGTCAACCTCACCATCATGCGCGGGGACTTCGTGGGGCTCGTCGGGCCCAGTGGCGCCGGCAAGACGACGCTGCTCCGCACGATTCTCGGGGCGGTCGACGTCTACGCAGGCACGGTCGACGTCGCGTCGTCGAACGGACACCGGTCGCGCGCCGGCTATGTGCCGCAGATCAACAGTGTTGACTGGCACTTCCCGGTCACGGTGGAAGAAGTCGTGATGATGGGCCTCGCGACGCGAAGCGGCCTTCTCCCATGGTCGAGCAGCGCAAACCGCGACGCCGCGGGAGAGGTCATGTCGCGGCTGGGCATATCGTCGTTGCGGCGGCGCCACATCCGTGAACTGTCTGGCGGCCAGCAACAGCGGGTGTTTCTCGCCCGCGCCCTCGTGAGCAATCCGACGCTACTGCTGCTGGACGAGCCGACCGCAGGTGTCGACATCAAGACGCGCGACGACATGCTGCACCTGCTCGACGAACTGAACCACGACGGCATCACGATCGTCCTGACGACGCACGAGCTGAACGCTGTAGCCGCCCACTTGCCGTGGGTGGTCTGCATCAACGGCGCGATCGTCGCTGAGGGGGCACCGGAGCATGTGTTCACGCCGGAGATCCTCGGGCGTACCTACAACGCCCGGATGAACGTGATCCAGCATGAGGGCATGGTGATGATCGCCGAGATGCCCCACCGCTACGGGCGCAGCGACAAGCGCGACGACGAGTTCGGGACTCCAGCCGGCGCGGAAGGTGGGCACAAGCATGCCTAACTGGGGCGAGCCGTTCGAGTACGAGTTCTTCATCCGCGGGCTAGAGGCGGCAACGCTGGCGGGCATTCTGTGCGGCATGCTGGGCGTCTATATCGTCCTTCGAGGTATGAGCTATATCGGACACGGGCTCTCCCACGCAGTATTCGGCGGCGCCGTGGTCAGCTTCGTGATCGGGATCAACTTCTACATCGGCGCGGGGCTCTGGGGCTTCGCGTCGGCGATCCTCATTAATCTCACAGCCCGCAAACGCACAATCGGTGCCGATGCGGCGATAGGCATCATCACCACTGCCAGCTTCGCGCTCGGCGTCCTGCTAATCAGCCGCTATCGCAGCTTCACGACGAGCTTCGAGGCGGCGCTGTTTGGCAGCATCCTCGGCGTCACCGACCGCGATCTCATCATCCTCCTGTGCGTGACATTGATCACAGCGGCCTTCATATTCTTCGCCTACAAGCAATTGCTGTTCAACACCTTCGATCCGGAGGTCGCGCCGTTCTACGGTGTCCGGACGGGCGTGCTCGACACAATCTTTGCGCTCGTGCTCGCCGCGGCGATTATCGCTTCGATGCGTATCCTCGGCGTCACGCTGATCGCTGCGGCGATCGTCATCCCGCCGATCTCAGCCCGCATGATGACCAACAGCTTCAGCAAGATCCTTATTCTGTCGACGGTCATCGGCGGCGCGAACGCGTTCATCGGGCTCTACATCAGCTACTTCCTGAACGCGTCACCAGGCGCGACGATCGTGCTCTTTGGCGCGGGGGTGTTTTGTGTGGCGCTCGCGTACTCGACGCTGCGCGAGCGTGTCATGGGCATCCGCGGCCACGCATCGGAGCCTGCTGCGTCCTCAGTCGATGCGCAGGTCGCCTACGACTGAGCAGCGCCGGCGCTCACACCGTCGAAGGCAAACCGAACAGCCGTTAGCTCCTCAGACACTTCCCAGAGCCTTGCTGCGGCGCTCTCATCGCGCGCGGCCTCGCTCGTGGCGACCAGTTGCGGATGGCCGCGCATCTCGAACATGCCGTCTGGGCCGACGTACGAGCCACCCTCAAGGTCGGTGTGCGTTGCGGCGTACAGCGTAGGTAATGCGCCCATCTCCGCACTCTGCGCAAAGATCGCGTTGCCCACCGACATCGCCATCGCTTCGTAGTGCGGCACTGCCGCGAACTGCAAGTTGGTCGCGGCGTAGCCGGGGTGCGCGGCCATCGCCCGCGCCGGTGAATCGCTCCCGCGCAGCCGCCGGTCGAGCTCGAAGGTGAAAAGCAGGTTGGCGAGCTTCGATTGGCCGTAAGCGCTCCAGCGTCCGTACGAACGCTCGCCGTGCAGGTCGTCGAACTTCATGCGGCCGGTGCGGTGGGCGCCACTGCTTACACTCACCACCCTCGCGCCTTCACGGCCAGCGAGGAGGGGCATCAGGTGCGCCGTCAATGCGAAATGGCCCAGGTGATTCGTTCCAAACTGCAGCTCAAAGCCGTCGACAGTGAGCGTGCGAGGTGCGGCCATGACCCCAGCATTGTTCACCAGGAGGTCGAGGCTATCGTTTGCGGCGGAGAAGCGCTCCCCGAACGCGCGTATCGAGTCCAGACTGCCGAGATCGAGCGACGCGAGTTCGACCTGCGCGGCCGGCACTGCGGCCGTGATGCCGCTGACGGCTTCGGCGCCCTTGCTCGCGTTGCGGCAGGCCAGTACAACGCGCGCTCCAGCCCGGGCGAGTTCGCGTGCCGCCACGAGACCGATACCGCTGTTCGCCCCAGTCACGATCGCAGTGCGGCCGTCCTGTCGCGGGATGTCGTTTGCCGTCCACCTGTTTGCCATCGATCCTCCGGTGTGGTCATCGTGCGCACGCTGATGGCAGTATGGATCACGGAGGTGGCTGACAAACTGCCGCTATCGGGATATGATGGCGAACCGGCAGATCACTTGCACACAGGGAGGTGCCCTATGGGCGACAAGAGCCCCAAGAACAAAGAAAAGAAGAAGCCCAAGAAGGACAAGAAAGCCGCGGCAGTCGCTTCCGCAGCCAAAAAGTAGAAGTACGGCTCCGGCTCACCCGATCGCGAACGTGCGGTGGTGTGAGCCGGAGCCCACCTCCTCCGCCCCCTCCCCGCTGGGCGCCACGATCCGAGCGGTCGTGTTGGGCGGGACGACGACGTCCACCTCCAGCCGCCCATCTTCCATTCGCCAGCTCGACGATGCTTCGCCATACGGCGTCCGATGTCTCGCAGACGCGTGCTCCATCCCACCGCCCGGTTGCGGACGAACTTCAAAGGTCTTGTATCCCGGCGTCAGCGTCGCAAGTCCACCAACCACGCGATGCAACCAGTCGGCCACGGCGCCCAGCGCGTAGTGATTGAACGACGTCATTTCGCCGGGATTCACGGTGCCGTCCGGGAGCAGACTGTCCCATCTCTCCCAGACCGTCGTTGCGCCCATCGTAACGGGGTACAACCATGACGGACACTCCTTCTCCAACAACATGCGGTAGGCGACCTCAACGTCGCCGGCTTGTGTCAGCGCATCAGTGACGATCGCCGTGCCGACGAAGCCAGTGCCGACGCGGTGCTTGTTGAAGCGCACGAGCGATGACAGCCTTCGGCCTGCTCGCTCACGTTGCTCGTCTGTCTCCAGCAGGTCGAACATGAGCGCGAGGGCGTACGCCGTTTGCGTGTCGCTGGCCATGCGGCCGCTCGGCGTCACGAACTCGCGCCGGAATGCGGCTGCGACCTCATCCGAAAGCGCTCGATAGCGGTCTCGCTCCTGGTTTCTACCGATGGTCTCGGCGGCGCAGCTCAGCAGATCACTGACGTGGGCGAAGTACGCCGTCGAGACCAGATGCGGGTCAGTCATAGCGCGAGCCGGTTCCGTAGGAGGGGCTGCCGGGTCGAGCCAATCGGCAAGCTGGAAGCCCTTGTTCCACAGCCGCGTCAGCCCGGCGATCTCTGTGATGCGGTCGACCCATGCCTGCATGCTGTCGAACTGCCGCTCGAGAATCTGCGCATCGCCGTAACGCTGGTACAACACCCACGGCACGATGACGGCGGCGTCGCCCCACACCGCCTGCGCCGTCTGCGCCCAACCGATGCGCGCGCCATTCGGCGAACGGCCGAAAGTATCAGGGATGACGATGGGCACCGTGCCATCCTCCGTCTGGTCTGCCGCCAGATCGGCAAGCCAGTTGTCGAGGAATCCCGCGCTGTCGTGCAGAAAGCACGCAGAGGGCGAGAACACCGTCAGATCGCCCGTCCAGCCAAGGCGCTCGTCGCGCTGCGGGCAGTCCGTGGGCACGTCGAGAAAGTTCGACTTCATGCTCCACACCGCATTCTCGTGGAGGCGATTCACGAGGTCGTCGGAACATTCGAACCAGCCTGTTCGTTCCAGATCCGAGTGCGTGACGACAGCACGCACAGCATCAGGCGAGAACTTGCCGGGCCAGCCTGTGATCTCCGCGTAGCGAAAGCCATGGAACGTGAAGCGCGGCTCCCACATTTCGACGCCATCGCCACGAAGGGTGTACCTGTCCGTTGCAATCGCCGTGCGCAGCGGCCGCGTGCAAAGTTCGCCGTCCTGCAGGAGCTCGGCGTGCCTGAACGTGACGGTTGTGCCCGCGGGTCCTTCGACGCCGAAGCGCAGCCGACCGGCAAAGTTCTGACCGAAGTCCAGAATCGTCTTGCCTGAAGGTGATGTCGTCACCTCGACCGGCGCAAGGATCTCCTGACGCCGCACCGGCGGCCCCGACGCCGCGACCAGCGTCGCCATGTCCCGCTCGATGACGCGGACGCCACTCCACGCTCTGTCATCAAACCCCGCCGACGACCAGCCGACCGGCTCCAGCCGCGCGTCATGTGTTTCGCCTTCGTAGATGCCCGACGTGCGGATCGGGCCCTCGGTGGCGCGCCAGTCCAGGCCGGAGGCGATGACCTCGCATGTGTCATCGGCGTACGTCACCTCAAGTTGCGCCAGCAGCGCGGTGCGATCGCCGTAGAGATTCCGGCCGCCGGCGACGGGAACACTAAACTGCCCGCGATACCAGCCATCCGCCAGCATTGCTCCGATGGCGTTCTTGCCTTCGCGCAGTAGCGGCAGCACGTCGAACACTTGGTAGCGCAAGCGATGCTCGTAGCTCGTCCAGCCGGGCGACATGACATGATCGCCGACGACCTGGCCGTTGATCTGCGCTTCGTAGAGTCCCAACGCGCTGGCGTACAGCCGCGCACTCACGGCATCTGCGCGCACGTCGAACTCCCGCCGCAGCAGCGGACCCGGCAGCATGATCGACGTGTCTTCGTCCCAGTCCGGCGTGACGAACTGCGCCGACCAGTCGTTGGGTTCGAGAAGGCCCGCTTCCACAACGAGCGGCTCGCTCCACTCCGACCCAAGGCCGTCCTGCCCCCATGCGCGTACGCGGACCTGCAATCGCTGCCGCGAGACGAGCGCCGGCCCGCCCCAGGGCACCAGCACGGACGCCTCAGACTCCACGCGCCCGGTCGTCGAACCTGAGCCTCCGTCGTCGCCCGACGCTTCGACTTCATAGGCGGCCTGCATCCAACTAGGGGTGTCGGTCTCTACGCGCCACGAGATGCGCGGCGATGCGACGCCTACGCCGAGCGTTTCACGCAGATGCTCGACCTTGAGGCTGTCTGGAGCGATTCGCAGCGTCATGGTCACCTCGATCGATGGGGATTCGTGTCTGGCGCAGGGTACATCGCCACCGCAGATGGATCAGCGGGCCCCGCGCGCGTAAGATCTCGCCACGCGGATGTGGCCTCGACGTCGTGCGCCCACCAGCAGGAGATGACCATGGAAACGTCACCAGAAGCAGCGGGGTTCGCACCAACCCGGCTCGATCGCATCACGGATCACCTCGACCGCAACTACATCCAGACGGGCAAAATCGCCGGCTGCCAGACACTCGTGGCGCGCCACGGCATCCCCGCCTACTTTTCGTCGCTCGGCCAGATGGATCGAGAGCGCAACCTGCGGGTGCAGGATGACACGATTTTCCGCCTCTTCTCCATGACAAAGCCCGTCACGTCCGTGGCTCTCATGACGCTGTACGAGCAGGGGTACTTTCAGCTCAACGACCACGTCTCACGCGTCCTCCCGTCGTGGAAGGAGCAGCGCGTCTGGGTGTCGGGTGAGGGCGATGCGATGGAGACGCGCGCGCCCGCCTCGCCGATGACCTTCCGCCATCTGCTTAGCCACACGTCCGGCCTCACGTACGGCGGCGGCCTCGCCGCGCTGGTCGTGTCGAAGCTGCCGCTGCATCCGGTCGAAGCCGCATACGTTGCGGCAGGCGTGCAGCGCGACGGCCAGGAAACCCTGACCTCTTTCGTCGACAAGCTCGCGCGTGTGCCACTACGCTTTGACCCGGGCACGCAATGGATGTACTCCTACGCCACGGATGTCTGCGGGGCTCTTGTCGAGGTGATCTCCGGCAAACCATTCGACCAGTACCTGCGCGAGACGATCCTCGATCCGCTAGGTATGACCGACACGGGCTTCTACGTGCCGGCGGAGAAGGCGTCTCGCCTTGCTGCAGGCTACGGTCGCGCACGCGACAAGTCACTACGCCTCATCGATGATCCGGCCACCAGCCGCTACTTGAAACCGCCGAGGTTCCCCTCGGGCGGCGGCGGACTCGCCGGCACGACGTCCGACTACCTTCGCTTCTGCGAAATGCTGCGCCGAGGCGGCGAACTCGACGGCGAACGCGTCCTCGGGCCACTCACAATCGAACTGATGACACGCAACCACCTCAAAGGCGGTGGTGATCTCTCGACGATGGCGATCGGCGCGTTCTCTGAGACGGCGTACGAAGGCATCGGGTTCGGCCTGGGGTTCGCAACCACCCTCGACGAGGTGCGGGCAGGATCGATGGGTGCCGGTGACTTCTACTGGGGCGGCGCTGCGTCGACGATCTTCTGGGTCGATCCGGTCGAGGATCTCGTTGTCATATTTATGGCGCAAATTGTGCCTTCGGCGACATTCAACTTCCGAGGCCAGATCAAGAGCATCGTTTACTCCTCCATCGTGGAAATCGCTACACGCGCGGAGTCCTCATCGAAGGTTCGTAACGGATTCGTGCTACTTCCGCAGGCCATCGAATGGCATACTATGGGGGCGCCCGCGAAGCCTCGCTCGCGGGTGAAATCGCGTCAGGAGTGGAACCTCAGATGAGCCGAGAACAGCGACGTGCCGACGAGAAAAAGGCCACTGGAGCGGGAACCCCGCCACCATCTCGCCGCACACCTCAGAAGGTCAAGACGGGCAGCGGCTTCCCGACGGTGCCTGTCGCCATCGTTGGCGGTGTCGTCCTGATCATCGCGCTTCTCGCATATCTCATCATCCAGGCGGGTGACAATTCGACGGAGCTCAGCGCCGACCAGAAGGCGGAGCGGGATGACTCGCCCGACCTGCCCGGCGTCTTCTTCCCCAGCCAGGGCCGCACCCACTTTGAAGGCGGCCTGATCGGTCATGTAACGGTCCCGTTCTGTGAAGGTGTCGAAGCGTCCGAGCTTGCCGACGAGCGATCGGGTGTCCCGTTTGGAGAGACGCCGTCCTCCGAAACACAGACAGCGACCAACACGCCGACTTCAACCTCAACGCCGTCGCCATCACCGACAACGGCCGCAGGCACGACGCCTAGCCCACCAAACACGACGCCGACGGTGCAGACCGGTTGCCACGCAAGCAACCCTCCGACCTCCGGCAACCACCTCGGCGTCCAACGCGGCGTCGATATCGGCAACGGCGCCATCATCAACATCCCGCCCGACCCGGACGTTTACCCTCACGACGTAGAGATCCCACGGGACGCCATCGCCCACTCGCTGGAGCACGCGGGCGTGTACATCGGTTGGAACTGCGCGGAAGGTGACCAGGCCTGCCTCGATGTCGTCCAGGAAGCAGAGGACCTCGCGAACTCACGCATCGACAACAACGACAATCGCGTCATCATGTCGATCAATCTCGACATGCCGGTAGGGACGATCGCCGTCGCGTCGTGGACCCGCTTGCTGAGCGTTCCCTATACCGAATACGACGAGAACGCCTTCACCGACTTCATCAGCACACATTCATGCAGATTCGACCCGGAAGGGTTCTGCTGACGCCGATCAGCAGCAAGCGCAACAACTGTGAGGAGGAGCGCCTGTCAAGGGCGCTCCTTTCTTTATCTCGCGCTTTGAAAAGACGATAATCAATCCCAGATGCGATCCATCCCCTTCGGCCCTGTAGCCTTCGTCCTCGCCCTGCTCGCAGGTCTCCTCGCTGGCTCCGGCGTCAGCGACGCAGGAACCGACACCGGGTGGGTGATCGAGTCGTTTCGCTCTGACATCACGATTGAGCGCGACGCATCCCTGCTCGTCGCTGAACACATCAAGGTCGACTTCAACAACCTCGATAAACATGGCATCTTTCGCGAGATCCCCATCGAGTACGAATGGGATGACGACCAGAACCGCGTCTACGATTTCGACCTTGTGTCGGTAACCGACGACGCAGGTAAGGCGTGGCCCGTGGATCAGAGCCGCAACGGCGCCAACGTCCAGCTCAAGATTGGTGACCCTGACCGCACGATCTCCGGAAACCAGTCTTACATCATCACGTACACCATCGCCGGCGCGATGAACGCCTTTCCCGACCACGATGAGTTGTACTGGAACGTCAACGGCCCGGACTGGCCGGTACCCACGCTCGCCACGTACGCCACTGTTTCGTTGAAGAGCGGCGGGCTCGAGCAAGCGGCGTGCTTCGAAGGCCCGACCGGATCCGAAACGCAATGCACGCATCTGCTCAACGAAGAGTCGCGCGCCATTCTCTATAGCGCGCTCGGCGCGTTCTCGCCCGGCGAGCAAATGTCGATCGTTGCCGGAATCCGTAAGGGCGTGATCACGGAGCCGGTGCCCATTCTCGAAGACAAGCCGCAGAACTGGTTCGAGAAGAATCTCAAGTTCCGGCCGGTCGTGTTAGCAACTGCGGTGGCGCTGCTCATCGCAGAAATTGCTGTGTTCATCGCTGTCTGGTGGCGGCATGGCCGAGACCGCGTCTACCGCTCGATGTACTACCTCACGAACGACACCAGCGAGCACACCAGACCGCCGTTCCACAGGGACGAGGTCGTCGTGGAGTACGCGCCGCCGGACGACCTGCGGCCCGCACAGCTCGGCCTCATCCTCGACGAGCAGGCGGATACGAAGGACGTGACCGCGACGATCATCGACCTCGCGGTGCGTGGCTACCTCAAAATCGACGAGAAGGAGAAGAGCTGGATCTTTGGGAAGACAGACTGGCACCTCACGCGACTGAAGGAAGCCGACGACAACCTTCTGCCCTTTGAGAAGGAGGTGCTGGGCGGGCTCTTCACGTCCGGCGCCACGGAGACCGACCTCTCGGATCTCAAGAACGAGTTCTACGACGATCTCGCATCGGCCCAGAAGAAGCTCTATGCCGACGCCAAGCGCCGCAAATGGTTCTCTCGAGATCCGGAGTCGTCGCGCGGACTTGCGCAGGGCGCGGGGATTGCCATCATCGTTGCCGGAGTGGGGCTCGGTTGGCTGTTCGGGAACGTTGGTTGGGTGTTCGTCGCCGTGCCTGTCGTGGTGTTTGGCATCCTGGTGCTCCTAATGAGCGGCCTCGCTTCGCAACGCACCGCCGCAGGCAGCGAGGCGTTGCGCCGCACGCTCGGCTTTCGGCTGTTCATCGAGACGGCCGAGAAGCGACCGCAGGAGTTCAACGAACGCGCGCACATTTTCGCCGAATACCTGCCGTACGCCATCGTCTTCGGCAGCGTAGAGAAGTGGGCGAAGGCATTCGAAGGCATCGACACCCAGCCGTCCACTCGGTCCTGGTACACCGGCACGCACGCCTTCGCGCCACTGGCCTTCTCCCAAAGCCTGCAGTCGTTCTCGACGTCGGTATCGAGCGTCATTACAAGCACGCCCGGCAGCAGCGGCGGAAGTGGATTCAGCGGCGGCGGTGGGTTCTCCGGTGGTGGCGGTGGGGGC
>JAKFYB010000051.1 GCA_021731085.1 Dehalococcoidia bacterium
TCATCGACCGCGACACCGGAGAGATCCTCCGCGAACTACACATTGACCCCGACAAAGACAGTCAGCCCCGAGGCGTCAAACCCGGACCTAAGAAAGGCTCACCACGACAAGGCGGAATTCAAAAAGGCTACAAATACACGCCCAGAAAATAAGGATGACCCGAGACACCCCATAAGCATGTCCCGGGTCATCACAATCGTAGCGGGGACAGGATTTGAACCTGTGACCTCTGGGTTATGAGCCCGAGTTTTGGCACATCATCGGCGAGTGACACGGCCTCGACGAAGTCGCTCCAACTACGCTATTATCGTTGCAGGCCAATACTTTACAGGGCTTGATCAAGCGGCTGGAGAGCGCTTGAGACGGCTGGGGAAGGCGCGAGCCTGACGGACATTTGACGGACATTTGCGAAACAGGATGGCGTACGAGCATTCGGTGAACATCGATGGAAGGGCGAGCGGTGGCATACGCACAGAAGCGCGTGACGACCGCCGGATCGGTCCGTTGGTACGCCAGCTACTTCTTACCGGACGGAAGTCAACGTGCCCAAGGTGGCTTCACCGCCAAGCGCGACGCGGAACGTGAGGCGCACAGGCTCGAGAACGAGGCCGCGCGAGGTCCGGTGGTTGACCGCCGCCGCAGCAAGGTCACCTTCCGGGAGTACGTGGAGCGCTACTACTGGCCCGCTGCCCAGCACCTTGAGCCGACGACACGAGCCGCGTACCAATCGAACCTCGACCGACACTTCCTGCCACGCTTCGGCCGGATGAAGATGTCGGTCATCGTCGCCTCAGAGGTTCAGGCGTGGGTCAACGATGCGGCAGCATCAGGGTTGAGTGCTAGGTCGGTAGTCAAGTACCACGCCGTTCTGCACGCAATCTTCGAGCGGGCGCTCGTCGACCAGGTGATCGTTGTGAACCCCTGTCACCACACTGTGCTGCCGAAGGTCGTCAAGGCGCCGAAGATCGCGATCACCCCGAAGCAGTTTAAGACGCTGCTCGCCAAGATCCCCGACCACCACCGCGTCATGGTGCTGGTTGCGATCGAGACCGGACTCCGTTGGGGTGAACTCGTCGCTCTCCGGCCTGATGACATCGACTTCGGCAGCAATGTCGTCACTGTGCGCCGGGTGGTGCTGGAAGTTTCGAAGAAGATCAGCGGTGCACAGACGGGCTACACGTTCCGCGACTACCCGAAGGACAATGAACACCGCGAGGTCGCTATCGGAGGCGAGTTGAGCCGAGCGATCAAGACGCACATGCTCAAGAACGGAAGGCGTGAGGGGGATCTGTTGTTCTCGACGGAAGCGGGCACGCCGATCTCTCGAAATACGTTCCGTAGCCGCGTGTGGCTTCCGGCAGTCGACCAGTCTGGGCTGCACCGCCATGTGCGATTCCACGACCTGCGGGGCGCGCACGCCTCCTGGCTACTCGCCGGTGGCGCCGACCTCAAGGTCGTGATGGACCGGCTCGGGCATCGGCAGATCACCACAACGCAGCAGTACTTGGGCAGTCTGCCTGACGCCGGCGAGCGCGCGCTGAAGGCGTTCGAAGCGGTCCGGTCGCGTTAGCCATCGTCGATGCGCCCTTTTGAGATTCGGGCGGCGATTCAGTCGGCCGCCCACTGTTTCTACGACCGATTCGTCGATGTCTTCCTGGCTCCGGGCCGGCTGCGACTATCAGACACAGCCGAGGCCTCGAGGAAGGCGTCGACATCAGCTGCACGAAACCGAAACTGACGGGCAATCCGGGACGCACGCAGGCGACCGCCCCGCACCTCGTCGTATATGAAGTCCTTGGAGACGCCGAGGTACCGACAAAGGTCCTCAACAGTCATTAGCTTGTCGCTGGTGTCCACCTCTGTCATGTCGCACCTCCCGCCTCGTTGCCGAACCTCAACAACGGTAGTCAGGAGAACGGCCACTGCGGTAGGACACAGCGTGTGACGATTCGGGACCACCAACGACGTGTTCCAACTCGGCACCCAAGATTCAGGCGCATCTGCGGGTGCTCCCGCCCGAGCTATTCGAGGATCTCACCGCCTCCTGGCAGTGTTCAGGCGCAGGGCGATGGAGCGAGGAACCCACTACGCCGCAACGGTCACAGCCCGACTGTCAGTAGCGAGCTGAGTAACTCCGCACCGAGTTGCACTCGGTCTCGCACGTCAATCGACGCCCCGTCGACGGAGACTTGAGGCACCACCACTAGCCGCCCAACCTCGTTCGGCTCCGCATCTGTTCGAGAGTCGAGAACCTGAGTGAGCGCTGTGTCGAACTCGTCGACAGTACTCGCGATCAGGATCCCCGCTGAGATGCTCCGGAGGCCAATGCCGCTACGCGTAAGTTGCATCCACCGAGGTGTCGTCGAATACCCGTAGAACCACGGGTCCTTCACGTCGACCGGCGAGCCCGCCTCCCGCCACATGGCGTACAGGTACGGGTCGCGGTAGTTGCTTCGCTGCACAGTCTTTTCAAGCATGGTCATTTCGTATCCAAGACCATGGTCGTACCCGTAGTAGATACCCGAGCGGCCCTCTCTCATCCAGTCGTAGCGCGCGAGGTAGTACCGCCAGTCCAACAACCGGGACTCCTGGCGCTCCGCAATGAACGCAGAGATCACCGCTTGCAGGCGCTCTGCCGTCGTGCCGGTGAGGCCAGCGAGGCCGTCGAGGAGAGACATCACCGCTGCGCCCGTGCGCGACAGGCTCGTGCGGTCGCCACGGTCGACCAGGAGTGTTCGCCAGACACTCTCGGTGGTAGGCGAGCCGAAAAGGTGGTAGTCCGAGTTCGGGTAGTCACGCTGGTACTCCCCCGCAGCGACCAATGCTCCGGTCAGTAGCGGCCAGCACGATGGCGCGAAGGCCTCCTCAAACATCTCTGCTCGCGGTCGCAAGGACTCGTCAAGCTCAAACGCCGCCAAGGTTCCGCGCAGAATCAGATGATCCTCGAGCCTGGCCACCGTCGCAGCGAGCTCTGGACGGTCCTTCTTGCGTCGCTCGTCGGCTACCTGGTTCTGATTGAAAGTTGCCAAGTGAGACAAGTCCCCTGTCTGCATGAACGCCGCGACCTCAGTGATGAACTTCGGCATGTTCTGCAGGCGCATCTCGAACTGCGATGCCTCATTCACGTTGCGCAGCACACGCAACCGCGCCTGAGCGTCACCCGAACCCTCAATTTGATGGACGAGTACCGCGTAAAGGAGCAACGTGTCGGTCAGAGAGAACGCTCTCGTGCTGCCACGCATGGCCCCGTACCGCTCACAGCAGGCGAGGAACAGATTCTCCGTGGCCGCGCCGAACAGATGGACTCCGGGCCGACCGGCGACCGTCGTGAAGAGAGATGCGAACAAGTCCTCAAGACCGGTCCCCGGCGGCCAGCGGTCGAAGGCGTCAAAGACGAACTGGAGGTGCTCCTCGTGACGGTCGTTCCCGGGCGAGAACAACACTTCGGCGCGACGTTCGTGGCGAAGTTGCTCCTCCCCGCGGACTCGTCCCTCGCGCCATTCGCACACCTCGAGGATGAAGTCGAAATAGCACATGAACTCTTCGTCGACGATGTCGTTGTCGCCACGGTGCGGCCAGAGAAGATCGGTCCAGCGTCCGTCAATCCGCTCACCGAACTCATCGGTGCGGCCCGTGTGTTCGATGATCTGACCGAAATGTGCCTTGAATGCCTCAAAGGAGGTGAGCGGCTTGCCGCGCGAGTTCATCTTGATGTAGAGGTCGTCGGTTGCACCCATGTCAGCAACGGGTAGCAGCTGAAACCAGACGGCTGGCTCGTCGGGATCGGTCAGCGCGGTCCAGGCGGCCTCGAGATCTGTCTCGGCGAAGCGTGCCGCGATCGCGTCGATCATCACGAGCATTGCTCCGACCGACGGGTCGAACTGCCACAGATGGAGGTACCAGCTTTGATCGGTGATCCAGGTTGACGGCGGTCCTGCAAGTTGCGCCGGCGGCGGCTTGGCCACGAGCTGCTCGCAGAAGCGGCGGGCACTGGGTCGTGTCGCGTAGGTGAAGCGGGTCCACCGTTGGTCCGACGTGAGGTTCCCGGTGCGGAATGCGAGGTACCAGTGCAGCAAGAACAGGGTCGTCAGCCGCTGCTGCCCGTCCAGCGGCTCAAACCTCCCATCGCGAGCCTGGCCGTACACAAAGTCGAGTCCGACGGGTGATCCTGACGTGAGGGCTGCGTGCAGTGCCTCCACGAAGGCGTCGCGCACGTCAACTGCATGAGCGTCGCGGCGACCCTGCGCGTAGTCCCGTTGAATGATCGGGATCTCAACGGATTCGACTTGGGGCGCCTCCGGGTCATCGTGATGGAACATTCCGACGAATGAGGTTCGGAAGCCCTTCACGACGTGGCATCCACGTCGTCGTCAGTTTCGGCGGCGGACGGCTCGTCGAGGAGATAGCCCCCAAGTCCAAGGACGGACCTCATGGCCGACAGATAACCGTCGCGGTCGCGGGGTCCCCAGAAGTGCAGTTGAGCGCGCTCGTCGGTGTAGTACTTGAGGAAGGCGTTCCTCGTACAAACCGGGATGTAAGCACCGCTGCGGTCGAGAGAGATGACCTCTCTCCGTTTCACTTCAAACACTGAATTGTTGAGCACGCTGTTGTCCGAGCTGGAGAGAAGCGCAAGATTGGTGATGGAATCCACATCCGTGTGCTCAGAGTTGCTCGGGCCGTCTTGGTCGACCTCATCCGCTGCGGCGGAGAACAGTTCGGTGATCTCGTTGTGCAGCGACTCGAAGGTCTGTGACGTGATCGTCGGCAACGCGTCGTCGATGCGTGTCTTGATCTCGACGAGTTTGTCCGGTGGCAAGCCAAGCGCACTGAGCGCGTCCCGATGCTCAGTCAGCCACGTGGTCCACTGCTCAACGGTGTTCAGCCCTTGAGCGTTCTGGGCGTGTATGTGCTCAAGCGACCACATACGTTGAGCGTGCGCGTCAAACGAATAGCGCTCCGAGGAGTTTGACGTTCGGCGCACTGTCTCGGCGTTCATGAGAAGCAGGACCCGAGACGTCTTCCCCGACTGGTAGGTCAACTCCCCGAGGTCGTCAGCGGACAGGTTCAAACTGCTACGGATCCGGTCATCGAGGAGCCGTTGGAAGTCGGACTTTGTCGCGTCTCGTGCCTCGGCGACGAGGTCACCGAACGTCGCTCGCCGAGACGCTACGAGGTAGCCGATCTTGTGGAAGAGGTCGCGATCGTCGTACCAGCCCAAGATCTGGGAATGCAGGTCCACCACGCGGTCCCAAAGCGACTGCGGGTCGTCAATGACAAGCGGGCGAAGGGTCTCGAACGTGTGAAATGGCGGCCGGACATGCCAGTCGGGCGGTCCGTACTCCTCGTCTGCCAGTGTGTCTAGAAGCAGGCTGATCCGGGTCGCGCTCCCATCCGGTTCACCGGTGGCAAACGCCCAAACCTCAGGCGAGCGAAGGTCTCGCTCGATGCTGTCCCATTGTGCAGCGATCTCAAACGATCGGCCGACACGCGACAGCAGCAGCGCCTTTACGAGTTCGGCATCCGTCAGCGGAATACGTCCGACGTTCAGCCGGGTGAACAGCGTGCGCGAATCGAACTCGTCGGTGGCCGGCGCCTCGTACCAAATAACGCGCACGGATTCGTCCAACACTTCGTTCAGTTTCGAGGCAGTCGCCGAGGGGTTAGGTCTGTCAGCAAACCACTTGTCGATGCATCGCGACGCAGCGAGGATATGGAAGTAGTCGATGTTCTCGGAGCCGCGCTCCTCGGTCGGGTTGTTGAGGTATGCGGCGCTCCCCGGCCTGGTCTCGTAACTGAGCGAAAACTGCGGCTCGATGAAGGGCAAGTACCGGTTAATGGCACGAAGAATCAGGTAGAGCGTCGTGAGTCGCTGCTGGCCATCGACCAATTCCCATCGTCCCTCGTCGAGCTTCTTCACGACGACCGGCTGGAGGTAGTAGTCGCTGCCAGCTGCCTCCACAATGTCGTCGAGCAGGAGGCGGACCTCCTGCGCACCCCATCGATACCCCCGTTGATACGCAGCGATAAAAAACTCACCACGGATCGATCCGACGGTTCTTGGCTCAAGGGTCGCGATCGTCACACCCGCCAACCTACCTACCCCGATCCATGGTTTCGCGCCAGCGCTTGGGCTGACCCAGATGCGCGCCGCAGACCCCGCTCATGAGCCGGCCTCCAACGCCTCAGCTTCCGCCCGGATGCGCGTGAGGGAACTCTCCGAGACATCACGAATCGTCCAGGCGGCCTGGTCGACCACGATGACGGCGAGCCGAGCGATCTGCTCGACCTGTGTGGCCTGTGCTGAAGAGAGTTCGATCGAGGCGTCGAGAAACACCCAGTCGAACTGGCCCGGAGTAAACGTTCCGGCACCGAGTGCCTCGCGGACATCGACCGGATACACGGCGGCGACCTTCGGGTACTTGCGCACGAGCAGATTCAGCATCGCCTGGCTCGAATCCACGCCCGCGTAGCAAGCGGGAACGGCTACGCCAAGGTCCAACACGCGTCCTGTACCGCAGCCGATGTCGAGAACGTGCGGAGGAAACTTGCCACGAACTCCAGACAGAATCGCCTTTACGCGATCGACTTCTCCTGGCGCAATCGGGTGCTGGCTGTCCCACGCCGTGGCGACCTCGTCGTAGTTCGACTCGATGGCGCTTACAGTCGAGAGCGCGTTCTGGATGCCGTAGAACAGCCCCGTCGTCGCGCGGTTCACCAGCGTGGTGTCACTGAAATCGTTGCTCTCGGTCCACCAGCGGTGCCCATTGTCGGGGCTGACCAAATAGATTTTGGTCAGTGAGTAGTACTTCCCCGGTGATCCAAAGGTGTGGATGACGCGCGAGGCGCGAACCATGTCCTCGTGACTCACGCCATCAGTTCGACCCTCAACGACGTAGTGGTGGGGTGCGGAATCGGCATAGGTCTTGGCGAATGTCCATTCGCGTGCGGCAGCGAAGGTCAGCCACCAGTCGAGGTCGTTCCTGGTAATCCGGCTCTCAGTCATGTGTGTTCCCTAGTTGTGTGCGTCCGGTCTTCGCGAATCACCATGACAGCGGGGTCCGACAGTCGTCGCCGGACGCGGTCGCCTCCTCTGCCGACGACGGCCGCAAAGCAGTGACTGTCAGACCTGTTGTGCAGAGTTCCTCCCGCGCGGACTTCGAGGGCCGTGTGGGAAGAGGAAACGACGAGATGACAATGAGCGAATCGAGCCCTGAGCCGGTGGCGGAGCATGACAACTCCCCGTTGTGCGAGTCGCGCAACTGCGCGAAGAAGAAGCGTGGGGTCCACGTGGCAACCCACGAGGTCCTGCTCACGTGTGACGACGAGACCTACTGGTGCGACTATGCGATCGCCTTCAGCGACCAGCACTTATCACGCCATACGCCGGAGTTCGTAGCGGAGGAACTCAAGCTCACAGGTGAGTACGACAGGGTCGCCGGAGTGATGTGTGAGACGACGGATGGCATCGTTCCCATGATCGACGTTGTCGCGATGGGGCTTGAGGCGCTGAGGGCGCCGTACTGCGCTCTGTGTCGTGAAGTCGCGCTTGTCGCTATCGCCGTGCCGATCGAGAACCGGCCATGACCACCATCGTGGAACTGCCCTCGCTTCCAACCATCGACGAGAACCGACTCGCCCGTGACGTGGAAGCATGGCTCGCTTTCGAGACCGCGACCGCGACCGCGACCGGGCATGACATCGTCTGGTGCCCGCACTGGGCGACCGAGATCGTCGTGAACAACGTCGATTCCCTGCGCACACTCATCTCGGCCCTGTCCGCAGGCGAGTTCGCGGGCCTCAAACGACGCGGATCCAGCGGGCCGTGGGCGCAGGTCCGGGCCTTCGAGGATCGCGGGGACCTGGTCGGTGGCTGGCCGTTCGAGCTGCACAAGCACCGCTGGACTCTGGGTGTCCCAGACGGGGTGTGGAAGCTCATCGGCGACCAGTCCAGCGATGTCGCCGCTCACCTTTGGAACTGGGTAGCCGCGTGCGCTGCACCGGCCGAGCAGCCGCAACCGACCACGCGCCCGAGAGCAGGTCAGGGCTATTGGTAAGACCTGAGCAGCGAGCAGCCTCGGCTGGATCGGTCGAGGAAGAACCGCACCCAGGCGTTCATCGTAAGGTGGTTCTCGGGTGTCACACGCGCGCTTCCTGCGAGGTTGAGGGAGACCGCGTAGTCGTATATGGCCTTGACGTTCGCGCTCGGGCCTGACTGGAGATCGTGCTGTCGCATTGCACGACGCGACCCCTGGACGAAGTACGACGCCGGACTGGCTTGCCCTCGGCGAGACCTCCGTCGATTCCGGCATCGATTACCCGGTGCTGACGTCTCGTGATGAAGGCGGCCCCATCGTCACATGCAGCCCCAACACTGAGCCCTCGTCAGTGCCAAGCCTCCACCATGCGGTCGTTTCGCTTAAGCGTGAATGCCACGGCTCGGTCGAGGTAGTGGTCGTACTCCTCGACAGTGGTGGGAAGCGGGCCACGGGCCGAGAAGTCGTACTTGTCAATGTCTCCCTCGAGGAAGAAGTCGATGCGTTGCCCATCGGGGGTGAGCAGGTCGTTCAGAAGCCAAAAGTCGACATACCCGGAGAACCCATCGAAGAGGTTGAAGAAATCCCAGTAGCGCTCCAGCACGGGGCCCAGCCGATTGCTCTCGTGGTCGAACACGCCGACGTACGCGAGCCGGATGCACTCGACGGTCAGATCCAGTCGGTCAGCGATCTTGGGGTGGAAGCCCTTGGCGCCGTTGATCGTCTGTCGCCCATCGATCCTGTGGCCGGGGAACATCATGATGGCGCCCATGTACTCCAGCACGGGGCGGGCGGCGAGGATCCGACCCATCAGACCAGCGTCGTCGCGTAAGCGTCGAGTCGCACCCTTGCGCCGCCACTTCGGGATCGCCCTGTCGCTGCTGAGGTAAAGGCCGGACTCCGAGCCGAAGAAGGAGCGACCCAAGGCCGTGTCCTTGAGGCCCGCGCCGGCAGGCGTCAGGGAGAAGGCACAGTTGCCCTTCAGTCCTGTTAGGCGACCACTCCACAGGCGCTGGTGGTAATAGCGCATCGTGGGACTGTCCTTGTCGGGATCCCCGTTCTTGCCGGCCAGTCGCTCGGCCTCTGCGGGGAAGTCAAACATCGGGTCGAAGGGCATGTCGTCGAGGTCCACGGCGCACACGCTACGGCGGTCGGCTGACAGATGGAGTGCGATCGGGTGGCCCGGATAGCGAACTCCGTGACCTGGAGCGAGTTCGCCGCCGCGGTGTAGGCGGCCGGTGATCGTCACCTCGGGCATCGTCACGTTGTGGCGAGTCCCTGGGGTGCTCCCATATCGGAGGTTGAGAGGCAGACGGCGCCATTCCTGAGCCAAGTGGACACCTGTCGCGGCGGGCCGTTAGCGTCGCGCAACTACAACATTGGCGAAGGGGAAAGCGGCATGCGTCGACAGATCAAAGTGACTACAGTTCGGCTCCTCTAATGGCGGGTTTGACACGGCGCTTGGCCTGCCCGGCTGCGGTGATCTTCACGGCTTGGATTCTCCTGACTGCGTGCGGTGGAAGTCCGGCTTCAACCGGCGACACTTCTGCTCCACCTGTGTCGCCCCTCTCGGAGTCGTCCGCAGCGCCCTCGACGGCGTCGAGTGCCAGCACCGCTCGGGTTCCGGACTATGCGGCACTCTCGAAGGACGTCCGAAGCCGAGCGGCCCTGCCGAGCGACTACACGGATGCAAGCATCAAGAAGATGGCGGACTACATCTGCGCGAAACCCGATGCAGCAGCGGCACTCGAATTTCTGCAGAACACCAAGGACTTGCTCGGTAACGAGTTGACCGATGCGATCGCGGCGGGTGCTTACACGTATGTGTGCCCAGACAAGTCGACCATTTACAACGAGTACCTAAGCCAAGGCTGAGGTCCCTGCGGTACATGCGCGGTCAGGAGTTTCGACGGGCCGTCTCGCCGACGTCCAAAGCCTGCCAGCGGTATTGCTCCAAGGCGTAGGTTTCACTGCTTGAGTGTGCGCAAGCGCATGACGTGAGCGGAGAATGCCACGTCGGCCCGGACCAGCAGCAAGTCGGCGAGACCATCGCTGATCTGGCGCTCCCATGCCGTTCGTCCAGCCCCTGCTCTCGTCGCAGTGAGGTCACCATGAAGGAACTTGTGCCGATAAAAGGCCGCCGCGGGCATGACATCGGTTGAAGCCTGACTGTTCAACAGCTCCTCAAGACGCTGGCGCAGCGGAGTGCCCACGTCAGTTCTCATCACTTCGGCAAGGCGGCGAGCACGGGTGCTACGCAATCGGGAAGCGAGGTCGGCGTCATCGAGGACCTGTCGCGTCACGCGAAGATCCAGGGCGGAGCAAAGGGATTCCAGTGCAGCATAGGACAGGGCAAGCCGCAGCAGGCTTGTGTATCCCTGCTGCGTCGCTCGGCTGAGGGACTGGAAGCTCGCGCCGTCGAATGCCGCGGCGACGCGATAGCGTGCGCGAAACCGATTGAGCCGTGGATCAGGAATCGTAGAGGACGCAGCGACCAGCGCGCAGTAGTCGCGCCACGATCCCGGGCTCAGCGAGTGGGTCACGACCGTCGCGCCATGCCTTCTTCGCTAGCAGTACTTCGCGAAGATGCCGTCGATGATCGCCGCCCAGTCGGACGCGGTTCCACCGTAGTCATTGGCCGCCGCGTCAGCGAAGCCAGAAATCAGCGCGCTCTTTGACTCAGCGTTGTAGAGCGGGCAGTTCGTCGCAGCATTGCCTTTCAACGTTGCGTCAACTGCATCAACTTCACTTTGGGCAATGTCAGTTGGCAAACCTGCAGCTGTCGGCGTGATCTCTGAACCACCCGATGAGCAGCTCGTGGCCATCATCAGCGCAGCGACAACAATCGTGACCCGAGCAATCTTCATCAATGCCTCCAGTAGCGCGCGTTTGAACCGGACGAACGATAGCGACTCGCGGCTACTACTGTGCAAATCTCGATTGCGACTCTTGAGCGGTGGTTACCCACGATCTGTGATTGGGTTCGTATTGAACGGCACAGTCGCAACTGCCGCGGTGCGCGGCGACATATTGGGGGAAGCATGAGATTACTCAAGTTGGGTACCACGGCTGCGTGTCTCACGCTCGCAATCTCCTTGACGGGTTGCTCCAGCGGCCTGTCAAGCCAATGCAGATCCCTGGTGAATAGGACCATCGACCTCCGCGCAACAATGCCCGGTGGCGCTCCCTGCGCAAACCCGGATGAGACTCTCGCTGCCGCATGTGATGCGTTACAAACGGCTACCGACGCGATGTTCACTCAGTGTGGAAGCGACGGGCTCGACGCAGCACTGCGGGGTGAACGGCAGTAGCGCACCTCCATGAGCGCCAAGGCGTGAGCCGCCAGTCTGGGACGTCGGTCCACGGACTCACACACGCGCTCGTAGTAGTGACCGGAGACGCCGCCGGTCTCATGCGTACTTGGTGTCCGCCAGGATGACCTCGATCGCACTCAGCAGCGGCGGCCATCCATCGAAGCTGCCGTTGAGGCTCTTGCGAACGGCCGCTCCGCCGTCGGTGTAGCCATTGAAGTCGTCCCTTTCGTAGGTCCAGAGAAACAGCCCGAGCGGAGATAGCTCATCTGGTGTCGCACGAGCCAGTCGACTCTTGAGAGCGCCTACCTGCGCCATGCGGGAGGGGATGCTGGACCATTCGGCCACTACGTCTGGGTCGATGCAGGCTTCGAGGACGCCGTCATCGACATCCGGTGAGGTAAGCAATACATCCGGGAACCGGTCGGCGCTGAAGTGCATGGAACTGATCGCCGAGTACAGCCTGCCCCACTGCTGGTTGAGCGCCGCTTTCTTGCCCCTGCGGATGAGCGCGCGGACGTGAACCGCCGCCGCCAGCGCGTCCTGATATGGCATGTACGAGTTGAGTGCCGCGGTGAGCCGTCGGCAAGCGACATCGCTTGCGAGTGCGGGGATCGTGGCACTTGGAGCGGCAGTCGGACCCCCTGAGCCCGACGGCGTCGCTGAAGTGGCGGCGACAGCCATCGACGATGGGACCGAGTTCGCCGTCGAGGTGGAACAGGCTGACAGGACGCTAACCGCCGCAAGCGCGGCGGCTAGGCAGGCGAACCGGGTCGTGCCCGTTCGCTGTGTCTTCACGTTGTCGTTCACCGTTCGTCCCCCGATTGTGGTTCTTGAAAGCGTGAGTATCGCAGCGACGCGTGCCAACCCGCCGCGCTTGCGATGGTGGCATTCTCGACGTCTCCGGCATCCTACTTCCGGTTCGGGTTCGTCGACGGCGCGACAGCTTCCGATCGGTGGACTTAGTCGGAGTCACGGGGGACGAATGACCAAGTGCGCCCTGGTGCCGTCTTGCCCACATGTGACTGATTTCAGGTTCCCCGTCCACAAGCGGCTCCTTTCACCCCGCGATCCACCGCCCGCGCGTTCGGAAAATGTCACGGGCTGTCTCATTCCGCGACGTCGGGGTCCCGATCTAGCGTCACGGGAGCGCAGTATCGCCGGCCGATGGGAGCAGTGATGATGCACAGCCTGAGGATGTCGATCGCCGTCGGCTGGCTGATCGCCGGCCTCACCCTCCTGCATGCCGGCCTGGTGCCGTCCCCGGCCCGTGCTTCCGACGGGGCCGTGAATACGGGACCAGCCTTCCAGCGAGTACCTGGCGGCGCTGGCGTGCTCTACTCGCGGCCCGTTGGGGATCGCTGCCCGCTGGGCTTTGCCTTGGGCTATGTGTGGGACCGGTCGGATCCTGTGCAAGCGGAGATGAGCGGCCAGTACACCGTCGACGCCTTCGGCAATTCGCGCTTCTTCGCCAAGACTGCTGGCCACCGCGTCACCATGGTGACGCGGGCTGGTCACCTGGTGCGCCCCAAGGTTCTGCTGCACAAGGGCGATCGCGTGTGTCGGCGCACGGACCCGCAGGGGAACAAGCCGATCGCGGATGCGGCCGGAACGATCATGGGTCTGCCCGCTGGCTTTCCTGTGCACCCGACTGTCGACGACGTGCAGGCTCTCGGCCTGAACACGTCCACGCGGACGGTCCCGACCTTCCAAGTGCCCCAACCCGTAGTGCCTCGCTCGCGTGCGCAGCTCCCGACGTCGGTCACTCTTGGCGCGGTGCAGTCGGTGGTGCACGTTGGCACTAATCCGCATGTGGCGTCGGAGTCGGACGGCGCCGCGCCTTACGGCTTCTCGCCTGACCGGATCTATGACGTGACGTTCATCTACAGGGTTACCGGCGGCTCCGGCGTGATGAAGCTTGCGAGGCAGGATGACGTCTTCACTACCCCCGAGCAGTTCGACGCCTGGACGAAGGCGGAGGAGGAGTGGGCCCGTGTCACCGGGTTTACCGACGTCAACGCCAAGCCGGGTACGGCGGCGGCGTGCTGTGAGCGCCGCTTCGACGCTCTGCCCCTGACTGGCCCATCGGTGGACCTAGCCATGACGATGAAGGGGGCGGTATCGCCGGGCGTCCCACTGCTGGCGGACGGCACGCCCCGGCTAGGGCCAAGCGGAATCGCCACTGCGCTCTACAACATGGCACGCGGGACGTTCGATGACTTCGGCCAGGAGTACCTACCAGTCTCCGCGACGTGGGGCTGGGCCGTGACCCAAGCATTCGGTGACTTCGACGCCAAGGTCAATGCCGGCTGCCACCCGCTCACCACGGGTGCGAGCAGCTGTGGCCGCGACCCATCAGGGAGGGGAACGAACAGCGGTCCCGCTCTCGGCGCTGCCTTCATTCCGGTGGTTGCCCGGTGATGCGTTATCGGGCACTCACCGCCGGCGCAGTTTCGATCGTGCTGATGATCGGACTAGCCGGTCCCGCCTTCGCGGGTGGTGGCGGACGGGTCGAGCCAATCAGCGGCGAGGTTCAGGATCAGACCTCATCGCCGCTATCGGTGACGACGGCTACCCCTAAGCATGGCTGTCCGCAATCCAGCTGCACGGGCTCCACCTCGACGTCACCTGCGCCGGTGGATTCGGGATCCGGCGAATTGTGGTTCTGGGACGGCCCTGACTCCTTCCGGTTCCCAGCGCCGTACGCCACGACCGGTGGCGCCGGCACGGGAGTTGTGACAACGACGTGGAGCTATTCGCAGATGGCGGGGGCGGCGTCCTGCCCCGGTCCGCTGACCGGCTCGGCTGGCTCGATGCCGGTTCTCGGCGTCCAAACGAGTCGCAACATCGCGGCCTCGTTCTCGTGGGTCGAATACGGATCCAACGACACGTACACCTGGCTCGACATGACGAACCCGTCTAAGCCGGTGATCAACCAGGCGACGTTCGGGAGCAGCGACTACAACTTCGTGTGGGGTTGCAAGTCCTACGCCCCGCCGGCATTGCGGACGACGCAGTGCGCGAAGTTCGGCCAATACCAGCTGATGGGGCCGTATGACCGTTCCGGCGCCGCCATGGTTCCTGCATCGGCGGGCGGCAGCAATACCCGCCGGGATGCCGCTGGGGTCGAGACGGTGACGGGCAAAGTGACGACGGGATCGAGCGTCCTAGGGGACACGATCGCGCCCCTGCCCCCAGCCCTGTCCGCTTTACCCGTCATGGCCACCTACGTGCAGAGGCTCTCAACAACTCCCGCGACGCAGCAGAACGTCTATGACCTTTGCCTCGCCACGGAAGCGGACCTGTCGATGCAGGCTCGGGATTCTGAGGAGGTCGATTCGTACGGCCGCTACTACTCGGACGCGCAGATTTGGCGCGATCAAGTGCGCTACTACGTGTTCAATTCCTACGGTTCGTCGACCGCTGTTCTGTCGCATCTGTGGCCGTCAATTTATGGCACCGCGAGTTGGCACGCGGCCGGCCGCGGGTACCTGCCGGTCTACATCGACTCGGTCACGCCGATGGCTCGTGCCGACAGCCGGTCGTACTACGCGATCCATTGCGTGAAGAACACGACCGCGAACGCGGTTTCTCGAGACACGGTGCCCGCCGGCGGCGGCTGGGCCGGCGGCGGCTGGAACGCTGTCGAGGGCAACGACGATCAGTTCTATGCGTATCAGTGCACGTCGACGAATCCAGATCCCACGCGCACCGACGATTTGCTGTCCTGCGATCGGCACGGCACGCCGACCTATTCCCCGTATCAGTTCCAGACCGCGCCCTACACGTACCACCAAGCCGTCGTCGGCACGTACCAGGAGTTGGTGACTGACTGGTGCGGGTACACCGTTGGACCGGGCGGCAGCATCGACGTGTGGTGCGCAACGCACGAGGAGACGCGCTATATATATGGCCCGGTCAGGGATGCGACCCCTGCCGGGTTCTCGGACGCGGGCGCGAATTGGACGCGCAAGCTCAACCCGCCCACGGGCTATGTCGACGATGGAACGCAGTACGTCTCCTACGCCTACTTCGACGTGATCGAGGACCACAAGTACGCGGCTCCGCTGACGAGTGGACTGCCGAACCGCTTTGCTGCGGACGGGATCTACGACGCGAACATGACCGGTGATCGCTACCGCTTCCAGTGGAAGTTGCCGCGGATCAATCTGACGTCGACAGGGCAGGACGTGACAAAGATCGCGGGGTCGGATGTGCGCTGGCGCGCCCGGTTCAAACTCGACGATTCCTCAAGCCCGATCCTTGTCCGCGATCCGCTGAGCGGTGGTGCGCCTTCGGGCGGCAAGAACGACTCCGGCCAGCCGTATCACTTGTTCTTGGACACGACACCGGCCACAAGCATCGACAATCCCGGCCCGTTCCTGTCGTGGTCGCCGCTGAGCGGCGCCTGGTCCGGGTCGGTGCCTTCGGTCCCCGTTGATCGCTGGTCGCCTGCGCAGCCGGGTTCCTGGCTCGATCAGGCACGCACGCTGTGGGTGCGGTTCTTCGCCTCGAGCACGGCTGGCAAGGGCTGGAAGCTGACGCCGTGGTGGGAGGTCACCGTGACGGTGCCGATCACCTCGACGAGTCCGACGATTAGCTCGATGACCTCCGATGGTGACTGGATCCTCGGCACGAGCGCATCGAAGACCGAGACTCGCCGACAGACGTATGAGTGCCCAGGCCAGTCGTTGCGCGTCATCGTCGATGGTGTGGCGAGCGGGACGCTGGGGGAATTCCAGACTCTCTCCGGCACGAGCTGACGCGATGTCACAGGCTGTGTCCTGTTGCTTGATCGCCTTCGGTTCTAGCGTCGTTACAAGCCCGAACCTCGGGCACGGGAGGGCGACATGGCCGCGATTCGCATTGCGATTGTCGGGATTGTCGCGGTCATAGTCCTGTACCTGGCCGTGTTGCAGGTAGCGACCTCATCGGGTGAGACGACCGCGCCGGGACCGTGGGGGCATCACGTTTCGATCGAGGTCTACTGACGCACTGCGGTCGCTGGTGGCCGCTGTGCGGTGCGGCTGGCCTTGGGCCTGCCGCAAAGCCGCGCCCAGCACGCGCCTAAGAGGCTCACGGTCAAGGGCGCCGAAGAGCTGCTCCGTGGTAGGGCGAATATGCGCAGCGGTTCGTGTGACCGGGCGGCGCGCAGCGGCGACCGATAGGCAGGCGTGCCCGTTGACCGGAGACGGCTCGTGCTACGAGCGGCCACCGTCTGAGGGTTGCCGGCCTGTGGGTCGGGTGGAGCCCCAGGAAGCTCAAGCCGTCCACATGCCGGCACGCGGAAAGTCACAGGCTGTCTCCTACCGCGCGTGTGTGCGCCGTCTTAGCGTCGACCTCGACCCGATACGCGGGCCCGAAGGAGTTGGCGATGAAACTGACGCATATCAAGGGTTTTGCGGTCGTGGCGATGTGCGCCACGACCGCCGCTTCGGCACTGGCGGGGTGCTCGTCCGCGCCCAGTGAGCCTCCGTCCCCGCTGGCCGCGGTGGTGGCACCGTCCCCGTCACCGTCTGTCTCGCGCGGGACCGACCCGGCGTCTCCGGCACCGAGTACGCCGGGCGTGGTGAACGTCCAGATTCATCCGGGCGAGGCGTTCTTCGTCATCGCCCCGGATCCCGACGCAATCGCCGCGCACGGCTTGTCGCGCACCGTGGCCATGCACGTGGCCGACCCGGCTGGCGTGGTCGCTGAGTGGGTGGTGCCGGACCAGGAGCGGACGATCGAGCTGGCGACGGCCGCCGCGGCTCGCGACCCGCAGAACGTCACCGGCGTGCTGTGGGTCGCGGAGAAGCCGGGTCACGCGAAGTTCGCTGTCCAGTGGGCCGACAAGGACGGCACGGTGGATCCTCGGTGGTCGCGCTCGTATGACGTGACGGTGACCAAGTGATGCCGCACACGCCGGGGGCCAACGGGAGCACTACGAGCGTGGACGCACCGGAGACGCCGGAGCCGGGCACCGGCTACGGGGCGTTCGCGGCTGACGCGTTCGCACGGAAGTCACTGCCGCGTCGAGTGTTCGGCACGCGACGCGGTCTGCGGATGGCGCTGGGCATCGCCCTGGCGGTGGTCGCAGGCGCCGGAGTGCTGTTCGTGACCAGCGAATCGGAACCGACTGTGGCGGCCCTGCAGCTGGTCCGACCTATGGCGGCCAATACGCAGGTCACCGCCGAGGACGTGGCACCGTTCACCGTCCCGCTATCGTCGGTGCCGGACCCGTCGCAGCTCATCACCGATGCGCAGATCGCGTCCGGACGCGCGTACACCTACGTGGCGCTGCAGCAGGGCGCGGTGCTGACGCTGGGCGCAGTCGGCCCGTACGCACGGACCCTGGATCAGGTGCCGGCCGGCCTGCAGCTGGCCAGCATCACCGCTCCCGCCAAAATGGCTGCGGGCGGCACGATCCGCGCGGGCGACATCGTCGACATCTACGTGGTGTCCCGCGATGACATTCCCGCCGACATCAGCGCGGGCCTTGAGGCTCCATCCGCGTCACCGGAGCCGTTCGTGTCCTCGAGCGGATCGCCGGAGCCGTTGGCGTCGCCAGCACCGCAGGCGACCGTTCCGGTACCGAGCACGGGAACGGCTCCCGACGCCACCGCAACGGGCAAGGTCCGCGCGCTGTTCGGCGTACGGATCCTCGATGTCCAGGTCGACCTCGACCCGATCGCCAATGCGAACGCGAACGTCCCGGCGGCCGAGGCACCAGGCCCGGATGCGCCGGCGCTCAAGGGCGGCGTGCCGTCGACCTACCAAGTGGCGGTGTCACCGGACGATGCGCGGCTACTGGCGTACATCGCCGCCGGCGGCGGCTCGCTCTACCTGACGGTCACCCCGCCAGCGCCGACCACTCTGGCACCGACGCCGGCGGCGTAGTGATGCGCGCGTTCAGCCTCCTACCGACCCGGACGGCGCACGAGCAACTGCGCCGCAACTTCCCCGCCGTCGACTGGCAGGCCCGCGTGGGCTCGGTGGCCGACATTTCCGGGGCCGTCCAGTCGGGCTCGGTGATGTTCGAGCGAACCGACGTCGTCGTCGTCGCGGACGTGATGCCGCCGGGGATCATCACCGATACCGGCACCTCGCATCTTGTCCACTTCGTCTCACGCCTGCTGGCCCCCGAGCACGACACGGTGAACCCAACGCCGGTTGTCGTGCTGTCGACGGACGCGCACACGACGTCCTCGCTGGTGGCGCAGATCCGTTCGGCAACGCAGGCCTATCGCGGTGAGCTGCCGCTGACGGTGACAGCGGCGGACATGAACTGCCTGCACGAGCATCTACGCCGCGTGGTGCCGTCCTACGCGGGCAGCCCGGCACCGGGCAACCAGCTGATCTTCGACACCG
>JAKFYB010000048.1 GCA_021731085.1 Dehalococcoidia bacterium
GGGGAGAGGAGCATGCGGTTTGGTGGGGGTGATGTCCTAGCGGCGGATGGCACTCTGGCTGAAAGAGCGAACGGTCAGGTCTGCGTGTAACGCGTGACTCTCCCTAAAGTTCGATCCTTCGCCTCTCACTTGGACCAGCGGTGGAGCCTAGAGCCACAGCGCCAACTGTGATACAGACTGCCTGAAGCGTTCGCCAATGACGCGGGACGGTCTTCCAATACGGTAGTTGGCTGCCCAGTGACTCGCGGCTTCGACACTTCCTACGAACGCAATCTCCGCGTCCGTTTCGGCGAGCGGCCCCCAAATGTGATCGTCTTCAACTCTTGGTCGAACGCCAACTACCGCAATGCGGTCCGCCTGCTTGACGGCCGCCGTCCAGCTACTTTGAAGCTCCTTCATTGGATCGGGCGCGATCTGGACCGGCTTTCCGACCGCGTAGATGGCCATGACTGGGTAGAGCGCTGTGTTCCCATTGCAGTACGTTTCTACTTCACCTGGGTCACACGCCCGTATGCCTGTCCCGAACGTCACGCCTGATCCAAACGTCACTCCGCGACTCGCATTTATGCCGCCATGGGGGAGAAAGTTGCATGAACCATGTAGCTTCCACAGAGCACTTGCCGAAGAAGCAGCTAAATCTGGCTCGAAGTAATTCACCCTTCGCCCTGCCATGCTGAGGGCTATTTCAAAGACGCATTCATAGTTCAACGTCGAGAACCGAACGTCATCCAACCGCCCGCGCGCTTGGATCTGATCGATAAGAGTTGAATAGGCGTCATGCCTGTTGGTCGACAAGGAGAACCGGGAAAAGTAGATCGCCATCTCTTGCAGGAGCCGCGAAATAGCGTGCGACCCTGATCTCCAGAGTTGTCCCATGCCAGCCTCGAAGTCAGAACTGAAGCTGTCTGTGAGGTCTGCCGGGAGCGCTCCCCAAGAACGGGGATACTTGGCCTCCAACTCCGAGAAGAGCGAACCTCCTAATGGTGGTGCATAGGGGTACACAATGCCCGCGCCGAAGCTTGCGCCGGCACCGAACAACACGATCGACTTCATCTGTCAAGGGTAAGGGCTGTGTTCAGTTCCTGGCAGTGTCAGTCAAACAGCGCAGCTACATTCTGCAAGATGGCCCATTCTGATCGCTGTGACGCCACCCGACGGCCTCACTCGACGCGAGGAGGCGATTAGAACTCGCGTTGGTCGAAGGCGTAGCTGGCGGCTGCGCTGAGGGCGACGGTGCCGAGGCCGAAGGCTAGGACTATGCGGGTTTGTTGCCAGTCGCCCAGTTCGCCGCGGATCATTTCGGGGAGCATTTCTATGACGGCGCCTGATGACAGGAACTCCATGTTGAGGAAGTCGAAGATGAAGCCCTGCAGGGTGAAGACGATCATGATGATGACGACGGCGGCGATCATGTTGCGGAGGACGGTGCCGAGGGCAACGCCGAGCGCGGTGACGAAGAGGAGCATCATGCCGGTGATGATGGTGGCCATGAGGAGGCCGACCGTGGTCGCGTCGTCGAGCCCGAAGCGGCGGGCGAAGAAGAGCAGCGGCATAGTGGCGGCGGCGTGGACGACGATGACGCAGGCGAACCGCGTGAGGAGCTTGGCGTTGACGTAGTCCCAGCGCGTGACGGCGCGCGTGAGGATCGTGTCGGCAGCGACGTCGGTGTCCTGGGCGGTGGAGCCGGCGCCGATGATGGCGGCGATGATGGCTGAGGCGATGAAGTAGAGGCCGAGCCAGCCGCCGATGACCTCGGAGACGTACTCGGTCTCGTCGGTGACCATGAGCACGGGGAGTAGCGATGTGATGAGCGCGAAGACGACCCAGGCGCGGACGAGCCACGAGCGCTGCATGGCGACGACCTCGGCGTTGATGAGGGCGCGGAGAGCGGTCATGGACATCGGCGGTATCACGTTCGTGAATGCAACCATCGCTATCCGTCCCCCCAGCCGCTGAGAATCGAGCCCTTGCGGTCCTCGTCGAGACGCTTGAGGAAGGCTTCCTCGAGCTGGTTTCCGCCCGAGTTGATGCTGATGAGGGCGACGCCTTCGTCGGCGACGAGGGCGAGAAGCTGGCTCATGGCGGTGGCGAGCGGCGCATCGTCGACGAGGGTGACGCGCAGCATGGGCGACTGCCACTCCCAATCGCCGCCGAGCTCCCACGACGCGCCACGCTGGACGACGCGCGAACCATCGCCGTCGAGCTCGAGCTCGATCGTGTTGCTCTGGACGCGGCGTTTCATCTCGCCGATGGGGCCGGAGTAGATCATGCGGCCGCGGTAGAGGATGCCGACCTCGTCGCAAACACGATCGACGTCGCCGAGGACGTGGGTCGAGACGACGACCGTTCGAGTCTTGCCCAGCGACTTGATGAGATCGGTGACCTGGCGGCGGCCGACGGGGTCGAGGCCGGTGGTGGGTTCGTCCCAGATCAGCAGCTCGGGGTCGTTCATGAGCGACGCTGCGATGCCGAGGCGCGTGTTCATGCCGGTCGAGAACGTGCCGATGCGCTGTCCTGCCGCGCCGAGCAGATCGAGGTCACGGAGGAGGACGGCGGAGCGCGAGGCGACGAGGTCGTCGTCGAGGCCGGAGACCTGGCCGACGAAGCGCAGGTGTTCAATGGGCGTGGCGGACGCCGGGAAGCGCGGTGCGGTCGGCAGGTAGCCGATGCGCTTGCGGAGGTCGGATGCGTTTGCGTGCATGCGCTCGCCGAAGATCATGATCTCGCCGGCGGTGGGCTTCTGGAGGCCGATGAGCATGCGAAAGGCGGTGGTCTTGCCGGCGCCGTTGGGTCCGATGAGGCCGAAGATGGCGCCGCGGCGGACGGTGAGATCTATGGGACTGAGGGCGACGGCCTTGTCCTGGAAGATCTTGGTGAGGCCGGTGGCCTCGATGGCGGGAGCGGTGTTGGTGTCCGGCATCACTCCTAGTATGTCGGATCTCTAAGGGCGGAGGCGTACCGGGTCGTCGGGATCGTCAAGGGGGGTTGTGAGGTTTGAGGAATTGAGAATTCGAGGACTTGAGGAGTGGACTCGCACGGCTCAATCGAGCGGAGGTTGTTTCGGAGCGCCGTCGTGGTAGTGGTCGAAGTTGTAGGCGAGGTCACGCGGTATTCCTGCGAGTTCCTCTTCTGGAATCCGCTTGCCGTTTCGAATCAGGTTAGCGATCGCGTCGACGGGCTTCTTGCGCTTCGCCCTTTTCGTGTTCGTCGTCTTGCGTCGTGTGGTCATCGTGCGGGCATTCTACTTCGGGCCACGCGCGACGGGCGGGGGCGCCCGTCCTCCTGACGTTAGAGGACGGGGCGGAGTTCGATGGTTTCGGCGAGGCCGGGCCAGGTGCTGATGAGGTCGATAGCGGCCTGCATGTCGGGGACGTTGAGGATGCCGAAGCCGCCGATCTGTTCTTTGGTTTCGGCGAAAGGGCCGTCGGAGATGGCGACCTTGCCGTTGCCGACGCGGAGGGTCTTCGCTTTGTTCGCGCCGTGGAGTCGGCGCTGGACGCCGGCGACGATGCGGCCGGCGTCTTCGTGTTCTTGCCACCAGGCTCCGACTCGGGCGTAGTGGGCGCGGACTTCTTCTTCGGAGAGCTTGGCCTTTTCGGCTGGGACGTCGCACAGGAACATCATGAATTCGGGCATGGGGAACCTCCGGTTCTGGTCTTCGGTCGTCGGTCGTCGGTGTTTCAGGATCGACGAATGCGCGCACGCCAGATCGACAATCTACGACCGAAGTTGCGGGACGGTTAGCTGGCCGTATGGCATGACGCAGATGGTGGCTTCGCGGTTGTGTTCCATCTCGATGGCGCCGCGGAGGGCGGAGATGGTGGCGTCGACGTTCTCGGACCAGCGGAGGTGGGCGGATTCGGTGACCTCGCGTGTCATGGAGGAATGGAGCCAGACGTCGCAGCGGGCCTGGACCATCGCCTGCACCTGGACCTGCCACTGGTCGTGGAGGGTGCGGTGTTCGCTGCTCTCGAAGCGGTCGACGAGCGCCTGTGGTGATTCGGCGCTCTGCATGAGGGCGACGTACTCATCGCCGCCGAGGCCTTCGCGGCATTCGGCGACGAGCAGGATCGAACCGCCGGGCGCGCACGCCTGCGCTGCGACGGACATCGCCTTTACGGACTGGTAGAGGTTGAGGTCGGCCGGGTAGCCCATGTTTGTGACGACGACGATGTCGTATAGGTGTGGGATCGGCTGGATGGCTTGCTTCGCGGCCTGCGCGATCGCGGCGTCGTGGGCGGCGGCCATCTCGCCGGCGAAAACGCCGGTGATGCGTTTGTTCTCGTCGAGGGTGACGTTCACGAGAAACGACGGCTGCGTCTTCAGGGCGGTGTCACGCATCGCCTCGAAGATGGGGTTGCCGTGCGTCGTGCACCACGTCGCCTTCGGGTGGCCGACCATGCGCGCGTCGTGGTTGGCCATGATGTCGGCGGCGGAGGCGATCGCGGGGAGGACGGCCTTGCCGCCGCCGGAGTAGCCGGCGAAGAGATGCGGCTCGACGAAGCCGGTAAGGATCTTGAGGTCGGCGTCGAGGTACGCGCGGTTGAGCATGACGTTGCCGCTTGGCGTCGCGAATGGCGCGTGCGTGGATGCGTCCTTGGCGTCGTGATCGACGATGCGGTAGCTCGACAAGATCGCTTCGCCGAGGAAGCGGCGGCGTTCGTCGTCGCGGGAGCCGCGGTGAAGGCCGGTGCCGACGAGGATGGTGATGTCGTCGCGGGCGATGCCGCCGCGCTCGAGGATGTCGAGGATCGGCGGCAGGATCGTCGCGTTGGGGACGGGGCGGGTGACGTCGCTGACGGCGATGCACGCCTTCTCGCCGGCGCGGACGAGTTTTGCGAGCGGCGGTGAGTCGATGGGATCAAGGATGACGGCGAGCACGGCAGCGTCGGGATCGGTGACGGGCGCCGTCGGCGTCGGCAGCAGCAGCGTCGCGTCGTCGGGGACGGTCGCTTCGATCGCGGCTTCGCCGTAGGGAAGTGTGACCTTCATGTGGGAGAGGATACCGCGCGCGCGTTAGACCTTCAGTGCGCCGCGGAAGCCCCTTGCGGCGTAGTACGACTCGGCGCCGTTGTGGTACGTGAAGACGGTGTTGTAGCGGCGATCGCAGAAGAGAGCGCCGCCGAGCTTGCGGATGTCGGCGGGTGTGACGACCCAGCTTGAGGTGGTGGTGTCGAACTCGCCGAGTTGCTGGAGCGCGCGGTACTGATCTTCGGTGAGGAGATCGATGCCCATGTCGGCGGCCATGCCGACGGCGTTGTCGGCGGGCTTGTGCTCCTTGCGGGACTCCCAGGCTGCGCGGTCGAAGCACACGCTTCTACGGCCTGACGGACTCTGCTTCGAACAGTCGACGAACGTGTATGCGCCTGACTTCTTGTCGTGCTCGACGACGTCGGGTTCGCCGCCGGTTCGTTCCATCTCGCTGAGGGACCACAGCTTGTCGGCGTTCTTGTTCAGCCGCGCTTCGACGTCCGCCCAGCCGATGCCATTGTGGCGGGTCTTGTTCTTCTCGAACCGCGCTTTCAGTGTTGCGAGCAGTTCGTCGCGTTGCTTTGGTGTGAGGGGCTTCTTCTTGGGCATAAGATTCTCCCGTTGAACGATTAGCCCTCGTCGCGCGTGCTCGGTGGTTCTTCAGTGTCGTCGGGCTTCGGCGGGGCCGGTGGTGGCGAGGCGGGCTTGCCGTCGTGGACTACGGATGAGCCGATGTTCTCGATGGTGTCGAAGTCGTCGTCGGTCATCGGCTGGACTTCGCCACGGCGGTACTGGTCGAACAGCTCGAACAGCATCTTCTTGTGCGGGCGCTTCTTGCCGATTGGGCACTTCTCCCAGTCCTCGACTGACTCATCGCAATAGCCCCAGCGCTTGTCGCCGCACTTCGGCTGGATGTACATCGCCAGGTCCGGGAACTTGCGGTTGATCTGCGCGCGCATCTGCGACGCGACCTGCCGGAACTCCCATTGCGCGCGCGTGCAGAGGCGGAGGTCGCAGATGTGCAGCAGCTCGAGGAAGTTCACGACGATCTTGAAATTCGTGCTCGCAGCGTTCGGGATGAGGAAGCGCGCGTCCTCGGCGGGGATGCCGGCGTCGATCATCTCCTGATACAGCTCGCCGAGGCGGTCGAACGCCTCCTCCATCTTGTCGGCCATGCCCTTGCGCTTCACGGTCTCCGGGATGGTGTATGGGAACTCGCCCTTCTTAAAGGCGACGTAGCGCTGCGACTGCTGCTCGAAGCTGATGCCGATGTGGTGGCGGACGAACTGATGGCTGAAGGCGCGAGAGACGCCGGAGATGCCGAACTCGAACCAGACTTGCTCCAAGGGAGACGCGTGTCCCGTTTCGAGGCGCTTCGCATTGAAGTCGTTCATCTGGTCGCGGGTGATCTTGTCCTTCTCGATGCGGTCGACGATCTGCTGTGGCGAGAGGGCGGAGTACGCCGTGCGGTAGGCGACATAAAGCGACCGCGTGGGGTCGGATGTGTGGTCGAGCAGGCGGACGTCGATGGCCATTGTGGGCGCAGTCTAGCGCGAGGCCGCGCGACGTGGGAGCGCTTTGGCCGCAAGAAACGGGACGCTTGAATGGGCGAGAAGACGGAAGATGGAGCACGGGCGGTGTGAGCAGGTTCACAGCGGAATGGGGTCGTGCGGGCGTACAACAGACATAGATAGAGCGCAGATTCAAAGGAGGAACGAGATGAACGCGGTCAAGATGTCCAAGGTTGAGGAGAAGATCTACAGCATGATCGGCGACGCCGGTGCGGTGACGGCAAAGACGCTGTACCGCCAGGTCGGGGTCATGTTCTTCCCGGCGGAGGCGTGGCTGCGCAGGGAGACCGAGCGCGGCTTCCTGTACGAAGACGGCGCTGGCCGTTACAGCGTCTGTTGCCCGATAGCCGCGTGAGACGACTGAACAACTGGGGACGGAGCTAAGGCTTCGTCCCTAGTTACCGCCAAGAGAGGAGCAGCGTGATGACTAACCGAACTTCGATATCGATGCACATGCTGGCGATGCTCGTCGCGCTGGCGGTGATGTGGGGCGGTGCGTTCACGCTGATCAAGGTGCTTATCGACACGCTGAGTGCGGTCGAGATGGCGGCGGGGCGGCTGGCGCTTGGCGCGCTGGCTGTTGCAGCCTTCCTGGCGGTGCGCGGTGAGTTGAAGTCTCCGGGGCGGGCGATGCTCGCGCCGATCGCGGTGGTTGCGCTGCTGGACACGCTGATTCCCTACATGCTGGTTGGGTGGGCGGAGACGCGCATCGACAGCGGGGCGGCTGCGGTGTTGATCTCGGCGATGCCGCTGTTCACGGTGATACTCGCGGCGGGCGTGCTGCGCAGTGAGACCGTGGGGCCGGCGCGCGTGGCGGGCCTGGCGGTCGGGTTCGCTGGTGTGATGGTGATGTTCGGCGACCCGACTGCATTCCGGGAGTCAGACGGCGTGGCGCAGTTGGCTGTCCTGTGCGCGGCGCTGTCGTACGCGGTCGGCGCGCTCTACGCACGGAGGCTGCTTGGACGCGTGGATGCTGCTAACTTCACCGCTTCTAAGCTGGGTATCGGTGCGGTGCTGGCGGCGGGCGCCATGCTCGCGACGGGCGGTGGCCGCGGGTTCTTCGACCTGAACGGCGGCGACACGGTCGCGTTGCTCACGCTGGGCGTGGTTTGCACGGGCGTGACGTTCTTCCTGTACTTCCGCGTGGTCGCAGGTATCGGAAGCGTCGGCGCGTCGACGGTGACGTACATGATCCCGTTCTTCGCACTGGTTTCGGGCGCGGTGTTTCTCGACGAATCGATCACGCGCGAGGTCGTGGGCGGGATGGCGCTGATCATCAGCGGCGTGGCGGCTGTGATGTTCGGGCCTGTGATCGAGGCGGCGGTGCGGCGGATGGTTCGGCGGCACGCCCTGGCGCCAGCCTGAATCTGGGGTTCACGATGCAGCTTCGCTACCGAAGCGGCCGGTGGATTTCGCTTTACGCCGCGGTGGCCCGTCTATATGCTGCTTTCAACCCCGCTGCTGATCCAGAGGTGACCTCCGATGTCGTCGATTCGTGGAACTGCGGTTCGCGTCGGATTGGGTGCGCTCATGCTGGTTGCCGTCAGCATGTCGGGCCAGGGGTCCCACGGAGGCCGAGCGCACGCGGCGGGCCTTGTGGGCGGTCAACCCGCAGTATCTGCATCGACAACAGAGGCCGTACCCACATGGGGGACGGCGTGGTCGCGCAGCCCGTTGTCGACGACGGTCACCACTTCGACGACGACTGTTCAGGCAACATCCCCATCGCAGATCAACAACCAAACGCTGCGGCTGATTGCATGGACCACGCTCGGCGGATCTCAAGTCCGTGTGAAGTTCACCAATCGATTTTCGACATCACCGCTCGTTATCTCGGCAGCGCACGTCGCGCTGCGATCGTCGGGGGGCACGATCGCGGTCGGGAGCGATCGTGCGCTCGCGTTTGGTGGCAGCGCTTCGATTACGATCGCCGCGGGCGCCGAAGCCTGGAGTGACGCCGTAGCGCTCGACGTGGCGCAGCACGTGGATCTCGCGATCAGCATGTACTTACCCGGAACCTTCACGCCGAAGACGTTTCACCCAACCGGCCTAAAGACGAGCTATGTCTCGAGCACTGGGAACTTCGTGGGTTCGACGACGATGCCGAGCGGCTCGACGACGACGCAGGTGTTATTCGTGTCGGAGGTGCAGGTGCTGGCCTCATCGGCATCTAACACCATCGTCGCACTCGGCGATTCGATTACAGACGGCGCATGCTCGAGCACGAACGCCAATGGCAGTTGGCCGGATCGACTCTCAGTTCGCCTGCCAAGCCTCATCGATGGTACTGCGGTAGCGGTGGTGAACGCGGGCATCGGCTCCAACCGATTTGTCGCTTCCGATGGCGCCGGGCTCTCGGGCCTGAACCGGCTTCCGGAACTATTGGCGTTGCCCGGCGTGAAGTGGGTCGTGATCTTCGAAGGCATCAACGACATCTCGTACGAGCACGCAACGGCGGCGCAGATCATTGCTGCGTATCAGAGCGCTATCACTCAAGCGCACGCAGCGGGCGTCGGGGTCATCGGCGTGCCAATCCTTCCGATCAAAGGCTCGACGAAGGACGTTGGTGATAACGCGGTGACGCGCGCAGCGGTTAACACGTGGATACGCACGAGCGGCGCCTACGACCATGTGATCGACTTCGAGCCTGTCGTGGCGGATCCGGCCGATCCACTACGCATGAATCCATCGCTGACTTGTGATGGCGTTCACCCGAACCAAGCCGGCTACACCGCGATGGCCAACGCGATCGATCTCACTCTGTTTGAGCCGCCGATCGACCCGGAGACTCCGACGCCTACTGCGTCCGCGACGTTCACGCCGACACAGACGCCGACGCGCACATCGACATCGACACCGACAGCTACTGTGCCCCCGCCTTCGACACAGACATCGACCGGAACGCCGACGCCAAGCGCCACGGCGTCGGCGTCTCCATCGGCTACGCCTGGGGCGGATAGTGACGGCGACGGGTACTCGGACGTGCGGGAGATCGAGATGGGTGCGAACCCGTCGCTGTACTGTGCGACGATGCGTGCTGACGTAGACGGCAACGCGAACGTCAACTCCCTCGACCTTCTCCGCGTGGCGTTGGCGTTCGGACCTGCGGCTTCGGCGCGTGAGGATCAGGACGCGAACAGCTTCGTGAACTCGCTCGACCTACTGCGGGTTGCGCTGGTCTTCGGTCAGTCCGTATCGGCGTGTCCGGTATAGGTCATTGACGTCGCGTCCCGACTTTCGCTCTCATAGCGACCGGCCTTCGCTCGGCCGGTATGCGCCCATGGATCGTGTGCGTCGGGCGCGATGGTTGTAACGGGCGGTGGCAGCGGCTTCTTCGACCTGAACGGCGCGGGCACGGTCGCGCTTCTCGTGCTGGCTGTGGTTTGCACCGGAATTACGCTCTTCATCTACTTCCGTGTGGTGGCGGGGATCGGGAGTGTGGGTGCGTCGACAGTGACGTACATGATTCCGTTCTTCGCGCTGGTTTCGGGCGCGGTGTTCCTCGATGAGTCGATCACGCGCGAGGTTGTCGGGGGGATGGTGCTGATCATCAGCGGCGTTGCTGCGGTGATGTTCGGTCCGTCGATCGAGGGTGCGGTGCGGCGGGCCACGCGACGGGAGGCGCTTGCGCCAATCTGATTGGTTGGCCGAGCTTACAAACCTTCGGCCGCCTTAAGGACGCGCAACGCATTGAGTGTGAGCATGTCGTGCGGGCCCTTATTCGCCCACTGCACGACCTCGGCGTTCGATCCTGCGCTTCCGGGCCGCTTCCAGTACGTCGACTCGGCGTGCCAGAGTCCCTGGGGGTTACGCTTTGACTCGATCAGGTCGAGCGCTGGTGCGCAGCGTGGATCCTTGAGGGGCCTGAGGCGCGAGAGGATGACGAGCGCCTGCAAGATGTCGTAGTGCCAGTACAGCGGATAGTGTAGCGATGTCCATTGGGGATCGATCGGTGCATCGTCCGTGCAGGAACGGAAGAGATCGTGCCGCATGAACATCTCGGCGGCGCGATCTGCCGCACGGGCCGCTTGCGGATCCGACGTCGCGGCGCTGAACTCGATCAGTCCCCACAATGGCGCGAGGCTTTCGTAAAACGACGAGTGTTTCGCGGCAGGCTTCTTGTCGCAGTTCCAACCGCCGTCGGCCCACTGCCAGGCGACCAGGGATTCGGCGAGCATGAGGACGCGATCGTCAGCGGCCATGCCCAGCCGGCTAGCGACGGCGAGCGCGTTGCCCTCCTGCGATGCGCATCGGCGCGTCCGCCCGTCGATCGCTCGAATGCTACGCCGATGCGATGGGCTGGTGAGCCATCCGAGCACCTGTTCAAGCATCGCGAGCGCGCGAGGTTGGTGCTTTGGCACGCCCAGTTCGACGAGCGAGACGAGGCGCCAGTGCGCGCCACCCCACTTCTTGTAGGGGTGCAGGGAGCGCATATCTTGGCCGTCGACCCTGGCGTTGAAAAGGGTTCGCACGCGGTCGCTCGAGGAGATCGCATCACGGGCCGCGCGCACTGCTGGCGATCGTGCCGTCTTGTCGAGGAGGTCGGTGAGTGTGAAGTAGCGCACGGATGCGTCGCCCGTTTCGAGGAGCCAGCGCACTGCGGGATCGGTGGCTGAGACTGTCATTGTGTAGTGAGAGTCCGTGAGTATCGGTCGGAATACGCGCAGTCGAGTCTACGGAATTTTCGATCCATACGCCGGAAGATCCACCTATAGGTACCAGTCGCCAAGAACCGGATTCATCAACTTCGCTTCGCTCAGCATGACAGGCGCCTCGCGCTGTGGCGTTACACTTCTCGCATGTACGATCGCGATGCCGCCTGGGCGCTGTTGTGTGAGTTCACGGAGACGGAGCCGTTGCGCAAGCACGGGCTCGCCGTCGAGGCCGTGATGCGGCACTTCGCGAGGAAACACGGCGCGGATGAGGACGTGTGGGGCATCACCGGGATGCTGCACGACTTCGACTACGAGCGCTGGCCGACGGCCGAGGGGCATCCGTACGAGGGCAACAAGATCCTGACGGAGCGCGGGTGGCCGGAGGAGATGCGGACGGCGATCATGGGGCACGCCGACTACACCGGCGTGACGCGCGAGACGTTAATGGCGAAGACGCTGTTCGCGTCGGACGAGCTGACTGGGTTCGTGACGGCAGTGGCGCTGGTGCGGCCGAACAAGAGCATCTTCGAAGTGGAAGTGTCGTCCGTGCGGAAGAAGCTCAAGGACAAGGCGTTTGCGCGGCAAGTGAACCGCGATGACATCGTGAACGGCGCGGACCAGCTCGGGATCGAGCTGGATGCGATGATCGGTGAAGTGATCGAGGCGCTGCGGGCGAACGCGGATGCGCTGGGATTGCGCGGGACGGCGGGCTAGATGGAACGCGACCAGGATCCAGGGTTGGCGACCTTGATCGACGCCATATGTGTCCACGATGTAGCGAAGACGTCGCGGCTGCTTGCGGCGAGTCCAGACCTCGCACGCGCCCGTGCCGCCGATGACGTGTTTCTCGAATCGATTGGGCACTATTTGTATGGCGGCGACACGGCACTCCATATAGCCGCGGCCGCATACCAGCGCGAGATCGCAGACGAGCTGATCGCGAACGGGGCGGATCCACGCGCGTCGAACCGTCGAGGAGCGCAGCCGCTTCACTATGCGGCGGATGGCGTGCCAGGCTCGCAGTCGTGGGATCCGGCCGCGCAGGCGGCGACGATTGCGGCCTTGATCGAGGCGGGAGCCGATCCTGACGCAACTGACAAGTCCGGTGTGACGCCGTTGCATCGGGCGGTGCGTTGCCGCTGTGCAGCAGGCGTGAAGGCGTTGCTCGCCGGCGGCGCCGATGCACGGCATCCCAATGGGAACGGCTCGACGGCCCTGGATATGGCGCGTACAAATAGCGGTCGCGGCGGGTCGGGCACAGCCGAGTCAAAGTCGCAGCAGAACGAGATTGTGCAACTACTCGAGCGGCTGGGATCGGTTGGGTCGCGCTAGTGACCCAACGCGTGCCAGCCGACAACCCGGCATGAGACAATGTGAGCCGAATCACACTGGAGTGAACGAATGCCCATCGCGCTGACGGACGAGATGACGAAGGAGCTGGACGAGGCGCTCGTCAATCGGAGCCCGTGTTTGGTGGCGACGGCTTCGGCTGCTGGTGTGCCGGATGTTTCGTATCGGGGCAGTGTGCTGGTGGTGGACAGCGATCACATCGCGTTCTGGGAGCGTGCGAAAGGCGAGACGCTGACGAACGTCGAGGAGAATGCGAACATCTGCGTGTTCTATCGCAACGCGGCGACGCGCCTGAGCTGGCGGTTTTATGGCGTGGCGGAGGTGCTGCGGGACGGCCCGAAGCGTGATCAGATCATGGAGCGCGTGAATGCGTTCGAGCTTGCGCAGGACACGGAGCGCACGGGTTTCGCTGTGTTGATTCGTGTCAACCGTGTGCGTGATCGCAACGATACGATCATGGAGCGCGACTGAGGTCGCCGCAGCTGCTGCAGGGCGTACGGGCGCGGATCGGGGTGTCGTGGTGGAGTGCGACGGGCGGGGGCGCCCGTCCTCCTGCACCGAAACGAGCGAAAAGGGCGGCCACATAGGGCCGCCCCTACGACGTTCGTCTCCCCATAAGGAGTGATGCAGGTTCACCCGCATGACCCGCGATGATCCGTCTGTCGGCACCGTAGTCTCTTAAGAAATGAGACTAAAGGAGCCGATATGAACGTCGAAATCAGCAGACCACAAACGATATTCGGAGTTTTGGAGGCGAAGCGCGCGGCACACCTGGCGCCGAGATGGGAAGGCAGCATCTTCGCTGCCTGCATCGCGGTGCTGCTGGTGCATCTGGTCGATGCGACGACGATTCACTGGCAGCGTGGCGCGTCGGGGGGTGAACGCGGCGTGCAGTTCGTGCTCGCTGTGGCCGCGCCGCTGCTCTTGGCGGTGGCTTATCCGTACCTGGCTGTCGGTTGGCGGAGTGCCATCGCGTTCTGCGTCGGACTGTCTGCTCTGGCGGCGGGGGTGGTGATTCATGTCATCGGCGCGGTCAAGAACGGGTTTGGTAGTGGAGATGTGACGGGCTTCCTGCTCCTGCCGGTGGGAGCAACGCTGCTCGTGCTGGCGGTCGCGAGGCTGTTCGGGGGGCTGCCGAACTGGCGATGGCGGATTGCGTTGACTCCCGTGACTGCGGTGGTGCTGTGGTCGGTGGTGGTGCCGGCGTTCGCAGCGGCGTACGCGGCGCACGCACCACGGTATGAGATTTCACCTGCGGACCTCGGCGGGCCGTACGAGGATGTCAGCTTCGAGACGCGCGATGGGCTGACGATCAGCGGCTGGTATCTGCCGTCAGAGAATGGTGCGGCCGTCATCGTGCTGCATGGATCTGGCGGCGCGCGAATCCGGCCGCTTGACCACGCGCGGATGCTACTCGACCACGGATACGGCGTGCTCCTGATGGACTCCCGTGGTCACGGTGAGAGTGAAGGCGCGACGAACGCTTTGGGCTGGGGTGCGTGGCCAGACGTGGAGGCGGCGGCTGAGTTTCTGAACGCGCGGGACGACGTGAAGGACGGGCGCGTTGGGGTTCTGGGGTTGTCCATGGGGGCGGAAGTGGGGCTTGATGCGGCTTCCCACGTGTCGAGCATTCGTGCGCTGGTTGCGGATGGCGGCGGTGTGCGCAGCATCAACGAAGTGCGATCCTTTCCGCTGACGTGGCGCCGCGCACTCGAGTACCCAGCCGACACAGCAAACAACGCAGTGGTTGCGGTTCTGTCAGGCGAGGCGCCGCCGACGGCGATCGCGGATCGCGCGCCGCACATCGAGACGCCGACGCTGCTGATATCTTCGAAGGTCACTGAGGAGCGAGACCTTAATCGAATCTGGTACGAGCGGTTGGCTGGCGAGGCCGAACTGTGGGAGTTGCCGGACACGGCGCACACAGGCGGCCTGCGCACGCATCCAGAGGCGTACGAAGCCCGTGTTGTGCAATTTCTGGACACGTACCTGCGCCCATAGCGCCTCGGTTGCTTCGCCCTCAAGCCTTCATATGCTGTGACTCGGCGATCGTGAGCACGGCGATGCAGTCGGCCAGTGCGGTGTGCGAGTGCTGAACGTTGGCGCCGAGCGCGAACATCTTGCCTGAGGCGACGTCCTCCGGCCCGCGCGGCGTCGTGATGCGAAGCTTTCCGCGTATCACGTGAATCGTCGCTGGCCCGTCGACACTGTGGCTCTTTGCGGTGGCGCCCTTTTTCATTGCGATTAGCGTGATGCGTAGCGCTCCGTTTTTGACGACGGTCTTGGCGGCGCGACCGCTGGTGGACGCGCGCGCTTTTTCGAGCAGGTCTGCGGCGCCGCCGAGCAGATCGACGGAGACGGTGCCGCTCAGCTGGTGTGTTTTGAGGTACGAGTGTTGTTCGGGCATGGTTCGCGCTCCTGCGTGCATGATGGCGCACGCGAAGCGCGAAATGTAGGGCCGAATGTCACAGGACGTCATTGCGGCACGCTGCGACAGCACACGCGGGCTGAAAAGCCCGCGCTCCGTCGATCTTTGGGTGCGCGAGGAAGGGCAGCCTGCGCGGGTTGGAGAGGCCGCGCTCCGTCGATCTTTGGGTGCGCGAGGAAGGGCGGCCACATAGGGCCGCCCCTACGACGAACGCGATCGCGACATCATGCGCGGGTTGGATAGGCCGCGCGCCGTCGATTTTCGGGTGCGCGAGAAGGGCGGCCACATAGGGCCGCCCCTACGACATTCGGAATTTGTATTGGCTACGAGCGGAGGCCGGCGGGGACGCGGTCTTCTTCTCGCTTCGAGAGGATCTCGTCGACGATGCCGTATTCCTTCGCCTGCTCCGGATTCATGTAGAAGTCGCGGTCGAAGTCGGACTTGATCTTCTCGACGGTCTGGCCGCTGTGGTGGGCGAGGATGCCGCGGAGGAGTTCGTTTTCGCGGATGATCTCCTTCGCCTGGATCTCGATGTCGGACGCTTGGCCCTGGATGCCGCCGCCGCCGATCAGCGCCTGGTGCATATGGATGGTGGCGTTGGGCATGCAGTAGCGCTTGCCCTTCTCGCCGGCCGTCAGCAGGACGGTGCCCATGCTGTACGTCGCGCCGACGCAGTACGTCGCAATATCGGGGCGGACGAGCTGCATCGTGTCGTAGATGGCGAGCCCGGCCGTGACGGAGCCGCCGGGGCTGTGGATGTAGAGGTTGATGTCCTTCTCGGGATCCTCGCGCTCGAGGTAAAGGAGCTGGGCGATGATCAGGTTCGCGATCTGGTCATCGACGGGGGTGCCGAGAAAGATGATGCGCTCGCGGAGGAGCATCGAGTAGATGTCGAAGGAGCGTTCGCCGCGGGCGGAGGTTTCGATGACGGAGGGGATGATCATGTTCTCTCTTTTCTGACTGGCTTCACGGTTCGAGCTTGGTGCTTCCTTCGTGACGGGCGAGGGCGCCCGTCCTCCTGACCCTTACACAGATATTAAGTTCGGCAACTGCGGGGTTCTCGATATCAGGGAGTTACCTCGGCATCTCGTCCGGGCGTGCCTACGGCTTCCGTGACAGGCCGTCGGCGCGGATTCTTCGCGTTCGCGCTGCCAGCGTGCGGCTTCTTCGCGGGAGGGGACGTCGAGCTTCCAGAGGATCTCCTTCACGTGCCACTTGGCGCCGTCGGGGGAGATGCCGAGGCGTTCGCCGATCTGGGGGTTCGTGAGGCCCTGGCGCACGAGTTCGAGCACCTCGCTCTGGCGAGGTGTGAGGATGTCTGGGTGTCGTGGGCGACCGCGTTCTGCCATGCATTTAGCCTAGCGGAGAAAGGGCGGATTTACACTACCCGCCCTGGCAGGTGCCAAGCGATAGGGACTAGGGACTAGGGCGGATGGAGAGCGACCGGCGGGATGCCGCCGTGATGATCAAATACATGCCGAGGCTTACGGCGAAGGAGGGGATGGTGCCGCCGAGCTTGGTCATCCAGTCGGGGACGTTGGTGATCCACGATGTGTGTTCGAGGAGGAAGGGTGGCTGTCCGCAGGCGGCGAAGGTGATGAAGCCGGCGGCCCAGGCGATAACGCCGACGATGTTCACGCCGCCTGCGTACCAGTAGCGGCCGCCGTCGCGGTAGAGGTCGTCGGTGTCGTAGCGCGCGCGATGCAGGATGTAGTAGTCGGCGACGAGCACGCCGAACAGTGACACGAAGATGCCGCCGATGAGGAGCAGGAACGTCTCGTAACCGGCGAGATCGACACTGACGGCGACGGCGAACGCCGTCATGCCGACGACTACGGCGAGCGCGCGCTGCGTGATTGGCACGAGGTTCTGTATCGAGACGGCGGTGGAGTAGATGTTGGCGAAGGCGTTGTCCATCTCGTCAGCGAGGATGACGAAGAGGAAGACCCAGCCGAGCGAGAGGGCGATCAGCGAGTCGACGAGCGTGAAGATGAGGTCATTGCTCTGGAACGTTGTGCCGGGCGGATACAAAGCGAGCAGGTACGCGGCGCCGAGGAAGAAGAACCAGACGTTGGCGGCGGTGTACGAGAAGAACGTCGCGATGGCGGCGCCGCGGCCGTTCTTCGCGTAGCGGCTGTAGTCGCCGACGAGCGGCAGCCACGACACCGGCAGCGACACGGCGATATCGACTGCGAGCCAGAAGCCGAGACCGCCGAGTCCGGGCCGGTTCCAGATCTCGCTGAAGTCGTACACGTCCCAGAGGCGCCACGTGAGCCAGAACGTCGCGGCGAGCATGAGCCAGAGGCCGAAGCGCTCGAGGAATGCGCGCACGACGACGACGGGGCCGGCGACGGCAAGCGCGGTACCAGCCGCGGCGAAGAGCGCCATCCAGAAGTAGTAGCCCTCGAAGCCGAAGAACTCGTTGCTGATCGCGCGGGCGGCCTGCGACATGATGATGATCTCGAGGCCAGCCCAGCCGATGAGCTGGGCGATGTTCAGCGCGGACGAGATGTACGAGCCGCGGATGCCGAGCGCGGGCCGCAGCGCGACCATCGTCGGGACGCCGAGATCGCTGCCGATCTTGCCGGTGATGGCCAGCAGGGCGGAGCCGATGATGCTGCCGACGACGACCGCGAACAGCGCTTCCTTCAGGCCGAGGGCGGGGACGAGGAGGCTGCCGGCGACCAGCACGAGCAGGCCGACGCCGAGGTCGCCCCAGAGCACACCGAACTGGAGGGGGCCCATCGTGCGTTTGTCGCGTGCGATGGGGCGGATTTCGTCGTGGGGTGTTGCGTCGAGTGCCATTGTCGTCTTCCCGTCGGGCGCAGCAGGCTGCGCCCGTACGACGGACAGCAGAAACGCCGCTGGCCAAAGGCGAACGGCGTGTCGAAGACGTGTGTCCCTTCGCCGGTATCAGCCGGATCAGGTTCAAACGGTCGGCCGCTGGCCCTCTCAGTCCATGGCTGCGCGAACAGCCCGGACTCCCGTCACCGATTATTTGATTGTTGGCGGCAACGTACCGCCGGTTGCTCTGGGGGACAAGGGTGAGGCGGGCGTTGGCGCTCCATCTTCGCGGCGGCGTTCTCCGTAGAATGATGCATGAGACTCGTTGACTGGCGACGGTTGTTGATTGTCCTGCCGGTGCTGGCTGTCGTCGCGGCGGCGCTGTACTGGCTGTTGAGGGACAGCGACGCAACGGCTTCGACACCCAAAGCAGTGCTGGTCGACACGCCGCCCGGCGCCGCAGAGGACGTGGGCGTGCACAAGGGCGCGCTCGCCCGTGA
>JAKFYB010000047.1 GCA_021731085.1 Dehalococcoidia bacterium
CAGTAGACGAGTGGTCGGACACAGACTGATGCACCACGGCCGGCATCCGACAATATGAAGATCTGCTTCATCATGTACCAGGGCAACATGTACTCCGGTGGGCAGGGCGTGTACCTGCATTACATGACGCGTGAGCTCGTGAAACTCGGCCACGAAGTGCATGTGATCTCTGGCCGCCCGTATCCGCGCCTTGCCGACGGCGTCGTGCATCACAAGCTGCATACCTACACGCTGTGGGCTTTTCTCGACGGGCGCGACGAAGGCGCCTACAACGAGGCGCCATTTGCTTTTCTCCATCCGTGGAACCTGTTCGAGTTCGCATCAACGCGACTGTCGCTTAGTTCGCTGTTCTTCTCGTTCTCCATGCGCGCGTACCGAAAGCTGGGAGAGCTTGAGCGCGAGTACGGCGCGTTCGATCTCGTCCACGACAACCAGACACTCGGCTACGGCATCCTCGCGATGAAGACCCTGATGGGGAAGCCCGTCGTCGCATCGCTGCACCACCCGCTCGCCATCGACAAGGCGAACACCCTCCGCGAAGCAAAGTCGCTTCCACGCAAGATCTCGCGCGAGATGTGGTTCCCCGGCCGCATGCAGTCCAACGTTGCGAACGGCATCGACATGATCCTCACCGGGTCGAAAAACTCCGCCGAAAGCGTGAGCGCGTCGATGGACATCCCGCTCGAACACATCCGCCAGACGCCGTACGGAGTCGATCACGACATCATGCGCCCGCTGCCGAACGCCCAGCGCGAGCCGATGACGATCCTGTTCGTCGGCGACAGCGAAGACCGCAACAAGGGCGCGCGCTATCTCATCGAAGCATGCGCGCGCCTCCAACACGAAATGGACTTCCGCCTCATCATCAAGGACAAACTCGAAAAAGATATGACTGTCGTGCCACCGCTCGTCTGGAAGCACGGCCTTAACCGCAACGTCGAGTACATCGAGCGCCTGCCGGTGGACGAGTTGGTCCGTCTCTACAACAGCGTCCAAATCCTCGTGTCACCGTCGCTATATGAGGGCTTCGGGCTTCCGGCCGCCGAGGCGATGGCATGCGGCACGACCGTCATCGCGACGACGGCCGGCGCGTTCCCCGAGTTCATCGACGACGGCCGCACCGGCGTGCTCGTCCCCGCGGGCGATCCCGATGCGCTCGCCTCCGCCATCAAGTCCCTCCTGCTCGACCCGGAGCGGTGCGCGCGCATGGGCGCAGCAGCAAGCGAGCACATGCGCCGCGCCTTCACGTGGGAGCGGTGCGCCCGCATGACGGTTGAGCTGTATGAGGAAGTGTTAGAGCGGGGCGCGTAGCAAAAAAGCCTCAGCTCCGTCCCTGGCGCGGAGTGACTCGTAGGTCAACGCGCAGCCGACCGCGCGGTAATTTCCGGAAGATGCTCCGACTGATAGTGATGCGAAGCCACCATCAACAAATACAGCCCGCAAGGCACGGTCCCACCCACCTCCGGCCAATAAAACGGACTCGATTCCGCGAGCTGTGACGCACTCACACTATCCGCCGCATCAATCATCGACTCAAACACCGCCGCCGACTCATCAAGCAGCTCCGCCCACGGACGCTCGCGCGCTTCACCCATGCGTGCGGCGTTGAAGACATCGATCGACGCATAGCGGCTGATCCCGATCGGGTACCCCGACAGCGACATCACGCCCGGCTCCGACTGTCCCGCCGCGATCTCTCCAAGCGACGCCACCGTCCACTGCTCCCACCCCATGATGTGCCCGACGATCTCCTTCAACGAGCGCCCGTCTTCCGTCCACGGCATCGCCGCCTGCTCGCCGCTCAGATCCTGCACCTCGCGCATGAAGTTGAACCGGCACGACCGCAGGATCTCCAGCAGCCGCTGCTTCTGCGCCTCACCATTAAGATGCAGCGCGATCCGCAGCTCATCCTTAAGCGAGAATGGCGCAGCAGGCGGCGAGGCAACTGGCGCCGCCACAGACGCCTCAACATCGACAGCCGGAGAGTCCGCGACAACCGCCGCCGTCGCCGGTACACCAGGATCGACCTCGAACGGCGCCGGCACCGCACGCACCTCGACCGTCGTCCGCTCATCCTCGTCGATCAGCAAAGGATCGTTGTGTCCGTTCGTCCCGTGCGTACCGTCGATCGCGTGCAGCGGCTTGCGGCTGTACACGACGATGCTCTTCGGCAGCGCGCGATTTCCGATGTCATCCAGCGCGGTAATGATCTTCGAAGCACGCCCCCGCTGCGAGTCGAGCACCCGGCGGAATGCGCTCGTGATCGGCCCCTGCTTGCCCCAGTCGCTCCAGAATGAGATGTGGCTCAGCCAGTACGCCGTCTCCAGCGAGTGCCGGTAGCGCACCGCGTACGGCTGCAAGCCCGCGATCCGCATCAGGTTCACGATCTCCGGACGCTTGAAGATGCGCACATGCCCACCCGCGTGAGTCCGATAGTTCGTCGACAGCTTCCAGAAGATCTTCTCGGAGTACTCGTCCGGCACAGAGATCGCGAGGATGCCGCCCGGCTTCAACACGCGCGCCAGCTCCCGCGCCAGCACCGTCTCGTCGTCGACGTGCTCCAGCGTCTCGGTGCAGATCACGCGATCGAACGCGCCGTCCTTGAACGGCAGCCGCTCCCCAGCCGTCTGCAGCCAGTGCACGCGCGCCTGCACCTCGTCGCGCCGCCGCATGATCTCGAGCAGGTAGCGCCCCGCCCGAATATCGTTGCGCGAGATGTCCGCGCCGATGATGTCCGACGGAATCTTCGACAGCTCCAGCACATGCCGCCCCGTCCCGCACCCCAGGTCGATCACACGATCCTCCGGCCCGATATCCATCAGGTCAGGATCAACAGACTGAAACCGGTCAAGCGCGGAAACCATGTGCCCCTAGGAGTAGCGGCGGAGCTTCAGCTCTGCCCAGTCGCCGTCCGAGGCCCATGGTATCGAATCCAGCCACTGTGGTCGCCGGAGATCGTAGGGGCGGCCCTACGTGGCCGCCCGTCGCCGGTCACCGTTCAGGCGTCGGAGACGGATAACCCGCCGGTGCCGGCGATACGGGTGTGGTCACTGGATCGGGACTGCAACTGACATACGTGCCAGTCACAACACCGGCTGATCTTCGTACGCTTGATCCCAAGCACATCTAGTTCCGCCGATTCTGCGCGACGTGAAGACGAGAGGTGGCTGCTCACAGAAGAACCACCCATCGTGGTAGAGGGCGCTCTCGCCCGGAAGAATGTACTTGTCTCCCTCGCAATAGTCGACGTCGCCCCATACGAAAATGGTCTCACTATTTTCGTTCCGAATTTCAATCGATCGCGTCCTGGTTTCTCCATACACCCACCACCCACCAATCGCCGCCAGCAGAACGACAACCGCAACCAGCCCGCCGCACCCAATCTTCCACTACTCACAGATCGATTGTCCCCGAAAACACCAGCGCCCGTCATGGTGCAAACGCATCATCCCGCCGCCGGAACCTTACCCAAGATCCCCAACAGGCCTCTGTTCCTCTGTGTCTCTGTGTCTACCCGGCCGTCAGTCCACCCGCCGCGCCACCCGGCTGTTGAACATGTACCGTGGCCGCCCATCCTCAAAATCACTGAACGTCACCGGCGCGTACGTCTTGAAGTACGGATCCTGCAGGATGAACAGCGTCTCGCTCACCGACCACATCGGCCCAGGCAGCGGCGGCAGCGGCCCCGCCAGTGGTTCCGTGCTCACGTACGTCGTCGTAAGTCGCCCTTCGTCATTCATCGCAACCGTGATCTCGAACCCCAACCGCTCGTAGTTGCCAACGTACGGCGCAAGATCGATGTCGGCCGGCGTCTCAGGCGGCTTCGGCCGGTCCGGAAATTCGACGTCCGCTAGTCCGAATATCCAGTGCATCACCCGCCCGTTCAGCAGCCCGCCACCGACCGAGTTCGTCAGTATCGCAACAGCAAACTTTTCCTCCGGAAGAATCCGCAGCGACGACACTTGCCCGATCGTCCCGCCGTCGTGGCCGATCACCCGACGACCGCCCCAGTCGAACAGCATCCACCCCAAACCCCAGTGCTGCGCGAACCCGCCCGGCTGCTCGGGCAGATCAACCTCCACGTTCTGCATCGCTCGAACCGACGCCTCAGACAGCACCCGCGTTCCATCAGCCGCCACGCCGCCGTCGATGTGCATCTTCGCGAACTTCAGCAGATGCTCCGCGCTCGAGTACGGCGTCGAGCCCGCCGGTCCCGCGCTCGGCTCCATCAGAAGATTCGCCGGCAGCGACACCGCCAGATCAGCGCCGATCTGGTGCCCCACCGCTGCGCGATACCGCATCACCTCATGCAGGTGCGTCTGTGTCTGCGTCGCCCCGATCGGATCGAGGATGTACTTCCGCAGCGCCACATCCCACGTCATCCCACGCAGCACTTCGACGATCCGCCCCAGCACGACGAAACCCACGTTACAGTACGACCACATGTGCCCGACCGGATACACCTGCGGCAGCGTCGCGGCATCCGCGACATACTTCGCCACGCAGTCATCCCCGCGCCCGTGCCCCTTGAAGTAGTCGCCGTCGACCCCACTCGTGTGCGTCAGCAGGTGCCGCACCGTCACAGCCGACGTGATCTCCGGCGTCGAGAACCGCAGTTCGCCCGGCAGATACGTCACCGCCGGCGCATCAAGCTCGATCCGCCCCTCATCGACGAGCTGCATGATCAGCGTCGTCGTATAGATCTTCGTGATGGACCCGATCTGGAACAGCGAATCCGTCGTCGCCTCAACGCCCGTCCCGATGTTGATCACGCCCGCCGCAGCAGAAACAACCTCATTCCCACGCATCCACGCCATCGAAACGCCCGGCACCCGGTACCGCTCCGCCCAAACCCCCAAGCGTTCCGTCATCTCCGCTTGCGAAGGAAGTTGCATCACGCCTCCAGTAGCGGCGGAGCTTTAGCTCCGCTCAGTGGATGGATTGTGCCACCGCCAGTGAGCCAGAATCAATCATGGTGCGAGTCGACTGTCATTCTGAGCGAAGCGAAGAATCTAGTAGTCCTACATCAATGCAGTCCGAAGGCAACCGGCCCGCCGCCTGAGGTGACGAAGCCCGCAGCAGCGGCTACACTCCCCACAACGAGCGCAAGGAGGACATCCCCATGACCACGACTACATCCCCCAAGCGCACCGAAGTACGAGCGGAATAGCCCCAACGCAATTCCGTCCGACATCGGGTGCGCTCCTTCCCGAACGTCTCTAGCATCACGCCCGCTCGCGCCACACAGGCGCAACGCAGCGGCGTACCCAAGGAGCACTTCTTGTCTTCCCCTACTTCAGTACAACGACCGGCCGGCATCCCCGACGATGTCGCCCGCATCTGCAACATCATGTCCACCTACCCGGGCCGCTGGGCACTCTGCGGCGGCTGGGCCGTCGACTCATGGCTCGGCAAACACTCACGCGACCACGGCGACATCGACCTCGCCGTGTTCGTCGATGATCAACGCGCCCTCTACGACCACCTCGACGGCTGGCAGATGCTCGGCCACGACGAAGCATGGGAGGCCGTCGGCGGAGTCGGCGCAGATAACTCATGGTGGGACGGGACACGCCTCCTCGGCGTCCCGTCCCACATCCACGCCCGCCCGCCCGAACGCGCCGGCACAGTCCCCAATAACGGCATCGCCACCCTCGAAGACGGCTTCCTCCTCGACATCCAGATGAACGACCGCGCAGCCGAAGCCTGGCGCCTGCACGCCGATCCCGAAATCACTCTCCCGTTCGACCGGGCCATCCAAACCTCACCCTGGGGCATCCCAACCGCGTCGCCCGAAGTCCTCCTCTTCTACAAAGCTCAGGACCTGAGACGCCGCGACAAAACCGACTTCACAGCCCTCCTCCCCCTGCTCTCCGAAGAGCAACGCACATGGCTCCGCGAAGCCATCGCCGCCCTAGGCCATCCGTGGCTAAAGGATCTCAGCTAACAAGCGAGCGCCTGATCGTTCGTGGCCGCAGTCTTCCGATTAGCGATCAGTACCCGCGGAGCTTCAGCTCCGCCGCAATGTTCGAGCTAGGAAGGTGTTCGATATCGAGATAGAATCTACGTCGTAGCCCCAACCGGACTCCGCGCCCTCTGCGTCTCTGCGGTGAATCCAGAGCTTGCTGAAGCGACAGGTGAGGGCCGCTTGTACCCGTAGTGCACCAGGTCCTTCCCGATCACCAGGCTCGCAACCGTCTCCGCATACTCCAGCGCCTTGATCCGCCGGTTGTGATGCACATTGATCAGCTTCCACGTCAGCCGCACCGGCGGAAAATTCTCGTTCGGCAGACCGTGGATACAGCGCAGGAACCAGTACAGGCTCTGTGACGCGTGACGCCGCCGCTCGAACTCCACCGTCATCCCGCTCTCTTCGAGAATCTGCCGCATCTGCCCCGGTCGGTACCACCGCACATGCCCGCCCGGCGAGTGCCAGTAGTCCCAGCTCAGCGCCCAGTACCACCGCTCCGGCAGAAACGCCGGGATGCTCACGACGACCTGCGCGCCGTCCTTCGTCACCCGCAGGAACTCCGCGATGCACCGCCGGTCGTCCGGCACATGCTCGAACGTCTCCGTGCACAGCGACTTGTCGAACGCCCCGTCCTTGAACGGCAGATTCTCCGCGTCGCCAATGATGAAGTCCGCGCTCCCCCGCACCATGCCCTTCGACTTCAGATCGTCGTACATGAACTTCGCCGCGCGCAGGTCTTCCTTCGAGATATCCACGCCAACAACCCGCCCCGGATATCGCGCCGCCTCCAGCGTATGCCGCCCCGTCCCGCACCCCAGGTCCAGCACGCGCTCCCCCGGCTGCACATGGAAGTGCCGCGTAAAGTCAATGTTAGTGATGTTGTCAGGCATAGGGCTTTGTCATTCTGAGCACAGCGAAGAATCTTCTCCGGGCGCCACCTCTGTCACGAAGATCAAGCGAATCGTTGATCTCGTTCCAAAGTTTACAGGGTGAGTGTCAGGAGGACGGGCGCCCTCGCCCGTCGGGACGAAGGAACTGTAGGGGCCGACCTATGTGTCGGCCCGAGCCAGCGCCGGAGCCTGAAACGTCCGCCGCTTCAAAGGCACAATCTCCTCGTACACCGCCAGCGTCTCTTCCGCAGCCTTCCGCCAATTGAACTTCTCCAGAATCCGCTTCCGGCCACCTTCGCCGAGTTTCGCGCGCAACTCCGCATTCCCCCACATCATCCGGATCGCATCCGCAAGCGCCTCCGGGCTCGACGGCGGCACCAGCCACCCGCTCACCCCGTGGTCGACGATCTCCCGATACGCCCCGATGTCCGTCCCCACCACCGGCGTCCCGCACGCCATTGCCTCCGCCAGCGGCAATCCGAACCCCTCGTGTACCGACGACGTCACCTGCATCTTCGCCGAGTTGTAGTGGTACACCAACTCCTCGCGCGGCACCCGCCCCGTGAACGTCACCCGCGAGTTCAGCCCGTACTCGTCGACCAGCTTCGGCGCGAGCTTCAGGTTGTGCTTGAAGTTGTCGACGAACGTCACCTGAAAATCCAACTCGTCCTTCAACAGGTCCAGCGCCTTCAGGAAGTACCGCGCGCCCTTGTTACGGTCCTCGCTGTTCCCGACGTACAGCAGCTTGTTCGGCTGCCGCTCGACGCCCGGCATCGGCTTGAACGTGTCCGTGTCGATGCCGTTGTACACCGTCCGCACCCGCGCCGGATCCAGGTCGAACGCGTCCTCCACGTCGATCCGCGACGTCTCCGACACGACGATGATCCGGTCGGCGCGCTTCGCCGTCACCTCCTGCATGATCCACGGCGACCACAGGATTCGCCGCGCCTTTTCGTACGTGCTCTTCGCCTGCCGCAGCTGATTCTTCAGGTCGTACGACAGCGGATGATGGATCGTCGCCACCAGCGGAAACCCCGTCGCGTGCGCCGCCCAGACGCCGTAGCTCAGCGTCTGGTTGTCGTGCACGATGTCGAATCGGTGGGTCGCCGCCAGCTCCCGCAGCTTGAAGTACGCCCGCACGCTGAAGTTCGCCAGCAGAGACGACAGCGCAATCCGCGTCGAGATGAAGTCGTACAGGTTCACCGGGTGGAAGTAGCTCAGCGGCGGACGGTTGAAGACAAAGTCCTTCTTGTAATGGTGATACGTCCAGTAGCTGTAGTCCGTGATGTTGTGCGTCGTCACGGCCTCATCCAGCTCCGGATACGGCGGCCCCGCGATGACATGCACCTCGTGCCCCATCCGTGCCAACTCGCGCGTCAGGTAGAACAGGTACACCCCCTGCCCGCCGGAGTACATATTCCCCTGATACATCAAGAAGCAGATTTTCATCAAGCACCGTAGCGCGGGCCTTCAGCCCGCGCGCTGTCACCAACGAGAGCGGTCAACGACAAGGGTAGCCGACGCCGGTTGCGCGCCGAAGACGCGTTTCACGACGCTGCTAGAATGCCATCGCCGCGTGGAGGGGTGCCCGAGCGGTTTAAGGGAACCGTCTTGAAAACGGTCGTAGTCTCAAAAGCTACCGTGGGTTCGAATCCCACCCCCTCCGCCACCTGAAAGCACACCATGCCCAAGAGCACCATCATCCGCATGGACAACGTCGGCATCGTCGTCGACGACCTCGACGCCGCCGTCGACTTCTTCCGCGAACTTGGCCTCGAACTCGAAGGCGGTGGCATGATCGAAGGCGAGTGGGCCGGGCGCGTCACCGGCCTCGGCAACCAGAAGGTCGAAGTCGCCATGATGCGCACGCCCGACGGCCACAGCCGTCTCGAACTCTCGCGCTTTCTCGAGCCGCCCGTAGTCGCCGACCACAGGAACGCCCCGGTGAACGCCCTCGGCTACCTCCGCGTCATGTTCGCCGTCAGCGACATCGACGAAGTGCTCGACCGCCTCCTCAAGAAGGGCGCGCGGCTCGTCAGCACAGAAGTAATCCGCTACGAAGACGCCTACCGCCTCTGCTACATCCGCGGCCCCGGCGGCCTGCTGCTGGGATTAGCACAAGAACTCGGCCAGGGTGCGCAAGAGCTACCCGAAGGTCATCCTGGTCGTCGCGAGTGATCCGCACAACCAGCGAAGGCCTCTTCCATGGCGACAACCCACCCCCCATGCGACAGCGCCCCAAGCATCTGCTCAAGCTCCCCTCTCCACGGCGTGGAGAGGGGCCGGGGGTGAGGTGCTTCATGCGGCAGCGCGACCTGTCACCCTCCCTACGCCAACCTTAGGTGCCCTCCCGCACTCCCGTAACTAACTCACTAACGCCACAGTGTCGATATTCACTCGACATGTCATTCACATTTCGTGAGTCGCGTCTGCGCACGATTGCGCGCTATCCCTTCCGGCACATCCGCTGGAAGATCATCGCGCCATACGCCGTCCTCTCCTTGATCATCGCTGTTGCCGGCACGTTCCTCGTCACGCGCCTCGTCGTCGGCTCCCTCGAAGAGCGCTTCAACAACCAGCTCGCCGAGGCCGCGCGCGTCACCGCGGACTCCTTCGTCCGCCGCGAGCGTGCCCATCTCGAAGTCGTCCGCGGCGTCGCCTTTACCGAAGGCGTACCGCAGGCCGTCGAAGACGGCAACGAGATCGCGCTCGCCGAAATCGCGAACCCCATCGGCGTGAACAACGGCGCGGAACGCATTGAGATCCTCGACGCATCCGGAGACCGCATCTTCGGTTCGCAGCTCGCGCCCAACAGCCGCACGGAATACCAGGCCCTCGACGACGACGCCACCGACAGACCCACATGGGCGATCGTCGAGAGCGTCCTCGAAGGCCGCGAAGACGGTCTCGGCGACAAGTTCGCCCAGATCGTCCAGACCGACGACGGCTACGTGCTCTACACCGCCGGCCCCATCAAGTCCGGCGATAGCCTCGTCGGCGCCGTGCTAGTCGGCAGCAAGCTCTCGTCCTTCCTCCCCGCCGCCAAACTCGAAGCGCTCGCCGACATCACCGTTTACGATTTCGACGGCGCGCCACTATCCACCACGTTTGCTGAATCAGGTGGTGATGACGCCGACCTTACACCCGCCGATGAAGCGTTCGCCGCTGATAGCCCGGACGCCGCTGTGCGCGAACACAAGAACCTCTACGGTCGCGGCTTCGACCTTCTCTACGGTGAGCTCGTCGTCCGCGACCAGGCCGTCGGTCGCTACTCCGTCGCCCTCCCGACGTCGTTCATGCTCGAAGCTAGCTCCGCTGCCCGCTACCAGGTCGGTGGCCTGTTCACGGCCGGCATTCTCGCCGTACTCTTCGTCGGCTGGCTCGTCGCCCGCGGACTCACCCGCCCGCTGCTCCAACTCGTCGGCGTCGCCCGCGCAGTCCACGACGGCGACCTCAACGCCCGCGCCCGCATCCACACGCTCGACGAAGTCGGCACACTCGCCAGCTCCTTCGATGAGATGACGGCGCGCCTCCAGCGCCAGCACCTCCAGACCATCAAGGCCCTTACCGGCGCGATCGACGCCCGCGATCCCGGCACACTCGGCCACTCCGTCCGTGTCGGCCAGCTCGCGGTGATGCTCGGCGATCAAATCGGCGTCCCCGACAGTCTCTCGCAGCACCTCGAGATCGGCGGCTACCTCCACGACATCGGCAAGATCGGCATCCGCGACGATGTCTTGCTGAAGGCCGGGGCACTTTCGCCCGAAGAGCGCGCCATCATCGAGCAGCACCCGCGCATCGGTCTCGACATCCTTGCGCCCGTGGAACTGCCGAAGGAAGTCCTCAATTTCGTCGGTGGCCACCACGAGAAGCTCGATGGCAGCGGCTACCCGCTCGGCATCAAGGGCGAGGAACTCACCATCGTCACCCGTATCGGCACCGTCGCCGACATCTACGACGCGCTCGTCACCGACCGCCCCTACAAGAAGGGCTTCTCACCGGAGCAGTGCATGGAGATCCTGATGCGCGACGTCTGGGACGGCAAACTCGACCAGGAGATCGTGGAAGCGATGCAGCGCCTCGTGCCGCGATGGGAAGCCCGCCGCCGCGATGACCCCACACTCAAGGGCTTCGCGCTGCCTCAGTGGCGAGATCAGGCGGCATAGAAGATGGTCTGGCTCACACGCTCAGCCGGTGTCCTCATGCTCGTCGCATTCTGCTTCGGCCTGACGACAGCCGCCGCCGCGCTCGCCGTGCGCCGCCCCGACCTGCGCGTGCTGAACACCGCGACCGACTCAAAGCTCCACGCCGACTACTCGGCAGATGAAAACCCGCCCATCCTCAAGCCCCTCGACCGTGCCCTGATCGAAGACGCCGAAGAGGACGACCGCGCCCTCACGACGACGCGCACACCCGAACGCGTCGCGATTGCCCACGTCCCCACCGCGACCTCCACACCCGAGCCAACGCGTACGCCATCATCGACGCCGTCCCAAACGAGCACACCGCGCCCGACTACAACTTCGACAGCGGAAGCATCGCCGACGTCCGCGCCACCAACAGTCGCGCCGACCGCACCAGCGACACCAATCCCGCCCACGACAATCGTCCCAACGGCAGCGCCGCCGACGGCCATCCCGCCTACTCTCGCACCAAACACCCCGCTGCCGACAGCCACGCTCCCGGCGGACACACCGACGCCGATGCGTTCGCCTACCCTGACGCCAACGCACACTCGCACAGCCACACCAAGCCCGACGCGCACGACGGCGCCCACGAACACGCCCGCACCGACCAACACCGTGCCGCCATCGGCGACGGCGACAACACCGCCCGTCATAACAGCCGTGCCAACGCTGACGCCGACCTCCACGCAGGAGCCAACCGACACCCCGACGCCAACACCAACAAACACGCTGGTGCCCACGCCGACGGACACGCCTACCCCGACGCCTACCGCAACACCCACGCCCACAGACACGCCAGTGCCGACGCCCACAGATACACCGACGGCGACACCAACGAGCTCTCCGTCGCCCACGAGCACGCCAACAGCTACTTCGACGCCGACGCCGACGCCGACGCCTCTGGTAGCCAGCTTCGGAGCTAGCGCCGACACCTATGTCGAGGAGGATCACATCCTCAATCTGAACGGCAGCTCCAACGAAATGGTTGTCGATGGCGATAACGGGAAAGTCAACAGAAGCTTCGTCCGATTCGACATCTCATCGATCCCGGCGAATTCGACCGTTACAGGCGCAATTCTCATGGTCTGCTACGCGGGCAACCCTAGTGGCGGCTCTGAGACGCACATCCACGAAGCCAGGATGGTCCTTGCCGGTTGGACTGAGCTGTTGACGGACTGGCTAACCCAACCGCCCGTGTCTTCGGCCGTGACCGACTCACTCGTGGTTCCTCATGACGAGGCATGCATGACACTAAACGTCACGTCTGACGTTCAAGACTGGGTTGATGGAACAAACTCGAATAACGGATGGCGCCTTAGCGATCAGGACGAAGTCAGTACCGGCTCGTCTGACGCAAAGTACGGAACAAGCGAAAACAACGATCCTGCCAAGCGCCCACAGCTAACGGTCGAGTACATTCCCTGACGGCGACGTAGACTCACGAAGCCGCAGGCGACAACCCCCGGATCCGCTCCACCGCCGAAGGCAACACCTCCAGCACCCGCTCGACATCCTCCGCCGTATTCTCATGCCCCAGCGTCAGTCGCAGACTCCCTCGCAGGTACTCCTCCGGCACCCCCATCGCCACCAGCACATGCGATGGCTCCAGCGACGCCGTCGTGCACGCGCTCCCACTGCTCGCGGCGATCCCCTGCAGGTCTAGCTGTAGCAGCACCGCCTCGCCCTCGAGGTGCTTGAACGCAAAGCTCGCGCTGTTCGCCAGCCGCCGCGACCGGTCTGTCGGTCCCGTGACGATTGTGTCCGGCACCCGGCGCGGGATCTCATCCAGCAGCCGGTCCCGCATCGAGATCAAGTGCTCGTTCCGCTGCGCCCGCTCGTCGTGCGCAAGGCGCAGCGCAGTCGCCAGCCCCACCGCCCCGGCGACATTTTCCGTCCCTGCCCGCCGGTTCCGCTCCTGCGAACCCCCGACCGTCTGCGCCGCAAACGGCGTCCGCCCCCGCACGTACAGCACGCCCACACCCTTCGGCCCGTAAAACTTGTGCGCCGCGATCGACAGCAAGTCGACGCCCAACGAATCAACATCCAGCGCCAGCGATCCCGCCGCCTGCACCGCGTCCGTATGCACCATGATTCGTGGATGGCGTGCCTTAGCCGCCGCAGCGATCTCTGCGATCGGCTCCACCGTCCCCACCTCGTTGTTCGCCAACATCACGGAGACCAGAACCGTGTCGTCATCCAGCGCATCCCGCAGCGCCGCCGCGTCGATGAACCCCTCGCCATCAACCGGCAGATACGTCACCCGCCAGCCGTCCTTCGCCAGCGCCTCACACTCATGAAGCACCGCGTGATGCTCGATCGCCGTCGTGATGATGTGCCCGGGCGCATCCACGCCCTGCGCTGCCCGCAATCGCCGCGCGGCCCAAGCAACACCTCGCAGCGCGAGATTGTCCGCCTCGGTCCCACCGCTCGTAAAGATGATCTCGTTGGGCTTCGCACCCAGGATCTCGGCCACCGTCCGCCGCGCCGCATCGAGCCCGCGCCGCGCCTCCTGCGCCTCCGCATAGATCGAGGAAGGATTCCCCCACGCCGACGTCAGGTACGGCAACATCGCCGCCACCACCCGCTCCTCGGTCGGCGTCGTAGCAGCATGATCGAGATAGGTCCGGCCGGTCATGGATTCAGCCTAGCGGCTCCGGTGCCCCCGATGCGAACCGACGCCCCACCCACGGGTACACCCACCGCTGCACCGCCAGCGCCAACAACACCCCCACCAAACACACCACCACTCCCCCGAACGCATCCAAAATGAAGTGGTTCGCCGTGAACACGATCGCCGCCAGTTGCATCCACGGCAGTGCGATCCCGAACGCCCGCAAGAGCGGATTGCGCATTGTCACAACCATCGCCCCGCCGAGCACCATCGCCCACCCGAAATGCAAACTTGGCATTGCCGCATAAGGATTCACAAACGCCGACAACGACGACGCCTGATACGAAAGATCGTTGTACTGTTCGATCGTCCCGACGAACTCTCCCGTCGGCAACAACCGCGGCGGCATCACCGGATACACGTTGTAGATCACCAGCGCGATCGCGCCCGACAACAACATCGCGTCGCGCGTCACCGTGTACTCGTGCCGGTGCGTAAAGTACATCCACAACCCGACGCCGACGATCAACGGAAAGTCCAACCAGAAGTAAATGAAGTTCATGATCTCGATCAGCAATCGCTTGTCGAGGATCCATTCCTGCATCCGCGGCTCCCAGAAGATCCCGAGCTGCCGCTCCAGGTCGATGATCTCCCGTGCGTTCGCCAGCGCCTGCGCATGCTGATCCACGACCAGCCCGCGCACGATGAAGTACAGCAAGAACGCCAGCGACACAAGACCGATCTCATACAGATCCCGGTACCACCGCCGCGTCTCGACCGCCGCCGCAATCCGTTGCGCCAACGACGCGGACGGTTCGCCGACAACATCCACCTCTGATGCGGGTGCGCTTGGCGTCGTCATACAGTGTTCACAATCGCGTCGTCCATCGCCTCGCACTGTATCGAACGTGCCGTAACGACCGCTGTACGCACTTACGTCACGCCCGCTATTCGCCACGACTATGCACCAACACGGCTACACACGTCACGCAAATCAACGTTTTCGGAGCGCTCTGAAAAGGGTGGAAAGATCATCGCAAAATCGCCGCGCCAATCGTCATAAGCGCCTTGATCCGCCAACCCCACGAGCGTATGATTCGCCCTGTCGCTGAAGTTCAGCGGCTCACGCATCGCCGACGACATCCGGGAGCGGTGCACCGCGGAGGGCAGGCCTTTCCCAATAGTGGGGCCAGCCGCGGCAGAGCCCAAGCAGTACGCAGGAGTCACCTCAGCGGCATTCAGTTAACCGCAGTTCTTCATTCAGTGCGCCGCGCTAACCAGATATCCATCGGGGGGAGTTCGTGTTGCTTGTTGCAGGATGCACACACACCAGCCACCTAACCATTTCGCGTTACACACGCTCCACAAGCACATCGCGCCTCCTTTCTTCCATTCGCCCCCTCTCCTCACGGCGCCGAACTCCGGGTGCGAGAGGGGGCGTGGCATGGATGGCGCGCGCAGGGCGTCCATCGTCCATCCTCCATCGTCCATCGTCGGCTCACTCCGCGAACGGTCGTCACGCAGCACGGAACCCACGCCGATGACCGACACAAACCCCGCGACCATCTGGGCGGCCGCTCTCGGCCAGCTCCAGGTCTCCGTCAACAAGCCCAACTACGATACGTGGCTCCGCGACACCGTCGGCCTCCGCTTCGACGACGCCACCTTCGTCGTCGGCGCACACAACGACTTCACCACCGAGTGGCTCGACATCCGCATGCGCAAGGTCATTCTCCAGGCCCTCGCCCGCGTCGCCGGCCCCAACATCAACGTCGCCTTCGAGGTCATCCGCGCCGACTTCGACGACGACCACGCCGCCCTGCTCGCCCGCGATGCCGTATCCGTCGACACCCGCGCGGACGGTGGAGCTGACGCCATCCCCGACTTCCTTCGCAAGAACACCGGCCACCGCGCGCCCGACCTCCACCCCGCCCTCACCTTCGAGAACTTCGTCGTCGGCGAAGAGAACGAGCTCGCACACGCCTCAGCAGAAAGCGTGGTCGCCGCGCCCGGCCGACAGAACCCGCTCGTCATCTTCGGCGGCCCCGGCCTCGGCAAGACGCATCTGCTCAATGCGATCGGTCACGCTGCCTACGCCTCCGGCCAGCACGTCGTGTACGTCACCGCAGAGCGTTTCGGCTCGGAGTTTGGTTCCGCCGCGCAGCACAAGTCGTTCGACAAGTTCCGCCGCAAGTTCCGCGCCTGCGACATCCTTCTCATCGACGATGTCCAGTTTCTCGAGACGCGCCCCGGATTTCAGGAAGAGTTCTTCCACACGTTCAACGACCTCCACGCCGCCGGCAAGCAGATCGTCGTCACCTGCGACCGCCCGCCGTCGCAGCTCAGCGGCCTCTCCGACGCCCTCCGCTCCCGCCTGATGATGGGCATGCAGGCCGACGTCCGAAAACCGTCGTTCGCGACGCGTCTCGCCATCCTGCAAGCGAAAGCCGCGCACCACGCCCTCCGCCTCCCTGACGCCGCCCTCCACCAGATCGCCGAGCGTTGCTGCCCCACCGTCCGCGAGCTCGAGGGCTATCTCAACCGCGTCCTCGCCCACGTCCCCCTCGTCGGCGGCCCAACCGGTGGTGCCATCACACCAGAGATCGTCGCCTCCGCCCTCGCCGTCTTCATCACACCCGAGCAGTCACCCACCGCCAGCGCGTTGCCATCAGCCGACGACGTCATCAACGCCGTCTGCGCCCGCATGAACACCACGCGCACCGACATCACCGGCCGCAGCCGCAGCCGCGACGTCTCCTACGCCCGCCACCTCGCCATGCACATCCTCCGCAACGACGCCAAAAAGTCCGTCGCCGAAATCCAGCGCCTCTTCGGCAACCGCGACCACAGCACCGTCATCGGCGCCGTCGATCGCATCACCGCCGAACTAACCACCCGCCCCGAAACCAAGGCCGACCTAACCACCATCCGCCAAACCCTAACCACCCCCACCCCACCCATCTCAACACCCAAACCCACCATAGCCACCGAACCCAAAAAGGTACCCGCGGAGCTGTAGCTCCGCCGCAGCGGTCGAGCCCGCACAAAGCCGACCCACACCAGTACTAGCGGGGCTTCAGCCCCGCCGCAGTGGCCGAGCCCGCACAATGCCGACCCACACCGGTACTAGCGGGGCTTCAGCCCCGCCGAAGGCGCGCGTACGCAAGGGGTCAAGGAGAAGTCAGGCCGCAATCGCCTTGAACACATGCTCGTTGTGGTAGGCCAGATAGGTGGCATCTGGCGCGAACCGTGACGGCAAGCGCACCGGTTGTCCTGCGAGATCCCGGAATCCAACGCGGAGCAAGGGCAAGTCGGCAGCGGTTTCCAAACGTGGGCTGACAGCCATCAGGAGCGAAGGCAGGACTGTGATTAGACCGCGGTCAAACGCCCGATCATGGAGTGCGCATAGGGCAAGCCCGTTGCTTGGGTTGGTCCGAGCAGTGGCATCGGCCGCCCAAGGCTTGATATGGCTCGCTGTGAGCAGCGAAGGCACATCAACACCGCAAGCACAACAAGACTGATCGTACGCCGAGAGAACCGCCCGCCGAAAGAACCCCTGCGTCAGACGTACTCGCGCCCGCGCGAGCGCCTCCGTCGGAACATCCCGGGGCAGCTCCTCATCCGAAACGGGGGCATCGATGCTCGCGGTGCGCGTAGACTCAACGCTGCCGTCCCAGTCTTCTCCAAAGGCCACAGCGATTTCCCGATCCTGCTGACTGACATTCGACATGCCCGTGATGCCGCGCTGCGCCATGGCGGGATCCAGATGGGCGAAGTTTCCGAGCTTCATCGCGACGGCACTCGGCGTGCGCTCGATCAGCGAGGCCAACCGGACCACTGAGGGATTCGTCCGGTGCTTCTGACCGAACGGAATCTCGCAGTAAAGGCGAAACGCCAACATCGCCTCGTCGCGCGTCCAAGGTCGTCGTGTAGAACTGGACATCCTCTTTGGTCCTTTGTCGATCGGCCAACGATAGCCCGAGCGCGTTCCGCGAAACAAGGCGACACTCCTTGACGCCTTGTCCCCATACGCTTACATCATGGGCGCAGAAGTAATCGCTGTATCCCACATCCAGTCCTCAGGGCCGACGTTCCGTCGCGAGGCTTACGAACTCTTCGAATCGATCGGCGCGATCGACTAGAGCGACCGAAAGCCGTATTTCACGTTCAATGTGCGCATCCCGCCCGCCAGCGTGGCGCCCGCGACGGCCGCCATTCGCGCAGCGCTCGACCCAGACGCCGCAGACGAACTCATCGCGTTTCTGGAGTCCATGGACTGGGAGGCCTCATTCGTCTACTTGGGGTAAGACATACGAAAATCGGCCTCCCCGACCCCCTCGCCACCCGAAACACCCTCGAAGCCGCCCAGGCCTTCGTCCGCACCCT
>JAKFYB010000052.1 GCA_021731085.1 Dehalococcoidia bacterium
AACCTGAAGGTCGTGCGCAACACGCTGCGCAACGGCCGGACAAACGCTCACGAACCACGGCTGGCCGTGGAGATCCCGCGCTGCCCCACGCATCTCAGCGACGAGGCCAAGCGCGAGTGGAAGCGTGCGTCGAGGGAACTGGCGGCTTGTGGACTGCTGACGAGGATCGACCGGCCGGCCCTGGCCCTGTACTGCGAGGCGTGGGGCCGCTGGGTCGAAGCAGAAGAGTCGCTCAAGAAGTATGGCGTGATGGTGAAGGCGCCGAGTGGCTTTCCAATGCAGAGCCCGTACCTCGCGATCGCCAACAAAGCGATGGAGCAGATGCGCCAGCTGCTGACCGAGTTCGGCATGAGTCCGTCCAGCCGCACCCGCGCACACGCAGTACCGCCGCGGCGCGCGGACAGTCCGTTAGAAGCGCTGATGCGACGAGACGAAGCGCGATGAAGGCAAGAGGCGGATGGAACTGGGGCCGGTAGGCCGGGGGCCGCATAAAACCTCTAAAGCATCCATTGGGCAGAGGAAGCGCCTTGCCTGTGTTCACGCGCGCGAAATTGAGGGGGGTGGGGTCAGATGCACGGACGCAAGCCCAAGCCCGAGGGCATGAGTAGCCGCCGCCCGGACCGGCCCGCCGGCCAAATCACGCGGTTGCCCGCCTGCCCGGCGCACCTGCAGGGCGAGGGGCGCAAGGAGTGGGCGCGGATGGGTAGGAAGCTGCGCGAGCACGGGCTGATCACCGACCTCGATGGCGGTGCGCTGGCGCTGTACTGCCAGGCGTGGGCGCGCTGGATCGAAGCGGAGCGACAGTTGATGAAGTACGGCACGGTGGTCAAAAGTCCCAGCGGCTACCCGATGCAGTCGCCCTACCTCGCGATCGCGAACAAGGCGATGGACCAGATGCTCCGCGTGCTCGTCGAGTTTGGGATGTCGCCCAGCGCGCGCAGCCGGGTGACCGTAAACAGGCCGAAGGCGGGACTAAGCCTCAAGACGCCCGCGACGCCACAGCCCTACTAGGAGGAACGATGAGGACAGCCACCGTCGACATGGAACAGGTCGCGATCGACGACCTCAAGCCCGACCCCGCCAACCCGCGCCGCATCTCTCCGCGCGAGTTGGAGGCGCTCACCCGCAGCATCCAGGAGTTCGGGTTCATCCAGCCCGTGCTGGCGAGGCGCGAGGACAAGACGGTCGTCGGCGGCCACCAGCGGCTGCTTGCCGCGCGAAAGCTCGGCATGAAGACCGTGCCCGTGATCTGGCTCGACATCTCGGTCGAACAAAGCCGGCTGCTCAACATGGCCTTGAACAGGATCGGCGGTGAGTGGGACGAGGATCTGCTCGCACACATGTTGGCCGACCTGCAGGGCGTAGACGGGATCGACCTCGCGCTCTCGGGCTTCGAGGCCGGGGAGTTGGACAAGCTGCTGAAGTCACTCGACGCGCGCGAGAAGCGCGAGAAGGCGGAGGCGTTCGACGTCGAGGCGGCGCTGGAGGCCGCACGTGCCGCCACACGCGCCAAACGTGGCGAGTTGTGGGCGCTCGGCGATCACCGCGTCCTGATCGGGGATGCTACCGACAGTGCCGCGGTGTCGTGCCTGCTCGGCGAGGTCCGGCCGGCGCTCTGCTTCACCGATCCGCCCTACAACGTCGCCCTGGGCGATCACGGCGGTCAGCAGAAGAACCAGCGCAAACGGCGCATCCAGAACGACGCCATGCCGCCGGAGCAGTGGGACGCCTTCGTGCGCGCCTTCGCCGCCAACATCGTCGGCAACGTGGATGGCGCGATCTACATCTGCATGAGCACAAAGGAGTGGCCGTCCGTTTCCCGTGCGTTGGCAGAAGCCGGCGGCCACTGGTCGGACACGATCATCTGGCGGAAGGATCGCTTCGTCATGGGCCGGGCGGACTACCAGCGGCAGTACGAGCCGATCTGGTTCGGCTGGCGCGAGGGACAGAAGCACCACTGGTGCGGCGATCGCAACCAGTCCGACGTGTGGGAAATCGACCGTCCCGGCGATAGCGAAGCACATCCGACCATGAAGCCGCTGCCGCTGGTCGAACGCGCGATCGAGAACTCGTCGAAGCCCGGCGACGTTGTGCTGGATCTGTTCCTCGGATCAGGAAGCACGCTGATCGCCGCCGATCGCACCGGGCGCGTCTGCTACGGCATGGAACTTGATGCGCACTATGGGAGCGTCGTGTTGGCTCGATGGGAATCCTTTACGGGGAAGGAGGCTGTGTGCCTTGAGAAGAAGTAGAGAGCGGCGGCAACCCGGGTGTTTTGTGGTTGGGGTTTTGGAGAAGAGCCGCCGCCGCTCGTTCTGTTCTGTACAACGCGCGGCGAACTCCGAAGGTGAACCAGTGATGCGAAAGATAGGGGGCAGCACCCGCCATGCCTAACCTCGAACTCGTAAGAGATGCCCGCGGATCGCTCGTGCACGTCCGCAAGCGGTCGGACGGCGAATGCTTGGGCTGCTTGGAGACCGGTCTGTTCGAGTTGGTGAAGGCGCTCGTGCTGGACGAGGAACGGCGCCGCGAGCGCGACGGCGTGGAGGTGAAGCGATGATCGCGCTAGGGAAGGCCGAGCGCGTGCCGCTCTTCGTCGGCCATCATCTCGTCCCATTCGACGGCGCAGTCAGCGCAGACCCGGAACGGGAAGGCGGGCGTCGGGACGGTGAGCGGCATGATGCCCATCGTTTCTCGCGGGTCATTCCCGTCACCGTCGTCGTCGTCCTGCTGGCAAACCTCGCACCAGCGATCGTCCTCCGTCGCCCATCGCTCCGGCATCAGGTCCACCACCTTGTAGAGGCACTCCGTGCAAAGTTCGTCATGCAGGCGCCGCTGTACCTCGCAGACCGCGCGCTCCATGTACGCGCAGGTCATGATGCCCGCTCGATCCGCGCCGCGCAGTACTTGCAGGTTACGTCGGTTGCGAAGAGAACGGCCAGCCGTGGCTCGACCATGATCCCGCAGGCGGTGGAGATCATCGTCCTCGGTTTGCCGCTCGCTGTTGCTAGGTGCTTCTTGTTCATGTCGTCCTCCCTTCCCCACATACATCACTCTGCCCGGCGCCCAAGTCAACGAGTATTCCGGTCAAGTACAGACAATTTCTGCGGACGGTTGACGCGGCCCAACAATCTCTCCAGACGGTGCGAAGATTCTCGCCCCAACCCGTTGACTTCGATCGACAGCAGAGTGATGTATGGCATCGCCAACGAAGACGCCCCTGTCCGGGGCTTTCACAAGGAGATGCCACATGCCACTCGAGAACAGGGAACTAGCGCCGGGGACCGTGCTCGTTGCGCGGTACAAGAAGGAGGACCACACCTGCGTGGTGATGGAGACGGAGGAGGGCCTGCGCTACCGGGTGGCCGGGACGGACTACAAGAGCCCGAGTTCCGCGGCGAAGGCGGTGATGGGCGGGATCGCCGCCAACGGCTGGCGCTTCTGGAGCCTGGAGGGCGACCTCAAGCCCGTGCGCGAGCCGAAGCCCACGGCGGCGAAGAAGCCGGCGACGAAGAAGGCTCCCGCCAAGAAGGCGACGAAGAAGAGCGCGCCGAAGAAGAAGGCCGCGAAGACGGAGAGCGCGATTCATACGGCTGCGGCGCTTGCAGCCAGGAGTTCCCAACGATGAAGGCGGCGACGGAGCACGCGCTGACGCACTCGACCAGCTAACCCCTCCTGCACGCCAGCCCGAGACGGGTCGCTTCGGCGACCTGCTCTCGTTGTGGTGGATGCGCCTGCGTCCGCGGCCAACACCCATCGATCCTGCCTCTATTCCGATGAAGGCGTACGTCACCATGCACTCCGACGGCCGCGGCACGGTCGAGTTTGCGCCCGACATCGACAAGCTCCTCGCGCTCGATGCTGATGCCACACGATGGCCAGATCGTGTGCGTTCACTACCAACCGATGTGCCTAGCAGAGGTAGTGAATGGTAGTCCTCCGAATCTGCATCGCGCGCAAGCAGAACGGCGAGCAATGCCGTGTCGTGCCGCTGCGCGACGGCATGCTTTGCTTCTGGCACGACCCGGAGCACGCCGAGGCAGCTAGCGAGGCGCGGCGGCTCGGAGGCCTGCGCCGGCGCAAGGAGAGCACCATCGCCGGAGCGTACGAGTTCGACGGATTGGAGTCCGTGAGCCAGGTCCGGCGCATCGTCGAGATCGTCGTCACTGACGCATTGAGCATGGAGAACTCCGTCGCGCGGGGACGCTTGCTGATCGCGGCCGCCCAGGTTGCCGCCAAACTGCTGGAGGTGGGCGAGTTGGAAGAACGGTTGCGGACAGTCGAAACGGCGCTCGGTCCACGCCTCGTGAAGCCAGGACGACGCCGATGAACGACAAGCGCTTGGATCGCCTCATGCCCGCCCTCACGGCGAAGGAACGCGCGATCCTCGTCCTGGAGGACCTGCGCGTCGGCAACACGCCGGACCCGATGATCGTCCACGCGACACCGCCGGAGAGGGCGAAGGAGTTCTCGCGGCTTCTTGGTCTGATCAACGCCGTCAACGTCGAGCTCTCGATGGGCATCGTCGTCCTGCGTGAGCAGGTGAAACAGACGGCCCTCAAGATGGCTTGGCTGCAGTCGATCCGGATGTGTGCCCTCGACATGTCCGTGCTCGCCGGCTACATCGCGCTGGAGACAGACGAACCGATCACGGAGTCGGGATGGAAGGAACGGCAGGCTGATCTGGCGCAGGACGCCGACGACATCGATGTCATCGTCGAGCACGTCGTCTACGACGGCGTGTGGCTCCCGCAGGACCTGGATGCCGACGGCGACCCACAACCGCAGGCCGTGGATCGTCGCTGGGCTGAGGTAGAGCCGGTGGTGCGAGACGCGATCACGGCCGGTGACCTTCCGGCGAGCGGCCGCGGCAAGCGGAAGATCCGCTGGAGCGACCTCGCTGTCTGGACGAACACCGAGATGCCTGTGTTTCCGGACTGGGGCCGTGCGTACGACGTCCATCCTGACGCTGAGGCTCACAGGATCACGACCCACGTGGAGTACCGGCGTGCCGCAGAGCGCATCTTCGACCAGGCGCCCAAGCGCATGCACCTGCCCCTCGACGACCTTCCACAAAACCCCGAGGACGTCGAACCTACCTTAGCCAACCTGCCGCTCGTTCTCGTGTCGGCTGTCCGCCGCGACTTCCTCGCTCGTGCCGCGGAGCTCGCGGCAATCGAGCAGGTGATCCAGGCGATCGCGGATGACGAACTCGACGGCCACAGCCCGCTCGACGACGCCGGCCATGCGATCGTGGATGAAACGCGCGGCATTCTCGACGAGGTGCGGGTCTCGCTAGCGGAGTACATCGGCGAGATCGAGTTGCCCTTGCCGGTAGATGAGGATGTCCAGCTCGTGTGGGGACTGATACGTCGCGCCGCAGAGTGACGTCGGCCACCATGTGGAAATCGTGCGCTAGACCGCGGCCATTCTTAGAAAATCGCGCTCCGAAATGATCTCCAGCGGGTGCCCCAGCCTTACAAGCTCCGCGGCCTTGCGCGTCTTGCTCGACATAGCGCCGTCGACGAACTTGGAAAAGTCCTGCTCGCCAAACACGAGGTAGTCAGTCAGTTTGGAAACCGTGTTCGTGGGTTGTCCGCCGGCATTCACGACGAGTTGTGCGGCCTCCATTCGCGTCATCGCGAAGAGCGTTCCCGTAAACGCGATTCGGCGCCCATGCAATGCATGATCCGGATCGAGGTCTCCCGCGGGTTCGAGTTTCGTGAACGAAGCGTGAGCGCTCGGCACTCCACAGGGCGTCCAAACCCCACCGCCGAGAGACCCAGCCGTGAAGCCCAGGGCTTCCGCCAACACTTGTAGATCGTCCACCGCTCGAGCGGCGCACATGTTGCGGACGAGTTCCGCACAAGCAATCGCGTCTTCGCGCGCATCATGGTGCTTCCGTACCTCGAGACCCAGCCATCGAGCAAGGGGTGGCAGACTGTATGACATCAGCCCCGGCCAGACGCGCCGGCTGAGCATTAGGCTGCAGTACACGGACGCCACCTCGCAGGACGAGCCGTAGGCGTCGAGCGACTTTCGCAAGACCCCGAGGTCAAACGAAACGTTGTGGGCGACGACCGGATGATCGCCGATGACCTCAGCGGCCGCGCGCCATACTTCTGGGAACTCGCCTGCTCGGGCCGTGTGGTGCGGCTCGATTCCATGCACGGCCGTGTTGTAGGACGAGTACTGATTGCGTGGCGGCCTAACCAGAAACGATTCGGACCGGACTAGCTGTCCTCTCTCGACGACCGCTACGCCTATCGCACATGCAGATCCACGCTCCTCGGTCGCAGTTTCGAAGTCGAGAGCCGCGAATCGCAGTCTATGAAGTTCGTCCGTCGCGAATGGCGGCTGCGACGGACGATCGCTTTGGCTCGTCTCGACCATGGCCAAATAATCTCGCGGTCAACCGTAGCAGTCAATCCGGGACCCATCAACGAGCGGACACTACGGGTGGATGGTGGCCCTATGTCCAGCTCGTGTGGGGACTGGTACGTCGCGCCGCGGAATAACGTCAAGGGCCGGCGTCCCTCCAACACGCTTGGTTCTGTAGGATCATGCCATGACTGAGGGCAGCAAGGTTCGCATTGTGGACACCGACGCCGTGAAGGGCCGCGGCCACCTTCTGGAGCACGCACGGCGACTCGATGTTGGTCAGGTCGCCGCGGCGCCGACGCAGTACGCGAGCATCGACAAGCTGTATGTGCGCGTGAAGTTCGCGAACTGTCGCAGCTACCATCGATTCAACCGCGACGAGCTCGTGCTTGTCCCGTGATCCACTTGGCTGCGGGCATCTTCATTCTGGCGCTCACCTTGCTCACCCTGACGGTGATCTCGTTCGTCACGTCGATCGACAACGTCAGCGCGATGTTCGCGTGTGGCAGCGCGATCGCGACTGCAACGTCGGCCGTCCTGGTGGCGGTTGTTTGGGTTCTGGGCCTCTAGTGCCGAATCGGCGCGACAGGCGGCACAGGACCGCCCAGTGCTGCCAGCCTGCGGATCGCTATGGCGTGACCCTTTGACGCGGCTAACTCATAACAGCGCCTGGCGTTGTCGATGTCGCCTGAGTGCTCGCGCCAGTAGCCATCCGCGTAGATCACTTCGCGCCTGGTGTTGTCGTCCAGGCGAAACGAGTACAGCTCGACGACGACGAGGTGACACGCGTTCCAGTTGCCGGCGCGTGCTTGCGCCCGGTAGTCGCGAATGAGCGACGCGGTCGTGTAACGGCGTTCAGAGGGCATGGCCGTGGAGCGGGGTTCAAGCCTGCCAGCAAGAGCGGAAGGATAACACGCATCTCGCAACCGTGAGCAGCCAGACTGAAGCGCGAGTCACCAGAGGGAGAGGTGAGGATACACAGTGCCTATGTACGGTCGTCGTGTGTTCGCTGCTTCTCAGCGTCTGCCAATTCCCGCTTGACCTGGTCCCGCCGGAGCTGGCGGTCAAAGTCCCGAAGTGAATCCGATACGTCGAGCGGCGCCTTCAGGATGGTGCGCACCGCGGACCACACCTTTGCCAGTTCGTGGCGGACTGCAATCGTCATGGCTGAGAGTCTAACGGAGGAGAGACGGCGGAGGCGGGCGCACGGCGCACCAGCACGATTGTGCCATCGTGTGGTAAGGCGCTCTCCGGGCAATTGCTCACTAACTCGCGAGTCCCGTAGCATAAGCACGTAAGACACACGGAGGCTCGCCACGGGAACATCGCACGAATCCAAACACACCGGGCCAGGTAGTCGGGTCCAGCTTCGGCTCCGAGTGTTCCTGACGCTACTGGCCGTCGCCGGATTGTGGCTCGCCTACCAACTGAATCTCAATCAAACAGAAGCCGGGTCGGACTCTTGGTCACCCGCGACGAGCATGCCATATGCGCTCGCCGGGCCTTCGGCGACCCTACTGCCGAATGGTGATGTGCTTGTCGCAGGAGGTTACGACACCCTCGGATTTCCCTCCGTCCTGGCATTCAGGTATCAGACCGCAACCAATACGTGGGCGTCTGCAGGAATGATGGCGACGTCGCGCACCTTTCACACTGCTACGCCTCTGCAAAATGGTCAGATACTAGTGGTCGGTGGATACACCAGATGGCGTCAAGTCGCTTCTGCCGAACTATATGACCCTGCAAGTAACTCATGGTCGTCGGCTGGCACCATGCAGACCGCGCGGCATCGACACACAGCCACCCTGCTTCCTGACGGAAGGGTAGTGGTGGTGGGTGGTGCCGGCTGCGATCCGGAATGCGCAAACCCCACGAGCGTCGAAGTGTTTGACCCAGCCACGACTACTTGGTCGTCCGCTGGAAGCATGCTCGCAGGCAGGAGCGATCACACCGCGACCCTTCTCCAAGATGGCAAGATTCTTGTAGCTGGAGGCTGCGGGTATGAGGACTGCGGCGGGCTTCCTGGCGCCGAGGTGTACGACACGCTGACGAACACCTCGGCAGTTGCCGGCAACATGACGATTCCAAACCGCAGTCGCCACACCGCGTCTCTCTTGCAGAACGGAGACGTGCTCCTTGTGGGTGGCTTTGATGGGGCTCCGGCACTGGCAAGTACGGAGATCTACGATCCCATTGCGAACACTTGGAGCATCGGTGCGGTCATGAGCGATGAGCGAGTTTCTCACAGCGCAACCCTCCTTCCGAACGGTGAGGTGCTCGTTGCTGGTGGAAACGCCGATTCGGCGCTCAATTCAAGCGCTGAGCTATTTGATTCAGTGGCCGGCGATTGGACGACGGCGACAAATATGCAGGACGCTCGCAACATACACGGAGCAGTGTTGTTGCCCAGCGGTGGAGTGTTTGTAGTCGGAGGATATGGAGCGACCGGACTGAACTTGGCAACGGCGGAGATATACGGCGGACCGCCTCCACCAACGCCCGCTCCGGCAACACCAACCTACACTCCGACGCCGACTCCGACGCACGATCCCAGTGTGCCCACTCCGACCGCCACGACGCCTCCCTCGGTTTCCGCGTTTGCCATGAGCATCGACTGCGACGTGCAGTCGACCGGTATCCAGTCTGACTGCGCCACGAGCTCAGGACATTACGCCGTTGATATCTATCTGGAAAATCAGGGTGCGGCAGCCGTCCGGCTAGGCGCCTGGGGATTTGAGGTCCAATCGGACAACACCGTGCTGAACCCGCTAGTTCCTTTCACGTGTGACCCTTCCGGTCTCGACTGCAACCCGGATTTTGACAGCCAGAGCGGTACTGGCGCCTGGGCCTGCGCTCCGCCCCTTCCCAACGTTGATCGCAACGTCGCTGGAGATGACGCGCAACTGGCGCGATCATGGATTCAGTGCTTCAACGGCTCAGGGGACGGACAGATAATCCCAGGCGGAGCGACCATGCGACTCGGCAGAGTCACCTATACAGCAACGAACGGTGAGGTCGCGCTCAGGATTGCGGAAGGAAGCGTGTACGACGACAACTTCGGAGAGATGCTGTCGTGCGATCCGGCCATTTCAATGCCAGGTAGTTGTCAAGGCGCAGATGTAGCCGTGACCGCGACGTGTACGGATGATCTCGACTGCGACGGCGTTCCCGACACAGACGACAACTGCCCAACGATGGCCAACTCCGACCAAGCCAATGTCGACGCGAACATGCTGCTCTATCCCGCCCCTTATTTGCCTTCCATGATGGACCTGACGAATCCAGACTCGGATGTTTCAGGCAACAGGTGCGATACCGACGATGACAATGACGGCATCTCCGATTTGGATGAAATGGTCGGCGCCGCTTGTAGTGGCATCAGTACGAATCCTCTAGAGGACGACACGGATCAGGACCGTGTTCTCGACGGCGCCGAGTGTGCCCTTGGGACTGACCCCACCGACTCGACAAGCCGTCCCGGGCTGGATGCCTGCGGACCGACTACCGATTCGGACGCTGACCGCCTGACCGATCGCCTTGAGTATTGTTTCTACGGTACCGACACAACCAGTTCCGACACCGACAGCGGTACGGATGACAGCGGCGCACCAGATGGCTGCGAAGCGGCATCGTTCAACTTGGATGGCGTCGTAAATGTCGCGGACATGGGCATGCTGGCCGCCGCGATCGCGAATCCTGCCAAACGACACTTGAACCTTGACGTGAATAAGGACGGCGCGTGGAATCCCGCTGACCAAGGCAGAGTAGCGAGCCTCATTTCACCAAGTGGTCAGTGCACGAGCTAGGGTTGGTTCGCGCAGCGATCCGTGTCCTGTCTCCAATCCACACGATCACCGGATGGTGTGCGACTCCTTGTATTCCATACCGCCGAGAACGTTTATCTGGCGAGCTAAGTCAGTCGCATGGAATCGAAATTCTCGATACTTAGACGCTTATGTCGTAATTCGTATTGACAGGCAGTCAGCACAAACATATGGTTGCGATGTCGTCCCATGGGTGAAAACCGGAGGTGACCAAACAAGAAGCGACTGAGACCATTTGAAACAACGCAAAGGGCGCGGCTGCACCGCGCCCTTCTAGCCCAGGGCTGGCTCTCGAAGACTTGTCGAGGGTTTCGGAAGCCGGCCATTCACACTGAGCCAAGACGAACATTATTCCTCGCTGGAGTCAGTGTCAATCGGTTTTTCGCCCTGTGATTCCGCACCCTCGGCCAAGTAAAGGAACACGTCTTGTATTGGATCTTGGCGATCCTCTATTTCGCCATCGCCGTAGCGCATGCCGGTCGCGCGCTAGGCTGGATTTGAGCCGGTAGGCCGGTTGTAAAGCCGTGATCCAACGCCACTACCCCATGGACGCTAGGAGGGCACTCTCGAGAGTGCCCTCCTCAATCCATCCGATCGAGGCACTGAGACACCATTCTCACATCGTGTGCTTAGCCGGGGCACTGGCCTGAAGGCGAGATGAAGCTCGCGAGCAGTCCCTGGTCAGCGGGGTTCCAGACACCGTCCTTGTTCACATCCACACTCACGACGCGGAACGCTGCATTTGAGATCGCCGTCGCCAACATGCCCATGTCGGCGACATTGACTATGTGATCGCCGTTTAGCGATGCGGCCTCGCAGCCGTCCTTTGCGCCATCCAGCGCCTTGTCGCCGTCCGTGTCGCTGTTCCCGGGGTCCGTGCCGTAGAAGCAGAACTCGACGCGCTCCGTGAGCTTGTCGCCGTCCATATCCGTCGTCGCACCGCACGCCGTCACCAGTGGCTTGCTCGCGAACAAGGTTGGGTCGGTGCCGAGCGCGCACTCCGCGCCGTCGAGGAAGCGGTCGGCGTCGGTGTCACGTAGTAGCGGATGGGTGATGAAACTCGCGCAGAGCAGTCCCGTGGCTTCGTCGGTGTCGGAGATCCCATCGTTATCGTCGTCAGTGTCGCACGCATCGCCGGCGGCGTCGGAGCCAGGGAGTGTCTTGTCGTCGACCGCCATCATGAAGGGCGGACTGTGGTCGAGGAAGTTGCCATCCGTGTTGAGCTGTGTGGGATTGGTGGAAAGCGGACAGCTATCGAACCCTGACTGCGTGTTGGCCGGGCCCAGGTGTAGGAGCTGTTGTGGATCGAAGAAGGCGTCGCAGTCGTTGTCGCTTCCGCATCCCGAAGCGAGGTGAAGTGTTGCGCTCCCGCAAGTCGCTGGAACGGCCATCGCCGGAGCGCACGACGCGATTTCGATGAATCCCGCTGCATCTCGAACTGTGACATCTTCCAACGAGAGCACTGCGTCACCAGATGATGCGCCGGCCGGGATGTGCAGATGCACGGTCGCAAACGTCACCGCTGCATCCGGCTCGAGTGGTGCCGTTTCAATGCGTCCGTCGTGATCCTGAATACAAAACGCGTGGGACACCGACTTCGTGGGGCCGTCTTCTCCGCTGTCAGGGACCGGGGGCGGCGGCGAGCAGCGCCACTCGCCAGGCGCGACCAATTCATTAAAGTCGGGGTTCGCGTTCAGATTCCCGTCCGTACCGTTGACTGGCACAGCCTTTGCACGATTCGAGTTATGGACCTCGAACGTCAACGCGCCGATTCCTGTCGGGACGTTCCCTTCGTTCGCGAGGACGATGCCGACATCGACATCAGAGCCGACCACGACGCTACAGTTCGTCTGCACACCTGCGAGTGCGATGTTGCAGTCCAGGTACACGGCAATAACCGTAAGCGTCGGCACCGGCACCGTGTTCGTCGGGCTCGGCGTAGCCGAAGGCGTTTCCGTGTTCGTCGGTGTCGCCGTCGAGGTGTCCGAAGGAGTTGGGGTCGGTGTATCGGTTGGTGAGCACGGGGGCGGAGGGATGCAGCTTGTCGGCACTGCCGTCGGCGTACAGGTCGGACCGGGTGAACAAGGATCAAATGTCGGCGTGACGGTCGGCGTCTCCGTCGGCGTGTTTGACGGCGTCGGCGTGCAGGTCGGTGTGCATTGCGTCGCGGTCGGCGTTGGTGATGGTGCGTCGATGCAGGCGTGTGGTGGCGAATCGTATTCAAGCAGCCGGTTGTTGCCGTAGTCGATGATGTAGAGGTTGCAGGTCAGGTCGAACGCCAGCTCCCAAGGGTCGCCCTGGCTGTTCGCGCTCACGCCACCGTTGTTATTGCCGAATGCCGACATGCTCCCGCCCTGCCCATAGACCACGTCAGCACCTGTGTCGAGGGACACGGGGTCGTCATAGGAAAGAGAGCGCTCGTTGCCCGTCTCGGTGATGTACACATTGCCGACGTTGTCCACTTCTACGTCCGTCGGCGACTCGAGGCTGTCCGCATTGACGCCTCCATTGTCCGGGATGCCCGACGTAAAGCTGCCCAGCTGACCGAACACCTTATCGGCGGTGGTGTCCGACGAGAGTGGCGTGTTGTACTTCAGGACACGCTCGTTGACCTGGTCCGCTACATACAGGTTGCCGAGGGTGTCGACACCGATCCCAACGATTTCGCTGAGGCTGTTGGCACTTAGCCCGCCTTGGTTGAAACCGCTGGTCGTGAAGCTGCCGAGCTGCCCGAACACGCGGTCGGCGGTCGTGTCAGACGAGAGCGGCGTGTTGTACTGGAGTATGCGGCGATTTCCGCGATCACCGATGTAGAGATTGCCGGCGGGATCGACGGCGACAGACATAGGGTTTTTCAAGCTGTTCGCGCTCGTCCCGCCGTTGTTGTAGATCGCCGTCGTCATGCTGTTGAATTGACCGAACACGCGGTCGGCGACCGTGTTGCTCGAGAAAGGGGTGTCGTATTCGAGTACGCGGTCGTGACCCCAGTCGACGACGTAGAGATTGCCCGCGCTGTCAACCGCAACATCCGTCGGGTTGTCGAGGCTCGACGCCGTGACACCTCCGAGCGCGGGCACCCCGGACGTGAACGACCCACCTTGGCCGATCACGAGGTCCGCCGTCGTGTCAGTGTTGATCGGGTCGATGAAGCCGAGCACGCGGTGGTTATACATGTCGGCGACGTACACATGGCCTAAGGTATCGACCGCGACGCCAGACGCCTGACACAGCGAATTCGCCGAGATGCCGCCGTTGTTGCAGGCAGTCTGCGTAAAGCTGCCCCCCTGCCCGAAGACGCGATCTGCTGTGACGTCGCCAGGCGCGGCGTTCACGATGCTGCGCCCGGACACGAGAAGGGCCGTCGCAACTATCGCGAGGATCAGACCGCCGACGATGGCGAGTGGCAGTTTTCGGCGCATACGGCACAGACTCCCTGTTCGGTGAAGGCGATTATCCTCCGTGGTTGGCCTCGTGTCAATCGAAATGGCGGACGTGCCACTGCCCTGAAGCCGGATGCCGGCCAAATGTGTATCCCTCGATTCCTTTGACGGAGTGTCTGATCACCCGTTAGGATCGCCAAACGCACGAATGGGGGAGCCTTGCTTCGATTCGCAATCATCTGGCTGGTCGCGCTTGCGGCGCTGGCCCTCCTACCGCCATCCGCGGACGCAGGCCCTGCTTCGTGCACGGTGAGCCGCGTCGTCGACGGCGACACGTTCGACTGCACCGACGGCACGCGCATCCGCATGCTGCAGATCAACACACCCGAATCCAACGAGTGCGGCGGCGCCTGGGCGACGTCTGCGCTTGCCAACATCTTCCTTCGACCAGGCACGGTTGCACGGCTGGAGTACGACGCTGTCACGGTCGACCGCTACGGCCGTACGCTCGCGGCGCCGATCGTTCGCGGTACGGATGGCGGCGACTACAACATCTCGATCGTCATGGTCTACGTCGGTCTCGCAAAGTCCGCGTACTACGGCGACAACTCCAAGTTCCTGACCTGGGCGCAGAACTCAGAGACCTGGGCACGCAACGCGGGCTGGAATATGTGGAAGCTCGGCGGTCCCTACAACGGCGGGACTGACTGCGGCGGTAGTGGTGCCGCTCCCGCGCCAGCGCCGCCCGCTCCGGCTCCGCCGCCACCACCTCCTCCCGGGAACAACTGCCATGCGTCGTATCCGGACTTCTGTATTCCGCCGCCTCCGCCGGATCTCGACTGTCCGGACATCGGTCGGAAGCGCTTCACGGTGCTGGCGCCTGATCCACACGGCTTCGACGGCGATCACGACGGCGTGGGGTGCGAGTCATGAGTGTACGAACTTCGGCCCATGTGAAGGCCGAAGCAAATTCGGAAAGGTGGAGGACATGTCGGAGTGGACGGGTATTCTCATAGGCGACGGGGTGGTCCTGCCAGTCGAGACAAGCGAGACCGCAGCTCTGAAATCTCTTATCGCCCCCGAAGTGGAGGCTCAGATCGGACTCCCGAAGGGGGTTGAGAAGCGCTTTGCGACGGTCGCGGAAATTGCAGCCTGGATCAGGACACAATGGATTGAAGAGTTGACGCAGCCGGTCGGAAACTTGTTTCCAACGAAAGTCACGATGGAATTGAGCATCATGGTCGGTGGCGAAGCCGGAACGCCAGTCTTTTCGATAGTGAAAGCGAAGAGCGAAGGAACGGTGAAGCTCGCTATGGAATGGGGTGGCTAGCGCGTGTGCGACATAGGTGGCGCTTCGTTCGTTACATTCGTTGCCCGTCGATTTGAACTTCGGGGGTTCCTGGAGGCTTGGCGCCAGTCCTCCGTCGGGCGCTTGGACGTGGAGCCTCCAAGACTGATTGACCTGTCCGAATTGGGCGACGTGTTTCGCAAGGATGACGTGCCTAGCGTCGCTACCGCATCGGTCGGATCTGTGCCTCCGCTGTTTGTGGTCGCGGCTGCCCAAGGTCTGGCAACAGAACTCGGATTCAATCTCCTCGCTGAGGTCGGATTTCAGATGTATCCGGCAGCAGCACCATGCCCACTCCCTATCGACTGGGATGACCTCGCCATCGACATCGCCGTTAACAGCTTCCATTCCCTTCCGCAACTTGCAGGAAGATCAGTTGCGCTCGTCGACAGTGGTGCAGCAACGGGATCGATGGTGGACATGACGCTCGACACGCCGTGCGTAGTACCCGCTGCCGACGCCGCTGGGCACGGCACGATCATGGCGCAACTTATCCTACGGACGAATTCCTCCGCTGACATCTCGCCCACTGCCCCCCTGCCCGAAGACGCGATCTGCTGTGACGTCGCCAGGCGCGGCGTTCACGATGCTGCGCCCGGACACGAGAAGGGCCGTCGCAACTATCGCGAGGATCAGACCGCCGACGATGGCGAGTG
>JAKFYB010000030.1 GCA_021731085.1 Dehalococcoidia bacterium
ACTGGCTCCGCGACGGCGTCCACGCAGTCCCGCGCGCCGTGCAGCTGCTCGACAAGCCCTACATCTGCGCCGTCAACGGCTCGGCCGTCGGCGCCGGCATGGACATGGCGTCGATGGCCGACATCCGCATCGCGTCCGAGTCCGCAAAGTTCGCGATGTCGTACGTGAAGGTCGGCCTCGTGCCCGGCGACGGCGGCTGTTACCTGCTCCCTCGCATCGTCGGCGTCGCAAAGGCGCTCGAACTGATCTGGACCGGCGACTTCTTCGACGCGCACGAAGCGCAACGCATCGGCTACGTCTCGAACGTCGTCCCCGCCGACGACCTCCAGCACGCCGCCCGTGATCTCGCCCTCCGTCTCGCCCAGGGCCCCGCCGTCGCGATGCAGCTCGCGAAGCGCCTCGTCTACCGCGGCCTCGAGTCGTCGTGGACGGAAGCGTTCGAGCAGGCGAACAGCGCCATGGCCATCGCCCAGAGCACCGAAGACGCCCGCGAAGGCCCCCGCGCCTTCGCGGAAAGCCGCCCCCCCAAGTTCCAGGGCCGGTAACCGATGCCACTCCCGGGCGAACCTCTGCGCAGACTGGAAAAAGCCCGCCGGTTCGAGGCAGCCGCGCAGGCACTGGTGGCCGAGGGCCTCTTCGAGTCTTCGATAAGTCGCGCCTACTACGCGTCGTTTCACGCGATCGTTGCGTTTCTCATTGCGGCGAAGGTGCCCGGCGACCGAAACGAACGGTGGAGCCACGGTTACGTGTCAGAGCAGTTTCGCCGCCAAAGCCCCACCAAGGACGCCGCACGCCGGCTGCGTCGCTTATATATGGAACGCGTGCTCGCCGACTATACCCTTCGGCCGATCAGCCGTGTGCAGGCGATCACTGCACTGCAGGATGTCCGCGTCCTCATAGAAGTCACGGAAGCACGACAGGATGCCGAGTGACGGTGTTATACTCACCTGGTGGGAGCCCATGGAAACGCGTAAAGACGACTATCTCTCCACCGACGCCGTTGCCGACCTCTATCGGCAAGTTCGCGCCGTTGAAGCAAAGATCCAGGAGGCCGTTCCCGACGCCGAATTTGAACTCCTGCCTGGATCCAGTGAGGAATTCCGCTTGCATGTCTTCTCCGATCGCGAGCCTCGCGATGTTCTGGATCTGATTGATGACGAGCTGGATGAAATCGAGGACCGTCATCACGTGCTGCTAACGGTTCTGACCCTGCCGAAGGAGTTCAAGCCACAATCCCCTGCCCTTCCAGCCAGCGCCTAGAAAGTGGATCTCGGCCGGTATGCGATTCGCTGTCCTCGTCTTCCCCGGCACCTGGTCTGAAAAGGACTGCCAGTACGTCCTCACCGACGGCCTCCGGCAAGAAGCCGACCTCGTCTGGCACCGCGAAGCAGATCTCGAAAAGTACGACGCCGTCGTCATTCCGGGCGGCTTCTCTTACGGCGATCACCTTCGCACCGGCGCCATCGCCCGCTTCTCGCCCGTAATGGACGCCGTCGCGACGCACGCCGAGCGCGGCAAGCCCGTCATTGGCATCTGCAATGGCTTCCAGATCCTCTGCGAGTCCCACCTGCTGCCCGGCGCCCTTATCCGCAACGACAGCCTGCAGTTCCGCTGCGTGCCGTCGTACCTGCGAGTCGAGAATGCCGACACGATGTTCAGCAGCGCCACGAAGGAAGGCGATGTGCTGATGGCCCCCGTCTCGCACGGCGAAGGCAACTACTACGCAGACGAACAGACGATCGCGACGCTCGAGGACAGCCGGCGTGTCGTCTTCCGCTACACCACGCCCGAAGGCGAAGTGACCCGCGAGTCCAACCCCAACGGCTCCATCAACAACATCGCCGGCATCATCAACGAACGCGGCAACGTCCTCGGCATGATGCCCCACCCCGAGCGCTCCGCGGAAGCCATCCTCGGCAACACCGACGGCCTTCTCATCTTCAAGAGCATCGTCGAATCAGCCCTGACGGCGGTCGGGTGACAAGCGTGGCGTAGGGGCACAGCCTGCAGCGCCCGAGCGACGCGTCACGATGTAGGGGCGCTGCTCGCCGCGCCCTTTTCGCTTGCGACCGACGCCCCACGAGACAGCGCCAGAACCTCACGAAGATCCAGTCCGGCGTTCCGTGTCCATGTCCGTGCCAGCCGTGGCGCGTTGGCCTACAAACAATCGATCCGGATCGAAGCGGCCGCATCACCAGACGTCACGTTGACCACAACGCCAACGTCCTCGCCAAGCGCAACAACAGATGTCGTCGCCTCACCGTCGCCTGTCGTTGCATTGATCGGATCGGCCGTCCCCAACGCCTGCACACTGAACGTCACATCCGTACCGTCCGCGACGGGAACGCCGTCACTGTCGAGAACGCGCGCCGTCACCGTGGATGCAGCCTCTCCGTCGCACGCCAATTCCTGCGGATCAGCCAGCAGTTCAATCTTGATCGGCGGTCCCGGCGTCACATCCGCATCAGCCGTCGCCACGACCGTGACCGCCGGCGATGGCACCGACACCGTCGCCCCAACCGTGGCAGGTAAGTCCGTCGCGGAACCTGGCGTCGGCTCCCCATCATCATCGTCGCTGCATGCCACACCAAACGCAGCCACCACCAACGCGGCTCCAATCAGTACGTATCGAATTCGCATTCCACCCATCACAATCACCTCCGTATCCAGTCTACGTCCGGAAGCGGCCCGCAGTTCCGCACTAGATACGACTCGGCCAGTCGGCAGGGCCCCGGCGCATCGAGATTCCTCTCAGAGAATCCCGAACACCCGGTACGACACCCGATTCGGCGCGATCGCACCCACCGCCACGCACACCCGCGAATTCAACCACGCGTACTGCTCAGCCGACGTCTCCAGCCGCGGCGTCGTCCGGAAGTAATACTCCGAGAGCGGCACATCCTCCCCCGTGAACGCCCGCCCTAACACCGCCGGCGCGACGTTGAGCACGCCCGTGTACCGCACGAAGATGAGCGCGCCGTCATCGGCCTTGATCGTCCCGCGCACATCAAGCTCGCCTACGCCGTCAGCGCGTCCCAGGTACCAGTCGCCGCCGCCCGGCATCACAGTGCCGTTGAGCTTAGGCCCAGACACCGTCCCGCTCTTGATGATGAAGATGTTGCGCCCGCCGAGCGGTGTCGCGCACAGCGCCTGTGGCGTCTCGAGATCAAACTGCGCGTCAAACAGGTGCTCCGTAGTCAATCCATCAGGAAACTGCGGCATCGTGAGTGCTCCTTTGCGTCATCGTTCACGGCTCCGATCGTGCGTTAGAGTACCGCGTGACCACCGAGGATCCCCGCGACCACGCACTCCGAAAGTTCGACGCGTTCCCCGCTGACGAAGAGCCGCCCCTTTGGACCGCCCTCGATGTGGTCGCGCGCTACGCCACCGATCCGCCCATCGCCATCGCAACGCTGCTCGATGCCGTCCGCCCTGTCGCCAAACCCGGCGCCCGCGTCTGCGAACTCGGCTTCGGCTCCGGCTGGTTCCTTGATGAGATGCTCACGTCGTTCACGGAGATACGTCTTCACGGGCTGGACATGTCGCACCCGGCCGTGACCGGCGCCCGACGTCAGTTCGGATCGGGAGTGCGGGTCATGCTCGGTGACATGGAACGGCTGCCGTTCGCTAACGCCGCCTTCGACGTCATCACCACGAACTGGACGCTCTACTTCATGCGCGACATCGACGGCGCCCTCGCCGAGATGCGCCGCTGCATCCGCCCCGGAGGCCTCTTCGTAACCGCAACCGTCGCGCCCGACCACATGATCGAGTTCGACGACCTCGCCGCCGAAGCCGTCCGCCGCACACTCGGCCGCGAACGCGATCCCGACATCGCGTTCCGCTTCGACACGACAACCGGCATGCCCCACATGCGGAGCGCGTTTGAGAACGTCGAGCTTCGTGAATACGGCGGCGTGATGGTGCTGACCGACATCGCCACAACGATGATCCTCTGGCCCGGCTACGGCCCCCAGCTCACAGATCCAGCAGAAGACGCAGCAGCCAGTGCAGAGTTCGAGCGACTGGTCACGGACCGCATCGCCCGCGATGGCTCCTTCCACCTCACCCGCCACGACGGCGTATTCGTAGCCCACACCTGAATCGCTCCAGCTACGCCCTCACCCACTGCTCCGCTACAATCCCCCAACAACCGCACCAATCACCAGTCTCCAATCATCACGGACCACGCAATGCGCATGTCCCGGCTCTTCAGCAAGACCCTCCGCAACGCTCCCGCCGAAGCGGAGACGGCTAACCACCAGCTCATGCTGCGCGCCGGCCTCGTCCAGCAGCTCGCCGCCGGCATCTACTCCTACCTCCCCCTCGGCTCGAAGGTCATGCGAAAGATCGAGCAGATCATCCGCGAGGAGATGGACCGCGCCGACGGCCAGGAGGTCGTCATGCCCGCCCTTCAGCCCGCCGAGCTGTGGGAGCAGTCCGGTCGCATCGAAACCATGCGTGACGTCCTCTTCCACCTCAAGGGCCGCGGCGAAAAGGACTATGTCCTCGGCCCCACGCACGAGGAGGTCATCGTCGATCTCTTCAAGCGCCAGGTTCAGTCCTACCGCGACATGCCCCTCATGCTCTACCAGATCCAGACGAAGGCCCGCGACGAGGCGCGCCCCCGCGGCGGCCTGATGCGCGTCCGCGAGTTCACGATGAAGGACGCCTATTCCTTCGACGCCGACTGGGACTCGCTCGACAATTCGTACCAGGCCGCGCGCGACGCCTACATCCGCATCTTCGAGCGCTGCGGCGTGCCCACGATCCCCGTGCAGGCCGACTCCGGCGCGATCGGCGGCAAGGACTCCGAAGAGTTCATCTTCCTCACCGACGTCGGCGAAGACACGATCCTGCTCTGTCCGCGCTGCAACTACGCCGCCAACGCCGAGAAGGCAGAATTCAAGAAGCCGCAATATGACGCGGAAGACACGCTCCCGCTCGAAGAAGTCGCCACACCCGGCCAGAAGACGATCGACGATCTCGTGAAGTTCCTCGGCATCCCGCACCACAAGACGCTGAAGGCCGTCTTCTACGAGGCCGACGGCGCGCCTGTGTTCGTCGCCATCCGCGGCGATCTCGAAGTCAACGAAGCGAAGCTCCGCAACGCGCTCAAGGCGGTCGAACTCGAACTCCTCGACGCCCAGGGCGTCCGCAAGCACAACCTCGTCGCCGGCTCAGCGTCGCCGGTTGGCCTAAAGGACATCAAGATCGTCGCTGACGACACCGCGCAGGACGCAAACCTCGTCGCCGGCGCAAACAAGCCCGACATCCACTACCGCAACGTCAACCATGGACGCGACTGGAACGCCGACATCATCACGAACATCGCCCTCGCGCAGGAAGGCGCGACGTGCCCGAACTGCGACGGCAAGCTCGAGACGAAGCGCGGCGTCGAGATGGGCCACGTCTTCAAGCTCGGCACCGTCTACACCGAGAAGATGGAGGCGCAGTTCGCCGACGCTGACGGCAACCTCCAGCACCCGATCATGGGCTGCTACGGCATCGGCGTCGGCCGCGTCTTCGCCAGCGCCATCGAGGCCAACCACGACGAGCGCGGCATCATCTGGCCGCCGGAGCTCGCGCCCTACCACGTCCACCTCGTCGGCATGGGCTTCGACAAGCCCGGCGTGAAGGAAAGCGCCGAGCAGGTCTACCAGCAGCTCCAGGACGCCGGACTCGACGTGCTCTTCGACGATCGCGAAGTCGGCTCAGCCGGCGTGAAGTTCAACGACGCCGACCTCCTCGGCATGCCCGTGCGGGTTACCGTCAGCCCGCGTTCGATCGAGAACGGCGGCGCCGAAGTAAAGAAGCGCACCGACAAAGACGCCCAGATCGTCGCCCTTGATGCCGTCGCCGCCACCGCCAAGTCTCTGCTGGGCTAGACCGTGCCCGACGAAATCCCCGCACGCTTTCGCGCCGAGGTCGTCCGCAAGCTAGGCCACGGCGGTGAAGCCACCGTCTACGAACTGACCGGCGACCGCGCACTCCGCGTTTTCCACACGCACACCGACCTCTCCCATCTCGAAAAGATCGGCGCCTTCTACAAGAAACTATCCGCCCCCCATCTCCCCTTCGCCGTGCCCGAGATCTTCGAGTTCGCAGTCGAGGACGGCGTCGGTTATAGCCTCGATCGCCTCATCCGCGGCCGCGCCTTCCACGACGTCATGCCCGCACTCACGGGCGCCGACCGCAACCGCGCGCTCGACTCTTTCACCGACGCAGCGTCAGCTCTCTCCGCGATCTCGCTCGAAGACCAGCCCTACGGTGAGTTCCTCTTCGACGACGCCCTCACCGGCGACACCTGGGCCGACTTCCTCCTCGCCCGCCTCGAAGAAAACTACGCGAAGGGTCGCCCCGACCTGATCGAAGCCATCCCTAACGTCGACGCCATCGTCGAAGTCCTCCGCGAACGCATCCGCGCGCTCCTCGACCCGCCGAAAGTGCTCGTCCACGGCGACTACTTCCCTGGCAACGTCCTCATGGACGACGACTTCAACGTCACCGGCGTCATCGACTTCGGCTGGCTCACCGTCGCCGGCGACCCCGCGATGGATCTCGCCAGCGCCGCCATCTTCCTCAACGTCGTCCGTGGCCACCAGCCTTCCGACGCCGAGCGCGTCCACGCCCGCCTCCTCGCAACGCACGGCGACGCGCTCGCCGCCGCGATCGAGACGTACCGCGGCTGGTACGCCATCCGCTTCTCGCCCTACAAGGCCGACGACGGCAGCCTATTCGAATGGTGCGTGATCTCCCTCAAGAAGTTCATGGAACGCACACTGGAGGACGGGCGCCCTCGCCCGTCGGTCTCATCGTGAATACCTGGCCCATCGACCGCCTGCGCGCCATCTTCCGCGCCTACGCAGACGTCGACTTCCCGACCAGTGGCGCCCCCCTCTACGCCGCCATAGCCGACAGGCTCGCCGATGACGAAGAGCTTTTAATGCTCGCCGCCACCACCCGCGAAGGCCAGCCGCCGCCCAACCTCCTCTTTGCCGCCGTCCACTATCTCCTGCTCTCCGACGTCGAGCACCCTCTGGCGGCGTTTTATCCGGACATCACTCCCGGACCGAAGCCCGCGTCCGATGCATTCCCGCCTTTTCGGAACTTTTGCCACGAGCATCGCGATGCGCTCACAGCAATCATCCAGTCGCGGCTCGTCCAGACCAACGTCCTCGAACGCAGCGCCCTTCTCCTCCCCGCGTTCGCTTCCGCCGCTACAGCACTCAACACCTCCGAGTTCGCCACCATCGAGATCGGCGCGAGTGCGGGCCTCAACCTTCTCTGGGATCGCTATCACTACACGTACGGCGCGAACACGTACGGCGCGACGAGCTGGGGCGACAGCGCATCGACTGTCAACATCACGAGTGAACTGCGAAGCGACCATCCCCTTTCGCGTATCCCATCCGACCTGCACGCGACTTGGCGCAAGGGAGTCGATCTCGATCCCGTCGATCTCGCCGACCAAGACGCACTCCAGTGGCAGCGAGCCCTCATCTGGCCCGAACGCATCGACCGCCAGCACCGTCTCCAGGCCGCACGCGCGATGATGCTCGCCGACCCCGTCGAGATCGTGAAGGGCGATGCAGTGCAACTGCTGCCCGCCCTCCTCGCGGAAGCGCCGACCGACGTACCGCTCCTCGTCTTCGCCAGCTACACCCTCTACCAGTTCCCAAAGGAAGCCCGCACCCGCGTCGTCGAACTCATCGTCGATCACGGTCGCGCGCATCCGACTGCGCTCGTCACGCTCGGCACGCTACGCATGGGCGAACCGCACGGCACCCTCGAATTAACACTCTTCGACCGCGCAGAGCCTCGCACAACGAAACTCGCGCACACCCATCCGCACGGACTCTGGCTGGAATGGCTCGCCTGAGCCACCGTCCTTGTCGTTGGGTATCATGCGATGCACAGGGCGACTTGTAGCGGTTGCCGACGGCGATCAGCGATGGGCGCAAGGGCCGCTGTGCTCGTAGCGCGGGCCTTCACCCGCGCGGTGGTTCGAGTTGGGTATCGGGAGGTGTCAGGGATGTTGGGTTCACGTGCTCTTTTCGTATTCATCGCGACAGCTGTTCTAGCCTGCGCGACGCTCACAGCGACGGGATCCACGCCCGCATTCGCGCAGGACGCCTGCACCATCAATGCCGATCCCGCCTCACTGCAGTCCGACATCAACCGCGCCGGAGCCGGCAGCGTCATCTGCATGGCGCCTGGCGTCTATCGCGGCCCGATCCAGATCAACGCCCGCAGTGGCCTAACCCTGCGCGGCGCCGGCCACAAGGTCAGCATCGTCGCCGGCGGCACGAGCGACGCCCTTCTCATCTTTAACAGCCGCGACATCACGCTCGAAGACTTCACTCTCTACGTCGGCAACCCAGCCGGCTCCTACGTATGGCGTAGTCAGAACGTCGTGTTCAGGCGCATGGACGCCGGTGGTGGCGGCGTCGGCATCCACTACGACGTCGTTAGCTCCGGTCGCATTAGTGACTCATTCATCTACGCGATGACGGGCGACGGCGTACTCATCCGCAACAAGTCCACGGTGAATGTCGAACGCAACTGGATCTTCAACAACGGCGGCGTCGGCGTCTCCACCGTCGGCGAGTCGACGGCGACCATCATCACCCGCAACATCATCTCCGACAATGAAGGCCCCGGCGTCTTCGCCGGCCAGACGCCCTGCGCACTCCTCCCGCCCGGCTTCGTCGAAGTCCCCGACTGCTATCTCGTGAACCTTGACTCGTTCGTCGGCTCTGCGAACGTCGTGCTCGACACGAATGTCATTCAGTACAGCAACAGCACCGGGATCGTCCTCTTCCCCGGCACGACGACGACTATGAAGAACAACCGCATCTGGTTCAACCACCTATCCGGTCTATTCGTCTGGGGCGCGACGATGTCCTCCAACGGCGATGAGTATGTCGCTAACGACGAGCACGCGATCGAAATGCGCGCCTACCCCGACCCGCTGAAGTACGGCCAGGTCGGCCCGCGCTACCCCGTGCGCGCCGTCGGCGTCATCCAGAACAACATCGTCCGCGACACCGTCGTCCTGCCCGAGACTGGCACGCTCGGCGGTGGCGTCCTCGGCCAGGGCGCGAACCTTACGGTGAAGAACTCGCGCATCTACAGCAACCGCGGCATCGGCGTCTCGTACGTGAACACATCACTAGGCGAGATCTCCGGCAACGAGATCTACGACAACCGCGGCTCCGCCATCTGCCTGCATCTTGCGGGTGACGTACGCATCAGCAACAACCAGATCCGCAACAACATCAACAACACCATAGGCATCTGCCACGAAACGACGCCGTAGCGCGGTCGTCGGTCGTCGGTCGTCGGTACTGTCATTCTGAGCGAAGCGAAGAATCTAGCAACGGACACCACCGCGCCTACATGCGCAAGCGAGACAACTTAGAGACGATCTCTAGTCAGGCATGGTCATCACGAAGTCGCCCGCGACTGCGTCTCCCACCGCGCGCGTAACTCCCTAACCCGCTCCTCGCCGATGTCCCGCGCCCCGTACCGCGACTCAATAAACGCGCGCGTGATCTCCGTACCCGTGCCGCCGTAGCGCGAGTCCAGCGCCGGCGCGAACTGCAGCGGCGTCACTGCCGGCGCCCGCTCGATGCCGTCCGACTCCGCCCGCTCGAGCACCTCCGCGTACAGACGGCGGATCGAAACCGCACTCGAAGGTTCCCGGCGCCGCCCGAATCGATCGCGCAGCGAACCCAACCATCCCGTTGGGCCTTCGCCGCCATCCTCGTCCCCGCGCTCGACGATGTCCTCCTCGTCGCGCTCCGGCTTCCGGCGCGTCATCTGGAACAGCATCGCCAGCGCGAACAACACTGCCGCGACGACAATCAGCGGCACGGCGATCCGCGCGATCCACGATAGCCACTCGACCCACGCACTCGGCTCCTCGTCTTCCTTAGGTGGCGGCCGTTCTGGCGGCGGCTGCGGCCGCGCCTCCTGATCGCCCGAATACGAAGGCAACAGCGAAACGAGCCACCCCATCGCAGCGGCGATCGGACCGAACACATAGCGTCCGAACGCTTCGCCCACCGGCGCCAAGGCATCCCCCACCGGCGACAGCACGTCGAACATCCCGCCGGGATTGATCGCAACTGCGAGCGCCGCGACGGCGATGCCGGCCAGCACCGTCAGCGCCGCGAACGGCGCCCAACCCGTCGCCAGCGTCTCGACCCGCTTCGTCGGTTCCGCCGCCTGGTGCAGCGCCAGCACAAGCAGCGCCAGCGGCACGTACACGATCGCCACCGCCCCAAACGACGCCGGCCCGTGCACCGCAGGCTGCGTCGCCGCCGCGATCGCGACCGGAATCACACCTACTACCGCGCTGCGAGCGATCGGCTCAAACAGGCCATCCGGATCGTGCCGCGTAGCGCCCCGTATCCACAGCCCCGCCATCGCGATCGTCGCACCGATCATCGCCGGACGGTCGTCGAGCGATGTGATTGCCTCCCGATATTCGAGCGGAAGGATGATCGCGAGCCCCACAACCGTCGACGCCACGCCCAGCGCCCTCGACTGCGCCTCACCGACCTCGAACATCCGCAGCGCAGCCCCGACCGCAGCCGAACCGCACACCACCGCCGCAACAGCAAAGATCGACGGCCCGTACCCGCGGTCACCCGACATCGCCTGCGCCACGATCGCGACGAGCGCCCATCCCCAGAGCGTCTCTATGACGAGCAGCATCGGCAGCCGCGCGCTCCGTATCGTCACGGCGCAACCTCCACCGGCGGCCGGAAGTTCGGCTCGCTGCCGTCCGGCCACGTCAGGTGCCGCACCTCTATGCCCTCCAGCTCTTTGTCCCAGCGATTGCCCGATGGTGTCAGCACGACGAGCGGGTGTCCGCGCTTCTGCAGCCGGTGCAGCGTCACGACCAGGTCCTCCGGCATCGTGGCGGTGACGACCGCGAGCGACGTGCCTGCCGTCATCCGGTACTCCTCGCGATCAAGCATCGCCGCCAGCGACTCCAGCACGTACGGAGTCACCGTCGCCAGTGCTTCGAGGATGCGGAGAAGCTGATGCGTCTCGCGGCCGGGCAGGATGCGTATCGCGCGGTTATCGTCGATGACGCTGCTCGTCGCCAGCAGCCCGACGGCATACCGCTCCTCGTGCGCCTGCAACGCGATCGCCGCCGCTATCGAGATGCCGCCCTCGAACAGCCCGGGGATGAAGCCCGCCCAGTGCGGCGTAAGCGTCGCGGTGTTCAAGCACACCAGGAGGTGATGCGACGACGTCGGCTCGTACACCTTCGACTGCAGACTGCCCATGCGCGCTGTCGCGTTCCAGTCGATCCGCCGCATCGAGTCGCCCGGCTCGTAGTCGCGCAGGCCCGCAACCCGCGACGGATCCTCGAACACGCGCAGCCCGCCCGCCACTTCACCGAACGGCCGACGCGCGGGAAGCACTTGCTCGCCCACGTCGACGAGCTTCGGATACACGAGCAGCCGCGTCCGCTCCGAACCTTCGCGCGTCTCCGGAAACAACCCGAACGGATCGCCCGAACGCACCGTCGCCGGACCGAGGTAGTACACCCCGCGTTCGGGCGCACGAAGCTGGTACGGACGGTTGATGCGCTCGAACCCCGTCGCCGCGACGCGCCACTCGACAGCCATCTGGTGCGCCGTCCCCGTCGGCCGTATATCCGGCGCCGGCTCCTCGCCGACCATCGCCTCCGGAAACGCATCACGCACTTCGATCCACGGCAGCGGCAGCCGCTTGCGATTGATCACCCGCAGTGTCACACCGATCACGTCGCCCGGAAACGCGCGGTCCTCAGGCACGACGCGCTCGTACGTCAGCCGCCGCAGCGACGCACGCGACCACATGATCGCCCCACCACACGCGAGCCCCACCACAAACCCGAGGATCACAACAGGCACGCTCTGCGCCGCGATCCCCGAGATCACAATCGCAATCGCCCCCCAGATCCAAAGATCCTTGAGCCCTTGCATCAGCTGTCTTTGACCGGAACCGGCTCCGTTTCGAGGATCTCCCGCACGAGAGGCTCAGCACTCCGCCCCCGCAGCCGCGACTGTCCCGTAAGCATGATCCGATGCGCAAGAACAGGCGTAGCCAGCGCCTTCACGTCATCCGGCAGCACAAAATCACGCCCCCGCGTCGCAGCCAGCGCTCGTGACGCGCGGAACAGCGCCAGCGATGCGCGCGGGCTTGCGCCCAACTCCACCGAAGCATGGTCGCGCGTCGCACGAATGATCCGCACGATGTAGTCCCGCACCGCCGACTCGCAGTGCACCGACGGCAGCAGCGCCGACAACCGCGACAACTCCGCAGCCTGCACCACCGGCTGCAGCGTGTCGAGCGGGTTCTCCGCCTCGAAGCGCAAGAGGATCGTGTCCTCCTCCGCCGCATCCGGATACCCCATCCGCACCCGCAGCAGGAAGCGGTCGAGCTGCGCCTCCGGCAGCGGGAATGTGCCCTCAAGTTCGATCGGGTTCTGCGTCGCCAGCACCAGGAACGGCCGCGGCAGTGGCTTCGTCACGCCGTCGATGCTGATCTGCCGCTCTTCCATCGCCTCCAACAGCGACGACTGCGTGCGCGGCGTCGCGCGGTTGATTTCGTCCGCCAGCACGATGTTCGCGATCAGCGGCCCGGCGCGGAACTCGAACTCGCCCTGCTTCTGGTTGTAGAAGTTGATGCCCGTAACGTCCGACGGCATCAGGTCAGGCGTGAACTGGATGCGCCGGAATTCGCAGCCCACCGACTTCGCAAGCGCCTTCGCCATCATCGTCTTGCCAAGCCCCGGCACATCCTCGAGCAGCACGTGGCCTTCGCACAACAGCGCGACCATCGCCATCTCGATCACATCGTCGCGCCCGACGATCACGCGCCCGACGTTCTCGCGCACACGCAACGCCGCGTCACGAATCTGCGCAACAGCCGCGCCCGCATCAGTCCGCTGTTCTATCGCCAAAGTTCACTCCATGTAAGAGGGATAAATGCATCGCGTAGGGGCGCTGCTTGCCGCGCCCTCGTCGGGAGAGGTCCAGGCTTCTCACTGGAAGCCTCAATCGAAGCAGGATAGCATTGCTTTGTGAGGATTCGACGCATCCACCGCATAACGCTCGCTGTCCACGACGCCGAGGGCGCAGCCCGCACGTTCGAGCAGCTCTTCGACGAACACGCCGGTGTCAACAAGCGCATCGCCGAGTTCGGCGTGCGCTCCGTCGATGTCCCCCTGGGCGACGCCCTCCTCCAGCTCGTCACACCCGTCGAGCCCGACAACCCGGTCCGCAGCTTCCTCGCTCGCAAGGGCGAGGGCTTCTACACCATCGCGCTCGAAGTCGACGACCTCGACGGCGCACTCAACGAACTCAAGCAGCAAGGCGTCAAGGTCAGCCAGCCCGTCGAGGCCGAACCCGGTGTGCGCTCCGCGTTCGTAACCGCCGCCGCCACCCACGGCCTCAGCGTCCAGCTCGTCGAGATCGCCCGCGAAGAAGGCGAGCCAACCATCGCGCCCACAACCACGATCGAAGACCCCGCCCCTGACC
>JAKFYB010000050.1 GCA_021731085.1 Dehalococcoidia bacterium
TAAGACAACGCCCGCGATGTGCGCCCATGCGACAGCGCAAACCGAACCTCACTGAGATCGCAGTCGATTCTCTGTGCCTCTGTGCCTCTGTGTCTCTGTGTTTAGTCCGAAGTCAGCGGCGCTTCGCGCCATCCGCCCACGACGCCGGGATATCCGCCCCGCCCTCTTCCGTGATCCGCCCGCCCACGCGCGCGATCAGCGGCGTCGGCACGATCTTCCCCGCTAGCAGCGTCTCACCCATCTTGAACCGCATCGACTCCTCGATCAGCGTCTGCGGCACCGCCGAGAACGTCGCCGACAGCTCCGCCAGGTCCGCGCGCGAGTTCATCCGCATCAGCATCAGGTTGTCGCACTGCGAGAGCACGTTCGGATGCAGCTTCTGCGGCCGCTGCGTTGACAGCAGCAGGTACAGCCCGAACTTCCGGCCCTCCGCCGCGATGTCGATGCAGTACTTCGTCGCGTTCGCTTGCAGCGGGTCCGTCGGCTCCGCGGGGCACACATTGTGCGCCTCATCGATCACGATCAACGTCGGCCGCCGTTGCTCGCGGTTGCGCCACAGATTGCCGATGACGTTCGCCGCCGTCACGTACTTCGCCGATTGCGACGTCAGCGTTCCCACATCGATCACCGCCGCACGCGTGCTCGCCCGCAACTGTTCCACCGACGACTTCTCACTGCCTTTCGCCCACACAGCCCAGTCCGTCACGTGCAAGTTCATGATGCGCAGCGCCAACTGGCGAGCAGCGCCGTCGGCCGATGCACGAGCGCGCTTCAGCACGTCCGCCAGCGAGTACCGCCGCCCGCCAAACGTCTCCGCGATCACCGAGAGCTCGGCGTACTCCTCGCGGTCCGCCAGCGGGTCGAGCCGCAGCGCCGCCGCCTGCTCTACCTCCGCGAGATCGCTGAACCAGACGCGGAGTACGTTCCCGCTCTTCGCCATCGAAGCCCGTCGCAGCACCTGCAGGTCTTTCGCCCGCGCTCGATAGGCACGAGCCGCCGCCTGTGGCACGCCCTTCCGCACTTTGTCCAGCTTCACGAAGTCCGAGTTCGGATCGATGATCACCATCCGCAGCGACGTCTGCAGCACCAACTGCTCCAGCACCAGTCCGAGCGCGTACGTCTTCCCCGAGCCCGACTGCCCGCACAAAAACGTATGCCGGTCGAACCCGTCCGCCCGCAGAAATGCGTCTGGCGAGCCATCGCTCCGCGCCAGCGATCCGATCGCCAACCGCGAACGCTTGCCCGCACTCGTGTCCAGATATCGAGCGACCGCCGCCCCGTCCGCCGTCGCAATAGTCGCCGCGTCGAAGACGTCCGAGCCATCAGGCGCGACAAGGTCTCGCTCACTCAGGCGCGCCAGGAGCACACCGCCGCCGTTCGTGGTCCGGATGCGCCGACGCGTAGCGACACCGCTACCAACTGTCCCGCCATCGATCGCGGGCCCGTCGCGAACGTCGATGTCCTCGCTCGTGATCTGGCCCAGGTAGCGCACTCCCGCCATCGTCTCCAGCGTCACCCAACCACCCACCGCAATGTCGGCTGACAGCGTCGCCTCGTACTTGAACTCGCGTCCGTCGGCGGAGTAAGCCACCGGCTCGATGCTCGGTCGGACATGTGACTCGTCGCCTCCAAACGCACTGACCGCTGATCTTGCTGGACCGCGTGTCGAGGATGAGGATGCTTTTCGGGAACGTGTGTTCGAAGTGGCCAATGGGTTGCTCGCTCTCACTATTGAAGCCAATCAGTGACGTTGGGCGAAGACTAGCAGGCGTGCCGTCGTCATCCAGACGACATAAGCAATGAGCCTCGCCTGCGAAGCATGTTTCACGTGAAACATCACCATTCCCCGCCGCCGTCCTGATCCACGCCGCCCTCCGGGGCGAATGAAGTCCGTGAGTACTTCTTCAGTCATTCGTGCTGGACGCCGGAAGCTTGGCGTACTACCGTTGCTGGCCATCGGTGCCGTCGTCGCGGCCGTCGTCGCCCAGCAGGGCACAGCTTCAGCCCATCCTCTCGGAAACTTCACCATCAACCACTCCACCACCATCGAGGTCGCCGAGTCCGGCGTAACCGTCTACCGCGTTCTCGACCTCGCCGAGATCCCCGCCCTTCAGACGCTCCAAGGTCTGCCTACAGATGCCAACGGCGATCCAGTCCTCGAGGCCTGGGCGGCCGATCAAGCGGAATCGCTGGCCATCGATATGACACTAGCCATCAATGGCAATAACGTCGCGTTCAGCGATGTCTCACGTGAAACATCGCTGCTCGAAGGGCAGGGTGGACTTAAGATCCTCCGTCTCGACATCATCTACCGCGGCGACCTGCCCGGCGGCGCGCTAGACAGCGAAGCGACGCTCACGTACCGCGACAACAATTACGCCGACCGAATCGGCTGGCGCGAAGTCATAGCCCGAGGCGGCCCAGGCGTCGTCCTCGTCGGTTCGACTCTCCCCAACGAGAGTCCGACCAACTCCCTCCGTACGTATCCCGAGGCCGCCCTCTCGAGCCCGCCCGATGTACGCGAAGCGTCGCTCAACCTCGAGCCCGGCGTCGGACTCCCATCAATCGCGCCGACGACGGGAATCGAAGCCGATGCCAACATCGCTACGCGCGGCAACCCCGACGGTGCGCTCGCCGGCTTCACCAGACTGATCGCGGAGAAGGAACTGAGTGCCGGTTTCATTGCGTTCGCGTTGCTCGCCGCCGTCGCGTTCGGTGCCGTCCACGCGCTCTCGCCGGGCCACGGCAAGACCGTCGTCGCCGCGTACCTGGTCGGATCACGTGGGACGCTCTGGCACGCTGCCCTGCTTGGTCTGGTTGTGACCGCAACGCACACATCGAGCGTGTACGCGCTCGGCTTTGTGACGCTGTACCTGTCGCAGTACATCGTGCCCGAGGATCTCTACCCGTGGATGGGCGTGATCTCCGGCAGCATCATCCTCATCATGGGCATCGCGCTCTTCGTCGGGCGCGTCCGGGCGAGCGGCGTGCTGGCTCCTATGGCGATGTGGCTGCGGCCTCGCGGCGCTTCGCTAGCCAGCGAGCGTGGCGGTCTGCGCTTGGCGACCGCCAGTGCCCCCACACCGCACAACTATGAAGAAGACCACTCGCACGCACACGAACATGGCTTCGAGCACGATCATTTGTCGATCGCGGAACCCGCCTCGCCGGTGGCGGCTGTGTCACACGCGCATGGCCACGGTCTGCCACACGCGCTAGCCCGCGCGGAGGGCGAGAAGCACGCGCTCGGCTTCGGCTCACACTCGCACGCTATGCCGGGCGCCAATGGCGAAAAGGTGACGTGGCAGAGGCTCGTCGGGCTCGGGATGTTCGGCGGCATGATCCCTTGTCCGTCCGCGATCGTCGTCATGCTCAGCGCGATCGCCCTGCATCGTGTCGGGTTCGGGTTGGTGCTGATCGTCGCATTCAGCTTCGGCCTTGCCGCTGTGCTGACCGGCATCGGCTTTGCCGTCGTCTGGGCCCAGCGCGTGCCTGCTTTGAAGCGCCTCATGGATCGCGCCGAACAGTCGAATGGCCTCACGTCCATGCTCGTTCGCGGACTCCCCGTCGCGGCGGCAGCCCTCGTCTGTGTCGTCGGCGTCGTGTTGATCACGCGCGCGGCCGGACAGTTCTAATCATCCTTTTCAGGCTGATCCGCGCCGCGCCGCGATGCGAATAAAGACGGGACAGGGAGACAGCGTTCGACAAGGGCCGGCAAGACGGTCGCACGAAATCGAACACGAACGTCCGCAAGCAGTAGTGCGACCGCCCCACGCGCCAACTTTCGACGGCGAGCGCGTGGAGCGGGTCTGGAAAGGAGGAACCTTCCCTCGACACATTCAGTATCGAACATCCATCAACATTCCAACAGCAAATTTCAGGAGGAGACCAACTCCATGACACTCATGAAGAGGTTGGCCAAGTGGGCACTGATCCCCGGTATCGCTGGACTTGCGGTCGCGTCGTTTGTCGCGATTGGCACCCGTCCGTCCGATGACGCCGCGGCATCAAGCCATCGCGAAGCCCCCGGCATCGCAGCAGACCCGCAGGCCGACGCAACCGACACATACGCATTCATCGCTCCGGACTCGCCGGACAAGCTGACGCTCGTCGGCAACTGGATCCCGCTGCAAGAGCCCGCGGGTGGTCCGAACTTCTACCCCTGGGCGACCGACGCAACCTACGCTTTCTCAATCGACAGCGATGGCGATGCCAAGCGCGACATTGCATACGAGTTCGAGTTCTACACGAAGGTCATCGACAAAAGCACCTTCCTGTACGCGACGGGCCCGATCACGTCGCTCAACGACGAGAACTTCAACATACGGCAGTTCTACAACGTCTACCGGCGCGACGGGAACTCGTCCTCGCGTAAGCTCATTGCGAGCAACCTAGCGGTGCCACCGGACAACATCGGCCCAAAGAGCACGCCGAGCTACGAGACGCTTGCGACGCAGGCGATCTACAGCCTCCAGGGTGGCGGCAAGGTGTTCGTCGGCCAGCGCGACGATCCGTTCTTCGTCGATCTGGGTGGCATCTTCGACCTCGCGACGATTCGTCAGCTCCCCGGAAACGCCGGCGGTGGCATCGACAACGTCGCCGGCTTCAACACCAGCTCGATCGTTCTCCAGGTTCCGATCTCGCAGGTGACGAAGTGCAAGTGCGATCCGGCGCCCATGGCGTCTGGCGCGCGCATGACGGCTAACAACAACCCGATCGTCGGCGTCTGGACCGACACCTACCGCCAGCGCATCTCGGTGCTCGGCAGCGAGGGTGGCCAGTACAACTTCGGCGACCGCGTGAAGGTCTCGCGCCTCGGCAATCCCCTGGTCAACGAGGTCGTGATTCCACTCGCGAAGAAGGATGCCTTCAACGCGTCGTCGCCTGCGGGCGACGGGCAGTTCGCATCGTTCGTACTGAACAGCGACCTCGCAGCGAAGATCAACGCGGTCTACGCCGGCATCGTAACGCCGATTCCGACGACGGGCCGCGAGGACCTCGTGACGGTGTTTCTCACGGGCATCCCGGGGCTGAACCAGCCACCTAACGTCGTGGCGTCTGAGCAGCTTCGCATCAATCTTTCGATCAAGCCGGCAAGTTGTGGGTCCGTGATGCGCCTTGGCGTGATCGCGGGCGACAACTGCGGCTTCCCGAACGGCCGCCGCCTCGGCGACGACGTAACGGACGTCGCCGTACGCGCGGTTGCATGCGGCTACGGCTTCAACCTTGGCCCGTGCGTCGACTCCGCGCCGAACAACCTGCTCGGCGACGGCGTGAACCAGAACGACAAGGCGTTCACGGCGGGCTTCCCGTATGTGGCGTCGCCGGTCTCGGGCTTCGCAAGCCCGCACAACACCTCGCCTGTTCCGCCGATCGCGGCGGGCATTGGCGCTGGTGCTTCGGTGTTCGCGCTCCTCGCGGCCGGATCGCTCATCTTCTCGAAGGTGCGCCGCCGGACGGCAGAGGACGTGGCGTAAGTTTCTCGCGAGGGGCGTGAGGCGTCGGAACCCCCGCCGCCCACGCCCCTCCACACATACTCGCCGTGACTGACGTCGGGGCGGGCATGTGTGGAGGGATCTCGGTGCGACGACTACTGATTCTAGCGACAGCGCTCACAGCCGTTCTGTCCGTGTTTGGCGCGCGAGCGCTGCTGGCCAACAACGACGCTGTGCCTGCGCCAGTGCCACCACAGGACTCCAACTCCGAAGCCATAGCGTCTTTGGAGCAGCAGGCCGCAAACTCGCCCTTCGACGCAGACGTCCTCGTGCGGATCTCAACCGCGTACCTGCAGCGCGTGCGTGAGACCGCCGACCCGTCGAACTACGCGCTCGCCGACCAGGCCGTTGCACGGGCGTTGGAGCTACGACCGGAAGATCCGACCGCGCTCGTCGTGGCGGGGACGCTCGCCGCATCGAAGCACGACTTCGCCGGCGCCTTGGCGTTCGCCGACCGCGCACACGCTGCCGAGCCGACGCTGATGGCCGCCTATAGTGTTCGTGTCGATGCGCTCGTGGAACTCGGACGCTACGACGAAGCCCTGGTCGCGGCACAGGAGAAGGTCGACCTTCGCCCCGACTTCCCTGCCTTGAGCCGCATCTCGTACCTGCGTGAACTGCATGGCGATCTCGATGGTGCCATCATTGCAATGCGCGCCGCGGCCGATGCAGGCACCGGCGTGCGCGAGGATCGCGTCTGGGCGCTCGTGCAACTCGGGGCGCTGTACCTCACGAGAGGTGACATCGCCGAAGCGGCGCGTTCGTACGACGAAGCATCGTCGCTCTCAGCGGACGATCCCGTAGCGCGCTTCGGCCAGTCACGGCTGGCGGTCGCGCGCGGCGAGTTTTCGCTCGCCGAAGAACATTTGCGAGCTGCTGTCGCCCGGCGTCCGTTGCCCGAATATCTGATCGCGCTAGGTGATGTGCTCACCATCCAGGGGAAAGCAACCGAAGCTGAGGACCAGTACGAGACCGTACGCGCGATCCAGCAGCTGTTCGCAGCAGGCGGTTCCGACACCGACATCGAACTCGCAGCTTTTGATGCCGACCGCGGCGTCGATCCGCAGGGAACGTACGTGCGGGCGCGGGCTGTTTACGCTCGCCATCCAAGCGTCGTCGTTGCGGATGTTGTCGCATGGTCGGCGTACAAAGCGGGCGACATCCTGGCGGCGCAGGAATATGCCACCCTCGCCCTAAGGCTCGGGACAAAGGAAGCACGATTCGCCTATCACGCCGCCGTCATCGCGGCCGCTGCCGGTGACGATGTGGAAGCCAGAGCCCATTTCGCGGAAGCTGAAGCGATGCGCGCAGCCCTTCCAGTTGCCTACGCCGCCGAGCTGCCGTACCTGCTCGAATCGGTCAACTAGCGCCGTTCGCTGACGCGAAGGCTTGTCAAGTTCGGCCTGTTAAGTCTCACGCACTCCCGCGTTGTCAATTGTAGAGACGGTGCGCTCTCAGCCCAAAGGGCCGCGCGCCTTGGTTGCCGTCTCGCGGAATTGATGAGGCATAACCATGTTGGGACGGATGTTGTTGGCATTGATGGTGCCGGTGGCCGGTTTGGCGGCCATGGCAGGAGTAGCTTCGGCGCAGTACCCACCGCCCGTCGGCAACTGCGTCGTCACCACGACGGCGACCGCCACGGATGAAGGCGGCAGCGTGCGGCTGACGATCACCGTGCGCGACCTCGACGGCAATCCCGTCGCCGGCGAGCCCGTGGTGCTCAGCATTACGGCACAGCCCGGATCCGACGCGAGCGTGGCCGCAGACGCCGGTGCCACCGACGCGAACGGTGTTGTCATGGCGACGCTGAACGTTGGCAGCACGCCCGGTGTCGTCACGGTGCAGGCTCTCGCCGAGGAAGTCTCGTGCTCTGGTTCAGTCTCCGTCATGGGCGGCGAAGTGCAGCCTGAGGTCATCGTGCCACCGAACACCGGTTTCGGCCCGGGCGGCTCGAATGGCGACGGCATCCCGCTTGCCGGCGTCGCGTTCGCTGTCGTTGCGCTCGGCGTCATGGCTGTGGCCGTCGGCACGTCGAAGAAGCCTCGATAGATGGCAGCGCAGCACCCGCCGGCTGCATCTCTCGGTACAGCGACAGAGCCCCATCAGGGGATCACGAGCAGGCTGCGGCGCCGACATCTGGTCGCCGCGGTCTCGCTGTGTCTCGTCGCGCTCGCTCTCTTCGAGGGCTATCGCGCCTGGACGATCGTCGGCGACGTCAGCGAAGGCCGCGAACTCCTGCGCGCCGGCGAGGCCCGCATGGACGCTCACCGCCTCGATGCGGACGCCCAAGATCTTAGCGCAGCTCGCGCCGACTTCGCGTCCGCGGGCGATCGGTTCGCCAGGGCCGACGGTGCGATCTCCGGCGATCCGGCCGCAGCCATCGTCCGAAGAGTGCCGTGGATTGGCGACCAGGTCGAGGCCTCCCACACGCTCACGAACATCGGCCAGGATGCATCAGCCATCGGCGTCGCCGGCGTGGACGCGATCGCCGCCTTCCAGTCCGTGCGCGACGACGGCGATCAAAGCCTGCCTGAACTGACGCCTGAACTCATCGCCAGCGTCGATCCGTACATCGTCGAAGCCCAGGCCTCGCTCGCGCAGATCGATGCGACGCGCGACGAGGTCTCGTCAGGTGCCCTCGTGCCGCCCCTGCGATCAGCGATGGCCGAACTCGACGAGAGACGCGCTCGGCTGCACGAGATGTTCGCGAACTACGGCGTGGCGCGCGACTTTGCGCCCGAGTTCCTCGGCTTCGACGGTCCGCGTACTTACCTCGTGCTTGCGCACAACAACTCGGAGATGCTGCCGACGGGTGGGCTTGTATCCGTCGTCGGCACGCTTGTTCTCGAACAGGGCAAGCTGCAAGAACTCGAATTTCAGGACGCCGTCCAGATGGGCGACGACTGGATGCTGCGGGACGACCACACGTACATCGAGCCGCCGGCGCCGCTCAAGCAGTATCTCCTCAAGGACCACTCCTGGAATCTCACGACAAGCAACTGGTCGCCGGATTTCCCGGAGGCCGCGCGAGAGGCCGCGCGATTCTACTCGCTCGAAGGCGGCGCGCGCGCGGATGAGGTCGACGGCGTGATCGCCGTAAACGTCACAACGCTGGAACGGCTGCTCGGCGTGACCGGCCCAGTCGAGATTCCGGAGTTCGATGTGCTCGTGAACGAGGACAACGCTTTCGCGCTCACATCAGAACACACCCGTGTCCCGTTCCGGCCAGCCGGCGACCGCAAGGAGTTCGCCGCTCTGCTCGCCGACGAAGTGCTGCAGCGCGTGCTTCACCCGCAAGCAGGGATGTGGTCGCCGCTCGTCGAGACTGTGCAGCGTCTCGGTGACGAGAAGGACCTGATGCTGTACTCGTTCGACTCCGAGCAGCAAGCGCTCATTCAGCAGATGGGCTGGGCTGGCGGTCTTGCGGCGCCCGAAGAGAGCTCCGACTACCTCATGGTTGTGGACGCCAGTATCAACAGCACCAAGCTCAACTGGATCGTCGGGCACGAAGCGGCGATCGAAGTGAAACTGGCGGACAACGGCACTGCGATGACCACCGTGACACTCGACTACGACAACCCGTTCAGCGAGTGGGCGCACGGCCGCGACCCCTACATCATCGACAAACTGATGCTCGGCGGGCAATACGGTGGCTATGTGCGCCTGCTCACGCCCGCGGGCAGTAACATCGTCTCAGTGACCGACGGCCACGACGAGATCGGGCTGGAGGAGATCAGCGAGGAGCGCGGGCTCGCCTCGTTCGGACGCTTCTTCGCGATGCAGGCGGATGATCGCGCCCGTCTGACCTTCACGTACGAGACACCGCCCGTCGTCGTGCAGGACGGCGACACGTGGACGTACACCCTGCGACTGCAGAGGCAGTCGGGCTGGGAGTTCGACTCGGTCTCGCTCGACGTCGATCCGCCAGCAGGTATGCGCCAGACGGCGACGGTCGTTGACGGTCAGGCTGCGGAAGCGGGACTCGCCGGCGCGATCGACATCGACCTGTCGCAAGATCGCGTCGTCACCGTGACCTTCGAAGGTTAAGCCGAATCAGACGGTCGCCCGAAACTGCAGGACATATGGGTTCGGGTCAACGGAGACTTCCGAAAACCCAGCTGCCTTCAGCCGATCGTGCAATGTCGTCGGATCGAGTGGCACGCAGATGTCATCGATATGCAGCTTGCGGAAATCATCGCTGTCGAGGCTATCGACGCCCGCGAGAACGCCGCCTGGCTGCACGACGCGGCAGACCTCGGCGAAGAGCTTGTCCTGCATCGCGATCGACGGCACGTGGTGAAGCATTGTGAAGGACAGCGCGGCGCTGAAGTGATTGTCTGGAAACGGCATCGCCGTCCCGTCGCCCTCGACCACCGTGACGTTCGTCCCTTCCATGCGCGCCTTGAGCGTGCCAGCAAGCATCGGGTCGATCTCAAGGGCCGTTAGCTTCGGAGCCATGTCCTTTAGGATGTCTGTCGTCCGCCCCGGGCCAGGTCCGACCTCAAGCACGTTGTCGCCCAGCGTGATGCCGTTGACGGCGCCGGGAATGATCCACTTTTTCACGGCCTCGGCCCACTCGTCGCTGTTGCAGAACACCAGGTGCGCTTCGTTCATCGGGCCTCCCTCGCGCCAGTTCGTACATCAGGTGCCGCGATTATACGCGTCGATGTACGGACACGGCATAGTCGCCACCAGCGACGAATGGCGCACGCTCCCAAGTGGCGTATCGAATTGTGAGCGCGAGGCCGGCGGCAGCACAGTGGGCGTCGTACGCGGCGAGATCAAGGCGCCCGCTTTGCAACTGGAAACCGGCGACGAGCACGCCGTCGGACGCAAGATGGCGCGCCATCTTCGCAATGACCGGCGCCTCGGTGCCCGGCGTCAGGAAGATCATCACATTGCCGGCCATGAGGACGGCATCGAACGTGCGGCCGAGGTCGACCGTTTCGAGGTCGGCTGTGCGCCACTCGATCTCGGGAGCCTTGCGACGCGGTGTGTCGAGCATGTTGTCGTCGAGGTCGACGCCGACAACACGAAAGCCTCGCCGGGCAAGTTCGCGACCAATGCGCCCGGTCCCGCAGCCCGCATCCAGGATCGACGCGCCCGGCGGCAGGTCGCGCAAGAAGTCGGCTTCGCCGTGGACATTCTCGCCAGCGGCTGCACGCCGTTCGTACGTGGCGTCGCAGTCATCGCCGGACGTCGTGCGCGTGCGTAGCCACCGGTTGTCGTCCGTCATCAGTGCCTCAGAGATGCAAAAGGAGCGAGACGTTCTCGCTCCCTCATGAGTTGTGCCATGATACGCGACGGCTAGCCAGCCGACGCGCCGTTGGTGCGCGCGGCGGCGACGGCCGGTCGCTTCGTGCGCTTCGGCTTGATGCGGCGAGGTGCCTTTACGGTGTCCGCTTTCGACGACACGGTCTTGATCTTCGCGTTCTGCAACTGAACTTCGAGGCGCGCGAGCGTGTCCTCGATGCCCCGCATCCGCTCGCCGAGTGCGACGAGATCATTGTGCGTAGGGATGTTGAAGGTGGTGTAGTAGCGCTCGAGCTGATCCGCCACCATGCGCTGCACCGTGAGCGATGCCTCAACCCAGGTGTTCATCGCGCTCGAGAAGCCGTCTGTGCCGAGCACGTCCTTGAAGAAGCCGTTCCACTGGCGTTCGCTGTCCGTGATGAACTGCCGCCACATGTCGAGTGGGTTTTCGGGCTGTCCCTCTGGTGCCATGGCTGATGCACTCCTTGCCGCGGCGCCGCCACCACGCGTCCGCCGCAATCGCCAACCTTCGCGGACTCTATGCGCCTGCTGCGCCTGCCGCGTCTTCCTTATCGATTTTCACTTCGCGATTGATATCCGTGAGCGTCTGCTGGAACACCGCCTGGTACTTGCCGAGCACATCGATCCATCCCGAGAGGAACAGATCGCCGGCCTTCGTCAGCGAGTACATGCGCCGCGCTGGCCCGGACTCGGATGTATCCCAGAAGGAGGAAACCATGCCCGTTCGTTCGAGCTGCCGCAGCGTCCGATACACCGTGCCGGAGTCGAATGCTGGCAGGCCCGCCTCCGCCAATCGCTGCGAGAGCTGGTAGCCGTATGCGTTCCAGTTCTTCAGGAAGGCGAGCAAGGTAGTCGTCAGCAAGTCCCCGTGCATCCGAAACGGTGCCGAATTGTCAGCCTTCTCGGGCTGCTCCTTCTTGGTTGTTGCCATCGTATCACGTCTCCCTGGCTTTGCTGATCCCGTCAATGTGAACGGTTGAATAACGTCTTCAGACGAGGGTTCACCCTCGGTTTTCGCAGCCTGATCGGCCCGATTCCCTCAACTAGCTAAAATTAGCACTTGACAGCACTCTGCCACTAGGTGTAGATTACACATATCGACAAACAAACGCAAGTCCGGACGGACTGCAGGGCGGCTCCGCAGAGGCGGTAGCAGAGAGGATTCAGAATCATGGCGAAGATCAAGACGGCAACGGACAAGTACTTTGACGCGCTGACGGACAGCTACGACGCGATCATCGACGCGATCAAGATCGGCAACGAGCGCGGCTTCCGCCTCAGCAACAACCTGCTCGCCGAGGCCCAGAAGGGCCAGCGCGAGGCAGTCGACCTGGGCAAGAAGCTTGCCGAGGACCCGACGGACATCTCCGGCTACTACAAGTCGATGATGGAGTCAGCCACGAAGGCCCAGGGCCGGACGCTTGAGTTCGCCCGCCAGGTATTCGACGAACTGTCCACCTCGCGCGACGAGACGCGCCAGGTCTTCGAGAAGGTCTTCACGTCGCAGCGCGCGGCCGGTGAGGCTGCCGTCGAAGCTGCCCGCGACATGGCGAGCACGACGGGCGAGCGCGTGAAGTCGAGCGTCGAGCGCGTGACGACCCGCGTCCGCGGCGAAGGCGAGAAGGCTGCCTCCGAGGTCGAGAAGGCCACCGAGAAGGTCAAGGCCGCCGCCGAGTAAGTTCTCAGCCACATCGCCTGATCGCAGGCGCCAAGAAGGGCGGTCCAGCACGGACCGCTCTTCTGCTTGTCACCGAAACTGTAATGTAATCAGCTCACCCCAGTGTGGGGGGGGCATTACGGTGATACTCTTCCATCGCGGGCCTTTCGGCCGAGAGCACCCTTACCCAGATTGTGACTTTGTGCGAGCCTCAGCGCTGCCAAAGAAAACGGCTGCGGATCCCATCCTAGAG
>JAKFYB010000046.1 GCA_021731085.1 Dehalococcoidia bacterium
ACCGAAACTGTAATGTAATCAGCTCACCCCAGTGTGGGGGGGGGCATTACGGTGATACTCTTCCATCGCGGGCCTTTCGGCCGAGAGCACCCTTACCCAGATTGTGACTTTGTGCGAGCCTCAGCGCTGCCAAAGAAAACGGCTGCGGATCCCATCCTAGAGGGCGGGTTGCGGCTGATTTTTGATCAATCCCCTGTTCAGATTCTGATACTCACCCTCGAACTGACCATCGTTGACGCGAACGCAGCCCTGTGTGTGAACACGCTCACGACGCGCGAGCAGATCATCGGCAAGGGGCTGTTCGAGGCGTTTCCGCTCAACCCCACGGATCCCAGCGCGGACGGCGACAACATGATTCGTGCCTCCCTTCTGCGTACAGCCGAGACGTGTAGCGTAGACATCATCCCCTCGCAGCAGTACGACTTGCAGCAGGAAGATGGGACGTGGGTGCAGCGGTATTGGTCGCTGAGCCACGCGGCGATTCTCGATGCCGACGGCGAAGTCGCATACCTCGTCCAGCAATCGCAAGATGTCAACGAGTACGCGAGCGCGATGGCCACCGGTGTCGACAAGACGTTCGTGACGGCAGAACTGCAAGCGCGCTACAAGCAGTCAAAAGTGCAGTCGGCCGCGCGCCAGCAGGTTCTCCTAGAGCGCGTCTCGGCTGATCGCGTGCGACTCGAAAGCGTCGTTCACGCGAAGGACGAGTTCCTCCAGATTGTCTCGCACGAGCTCAAGACGCCAATCACCACCATCCGTGGTAATGCGCAGATCCTCGCCCACAGCGACGCCAGGATGAGCGACATCGACCGTCAGTCCGCGCTGAACGACATCGAGTTCGAGAGTCTTCGGCTGTCGCGCATTCTCGACAACCTTCTGCTGCTCGCCCGTCCCGAGCTTGGTGGCATCGAACAGCCGGAGCCATGCGTGCTCGACCGAGTCGTCGAGCGCGCGGTGCTGAACCATCGGCACCAGTTTCACGATCGGCCGATCGAGATTGCTGCGGGTGGCGTTAACGATCTGTTCGTGAACTGCGTGGAAACGTACGTGGAACAAATACTTCAGAACTTGCTGAGCAACGCTGAGAAGTACAGTCCAGATTTAGCGCCGATCGTCATTTCGATCACTCAAGGCCACGACGTCGCAAACATACGGGTGAGTGATTCCGGCAAGGGCTTCACGCCCGACCAGGCCGCGCACGTCTTCGAGACGTATTACCGCATCGCCGACGAGCGATCGCACGAGGCGGGTCTTGGGATCGGACTGGCCGTGTGTAAGCGGCTCGTCGAGGTGATGGGCGGAACTATCTGGGCTGCGTCACGTCCAGAGGGTGGCGCGGAAGTAGGGTTCTCAATCCCTCTGTCCGACGAGGGCGACAGTTCGTCGTAGTCGACTCCCCTTGATACACACGCGCGGTTAGGATGGCTTGGGTAGGGCCGGTTCTGGAGTTGTTTTTGCCGCTAGCACTCGGCGAACCGTTGACAAGAACTCATCATCGGTGAATGGCTCCTCGATATAGGCATGCGCGCTGACAACCTTGCGGCGTTCAGCTGGCGTCTCGATCGAGATGTCGATGAGCCGTGTTTCCGGCGAGATGCCGGTGATCACGCGTGACCAGGCCTCGATCTCGTGGGAGGGCAGCTGCTCGTCGAGGATCGCGAGATCCGGCTTGAATGACTTGAAGCTTGCTGCGAACTGGTCTGGCATGTGGTCGGCGCGGCAGGCGTAGCCTTTGCCTTCCAGAAGCGCGCCCAGCCGTGCTCGCCTGTCATCGTCGGGCAGGATGAGGAGAATGTTCTTCACGCTGGTAAGTATGGTCGAACTGCGCACGGTTGTTTGGCTTTGGTGGCCGGATCCTCTTGCGTTGTTGAGACAGTTTCCCTCAACCGAAAGGCCCGTCGGCTTCGTCGGTTCTATCCCGTGCGCTACGCGGCGGCCGCGATCGTCTCCAGCCCAGCGATATGCGCCTGCCAGTAGTGGTGCGTCTTGGCGACGACGGTAATGACCGACTTCACCTGGTTTTTCAGCTCGAAGCCCTTGTCGCCGGGGACGTAGAGCACGTCGCCTTCGCAGCGGGCCTCGACGTTCTCGAGGATGATGGTCGCGCAGAGCCACGCCGCCATCTTGCGATTGTCGCACCTGATCGAAAGCCAGCCGCCGGCCGACGGTTCAGCCGTCAGGCCGGTCGTCTCCCGGATCCCCCGCTGGATCTCGGCGATCATCTCGTCCTCGACGACCTCATCGCCAGCCGCCGTTGGCGCGGGCAGCGCTTCGTCCTCGCCGCGATGCGAAGGACCGCCGTAGAGGGCGAGCTCGCAGAAGCCCTGCCACATCGTGCTCCAGTCGGGCGAGCCGTCGTCGCGGTACACGAAGGGCGCCGCCGACATCGGAGCGCCGCTGTCCTTCGCCCGCGCGCGTTCGAGGGCGAGTGAGCCGCCGCCGAAGTTGTGGACGTGGGCGTGCATGTCCATCAGGTCGAACAACCCCGCCTCCTTCACGAACGCCTGCCACGTCTCGTCATCAACGACCGTCAGGCCGATCGCCTCTTTGAGGTACATGGTCAGTTCGTCGCAGAAGTCCTGGAGCGCCTCCGTGTAGCGGACTCCATTCGATGACTTCGGCAGGACGAGGGCAGCGGTCGGTCGCATGGGGGATTATCGGCCGAAGGGCGCGATCCACGAAGGGCCACGAAGGATGCGAAAGTGAAGGGACCGGAGCGCGGGCCTTCAGCCCGCGTCGATGGACAGGATAGTGATGCTTCGCGCGAGTATCGCCATTAAGGGAATTTCCGTAGTGGAGCCGTCGCTCAGCCTGCGGTGCGACGTCAGGCCCGCGCCGCCAGCACAACAAGCGCCGACGCCTGCGCGGCGTCGAGGTTGTCGGTATTGATCGTGAGATCGTAGTGCGTCGGATGCTCGTGGTTGATGCCGTAGAAGCGCTGGAGGAACTTCCCGCGCTCGCGGTCCGAATCTTCGACCGCCTTCTTCGCCGCCTTCGCGTCGCCGCCACCTGCCTCGACGACGCGACTCGCGCGCACCTCCGGCGAGGCCGTAACAAGGATGCGCAGAACGCCTGCCGTGTTGGCGAGCGGGATACTGGCACCGTGGGCGACGATGACGACGCTACCGTCCTCGGCCGTCTGGCGGATCACGTTCTCGATGAGCTTCGTGTAGCTCGGCGCAGTCGGCATCGGATGCAGGACGGCCATCCCCGGGTCAGCCAGCGGCGCCTTGCCGAGACCCTCGACGATGCGCGTGATCAGGGACGGCGTGCTCTCCGCTTGCGCGACCGTCTCAGGCGATACCCCCGCGACTTCGGCCGCCCGCAGAATGATCTCGTCATCCACGAAGCGAAAGCCCAGGCCATCAGCGACGAGCCGGGCGACTTCCTCCCCGCCAGCTCCTAGAGTCCGCGAGATACATACGACGCGTGCTGCCATGACAGTGTCCTTCGCCTTCAACCGCTGCGATTGGCGGGAGTGTACGGCCAAGTGAGATGTGGCGCGACCCAGTACAGTGGCGGGTATGACTGACGAGCCGGAAGTCCGATTCTGTGCCGCCGAAGATGGCGTGAAGATCGCCTACTGCGACACGGGCGAAGGCACGCCCGTCATCGCCGCCGGCTACTACAACAACATAGAAGTAGAAGCGCGCTGGGAGTGGCACAAGATCCTCGCCTCTCGTCGGCGCCACATCTGGTTCGACTGCCGCGGCGCAGGCTCATCCCAGCGTGACCTAGACGGCTACTCGGTCGATGAGTTGGCGATGGACTACGGCGCGGTCGCAGATGCGCTCAAGCTGGATGCGTTCGTGCTCTACGCGCACCTCTGGGCCGTGCCTGCAGGGATCGCGTACGCCGCCAGGCATCCGGAGCGTGTATCGCACCTGGTCCTGTTCGCCGGCTTCGGGTGTGGCGAGAACCTCCTGAAGGCGCCGCGTGCAAGAGCGCTGTTCGCGACGCTCGATGAAGGCGACTACGAACTGTTCGCGGACACGTCCGCCATCAACTTCTACGGCTGGCAGATGCCCGAGGTTGGACAGCGTGTCGCCGCAGCCGAGCGTGCCAGCAGGACGCTCGAACAGGCTCAGTCGTACTACGCCGCTATGCGCGAATACGACGTGCGCACGCTGCTGCCAGAGCTTCGAGTGCCGACGCTCGTCATGCATCCGCGCGGCGTTGCGTTTCCGACGTTGGAGATCGCCAGGGATCTCGCTGCATGCATCCCCAACGCCCGTCTCAAGCTCTTCGAGTCGTCGACGATGTGGTCCGACGAGGTCGAGCCGCAGTTTCTTGACGCGCTCGACGAGTTCATAGGTGATGCCACAACCAGCGGTGTTGGCCTCCTCGAACCGGAGGCGCGTCGTGTTGTTGCCGCCATCCCGTCCATATCGATCGTCCTCTTCACGGATATCGTGCAGCACACGGAGATGATGCAGCGCCTCGGTGACACGCAGGGCCGCGCCGTGCTCCGCGAACACGAGCGCATCACACGCGAGACCCTGCGCGCGCACGGCGGAGCGGAGGTGAAGACGATGGGCGACGGCTTCATGGCGTCGTTCGCCAGTGTCACCGCCGCGGTCGAGTGTGCCGTCGCCCTCCAACGCGCCTTTGCCGATTTCAGTCTGCCGGCGCCGCTCGACGGTGAGTCGCTCGGCGTCAGGGCTGGCCTCAACGCTGGTGAGCCGATCGCAGAAGATGGCGACCTGTTCGGCGCGTCGGTGAATCTTGCGGCGCGCATAGCTGCGAAGGCCGGCGCAGGCGAGATCCTGATCCCGGAGCCGGTGCGCCACCTCCTATCCGGCAAGTCATTCACCTTCAGCGACCGCGGCGAGCACGCCATGAAGGGCTTCGACGATGCAGTGCGCTTGTACGAAGTGCGTTGGCAAGCGTGATGGCGCGGGCCTAACCGAAAAAAGGAGACTACCGTGCCTCAGATCGAAACAGTCCTCGGTCCGATCGACTCGGCCAAACTCGGCGTCACGCTGAGCCACGAGCACGTGCTCGTCGACATGGGTCAGGACATGGAGCACTATCCGTGGCTGTATGACATCGAGGCGACGCGCGCGCAGGCCATCCGCGAGGTGCGCGAGGCGAAGGCTGGCGGCATCGATACCCTCATCGACCTCACGACGCCCGACCTCGGGCGCAACGTCGAGTATGTGCGCGCCGTCGCCGAAGCCACCGGGATGAACATCGTCGTCGCAACCGGAATCTGGCGGGACATCCCACGTTCGTTCTGGGCGCGCAACATCGACCGCATCGCCGACATCTTCGTCCGTGAGATAGAGATCGGTATCGGCGATACAGCCATCAAGGCTGGCGTGATCAAGGTCGCCAACGACGCCGAAGGCGTGACGCCGGAGGGCGAGCGTGTCCTCCGTGGCGCAGCCCGCGCATCGAAGCGCACCGGCTGCCCGATCAGCACGCACCACGCAGCGCCCGAGCGCGTCGGCACGCGGCAGATCGAGATCTTCCGCGAGGAGGGCGTGCCGATGCACCAGGTCTGCATCGGCCACAGCGCCGACACGACCGACGTCGACTACCTCGAATCGCTGCTAAAGGAAGGCGTGTACATGTCCATGGACCGCTACCCTGGCGCCGAACCTCGCCCCGAATGGCGCGAGCGTAACGCGACCGTGAAAGCACTCATCGACCGCGGCTGGGCGCACCGCCTGATGCTCGGCCACGACCACGCGCCGTTCCCCATCACGGCTTACGCGTCGGCGAAGGGCGTGCAGCCCAGCGGAGAGCCCACGCGCTACCTCTTCGTCACGAACACCGCGGTCCCCGCCCTCATCGCAGACGGCGTGCCGCAGACGACGATCGACATGATGATGCGCGATGTCCCGCAGCGATTCCTGACAGGTGAAGTGAATGACGCCTGACGCGACGAACGGCCCGCCGACAAGGGGCCTGATTGCGTGCGACCTGGACGGCACACTTCTCCACAGCGACGGCACGCTCTCACCTCGGACGGCAGTGGGCATCAGGCGAGTTGTTGACGCGGGCTGGCTGTTCGCGATCGTTACTGCGCGTCCGGCGCGGCGCGTCTTGCACATCGCTGAAGCAGTAGGTCTGCCGGGCATCGCGCTTTGCTCCAACGGGGCGATTATCTTCGATGTGCGTACCAGAGAGCTTGTCGCCGACCATCCCATACAACCGGAGGCCGCCGCCGCCCTGATCCATCGCCTGCGCCAGTCAATTCCCGGCGTGTCGTTCGCGTTCGAGTTGGGGCTCGTATACGGACGCGAGGAGGCATACGTCCGCCGGGCGGAGACATCGGACCCCGATCCTCCTATGACGCGCATTGGCGACGCGCTTGAGCTTGCATCGTCACCGGTGCACAAACTCATCGTCGCCCAGCCTGAGGTCGACTTTAATCACCTGGTGCGTGGCGTTCGTGAGGTTGCTGCCGGTGGTTTCGAGGTGACGCACTCGTCGCACGACTTCGTCGAGGTCTCCGCGCGCGGCGTCGATAAGGCGTCCGGGCTGCGGACGCTGGCCGAACAAGTCGGCGTAGAGGCTGCCGATGTCGTCGCGATCGGCGACATGCCAAACGATCTGCCGATGCTGTCATGGGCGGGGATGGCTGTGGCCGTCGGCAACGCCCATCCGGACGTGCTCACCGCGGCCCATCGTATCGTCGCGACCAATGACGATGACGGCGTCGCGGATGTGCTCGACGGACTGACGTAAGTCGCGGCGCTTAGCGTTCCTTGAGCAGCCGCAGGCAGAGCATCTTCGAGATGTTTAGCAGCAGGTGCGCCGCAATCGCCGGATCTGTATCGGTGAGCTTCTTGAGGTTCGCCTCGCTCAGGCTCAGGATGCGCGCGCTGTCACTGGCCGCGTAGACGTCCCGCGTACGCGGCCGTTCGAGCAGGAACGCCATCTCGCCGAACACATCGCCCGTCTCCAGCACGGCGTGAATGCCTTCGTCGTCGCGCACCTCCAGCGTGCCATCAAGCACGACGAACAGGTTACGCGCCACGCCGCCCTTCTTGAGTACCCGGTCGCCCGCTCGGCACCCGATGATCGTGCTCTTCTCGAGACAGCGCGCGGCTTCATCTTCCGTGAACCCGTCGAGCGCCGAGATGCGCTGTGATTCCAACTCGTCGAGCGCCGAGTGCACCTCGCTCCAATACGACGCGGATGTCTCGTGCAGGCGGCTCCGCACAGCGCTGCCATCCGCGAGCGCGCGCATCACGCACGCCGGAATACGCGCATCGTCGCCGAAGTCGTGCAGGTACGGGAGTAGGGGCGAGTTGAGCTGCCGGAAGTACTCGTAGTCTTCGATCACGGTCACGATCGGGATGAGGTAGCCGGCCTCAGCGCTGTTCACGTTCGCCTTCGCGTACGTCCGCTGCCCCAATCCGAGATACAGGTTCAGCAGGTGCGGCTCGCAGTCGCCGAACACCAGTTGGATGCGGTGCTCGTTCGCGAACCGCATGCCGTTGCCCATCATGCGCAACAGGATGTCCGTCCCGCGCAGATGCGGGCGCACCATCGCCCGCTCGCCGACGCAGATCGCCGACTGCGGCACCTCTGCCAGAAAAGGCGCGAGCTGGTACTGGTCGATCATGCGCTGGGGGATCGGCGCGTCGCCGCCCCACGTAATGCGCGCCGTCGCCACCATCTCGCCGTCAAGCCGCGCGAACGAGATGCGGCTCTGCTTGTCGACGTCTTCGTGCAGCATGCGGCCTGCGTGGTCCGCGACGGCCTGGTAGCGCCCCATCTCCTCGACGTACACGTCGTAACGCAGCCGGAACACGGCCTCGCGTTCCTCTTGCGTCTCTGCGATGCCGAACTCCATGACTGTTGGCTCCTCGTTCGCGGCGACTATCCGGGCTTCTTGTCATCACCGATGTTCAGAACAAAGCCGATCGCCATGCTCGCCAGGGTCAGGATGATCGAACCGACCAGCGCGGAGCCGAACCCGTCGATCGACGCATCGTCGACGAGGCCGATGACCACCCGCAGTAGCGCCGCATTGATGACGAACAGGAAGAGTCCCAGGGTCATCAGGATGATCGGCGCCGAGATGAGCCTGATGATCGGCCGGACAATCGTATTCGCGATCGCGAGCACGACTGCAACCTGAACGTAGCCCGCGAACGAGTCCACCTCAATACCCGGGACGATCTGGACCATGATGATGACGGCAGCCACCATGACGGCGAAATGGATGAGCAGACGTATGAGCACGCAACCTCCAATAGCTTTGCCAACGATTCGGCGAACCGTAGCAAACGCACGCGATCGAGAAAAATGCAGCGCTTGGACTCGCTTCGGCCACAGGGCGAGAGCATAGAGGCGGGCAAGCTGATAGAGTGCGCGCCATGACGAACACGCTCTACGTGCTCATGACGATCGTCGTCGGCTTCGGCGCGGCGACGCAGCTTGCGATGCTTGGCGCGATGGGCCGCGAGCGCGGCGCCTACGAGGCGACCTGGATCTCGATCGTCGGGACGGTCGGCGGGCTGTGCGTCGTACTCGTCGTGCGGTCGCTGCGAGGCGACCAGCCGAACCTGCCCGCGCCCCTCGACACGGGGGTACCGTTTGCCATCGTCGCTGTGCTTTGCGGTACGGCGCTGCTCATCTCAATGCGCGGCCTTGAGCCGTACCTCGTCGTCTGCGGCCTCTTCGCGACGGCCTACCTGCTGTCGGTCGGGTTCGCTGTGCCGCACATCGGTACCGCGCTGTTCCTCGGCGCAGCGACGGCGGGCACGCTGTTCGGGTCGGCCGTCTACGACCACATCGGCGCGTTCGGCACGGAGCCCCACCCGACGACGTTCCTCCGCGCCACCGGCATCGCCGTAGTCTTCGCCGGCGTTGTCATCGTCCGCGCCGCGCCGTAAGCGTCTCAGTCGCCGAACGCGGTTGGCGGCGGCAGCGGTGGTTGGGCGGGCATTGGGGTCTGGCAAGTGGAGTCCTGACGGCCGAAGACCTTCTGGACGTCCTTGATGTCGATGTCGAGGTCGTGGAACTGCGGCTCGAGGTCGAACCACTTGCTGTACAGGAGGCCGCCGAAGAAGGCGCCGTAGCGTGATGCGATCGCCTGCGCGTCGGAGAGGTCGACGTCGCAGTCGAGGTCGAGATCGCCTTCGAGGATGCGGACGGTGACGGCGAGGTCGCGGCAGTACGGCGTCAGGCCGCCGTTGATGCTGCCGGTGACGGGGTGGCCAACCGTGTCGACGAGCTCGCAGCCGTTGTCCTTGAGCACGGTGAGGACACCGTTGTTGTTGCCGGGGAAGATGTCGTTATTGAGATCCGGGTGCGGGATCAGGAGCAACGACGCGAGGTCGAAGTCGCCCGTTGGGCCTGCGGCTTGGCCGTTCGTCGCGCAGCCGAAGTGGACGAGGTTCTCCAGCACGAGCGACATCGCGCAGGTGTCGTTGTTGGCGCCGCCCGGATCGGGCGCACAATCGGGGTTGATGGCGGAAGTGTTGAGTTCGTCGACGGGACCGCGCGCGCTGCCGGCACCGCCCGGACCGAAGACTAGGTCGCAGGGGTTCACGCTCTGGATGACGAAGTTGTCGTACTCGACGGTGAAC
>JAKFYB010000043.1 GCA_021731085.1 Dehalococcoidia bacterium
GGCCCTCAAGTGCGCGAACAACATCGTCTACACCGCCAACCCGGGCGCAACGCCGATCGTCTGGACGACGCTTGTGAACACCGCCGCCGGCGACTACATCACCGCTATGGGTTACCTCGAGACGCTGGGCCCCGGCTGCAACGTCGTCGTCGGCGAGGTCGGCGGCGTCAACGGCGTCTGGTACGCCCTCGGCAGCACTGCGGCCGCCTGGACGCTGCAGCCCCTGGTGCTGGCCGACGGCAAGGACGAGACCGGCAGCCTCGCGACGACGGACACCGGGCCTGAGTACGCGGCATGGGCGGTCGCTGACTTCGCGAACCAGGTGAACAGCTCGGCGTCCCCCGGCAGCTACGGCTTCGGCAACGCAAGCAACGCCGTCGGCGACACGACCGGCACCAGCACTGCCTTCGAGCCGCAGCTAGACGCCGCAATCGGCGACCAGACAGGCCCCCTGTACCTCGGAGGATTCGACTTCGACGACGTCCCTGACGCCTCGGTCGTGGTAGGGATCTACGTCGAGATAGAGAAGGAGCTGACCGACACGGACGGCAACGTCTATGACACCTCGGTCAGCTTGCTGGTAAACGCCTCGCGCAAAGGGATCGACCGCCCCAACCAGAGCGTCTGGCCGACGTCGAAGGGGTTCGTCACCTATGGCGGCACCCCCGACGACTGGGGCGCTGGCTGGACTGGGGCCGACCTCAAGTCGCTTGTCGTGCGCATCCAGGCGGGCCACACGGTCATCATTCCTGACGCGGGCATGACCATTAACACCGAGGCTCGCATCTCGCGAGTGCGGGTCACGGCACGCTGGCGGATGCCTGGTGCGCAGTCAGGACTCCCGACCGGCGGCTACGGCCTCGCCCCGAACCCTGTCTTCCCCAACCGCCTCACGGTCGCCGCCCCGCCGGCCGATGAGACCGACACCATCATCCTGCCGCGGGCGCTCTGGCACCTCGACTTCGCCTGGGACACCGCGAGCAACCGCCCTGTCATGGGCGTCACGCAGCCGAACAGCGGCATGCTCAACGTCCATGCGGCCGCGCACTCACAGGGTGGCTACATCCTCGCCGGCGACAACGTCGTGGGCCCCGGCACCTTCGCCAAGTCGCTCGACGTCGAGGGCCAGCTGCGCAACTACGAGTTCCCCGGCTACCACGATTCGAAGGCGCAGCGCATCAACACCGTCTTCCAGCAGGGCTCCTGGATAATTTCCGAGGTAATTGCCAACGACTACAGCCAGCGGCAGTGGTGGTACTCGAAGGAGGACGTCTACTACCTCGACACGCTGCAGCAGTCCCTCACTGACCTCCAGATCGCCGCACAGCCGATCCCCTGGGCCGAGGCCGTGACGAACCTCGCGCAGCGGATCATCTACTCGATCTTCCCCGCCACGACGCACACCGCCGTCGCGCGCCAGCACCTCCCCAGCAACCTCGGCCTCGACCCGCGCCTAGTCGACACCGACAAGGTGAAGGCCGTGACCAGCGCCGGCGGGGCGGTCTACATCGAGTCGCCGAAGTTCGCCCTCGGGCCGCCCGAGGCGCTGCAGTCGATCCTCGTCGCGTCGTTCCAGGGCGAAGACATCAGCGACGACGACACGGTGCAGCTACAGGTCGCGGTCGACGGCGTGACGTTCGCCAGCTCCTCGATCGACCACACCTTCACGGAGGCGTTTGAGGACTACGAGGTGCCCGAGGCCGGCGTGGCCGTGCATTACATTCAGTACCGCCTCGGCCTCGACCACGTCCTCAGCACCGCGTCGCCGAACGCCCTGCCGATCCTGCTGACCACGGAGCAGGAGTGGCCGAAGGAGCTGCGCTACCTCGTCTTCTGCAACGACTTCTCGAAGAGCGGCAACATCTTCGAGACGATCGCCGCGCTGGCCGTTGTACAGGCGCAGCGGTCGACGCAGCCGCTCTACCTGACGCCCTACCCCGACGTGCAGCGCGCGCTGCCGGCGACCTTCGACGGCTTCATCATGCCGGACGGTGGGATCCCGATGTCCCCTGACGGCAACGCTGCAGGCGAGGTCGCGGCCGTGCTGACGACGATCGTCACGCGCAACCGGGAGTCGGTCGAAGTCCCGCTCGAGATCGGCTTCATTTTCCGCACTGTCCCGGGTATAGGAACTTAGCGGCTTTGATTGTGAACACGTCTGTAAGAATCGTAGAATCAGCGCGAGATGCTGACAGAAGAGCAACGGTTCGAACATCTGAGATCGATTGCCGATCCGAATATCTACCGCTTGCTGCACGACTACGAAGGGCGAATACAAGATCTGGAAAGCGACCGCAGGCTGCGCGGATTAGCGGTGTCACTGGCAATCGGTGCCGGGCCGATTATCGTTGGCATTGCCGCAATTCTCTTTCGGTGACTCCATGACTGACCTCTACACCCTCGGGATAGCGCCGTTGTTCATGATGGGGATAGTGGCGTTATATGTCTCGTTCGGCCCCATCAACTGGTGCATTTACGGTCGCGCCACGCTCGCGTATCTGGGCGCATTCCTCATCCTCGCGTCCATGAACCGTTTTTTTGTGGCAATCCACATGACAAGTGTTAAGACATCCCTTGCGGTCAATTCTTTGTTCGCATTCATCTTCATGGTCATCATTCTAAATTTGGTCATCGTTCACGTTTACATTCACTGGCGCGAGATCGTGCGTTCGGTAACGCACCGGAAGGGCTTTCACTGATGGCCGCGACACCCGACCTCATCGTCCATTCCCCCAACGTCAACGACCGGCCCGTCAACGGCGTAACCGTCATCATCCACGCGACCCGCAGCGGCAAGAGCATGAACCCGACCGAGTTCGAGGGGACGCTCAACTACATGAAGCAGGCCGGCACGGCCAGCTCGCACTGGGTCATCGGCCCCGAAGGGCAGAAGGCCCGCGTCGTCGAGGACAACCGGCAGGCGTGGCACGCCGGGGCCGACAACGACAACGCCTGGGGCATCGAAGTCTGTCAGGGCGTCGAGTCAGACGGCTTCACCGACCTGCAGTACGACGCGCTCAGGGACGTCTGCCGCGGCTACATGGCCGACTTCGGTATCCCGGCGATACACTGCCGGACGAGCTTCCAGCCCGGGTTCGTCGGCCACCAGGAGACCGACCAAGGCAAGAGCTTCGGCAAGTCCGACCCCGGCGCGCTCTTCGACTGGAATCGCTTCATCGACAGTCTGATGACGGAGGAACCCGAAGTGCCGACCGTACCTCAGCCCACCCTCCAGGGCGCTCTCGTCGCGATGGCAAACGCCGGCGCGATCATGGCGTCAGGGACGGGCAATCTCTTGAACCTGTCCGACGAGGACAAAGCAGCCTTGCGGTGGGTGGTTGAAACCGCGGAGGGTAAGTAATGCGACGTATCGACGACACCGCCCGAATGCTGCTGATGAACTTCGTCACCGCCGTCGTGACGTTTGCAGTCGCTTTCGGCATCAACCTGAGCAACGAGCAGACCGGCGCTATCGTCGGCCTCGCCGCCATCGGCATCAACCTGCTCGCGTACTTCTTCCCGGCACCCCCGAAGCCGACTATCCTCGGCGCGGTCGCGATCTTCGTCCTCGTCTTCAGCCTCTACGCTGCATCCACTGCTCCTCGCGCGGCCGCTGACTGGGATCCCGGTGGCGGCGGCTACTCCGGCTACTACGACCCGCCGGCGGCAGACCCCGGCCCCTCCGACTGGACGCCCTGCTACTGGAACGGATGCTAAGATCGCGGCGTGACCTCCCAGTCACGCGCTCCAGACGCCCCGGTTAACCTCTCGAGGTGCCGGGGCGTTACTGTGTGCGAGGCACCCCTGCCCGCATCAAGGAGCACCCATGAAGTTATTGGCCGTATTCACCGCTCTGCTCATCCCGTTCGCTGCCGCCTTCGCCCTGACCGCCTCGGCCGCGCAGCCGAAGGAAGACAGCGTCGTCCTCGACAAGGACGGCTGCTCAGTCGACGTCTCCTGGGTCGACGGCATGGAAGTCGCCCAGAAGGTCACGATCAGCTACGACGGCGTCGTGGGCCAGACCATCACCCTCGATGACATCGTCGGCGACCAGAGCGCGAAGCTCGTCACCGTGAAGGCTGCCGAGGGCGTCAGCATCCGCGCCCGCCTCTACGTCGAGGGTGAGATTGCCGACGAAGAGGTCACCGTGATCTCGAAGTGCCCGACTCCGACCGCGACGCCGACCTCCACCGCTACGTCTGTCCCTGCGACCTCGACGCCCGTGCCGGCTGCGACGTCGACCCCGGTGCCGCCCGTCCCGACGCCGATCGTCATCGTGCAGGAGCGCGTCGTGACGGTTGAGGTGCCGGTGAAGGTCAGCCCTCCATCGACAGGGTCTGCCGGCCTGCGCTAATCTGACGCCGATCTCCTCCTTGCGGGCCCATCCAACCCGCAGCCAAGCGCCCCGTAGTTCAGGACGGGGCGTTTGCATTTGTGACGCAGCATTGATAACGTCGCGGATAACGGCGTCCGAGGCGGGGCGAACACGTTGCGGAGAGCGGCCTTCGGGCCGCTTCTTTGTGTCTGGAGTAATTTCTCTGCATGTCGTAAAATACATGCATGGCGCAGAACCCCCTGCGCCGGCCATCGAAGGGAGCGCCAATGAAGAAGACCCCCGAGCCCGACTTCTACCTCAAATCGAGATCCCGACCAGACACGCTATACCCCATGGCCTGGACGCCGGAAGGCTTCGCTATACACGACGGCGAAGACTGCGAAGGCGTGCGCTTCCGTGGGGTACTGGGTTGCTGGCATTCACAGAAAGGCAGTAAGACTCCAATGACACAAGCACTGGTACGCGCCGAGGCGGTTCTCACGCCGGCGCCGCTCAAGTTCAACGACGAGCAGATGGGCGTCATCAAGTCCACGATCGCGAAGGGCGCAACTGACGCCGAACTCGCGCTCTTCGTGGCGACGTGCGAGCGCACCGGCCTCGACCCCTTCATGCGGCAGATTTACGCAGTGAAGCGCTGGGACAATGACGCGAACCGCGAGGTCATGGCAATTCAGGTCGGGATCGACGGCATGAGGCTGATCGCTGAGCGCACCGGCAAATACGCCGGACAGTCTGAAGCCGAATGGCTGACCTCCGACGGCGAATGGACAAATGCATGGTTCCCCAGCAAAGAGGGCGACGTGCCGCTTGCCGCTCGCGTGAAGGTCTACCGCAAGGACTGGCCCGACCACGCAGCCGTCGGCTATGTCCGCTTCGACTCCTACAAGCAGACGAGGCGCGACGGCAACCTCAACGCGACCTGGCGAAAGATGCCCGACGTTATGATCGCGAAGTGCGCAGAGAACGCCGCAATGCACAAGGCGTTCCCCGCGGAGATGAGCGCGATCGCCGGCATCGTCGGGGAGTCTTACGACCCGACGGTGGACGGTGGCTACGTCGAGCGCATCGACCCCGAGGACGTCATCGAGGGCGAGGTGGTGAAGCCCGAGCCCGCAGCGCCGGCGCAGCCGCGCCAGACGGCGCAGAAGCCGCGCAACGCGCCTGCAACGCCGAATACCCCTGCTGAAACACCCCAAACGCCGCCAGCGCCGCCTGAGGGGCCCTCGCAGGCTTCTGGTGACCCTCGCAAGCTGGTGCCGCAGATCCTCTCCGAGATCCTGCAGTCGCAGGGCCGTGAGCAGTACGTCATCGTCGGCAAGGACTTGCTGGCGACGTTCCCTGCAGCGAAGCACCCCGAGAATGCTGCGCTGCGGCCGCTCAACGAGGTCGACGGCGCGACGGTCGAGGCCCTGGTCGCGCGCCTCAGGGTGTGGCAGTCGGGGGAGAACCCGAACGCCAGTCGTCCGCCAGAATCGGACAACTCAGAGGCCGAGGTCACCGCGGAGTGCGTGAACTGCCACGTCATGCAGGTCGTCGACCCGGCGACGCTGACGGACGACACGCCCTGCAGCGCCTGCGGTCAGCCGATCGGCGTCGAGATCGTCCCCGACGAGGCCTTCCAGTGAACTTCCTCGTCACCCTCGAGAAGCACGGCGGCGGCTTCATCGACATCAACCCCGCACAGATCGTCTCTTTGCAGTGGGTCGACGGCTCGACCATGATCCACTGCAACGGCGGCTGGACGTACTTCGTCCAGCCGCACCCCGACGTCGTCCGCAGCGAGATCCGTGCGGCGCACAGGTCGGCCTTGACGTTCAATGCCGTCATCGACGCTTAGCGGTTAGCAGCGCCTCGGCGCTTTTCACGAAGGAGAACCCCTGATGCACTCACGAATGGATCTAGCGAAGCTCCGGTTAGTCGGCAAATTCGACCGAGAGGAAGTGCGCGCAGCGGAAGCCGAGTTGCTTCAGAAGGGCTACATCGACGTGTGCTACGACGACGCTCACTCGGCGAACTGCGTGGTCATCACGCAGAAGGGCCTCGCCTAATGCCCGCCGGACGACCCAAGAAGCCTGACAAGCGCCTCCAGGGCGACTTCAACGACATCCCCGTCGAAGACCTCGAGCTGGCCGAGATGATCGACCTCTACATCGAACTCGAGGGCGAGGCGAAGCGCTTCCGCCAGGTCAGCGCGGCGATCAAGACGCGCATCGACGACAACTACTCCGAGCACATCAACAGCGACGTCGGCGGCATCCATAGCGGCTGGCTGAACGTGCTCGGCCGGCGCGTCTACGTCGGCAAGATCGACGTCGCGGAGAAGGAGGTGCCGGCGACTATCCGGTCTGCCTCGCGGCGCTGGGTCGGCCTGGACGCGCATCGTCGAGACATGTTCGACGCTGTCGCGGAGGGCAGCTAAGATCATGGCGGGCACAGGCGAGGGGGACGGCACCTTCGCCCGTCCCCTGGACGGCCGAAGGTG
>JAKFYB010000045.1 GCA_021731085.1 Dehalococcoidia bacterium
ACCGACGACCGACGACCGACGACCGACGTTGTAAACTCACCCCGATGCCCATCTACGAATACCGCTGCGCCGCTTGCAACAAACGCACATCCGTCTTCGTCCGCACCGTAAGCTCGCCCGTCACAGCAGCCTGCGAGCACTGTGGCGGCAAGAAACTTTCGCGCATGATGTCGAAGTTCGCCGTCCACGGCGCCTCCATTAACTTCGACAGCGAGTCCTCGATGAGCAGCATCGACGAGAGCGATCCCCGCCAGATGGCACGCGTCATGCGCCAGATGGGCGAGGAATCCGGCGAACCGCTCGAGCCAGAGATGGAGCACATGCTCTCCCGCCTCGAAAAGGGCGAAGACCCGGAGACAGTCATGGCCGAAGCCGACGGTGGTGGCGTGGACGACGATTTCGCCGACGACGCCTTCTGAGTTGGGTGCTGTCATTCCGAGCGCAGCGAGGAATCTAGCAGTACTTCCTCGATGCTCGTCTTAGCCACCAATGGTTCAAGCGCCACCGACGACCGACGACCGAAGACCGACGACCGAAGACCGACGACTGTTAAACTTCGCCCGTGCCCATCTATGAATACAAATGCAAATCCTGCAACCGCCTGACATCGCAGTTCTTCAGGAGCGCCTCGTCGGAAAAGCCGCCGCCTTGCCAGCATTGCGGCGCGAAGACAGCGAAGGCCCTCTCGCGCTTTGCCATGGGCCGGAGCGCATCCTCCGCGAAGTCCGACTTCAGCTCCCCGCGTTCCGCCGCCGAGTACAACGACCCCCGCCAAATCGGCCGCTGGGTCGAAGACAAGTTCGACTCCTACGGCATGGACCTCCCCGACGGCGCGCGCGAAATGATCGACGCCGCCCGTGACGGCGAACTACCTGACGCCGTAAGAGATCTGTGACCGCGGTGATTACATCCATCGCCGCCTTCCTCCGCTACTTCGACGCCGTCCACCGTCGTGCCATGCGCGACATCGCTGCCCTTCCGCCAGAAGCTGACAGCTGGGCACCGTCCGTGGGTGAAGGCGAAGGAGCATGGAGCATCAACGTCCTCGTTGGCCACATGGCCGGCTCGCGCTTGTACTTCGCCAGCGCGTATCGCGGCGACGGCTGGATTCAACCGCCACCACCAGACACGACCATTCGCGCAAACTGGCTGCCCGCCCTCGACGACAGCGCCCGCAAACTTGTCGCTGCACTAGAAGGGACGCCCGACGGTTGGCTCCAGCGCAAGGTCGCGATGATTGACTCGGACGGCGAACTCTCCGGCTGGCGCGTCCTGATGATGATGGTCGAGCATGACATACACCACCGCAGCCAGATCTACACCTACGCTGGCATCAACGGCTGGCCCGTCCCCGATATCTACAACCGCAGCGCCGAAACCATCGGCTCGCTGCAGGACGGTCAACGGACGAAGCACGCCACGTCGTAGGGGCGGGCGTACCGTAGCGCCGGAGCTTCAGCGGGAAATGTCGGTTTGACACAACTGCTACTTCCCCGCGATGATGATCGTGCATTGCGAACGTAGTTTACGACGAAGCCCCCGAATAGGGGGCTTTTGGCCGATACTTAAAGCATGATATTCCGTCGGCCTGATCGCAATGAGATCCCGCTAATCATTGGCCTGTGTGTATCCCTAGCCTATGCAATCGGCTGGTGCATCGTGCATGGGAACGCTGTCGGCGCAGTCGCACTGAGTCTAATACTGGCCTTAGTCGTCGGCTTGGCCCTGTGGCTTTCCCCCACCATCCGCCGCTATTTGCGCGACAGGCGGAGTGGCCCCTAAGCCCTGACCTGAGTTTCGCAACGGCCTATTAGTAGCCTATTGCGAAACTCTGGGGGCGCAATCATTCCCTATTCAGCCACTTAACGAGCCATTCTGTCGCAATCAATGTGATTCCGAGTGCGGTCAATGAAACAACCGCGAAAATGATAGCCGGGCGGGGGCCGCCCTCCCTCCAAATGGGAATCATCCACGCAAGAAGGATCAGCGCCGCGACAGCAGCACCAATCCTGAGGACGACGGTTCGAGACACCACGACAAGCTCCCCCTTGGGCGCGATCATACCCCTGCATGGTGTACATTCGGAAGTTCACCTACGGACGCGTCTTGACAACGGGCGGTACGATGGCGGCATGGCGACGAAACAGAAGGGTGACGCGCTCGCGGAGATCGACGACGGCATCCGCTCCGCTGTGACGGTGTTACGCACGGCCAATGTCGAAACGTTTGAGTCCTGCGAGGGTGGCCCAGGTCACGCCTTCCCGCTCCCTGCCGTGCGATTTCATGGTGAGCGATCAGAGGGATTCCGCGCTCTCGCGGTTGCTCTCCAACATGCTCTGCCGGTGAACGATCTGCGGCGCATCTGGCGCATCGAAGATGGGGAGCCGGTCGGCCCGTGCTGGGAACTCACGTTCCACAGTGGTACCGACCGGCGTTAGAGCTACCTCAGGTTGGCGCACTCATTGCAGAGGGGCTTCCCGCCTGTACCCTCGCGGCGGTTCTCCCTCTCGATGTTGTTGCCGGTGTTGCAGCTCGTGTTGTTGTGGTGGACACCCGACTTGATCGAGTGCCACGGGCTCGTCTTTGGCATTGTCATACTCCTTGCCACACGCTCGGCGCGTGACGTACTATCGTAAGGTAGTAGAACACTTGTTCGAACATATGTTCGTGACTCTCCGCACAAGTGTTCCATCGTGGGGGAGCAGGCCCATTCGGGCTACCGTATTTGACCACGCGGACGACACAACAGAGGCAGCTTCGCATGCCTCAAGTATCCCCGCATGGCTCCGAAGATCGTGGTGATCAACATTGCCGTTCCCTGAGCTTTGGGGGGTCTTGCCTGATAACCAGGCCCCCCATCGCTCGATTAATTTCCAGAGATCACGAACCCAAGATTAGATTCGATTAGCTGGCGAGGTAATAAGAAAAGGCCGCGCTCCACATGAGAGGCGACCTTGCGATTCTTAGCTTCCGCCGGTACGATGTCCTATCGGAACACCGATTACGGAAGCCTTCACAAGCAGCACTCTTGTGGGGGCTTCTGGCTTTTCTGAGGGCAGAATAGCATCTGAGACGCGACCGCAACAGTCAATTATGTAACGCGTTAGCACTGGCTTGCGATGACTGCTAAATCGAACCCGCCCAAGACCCATGAGAAGCCCCTAGACCTTTCCGGCAGAGACTTCAACGAAGTCCTGCAACGGCTGATAGACGCTGGCCCGATGCCGAAGGCTAGTCCGGCTCCGAAGAAGAAGCCTGCTTCCCCACGTACCAGTCAACGCGCCCCTCGATCTGGCCCATCAAAGCACTGAACCGCTCCGCATCGGTTATGTGGCGGGTGTTGTGGCGAAACTCGTACTCGGCCACGTACTGCGCCAGATAACCCGCGTCAACGTGGTGGTACGTCCCGACGAGGCCGCGCTTCAACACCGCCCAAAACGATTCGATGTTCTGTGTGTTGACTTCCCCGCGCACGTATTCGCTGTTGTGGCGGATCACGTCATGCGGGAGCATGTCCCCTATCTTCTTGTAGATCGCGTGTTCGTCCGTCATGAGCCGCGAGGCTGCGCGGTCGATGTTGTGGAACATCGTGCGCTCGATTTCCTTCTGGCTGACCTTGGGCATGACACGCGCACGGACACGTCCACCGCGTTCGATTATCCCGAACACGGGTGTTTTCTTGGCCCATGCTTCTGTTATGCGCTCGCTCATGTTCATCTTGGCTGCGCGGTGCTTGCGGTGTCCGCGTGGCTTCCCGCCGATGTACGTCTCATCCGCCTCGATGGTGCCGGACAGCTTGGTGGGGTTCTTGTCCGTCATCGCCCAGCGGATGCGGTGGCACATGAACCAGGCACTCTCGTACGTGACGCCGAACTCACGGCTTATCTGCAACGCGCTGACAGACTTCTTGGACACGCACATGCGCTGGGCGACTATGAGCCACGTCCGTAGGGGAATCTTGGAATCCTCGAAGATGGTGCCCTTCGTGACGCTGAACTGCCGCTTGCAAGCGTTGCACTTGTAGAGCGAACGAGCGGGGACGTGTCGGCCATTCTTGCGAACGCTGGCCTTCACCTCGAACCGCGTGATCTCCGTTGAGCCACAGTCACCGAAGGCGCATACGAGACCGTTGGGCCATCGCTTCCCCTCAAGGTATGCACGGGCGTCCTTCTCATCGCGGAGTATGTCCGTGAGTAGTGGAGTGTGGCCCTTGCGCTTCGGTTCGCTATTCATCGTTATCTTCTTCGAGTGATTGCTTGAGGCGCTTCAAAGCCTCTTTACGTTCGGCGGCTGGTAGCTCGGCCTCAGGGAGAGATTGCTCAACCTCAGGCTTGGAACTGCCCCATCCGGGCATCCATCGTCCCATGCCTCTGCGAAACATGCCTGTGAGGAATCCGCTCATGGCTACAATGTAGGGGAATCAGGCAGTTGTGTCAAGCCGATATTTCCCGCTTCAGCTCCCTCAGTCGTCGCTTCAGCGGGTCGCCTCGTGGCGCACGAGCATCAAGCGATCGCGTGAGCCGTGCACCTGCCGTTTGGCAGTTAGCGGAACAGACCCTGACGCAAACCCTGTAAACTCCACCCATGCCAGACGTAGCCGCACAGCTAGACGACATCATGGAAGGCGTCCGCGCGCGCTTCGCCTCGAAGAACGCGGCCCGCGAAACTGCGCTCCCGCTCTGCCGCGAGGCGACGCGCCTCTCCGCAAACGCCATTCGCGCCGTCCACAGGGATGAGTTCGACAAGGCACGCGAGATGACGGCCAAAGCAGGAGCGCAACTCAAGACAGCCAAGGACAGCCTCCGCGACCATCCCGACATCTACTTCGCCGGCTTCGTCCATGACGGCCAGAAGGAGTACGCCGAAGCCGCCATCACGCTCGCGATGATCGAAGGCGCAGAACTCCCTACGCCCGCAGACCTCGACGTCGAGAACGCCGCCTACCTCAACGGTATGGGCGAAGCGATCGGCGAACTCCGTCGTCATCTGCTCGACACGCTACGCACCGGCGACATCGACAAATGCGAGCAATGGCTCACCGCAATGGATGAGATGTACGCCGTCATGGTCACCGTCGACTACCCCGACGCTATGACGGGCGGCCTCCGCCGCACCACTGACAACGTCCGCGGCATCCTCGAACGCACCCGCGGCGACT
>JAKFYB010000042.1 GCA_021731085.1 Dehalococcoidia bacterium
GGGATTTGATTGTTGTTGAGGCGGTGGTTGGGGAAGGTGCGGGGCGGCGGTTGGAGCCGGTTTAGTCGCTTAGCGCTTCGCGAGATCCAGAGCATGCCCGCATCGCGTGCAAGACTTCCAGCCGGGATCGATCTCAGATCCGCATCCGAACACGTCAACGACGGCTCAGCGGGAGTTGAAGAGACCACACCAACGAATCGGCCTAGGGCGTCCTCGTCTAGATTTAGGTCGACGAGCAAGGTAGGCGCCCTACCAAGTGCGTCCCAAACCGCGTTTGTAGCTCTCTTCATCTGGTCTTCGGCAAGCGCCAAGTACCCGGCCGCCTTGTTGGTTCCGCCGTGCTCCAATGCTCCTAGCGCAAGGATTATTCCTCGAACGGACTTCTCAAGATGGCCATGCATCCGCTTCATTTCGGGAGGCGGCTTAACTTTCGACAGGAGAGCCTCTAGCTCCACCAACGTCGCCTTCGACTGGGACAAGAGCAATCGATCAACGTCCGGTATCGGGAAGAATCCTGATCCCACGTAGGACACCCCGGTCCTGGCCTCACACATGGCTATGATGCGGCAACAATCGTTCAGCAGCGCCCCGTATCCCGACATAGAATGAGTCATAGGTGAGCTCCCGAAGTGAATTCTTCAATCGCCGGGGTTCCAAACAGTTTTTCGAGGACGCTGTCATCGAACAGCGGGGCTGGAACCTTGTCTGGGCCGATGAGCGTCGCAATTAACGGCAACTGCAACGTCGGGTCTTCCGTGCGGCGATCGGAGGCGCGTTTGCGGCGGGCGGTGGCTTCTGCGCCGAACTCGTTGTGGTAGATGGACTGCATTTTGGCGGCGAAGCGGAGTTTGCGCATGCGTTCGGCGCGTTCTTCGGCGTAGGGGGCGAAGATATCGGGGTTGGTCCAGTGGTCGTTGGCGAGAAGGATGTCGCGGACGATGCGGACGTCGCGGTAGGTGATGCTGAGACCCTGGCCGATGATGGGGTCGTTGTAGCCGGCGGCGTCGCCGATGAGGACACCGCCCTGCGCGTAGGGCTTGTCGGTCCAGGCGTCCTGGTTGGGGTAGGAGTTGCACGGGCCGGCAGGGGTGCTGTTCACGATGGCGTCGCTGTAGGGGAGCGACTTGAGCTTGAAGGCGTCGAGGAAGGCCTGGGGACCACCGTCGCCGGCGAGGCGCTTTGCCTGGTCGCTGGGGTAGCCGAGGTAGAGACGGGCGCGGCCGTTGCCCTGCGGGAAGACGAGGAAGTGGACGTCGTTCTCGCTGCCGGTCACCTGCAGGTCGTCGGGGAAGCCGGTCGCGTTTTCGACGAGCATGCCGGAGAAGAGGTGGTGCTGCTCGTCGATGTGCAGTTCGATGCCGAGCGCCTTGCGGACTGCGGAACCGCGGCCGTCGGCACCGACGATGATGCGCGCGGAGGCGTCGTGCCAGGAACCATCGTGGAGGTAGGAGACGGACGGTGATTCGCCGACGTTGACCTTCACGTCGTCGACGCCGCGGAGGACGGTGGCGCCGGCTTTCTGCGCGAGTTCGTTCAGCAAGTTGCATGACGCGGGGTGGCCGATCGTCATCGGGCCGGGCACGCCGGGCGTCATCGCGCCGAGCGGGATCTCGGCCGCTTCTGACTCTTCTTGCGTGTGCTCGTCGCTGTAGTTGATGTGGCGCGTGAGGTGGTGGCCGCCGGCGGCGATGAAATCGTCGTAGAGGCCGAGAGTCTTGAGTTCTTCGACGCCCCACATGGCGATCCATTCGCCGCGGACGCGGTCGCGGTAGGCCGTGGACTTCTCGATAGCGAGAACGGATTTGCCGGCGCGGGCGAGGACGGTGGCGAGGGCGCCGCCGCCAATGCCGCCGCCGACGATGATGACGTCGTACTTCGTCTCCTCTGTTGCCATTGTCGCCCTCCTGCTGCGCGCTGGTCTTGCTAAGGGTACTACGCTGATTCGTGACGGCCGAACTCTTCAAGAGAGTGAGGGCTGGTAAGATCAGGTGTCCGCGCAGGTACGGGATTTAGAAGGGGCGCGCCGGTGACATCGCACCGCTCCACGTCGATTTCCAATGATCCGCTGCCGAAGCGGCTGGTTAAGCCTCTGGAGGAATTCCTCGATACAGAGGCCCTGGGCGGTGTCCTGCTGCTCGTCGCTGCGCTGGCGGCGATGATCTGGGCGAACCTGCCCGGGTCGTCGTACGAGGACTTCTGGTCCACACACATCTCGATCGACGTTGATTTTCTCGTTCTCGATCTCTCTCTTGCCCACTGGGTGAACGACGGCCTGATGGCGATCTTCTTTTTCGTCGTCGGGCTGGAGATCAAGCGCGAGGTCATGCGAGGCGAGTTGGCCGATCCTCGCAAGGCGGCGCTGCCGGTAGCGGCGGCGCTGGGCGGCATGATCGTGCCGGCGGCGATCTATCTCGCCTTTAACGCGGGCACGGACGGGCAGGACGGCTGGGGCATTCCGATGGCGACGGACATCGCCTTTGCGGTGGGCGTGCTGGCGCTTGTCGGACGTCGCGCACCGCTCGCGCTGAAGGTGTTTCTGCTGGCGCTGGCGATCGCGGACGACCTTGGCGCGATCGCGGTGATCGCAGTGTTCTACACCGATGATCTCGATCTGGCATGGCTTGCTTTGGCGGGTGCGTTACTCGGCCTGATGTACCTCATGGGACGCGCCGGGATTCGCGACGCGATCGTGTACGTGGCGATCGCAGTGGTTACGTGGGTGGCGGTGTATGAGTCCGGCGTTCACGCGACGATCGCGGGTGTGGCGTTGGGGCTTATCACGCCAATCACGCCGTTCTTCGGGAAGCAGGAGTTGTCCGAGTCCGCGCTGCCTCTCGTCGCCGAGGCGGAAGCGGCCGAGGATATGGGTGAGGCGGGGGCTGACGTGCGTAACGCGGCTCTTCGCGATTTGGAGGAACTGGCGCGGGAGAGTCAGCCTGTGCTGGATCGGCTGGAGCACGCGCTGCATCCGTGGACGAGCTTTGTGATCGTGCCGATCTTCGCGCTGGCAAATGCAGGGGTGTACCTGGGCGGAGGCGCTGTCGGGGACGCCCTGGGATCGCGCGTGACTCTGGGCGTGGTGTTGGGGTTAGTGGTCGGGAAGCCGGTGGGGATCTTTGTGTTCTCGTGGGTGGCTGTACGGTTGGGGATGGCTACGCTGCCCGCGGGGGTGCACTTCGGGCATGTGTTTGGGGCAGGGTTGATTGCGGGGATCGGGTTTACGGTGTCGATCTTCATCGCGAACCTGGCGTTTGAGGATGCGGCGTTGGTGAGCGAGGCGAAGATCGGAATTCTGTTTGCTTCGGCGGTGATGGGCGTGGTGGGGTTGGCGACGCTGTGGCGGATGTCGAACCATCAGGCGACGGACGCCGCGTAGGCGAGCCCGGCGGCTCAGCATCTCGGGCATCGCGGCGGAGCTGAAGCTCCGCGGGTACAGGTGTGGTGTGCCGCACTCGAGGTTGCGCCATCGCGTGCTGCAGCAGACCTGCTCGACGAGGGCGCGGCAAGCAGCGCCCCTACACCATCATCTACTGGCGCTGTCGTATGGGGCAGTCGCGGCCCCCGGCGTAGATTCTTCGCTGCGGCTCGGAATGACGTGGCGGCGCGACGACTGAGTGCTGAGGACGGACCGTGGATGCAATAAGGGCGAGTCAGCGACTCGCCCCTTCAGTCCAGTTATGTTGCGACAGGATTAGCTGGCGCGTTCGGTGTTTGTGGGGTCGTCGGTGGGGGGTCGGACCTTGGAGTAGCAGTTGCTGCAGTAGACGGGACGGTCGCCGCGCGGCTGGAATGGCACTTCGGTCATCATGCCGCACTCAGCGCAGGTGGCGGGGTGCATCTGGCGGGGGGTACGACCACCGAAGCTGGCGAATACGCCGTAGCGGACGTAGCCTTCGTCGGGCTCGTTGGTGCGGGTGGTTTTGCGGTTGGAGCGACAGGACGAGCAGCGGACGGGCTCGTTGACGAGGCCCTTGTTGGCGTAGAACTCCTGCTCACCGGCGGTGAACGTGAAGGCCTGCTTGCAGTCGCGGCATGTCAGGGTCTTGTCGGCAAAGCTCAATGTCGGACTCCTCGGAGACAAAAACGTGCGGCCCTCAAGGCCGCACCAGAGTTGCCGAGCCTGTGACCACCGATGGCATTGTATCGAATCTGGCTTGAGGGCGGCAACTTAGGTTCCAGGTGTTAGGGACTAGGGGTTAGGCCTCGATCGACGGGGATTCGGTGCTAACAAACGTGTCCGCGTAGCCAGCCGAGCGAGATTCTTCGCCCGGCCCAGAGTGACGTGTTCTACTAGTCACAGCGCTGGCGCATGAGGCGACGGCGACAATCACACCAGATTCTTCGCGCGGCTCAGGATGACTTGCCCGGGGACCTGTAGCGCTGGCCATGCAGCACAGTGCCCTGACAACCACGGGGGCTGAAAGCCCGCGCTACGGTTTTGGCGAACATCGCGCCCTATCTGGCGGCGGGGCTTATCGGATCGGTGGTCGCCCGCGCCGCGGCGGGAGATCCGGTCGGGGAGACCATGGTGGTCTCAGGGCTCAACGCCTTCGAGGTCGCGATCTGCGCGGTCCTG
>JAKFYB010000012.1 GCA_021731085.1 Dehalococcoidia bacterium
CGCCAGAACCCTCCCCCCAAACCGCTACGCTGTCCACATGGACGCTGTCCGTCGTCTCCGCGAACTCTTCCTCCTGAAGAAGGCCAACCCTGGCCCTGACGACCCTGTGCTCCTCGGTCGCCCCGAAGGTGAAGGTGAGGCGCTTCTCTGGAAGAACATCCTCGAGCAGTGGGGCATCCACGCCCTCGTCCGCAACGTCAGCGTGACTGCCTACTTGCGCATGGGCGATTTGTTCGAGGTCTGGGTGCTCCAGCGCGACCTCGAAGAGGCGCGGCAGCTCGTGGGGATCGCCGGGCCCCAAGGCGATCCAGAAGATGCTCCTAAGACGGGCGAACCGACCCCGTAAGCCCTACTCAGCCGCCCCGCACTCACCACCCCATCAACGCCCACTCCGAAGCTGATCCGAATCTGCGATCCCTATCGGCCCTAAGGAAACTAGGGGAACTCCCCTACGGTTTTCGAGGGATTTCCCCTATGCCTACGGGTGATCCCCTCGGTGCATACTCCCCCACGTTCAAGGAGGTTGAGTATGTCGAACGTAGGGACCGCAGTTTGCACGCACTACTGGGTGCTGGCCACGCCAGACGAAGACGTCGTCCATGGCCGCTGCAAGCGCTGCGGCGAAACTCGCGACTACCCGGCGAGCCTCGATGGGGCGAGCCGAGAAGGAATGACGCGCGAGGCCGCATCTCTCGGCCAAATCGGCTCAGGCCTCCGGACAACAGGAGGTGCACAGCGCGCCAACTAGTTGACAAACTGATCATAAGGAATACCCTTAGGGGCCACCCTTAAGGGAACTCCCCGATGAGCGGTGTTGAATGGATTCAGGCCCTTCCCTTGGAGGGACGCAAGCAGTTATGGAGGACTCAATCATGGTTTCAGCAATGGCCCCGCGCCAGTTTGCCAGCCGCATCAAAGTACTCATCGTCGATGACCACGCCGTGCTCCGGCAGGCCCTCAAGATGCTCCTCGAGAATCAGAGCGAGGTCGAAGTGGTCGGCGACGCCGGCAATGGCCGTGAGGCTCTCGAAGCCTGCGAGCGATTGCACCCCGACGTCGTCCTGATGGACATGGTGATGCCCGGCCTCAACGGCCTCGAGGCGACACGACAGATTCGCCGCCGCGTGCCGAAGGCTAAGATACTGATCCTCACTGGCTACATGGAAGACGAGCAGATTCTCGCCGCCCTCCGTGCTGGTGCCAGCGGCTACGTCGTCAAGAAGTCTGACGTGCAGGAGCTCCTCTTGGGCATCCAGACTGTCCACCGCGGCAACACCTACTTCAGCAGCGCCATCAGCGAAGGCGATGCCGTCCAGGACTACCTCTGGCAGGCCAAGAAGCCGGAGTCCAAGACGGGCTACGACCTCCTCACCAGCCGCGAACGCGAAGTGCTCCAGCTCATCGCCGAGGGCTACAGCAACCAGAAGATCGCCCAGGAGTTGTTCATCTCCGTCAAGACGGTAGAGGCGCACAAGGCGCACATCATGTCGAAGCTCCACGCCCAGAACCGCACCGACCTCATCCGCTACGCCATCCGCAAGGGCATCGTCGGCCTGGAGAGCGGCCCGGACTTGAAGTCGTCAGAGGACGCGGGCCAGGGCATGGAGGCGGTCGGATAGATGACGATGGCAAACACACAAGCATCTCGCGAGAAGCAGCCCATGAAGGATCTGCGAGCCGCCATCGATGAGATTGCCCACGCGAAGCCGGACCAGCTTCGCGACGGGTACCTCAGCCGCCTGCGAAGGCTGCTCCGGTTGCGGAGGGATCACTTCGACGAACTGAACGAGCAGGGCCTGCGCCTGCTGGACCGATCGATTTTCGCCGCCTACTGCGACTGCATCGATATCGGCCAGTCGGACGCAGCGCGCAACATCCTCAAGGATGTCCGGCTCACGGTCGCACTACCCGCCAGCAAGTAACACAGAGGGGCGCCACGCACGGAAGGATCCGGCGTGGCGCCTTCTCAGAAACAGCAGAAGCCCATGATGATCCGCACACCAACTATCCTCATCGTCGACGACGAGCCCGTCATGCGCTCGCTCCTGCGCTCGTCACTCGAACCCATCGGCGCGCGCATCGTCGAAGCAGCGAACGGACCCGATGCACTGGACATCGCCTGGCGCGAACAGCCGGATGTCGCCGTCGTCGATGTCGGCCTCCCGCGCCTCAGCGGTGTAGACGTCTGCCGCGCGCTCAAGACGAACCCGAACCCGCCGAGCGTCATCCTCATCACCGGCAACGTCTACGCCGAAGAACTCGACGGCTGCGACCCCGACGACATCTTCCCCAAGCCCTTCCAGCCTCTGGAACTACAAGACGCCGTCGAGCGCTGCCTCGGCGTCCTTGCGTGCGTGTGAGCTAGCGCTCCATACCCTGCGCCAGCAGCACACCGTTATGAATCAGGAAGCTGCGCACGGTATTGCCCCACTTCGCCTTCTTGAAGCGCGAGCCCTCGACCGACGCCTGGAACTCATCTATCAGCGCGGCGTACTTCTCACGCCCCTTGATGCGGATGCGATTCTCGCCGTCCTTCACCATCGTCGTGCCTTTGATGATCCCGTCCGGATCGACGTTGGCGTGCCGGCAGAACGCCTCGAGGATCGGCAGCCGCTCCGGATCATCCGCCGCCGGATCGCCGCCCCAATGCTGCCGCAGCCCATCCAACCACATCCGTACGCTCTCGTACTCAAGCATCGGCCGTAGCTCGATGATTTCTTCGGTCACGCTGGCCTTCCCTCGTCGAAAACGCGGGCTGAAAGCCCGCGCTCCATCGTCTCTACAACCTACAACCGACCACCTACAACCTACACCGCCTACATCGGCAGCCCGTACTTCTCAGCCAGCGCCTTGATCTCGGCGATGCGCTTCGGATCGTTGGGCTTCGCCTGCTCCTGGATCATGTTCGCCGCCTTCAACTCCGCGACGACCTTCTCGTCGCGCGGGAACGGCGTGCCGTGCTTGCCGAGAAAGTACATCTCCTCGAACGGCGGCCGTGGCCGCTGCCCACCGCCATCCGCCGACTCCGCCGGATACCCGACGAGCAGCGTCGATGTCGCGATCCAGTCGTCCGGCGTGCCGAACACTTCCTTCAACACGCCGCCATTCAGCGTCACGAGCCCAACGCCCAGACCCTCATCGACGCCTGTAAGGAGCGCCTGGCACACCGCGACGCCGACATCGAACGCCGCCGTCCGGTGATAGATGTTCTCCGCCATTGTCATCGGCTTCAGGATCTGCGGATACACGAAGTCATCGACAAACTTGTGGCTCCAGCCGTGGGTCGGCGCCAGCGCGCCAACATCGACCAGCTCCTTCAGCGGTCGCCCCTCGTTCCGTTGCACCACGCCCGCATCGAGAAACCAGTGGATGTGTACGGGCGCCATCTCCGTGTTCAGTCCGGCGACCGGTGTCTTCAGGCGGTTGAGCTGGTCCTCGGTGAGGTCGTCGCGGAACCCGACGACGGCGCGCGCCCACTGCGCGTTGACGGCGCAGGATGCCAGCCGTGCCGCCTCCAGCATCTTCTGGATCTTGTCACGCGGCACCTCGCGGTCCGGATCGAAGAACCGAATCGACCGCCTGTCGCCGATGACCTGCTTGAACTCCACGGCGTGCTCCTCTCGAGGTTGGCGCTCTAGGGGCGCAGCCTGGTGCGCCCGAATCCGAATTGTGAACCAACGGCGTCTAGGATCAACGTGAGCCTGAGGCGCGGAGGTTGTAGGTTGTCAGCCGAAACTCACCTGAAAGGCACCCAGACATGGACACCGAACAAATCCTCTACGAAAAAGCCGAAGGCGTCGCCACCATCACCCTCAACCGCCCCGAACGCATGAACGCCTTCACCGACGTCATGCTGCGTGAGTGGGCCGCCGCACTCGACGACGCCCGCACCGACCGCGACGTCCGCGCCGTCATTCTCACGGGCGCCGGCCGCGGCTTCTGCGCCGGCGCCGACCTCAAGGGCGCCATGCTCGGCGAAGGACCAAACACCCCGCCCTCCGACCGCCCA
>JAKFYB010000041.1 GCA_021731085.1 Dehalococcoidia bacterium
AAGGAGGGTGGCGCGCACGCGGTGAAGCTCGAAGGCGGTGCGCCCATGCTTCCGCAGGTCGAGGCTCTGGCGAACTCTGGAATTCCAGTCATCGGTCATCTCGGCTTGACTCCGCAATCGGTGAACCTGCTCGGCGGGTACCGCGTGCAAGGCCGCGGCGAAGCGGGCGAGAATCTCTTGCATGATGCAAAGGCGATGGAAGCCGCAGGCGCCTGCGCAATCGTCCTGGAAGTCGTTCCAGCAGAGCTTGCCGCGCGAGTGAGTGAGGTACTCACCATCCCGACGATCGGTATCGGCGCGGGCAGTTCGACCGACGCGCAGGTGCTGGTGTGGCAGGACCTCGTCGGCCTGACCGCCAGCGTGCCCAAGTTCGTGAAGCAGTACGCCGACGTTCGCACGGTCATCTCCGACGCGGTCACGCAGTGGAGCGCCGACGTTGCCTCAGGCGCCTACCCCGCACCGGAGCACGCGTACGCGTAAGTCACACGCGCAGTCAGACGTCGGTGATGCGAACTCCGGCGTGGGCTTTGTACCGACGATTCATGGAGATCAGGTTGGCCGTCATCGCCTCAACCTGGCCAGCGTTGCGCAGTCGTCCGCCGAACACTCCCCTGATCCCCGGGATTCGATCCGCGAGCGCCTGAACGATGTCGGTGGCCTCGCGGTCATCGCCAAGGACGAGCACGTCGGTGTCGATGCTGTCGACGGTCTCGTCCAGAAGCAGAACGGCCGAGATGTGATGAAAAGCGGCAACAACGCGACTGTCTACGAGAATGCGCGCGGCCTGCTGCGCAGCTGAGCCGTCCGCAACGTCCAGGCCGAATGCGCCCTGCTTGTCGAACCCGAGCGGGTTCACGCAGTCGACGACGATCTTCCCGGCGAGCGACCCGGCCAGCGCCTCGAGCAGCGCCTCGTGCCCGTCCCATGGAACAGCAACGATCACGACGTCAGACTGCTCGGCGCAGTCCCCGTTCGACAATCCGCCGACCCCGACGGCGAGCGCGTCAGCAACCTCCGCAGCACGAGCGGCGTCGCGCGAGCCGATGGTGACTGACAGTCCCGCCATCGCCAGTCGGCGAGCAAGTCCTCGACCCTGATCACCGGTCCCACCCAGCACTCCGACACGGAGCGTGGTGATGTCGATGGCGGCGGGGACGTCGGATGAGATGGAGTCGGTCACGATCGGCGATCCTGCCACAATCTGCCGGTGACCGCCCCCGAGGAGCAGCCGGCTCGGCATTGGTTCGCATCGATGCGCCTGGACATCACCCCCCTACGGCAGTCGCGTGACTTCAGGTTGATCCTGGCCAGCGGGGTCATTACCTACCTCGGCTCGATGATCACCTACGTCGCACTTCCGTTCCAGGTCGCACAACTGACCGGCTCTTTCCTCGCAGTCGGACTCATCGGTGTCATCGAGCTGGTTCCCCTTGTCATCTTCGGGCTCTACGGCGGATCTCTCGCCGACTCGGTCGACCGCCGCGTTGTGGTCATCCTCACCGAAGTCGCAGCCGCGGTACTCGTCGCGGTCCTTCTGCTCAACTCGTTGCTACCGAGTCCGCAACTGTGGTTGTTGTATGTGATCGGTGCGCTGCTCGTCATCTCCGACAGCCTCCAGCGTCCATCGCTGGACGCGATGATTCCGCGAGTCGTCGCGCACGATCAGCTCGCGGCGGCCGCATCCCTGAACGCACTGAAGTGGCAACTCGGCAGCATCGTCGGTCCCGCCGTAGGCGGCGTGCTGATCAGCGTCGCAGGACTTGCCACCGCCTACGGCGTCGACGTGGCCACCTTCCTCGCCTCGATCCTGCTGCTATGGCGTATCCGAAGCATCAAGGTCGACGGCGAATCCGCGGCACGAGTCACGCTCCGACACATCACCGATGGGATGCAGTACGCGTGGAGCCGTAAGGACCTGATGGGCACCTACGCGATAGATCTCATCGCCATGGTGTTCGCCTTCCCATATGCCTTGTTCCCATTCCTTGCGGAGGATCTCGGTGCACCTTGGGCCTTGGGCCTTCTCTACGCCGCCGGAGCCATCGGGTCACTTGTCGTTACGTTGACGAGCGGTTGGACGCAGCGTGTCCATCGTCACGGTCGCGCAATCGTGTTCTCCGCGGCAGTGTGGGGATTGGGAATCGGACTCGTCGGAACGACGACGCAACTGTGGTTGGTTCTGGTGTTTCTCGCGATCGCCGGCGGTGCAGACATGGCAAGCGGCATCTTCCGTACAACGATGTGGAACCAGACGATTCCCGATGAAGTGCGCGGACGCATGGCCGGAATCGAACTTCTCAGTTATTCAGCTGGTCCACTTCTCGGACAGGTGCGCAGCAGCACCGCTGCGTCGTTGACGTCGTTGCGCATGTCGTTCTTCACCGGCGGCGTGCTCTGCATCATCGGTGTCGGCATCAGCGCAATTGCGTTGCCATCACTATGGAATTACGACGACCGAACGAACGCGGATGCGATTCGCGAACGAGAACGTCGACGCAATCTCGAGTAAGTTCGCGCGTCAACTTGCACAACGATGCAACGTAAACGTCAGCGAACGGGCGACACGTATTGCGTTTTCGACGCGAATGCCTTTGCGTTATGCACTTTGCTCTGTCAAAGTTGTAATACGCAACTCTGCGGAAGAGCAGAGAACAACGACACTGGAGGCAACGTGGCGGTCGCAAAGAAGACCACACGCAAGGCACCGGCGAAGAAGGCCGCGCCGCGCAAGGCAGTTGCAAAGAAGGCACCGGTCCGCAAGGCCGCTGCAAAGAAGGCACCCGCCAAGAAGGCACCGGTCCGCAAGGCCGCTGCAAAGAAGGCACCCGCCAAGAAGGCACCGGCTCGCAAGGCCGCCGTCAAGAAGGCACCGGTCCGCAAGGCCGCTGCCAAGAAGGCACCGGTCCGCAAGGCCGCTGCCAAGAAGGCACCCGCGCGCAAGGTCGCCAAGAAGGCACCCGCACGCAAGGCACCCGCCAAGAAGGCACCGGTCCGCAAGGCCGCTGCCAAGAAGGCACCCGCGCGCAAGGTCGCCAAGAAGGCACCCGCACGCAAGCGCTAGAAGCGCTGCGTCGTCAAGACAAGAAGAAGGCCCGCACCGAGGTGCGGGCCTTCTTCTTGTCGCATGGTCGGCGTCAGTCGTCGTCCTCATCGAACGCCTCGCTGCGAGCCTTCGCCGTCTCCAACGCGCTCGCGGCTTCGGCTTCGGTGTCGTAGGGACCGAGGCGCTCCGCGTTCGCGCAGCCGAGTTCAGGCTCTACCCGCTGGTGGACCAGGCAGTAATACCAGCTCATGACACTCCCGTCTCGCGTCGGCCGCTGATCGCGACCGTCACCCCAAAGATAGCGAGGCCGATCGAGACCTAGACTTGCGCAATGCCGCAACAACTGCGCGAGCCCCTGACCCCGGGCCGGATGTCCCCGATGAGATCGGTTCCGGCGAGCATCTCCCGGCCCGAGTACGTCGGCAAGCCCCAGCCCGCCGCGTACACCGGACCAGAGGTCAAGAATGCGGAGACCATCGCTGCAATGCGCATTGCTGGCCGGCTCGCGGGTGATGCTCTCGCCGCGGTCGGACGAGCGATTCGCCCAGGAGTGACAACCGACGAACTCGACCGTGTCGGACACGAGTTCCTGTGCGATCACGGCGCCTACCCGTCGACCCTTGGATACAAGGGGTTCCCCAAGTCCTTGTGCACATCGTTGAACGAGGTCATCTGCCACGGAATCCCCGACTCGACGTTGCTCGTCGACGGCGACATCTGCAACATCGACATCACCGC
>JAKFYB010000049.1 GCA_021731085.1 Dehalococcoidia bacterium
GCGACGGCGGTCAGCGGCTGGTCGCGCAGTGCGACTACCCGCTGACCGCCGCGGGGTGCGTCAGCCTGGTCGTGACCGACCTCGCAGTCATCGAGGTCACCCCCGGGATCCTGCTCAGGGAGGTCGCTCTTGGCACGGCCATCGACCAGGTCATAGCCACCCCGAATGCACCACTGATTGTCCCGGAGGAAGTGCCTGAGATGTCGTTCGGCGCCATCGCCTGAATCGTCGCGCGGCCACGGGGCCAGCGAACTGGATCCACGACCTGTCGAAAGGAGACTCGGCGTGCAAGAACCATTCCAATCCGAACTGACCCCTGAGGACGCGGAAACGATCTCAAAGAACCTCACGCGGATCGCCGAGCGCAGCCAGCGGGCCCTCGCCGAACTCGCGCGGCTGCAGGCAGACCCCTCAAACAGCGCTGACATCGGCAGAGCGTTCGTGGAGGCAGCGACGCGCCTCTTCTCGGACCCCGTCGAGAACGTCCAGCGGCAGATTCGCCTCGGCGAACAGGTACTCAACTTCTACGGAACGCTCGTGGCCGATGCCACTGGAGCGTCAGCGGGAGCGGCCGCACCTCCGGTGCGTGCTGACCGGCGATTCCGCGATCCGGCGTGGGAGCAGCACCCGGTATTCAACTTCATCAAAGGTTCGTACCTGCTGGCGAGCGACTTCATCGACCGCGAAATGCGCGACATGCCGGGCGTTGAGGCAAAGACGGCACAGACCGTCCGGTTCTACACGAAGCAGTTCGTCGACGCGCTCGCGCCGTCAAACTTCATCCTCACGAACCCCGAGGTCCTCCGAGAGACCTTGTCGAGCAAGGGCGAGAACCTCGTCAACGGCCTGGACAACCTCATCGATGACCTCGAGCGCGGCGATGGCGACCTGGTCGTCAAGATGACGGACCTCGACGCATTCGAGATCGGCCGGAACGTCGCGGTAACCGAAGGCCACGTTGTGTATCAGAACGACCTGATGCAGCTGATCCAGTACGCGCCCACCACCGATACCGTCTACCGCCGTCCGTTGCTGATCGTGCCGCCGTGGATCAACAAGTACTACATCCTCGACCTGCGTCCGGAGAACTCGCTCGTGCGCTGGTGCGTCGACCAGGGGTACACCGTGTTCGTCCTCTCGTGGGTGAACCCCGGTCCGGAGATCAGCTACAAGAAGTACGAGGACTACGTGATCGAGGGACCGCTCGCGGCTCTCGATGCGATCGAGGCGGCCACCGGTGAGCGCAAGGCATCCGTCGTGGGCTATTGCATCGGCGGCACGCTCATGGCAACGGCTCTCGCGTACATGGCCGCGACGGGCGATGACCGCGTTGCTGCCTGCACACTCCTTGCGACTCAGGTCGACTTCTCCGAGCCAGGCGAGCTCGGCGTCTACCTCGACGAGACCAAGGTGGCGGCCCTCGAGCGGCGCATGCGTGAACACAACGGGCTACTCGATGGCGCGGCGATGGCCTCCGCGTTCAACATGTTGAGGTCGAACGACCTGATCTGGTCGTTCTTCGTGAACAACTACCTGCTCGGACGCGAGCCGATGCCGTTTGACCTCCTTTACTGGAACTCGGACGCCACGAGGATTCCCGCGCCGGTTCACTCCTACTACCTTCGCAACATGTACCTCGACAACCAGTTGGTTGTGCCGGAAGCCCTCACCGTCCGAGGCGTGCCGATCGACCTCCGCAAGATCAAGACGCCCATCTACCTGCAGGCCGCGCAGGACGACCACATCGCGCCCTACCATTCTGTCTTCAAGGGCACGCATTCTTTTGCCGGCCCCGTCCGATTCATGCTCGCCGGCTCGGGGCACATCGCGGGCGTCGTGAACCCGCCGTCGGCGGCGAAGTACCGGCACTGGACCAACGAGCGCATCCAGGGGTACGCCGACGCCGATGAGTGGCTGACGGACGCGACCGAGCACCCGGGGTCATGGTGGCCGGACTGGCACGCGTGGCTCTCGCGCCGCTCGGGCAAGCGGCTTCCGGCGCGCGAGGTCGGAGGCGGGGCACTCGCACCCATCGAGAGCGCGCCCGGTTCCTACGTCCGCGTACGCGCCGATCGCATGAAGGCACGCGGCGCCGCCTAGGGGCGCGGTATCAGCTCGGCGTGAAGCGTCGCCGAGCCGACAGGGGGCATCGTGGTTGGCTATCTCGTCGTCGCGCATCAAACAGCGGACAGCGCCGAGCTCGCAGCGCGTCTCGCGCAGGCCGCACGGGATGACCCGGCGGCGCTATTCACGCTGCTCATTCCCGCGACCGATCCTGCGCACCTCCTGGTCTGGGAGGCCGGCAGCGCGAACGAGATCGCGTCACGCAAGGCGGAGCACGCACAGGCGGTGCTCCGCAAGCACGGCATCAACGTGCACCGGACAGTGGTGGGCGACTCGTCACCGCTGCAGGCCATCGACGACGAGATTGGCGCGAACCCAGGCGCACACGCGCGAGTCATACTCTGCACGTTGCCCCTCGGCATTTCGCACTGGCTGGGTCTGGATGTACCCGACGAGGCTGGACGTGCGTTCGACATCCCCGTCGAACACGTGACAGCGGGCTCAACCTACCGCTAGCTACCGCTCACGCCGCGCGCGCTTCCGAGGCCCTGTCGCGCCGTCCTTCGGCGCGACATCGGCGGACGCCGTAGGCACCGGCGTCACGAACGGTCCGAGTGCGCCATTCAAGACCTGGATGTAGCTCTCCATCACGCCAGCCCACGATTGCAGGAACAGGGTGCCCGCAGCGGTGAGGCTGTACATCCGCCGCGCGGGCCCGCTCTCGCTGGTGTCCCAGAAGGACGAGACCAACCCGGATGCCTCGAGCTGACGAAGCGTGCGGTACACGGCAGCACTGTCGAACGGCGGAAGGCCGGCCTCGGTCAGTCGCTGCGCGAGCTCATAGCCGTAGGCATTCGCGGACTTCAAGAACGCAAGCAGGCTCGTGGTGAGGAGCTCACCGTGGAGCCTCGCGCCACCGCCCGGTGAGGTTTGACTGGGTTCGGTCATGTCCGTCCGTTCGTTCTGGACAACGCCACTACGTGCAGTATGCAGCTATAAGCATCCAGTTGACAAGAGCGAGTCCATAAGTGCAGAATGCATCTATCGCCAGAGACAAGGATCGGAGTCAGGTCATGCCCGCCAGCGAATCCCTTCAGCAGTACATCTCCGCACTCAGCCACTCGTATGACGAACTCGCCGCTGCCGTCAGCAGCGCCAGCGACCGGGGCGTGAAGCTCTCGAAACAGTTCACCGAGGAAGTCGTCGCGGCACAGAAGGAGGCGTTCAAGCTCGCCGGCAAGATCGCCGCTGACCCCGATCATCTGCTGACGGCGTCGACGGCCGCGCTCACCGAGGCAGCTGTCACCGGCCAGACGCGCGCGTTTGCTTTCGCCCAGATGGTGTACCAGGAGGCAGTCTCCGGGGGCACCGAGGCGCGCACCTTCTCCGAGGGGTTCGCGAAAGCAAACCAGGCCACCTCGGACGCCGCGCTGGAGCTGGGCAAGTCATGGGCCGCCTTCACCCCCACCGCCGACTTCTGGGTCAAGGGCATGGAAGCCTCGATGAAGGCCGCCGGCCTGAAATCCTGACGCGCCGCACCTGCAGTGGCCGTTGCCCGCGAACTTAATCCGCGGGCAACGTGCCTGTTACGTGGGCTGTCTACCGTTGGTCACAGTGACTGGAGGCGCCCATGATGTGCACGACTTGCGGTTCGGAGCAGAGCGTTCATGGCGACTGCCTCGTCTGCAGTTCGCCGTTTGCCTCGCCCCGC